>JBGMOD010000253.1:0-202390 GCA_041424235.1 Hyphomicrobiales bacterium
CCATGATTCAACTGATAGCGCCATCGTCGTATGGGGAGTTTTCCGACACTCTCATTGAAATGCATCGGTTGCGGCATCGTGTTTTCAAGCTCCGTCTGGCGTGGGACGTTCAAACCAGCGGCGACATGGAGATCGATGAGTTCGATGCACTGCATCCCATCTATCTGACGCAGGTTTCCGAGAACGGCCGCGTGCAGGGTTCCGTTCGTCTGCTGCCCTCTCTCGGACCGACCATGCTTCGAGATACCTTCCCGGTCCTTCTTGAAGATCAATCTGCTCCCTCAACGCCACTTATCTGGGAAAGCAGCAGATTCGCAATTGATGTTGCAGCCGATGCTCCCAAAGGAAATCACGGCATAACGCGAGCGGCATACGAGTTGTTCGCCGGAATGGTCGAGTTCGGGCTTTCACGACAGCTCACAGATATTGTTACGGTCACTGATGTCCGGATGGAAAGAGTCCTTCGGCGGGCCGGCTGGCCGTTACGACGGATTGGTGGTCCTGCAACGATTGGCAACACAGTGACCGTGGCGGGTTACCTTGCGATCTCGAGCGAGATCCTCACCAGGCTCTGCAAGGCCGGAGGTCTTTCGACGCCAGTTCTTTGGACCCCCGTTATGTTTGCCGCCGCCTAAAAAGTCCCACACGCCGAATGAGATAAGGGCCCTCCGCCTCGAGCGGGGGAGTTCCCGTCTTGCGGTTTGCATCGAGCTTTGAAATGACAGAAACCGGGATCAGGAGCGATCGGCTGAGCGCAGCGAGAGCCATTGAACTGCAACAGCTTCGTCTAGCTGTTGCCGCTTGTGACTGCGGCAGCTTTCGGCGGGCCGCGGAAGCGCTTTCGATCAAGCACAACGTCCTCAGCCGTTCTATTGGTCAACTTGAATTTCTGGTCGGGGCGTCACTTTTTGATCGCTCAAGCGGGGGAATCAAACCTACTCTCGCGGGTCGGGCGGTTCTCAGAATTGCGCGGCTGATCCTTGAGCAGGTAGACATGCTCGTTGACACCGGGCGATCCGGTGGTCGCGGCGACACGGGCCATCTTGTCATTGGCTTCTACACGTCCATGTCCACTGGCAATCTGCGAGCTACGATAGCTGAGCTCAAGAAGCTGCTTCCGCAACTTGAATTGGCAACGATGGAACGCTCTCGCTTGCGTCTGATGACCGCACTGCGTAACGGCACCGTCGATGTTGTCATCAGCCCAGGACGCCTGCCTTCAAAGGACACCAGATCACTACTACTATGGAGCGAGCGCATCCTGATCTCGCTGCCCCAAGATCATTGCCTGGCAGCACGCGAGATCATCTACTGGACCGATTTGCGTAACGAGAAGATCCTCCTGAGCGAGTATGACCCTGGACGAGAGCTGGAGGATCTTCTTATCTCGAAGCTCGTACGCCCCGACGACCGCCCTAGGTTGGAGCGCCACGATGTTAGCCGCGGCATCATCAAGAGCCTGACAAGTATGGGTATGGGGCTCAGTCTCGTAATGGAGTCGGACATTGGTGCAAGCTTCGCTGGCCTGGTGTACCGGGAGTTGCAGGACGGATCGGGGCCAAGCCGGGTCGACTTCCATGCGCACTGGCGCGACGACAACGAAAACCCGGCTCTGAAGCGTTTTCTCGATCTGCTGGCTGAGCGCTATCCCTCACCCCCGCCCGCTCTCGGGGAATGACCGGTTCGCCTTGCCTTTGCAAAGCCGCGGTCCGTGGCCATGAAGCGGGCCAGCATGGGCGCGACCAGCTTTGCCGGATCGATCCGCTGCCCGCTTTCGCGCGCCATGGCCTCTGCATAGGCGACAAGATCCCGATGCACTGATGCCGGAAGTTCAGTGGTGACCTTGACCGGCTTGTCGTCGGGCAGCGCTGCTATTCTAAGCTTTGGCATCTCCTACCCTCTGTAAGGCGCAAGTATAAGGTCACGATTGACGACAACGCGAACCGGGAAGCCGGGCCGCACGGTAAGAGTAGGCTGAATGTTGAGGCTGCGCCTAACTACCTGCTGCCCGGTTTGGTTCAGTGAATCCGATGCGCCGTGTCGCAATGCCTGGACAATTGCGCTGTCGTTGCTGTTGGCGTCGGAACCAGCCCCCAGTTCGGTCCCAACCGCCAGAAACGTCGATAGTGCCGCAGCTTTGAACAGCTCACCCCAGTGATTATCAACCTGATCTTCGAGGCCTGCATACCCGGCAGCATCAGCGCCAAGCTGTCGCTCGAGAACGATAGAACGGCCATTCGGCATTATGAGGCGGGTCCAGACAAGCAGGACGCGGGACTGGCCGAAGGTGATCTGGCTATCGTATGTACCGATCAAACGCGCTCCCTGAGGCACGAGCAGAAAGCGGCCGGTCGGTGTATCAAATACATTTTCTGTAACCTGCGCGCTGATCTGGCCTGGCAGGTCCGACCGGATTCCAGTAATCAGGGCGCCCGGAATAACAGTCCCAGCCTGCACAATATACGGGGAAGCCGGCCTGGTGATGCGGTCAGGGCTGACCGTGCGACGGTCCACAGAAGCGTTCACAAAGGCAAGCTTCCTGTCCTGGCCGTTCTGAGTGAGTCCATCGTCGCTGTTGCCTGGACCCGCTGGCGTAATGCGGTCACTCCCTACAACCGGGGCGGCCGGCGAACGCGCTCCTCTTCCATTGGTCGAAGCAAACAAATGGCTGACACGGGCAGCTTCACTTTCTTGGTCTCGTCGCTGTTGGTCCGGATCGGCGCCGCTTGGTGCCAGCTGGCCTTGAGCTGCAAGGATCGGCCGGCCAAGGTCGCCAGGGAGCGGTGGACCAAGCTGCGGGACGGATTGCGGTGCGGCGCCGGCGTAGTCCTTCGGCAGCATCGTGATGCCATCGGCAACATTGTGATGGTCGGTGCTGTAGAACTCGTCAGCCGTCTGGGATCGGGGATGGTTGCTCCGCAGTGACCACAACACGGCTCCGCTGATGACGAGCAACGCGAAGGCCGTTCCGCCAGCTAAAACTTTCCGCGACAGCCGCGTCACGCGCGGAGGCTCAGCCCTCAGCCGAAATCGCTCGGTTGGCTCGCCCGAGGGCGGGGCCGGAGCCGCATGTCCTTCATCATTTGCGTTCAGGGTGTTCATGACGAGGGCCTCCCGTCGGTCCTGAAAATCCTGACCTTCTGCTGGTGCTCTCCGCCGAGGCGAAGCTCGGCGGCTGCGAAGAGCCGGTCGACGATCAGCACGTTGCCGTAAGCGCGATAATTCACCAGTTCAGTCTTACCCTCAGGGCCGATCACGAACAGCGGGGGCATCTCACCTTGCACGATGCCGGCCGGGAATTCGACATAGACCTTGCGACCATCGTCATAGGCGGCAAGCGGTCGCCAAGGTGGGCTATCCCCTTCGATCGCATAGCGAGAAATACGCTGCGCCGGATCCGGAAGAACGGGTCTCAGAGCGACTGCACGTGATCGCTCACGGACCGTTTCCGGATAGTACCAGGCAACGGACGGCATGTATGGCCGCTCGCGGGAACGGAGCTCGATCAGGTAGGTGCGCCGATCGGTATTGACGACGAGATTGGTCTCGATTGACGCACGGGTGGGCTTGACCAGGATATGGACGCGCCGCGTGTCCCCGCTCCCGCTTTCGGTATCGCCCACGACCCAGCGTACGGTATCTCCGGCCGCGATGGGTCCTGATCCTGTCAGTTGCTCTCCTTCTTCGAGCGCAATGTCTGTGATCTGGCCGGGTGCGGCGTAGATCTGATAGAGAGCCCCGGGACTGTACGCGTAGATTTGCGCTGCGTTGAAATACCCTCGCTTGCGCGGCTCAACACGGGCTGCGCTGTTTGCCGTCTCAACGCGATTCACCGGTTCAAGCTCTTCCTTTCCTCCCGCCTTGCCGCCGAGAGCTGGCTTCCAGAGTGGTGGAACGTGAAGGGGGCGCGATTTGTCATCCAGCAGCACTGGCGGTGACGACAACGCAGGAACTTCCGTGTCGTAGCTGATCTCGGGTGGAATGTAGGTCGCGCAACCGCCGAGCGCCGAAGCACAAAGCAGCAGAGCGGACAAAACTGCTCGCTTCGGGGCTCCGCATCCCGACCAGCTTGAATTGAACCTGCTGTTCGAGATCGGACAGTTCGAGTATGCGTCAGAAAGCATTTTTGTCACTGACTCAACTCCTTCGACCAATTGATGGCGCGGACGTAGACGCCAAGGGGATTCTTGCGCAGGCGGTCGGCATCGTGCGGCGTCTCGATCACGATCGATAGAATCGCGGTCCACCGCTCGGTCGAGCTCAACGAGCCGTTCTCGTAGGTGCGCTGGATCCATGCGACTCGAAAGCTCTCCGACGAGGCCCGAATGACGCTCGATACGTCGACGGAGATCTGCTCCTTCCCCAACTTGGCAAAGGGATCGTTGTTACGCGCATAGTCGTTGAGCGCGGCCGCGCCGCGATCGGTCGTGAAATCGTACGCTCGGAGCCAGTTCTGGCGTAGGACAATCCCGTCCGCTGGCAGGCCCATGACGTCTTCGATAAACCGAGCCAGATGGTAAGCGATTTGCGCATCAGTGGGCTGATAGTCGAAGTTGGCGGGCGCAACCCTTTGGGCTTGGCCGAGGTGATCGACCTCGACCACCCAGGGAGTGATTGACCCTTGGTTCGCTTGCCAGACAAGTCCGCCCGCAAGCCCCGCGGACAGCAACAGGCAGCCAAACGCCATCAGGCGCCAGTTCCTGGCTTGCACGCGTGCCGAACCGATGCGCTCGTCCCAGACCTGCGCTGCCTTTTGATAGGGCGTGACCGGTTCGGGCATACGCCCATAATGCACGAAAGGTCGTCTGAACATCGATAATTGCCCCTGAGATTAAGTGGATCAATTTCAAGTTACGCGGTGTGCGGGTCTGAGGCGCTACTGCAAGGCGAATGGCGAGAGCGAAGCGGCTGCATGTCAGCGCTCTCCATTGGACAAATCGACGGAAGAACCGCTGCCACCGTGATCACCGGAGCGGACCGCGTGGCCGGCCGCCGATGCACCGTGCCGAATGGCCTCGGCACGTTTCATGCGCCGCGCCCAATTGGGCTGCCCTTCGGCCGACGTGCTTGCGGCCTGCTCGCCTGCATGCCCACCTCCGCCGAGCGCAGCCCCTGCGCGGCGCAAGGGACTCGTGGCGGCCGAGCCACCGGCCTCCGCGACGCCAGCAAGGCCTCCGGTTCGGTAGGCGGCGGACGCTCCACTCAAGACCGCGCCGCCACCGCGCGCGGCGCCTGCAATGGCGCCGCCGGCGAGACCAGCACCACCGGCGGCAAGTCCCGCGCCGGCAGCCACGACTCCGCCAGCGGCAAGTCCGGTACCGACAGCCGCACCGGCGCCGAGTTGTGGTCCCCCGGACACCAAGCCGTTTGCGATTCCAGGACCAAAGATCCCGAGGCCCAGCAAAGAGAGCGCCGCAAGCACCAACGTCATCGCGTCTTCGATCGTCGGCTGCCCGCCAACAAAGCCGGAGGTGAACTGCGAGAACAGGGTCGAGCCGATACCAACGATCACGGCTAGGACCAGGACCTTGATTCCGGAAGATAGGACGTTGCCCAGAACCCGCTCTGCCGCGAAGGCGGTCTTGCCAAACAAGCCAAAGGGAATGAGGACGAAGCCGGCGAGCGTCGTCAGCTTGAACTCGATCAGGGTTACAAAGAGCTGGATCGCCAGGATAAAGAAGGCGAGCAGCACCACGACCCAGGCGAACAGGAGAACGACGATCTGGACGAAATTCTCGAAGAAACTGATGTAACCCATCAGGTTGGAGATCGAATCGAGCAGCGGTCGGCCAGCGTCGAGTCCGACTTGAGCGATCTTTCCCGGTCGCAGGAAATCTGCCGCAGAGAGGCTTGCGCCAGAAGCTTTCAGACCAAGTCCGGCAAAGCTTTCGAAGACGATCCGAGCAAGGCTATTCCAATTGCCGATCAGATAGGCAAGGACGCCGACGAAAAGCGTCTTCTTGACAAGACGCGCGATGATGTCCTCGTCGGGTCCCAAACTCCAGAACAGTGCAGCGAGCGTGATGTCGATCGCGGCCAACGTGGTCGCGAGATATCTGACCTCGCTCCCGAGCAGCCCGAAGCCGTTATCGATATAGCGGGTGAACGTTTCCAGGAACTGGTCGATGATCCCGGTACCGGTCATGGCTTGCTCGCGTCAGGTGTCGCCAAGGGCGGATATCCTTGCGGCATCCGGCTCTGATCCTTTGGGGCAGACGCCAAGGCTGCGGCGGAATCATCTTGGCTAGGAACTGCGGCACCTTCTTTTTTGCCAAAGAAACGACGCCGGTTTTCGGCCCAAAGCTGCTTGCAATGCTGATAACCTTCCGCTTCCTCTGCCGTGATGCTGCGGCAGCGCGCGAGTTCAGCGCTGGTTGCACCCGTCGTGTGCACCGCCTTCTGTGGCGCAGGGTCGTCCCCACCACGAAGCTGAATTGTACAGGCAGCGACGACCAACACGCCGATCGACACAAGCAGCGACAATGCCTTGAACGCGTTTACATCGGGCATTAGTGGAACATCTGCACGTTAGATGATTGATAGCCCTGCCCAGGCGCCAGAAAGCGCCGGAGCTGTTCCCGCCCCTGATCCTGGGCGGAGGCGCGCTGCGCCGCTTCAAGGCTCTGCGCCCTGCCCTGTGCCGCCACGGCAGCGGTGAGATCGGCGAGTTGCTGGGCCTGGAGCGCGAGAATCTGATTGCCGGCTTGCGTCGCCTGAAGAGCGCCACTGGCACCTTGGCTTGATGTGACTAAGGCAGACGTCTGGATGCGGTTGGTGTCGAGATTTCCGACAACGCCAGCTTGGACGCGGAGCGCATCCTGCAATGCGGCGACCGAGTTCTGCCATCTCGACTGAGCGCTTGTGATCAACGCCTGGTTGGACTGGCTGCCGGTGACCGGCGCGTAGCTCGTCGAGAAGGCGCGATCGATCTGCTGGACGTCGTAGGCGATCCGCTGGGCCTGGGCCAGCAATTGCTGGGTCCGCTGGATCGAAGATTGCAGTTGCTGCAGCGAGGAATACGGCAGGTTTGCGAGATTTCTGGCCTGGTTGATCAGCATCTGCGCCTCGTTCTGCAACGAGGTGATCTGGTTGTTGATCTGCTGGAGTTCCCGCGCCGCGGTAAGGACATTCTGGACGTAGTTGTTAGGATCGAAGACGATCCACTGCGCATGCGCGGGGGCCGTGACGCCGAGCGTGAGGGCGATGGTGCCAACGGCCGCCAATAAGCTGAGACGCCTCATAGCGATTTCTCCAGATTGACGAGGTTAGGGATCAGGTCAGTGGCCCAGGCAACGCCGCGGTGCTGGAGCCATACCGACACGAAGCCGTCCGGTCCGTGCTCGGCGAGGAGCTGGGCGATGGCGGCCTGATCCGTCTTTGAGGAGGCTGCGGTGAATGCGAGTGCAACTTCCCCAAGGCCAAGTTCGAACATTCTGTTGCCGCGACGGGACTGGCAGTAGTAGTCGCGCTTTGGCGTTGCCCGGCTGAGAAGCTCGATCTGGCGGTCATTGAGGCCGAAGCGACGGTAGATGGCAGTGATCTGCGGCTCGATCGCCCGTTCGTTCGGCAGCAGCAGGCGCGTTGGACAGCTTTCGATGATTGCCGGCGCGATCGCAGAGTCATCGATGTCCGAAAGCGACTGGGTGGCGAAAATAACCGATGCGTTCTTCTTCCGAAGCGTCTTCAGCCATTCGCGAAGCTGGCCGGCAAAATCCTCGTCGTCGAGCGCAAGCCAACCTTCATCGACAATCAGGAGTGTCGGCCGGCCATCGAGACGATCGCCAATGCGATGAAAAAGGTAGGCCAGCACGGCCGGCGCGGCGCTAGTGCCGATCAACCCTTCGGTCTCAAATGCCTGGACCGAGGCCTCACCCAGGCGTTCGAATTCGGCATCGAGCAGGCGCCCGGAAGGACCGCCCAGGCAATAGGGCTGCAAGGCACGTTTCAGGGAGTTCGATTGCAGGAGGACCGATAGGCCGGTCAGCGTGCGTTCCTGCCTCGGCGCCGATGCGAGAGACGTCAGCGCCGACCACAGATGATCCTTGACCTCCGGGGTGATCTCGACCTTTTCCCGCGCCAGGATCGCTCCGATCCATTCGGTGGCCCATCCGCGCTCGGAAGGGTCATCGATCCAGGCCAGCGGCTGCAATGCAACGGATTGGTCGTCTCCGTCCGACAACGCGCCGCCAAGATCGTGCCAATCACCGCCCATGGCGAGCGCGGCGGCGCGGATCGACCCGCCGAAATCGAATGCAAACACCTGAGAGCTCGGGTAACGGCGAAACTGGAGCGCCATCAGGGCCAGCAGCACCGACTTTCCAGCGCCCGTCGGTCCCACCACCAGGGTATGGCCGACATCACCGACATGGAGCGAGAATCGGAATGGTGTTGATCCCTCGGTCTTGCCGAACAACAGTGGCGGCCCCTTGAAGTGCAGATCCCTTGCCTCGCCCGCCCATACGGCCGACATCGGGATCATGTGCGCAAGGTTGAGCGTCGAAACCGGCGGCTGCCGCACATTGGCGTAGACATGCCCGGGCAGACTGCCGAGCCAGGCTTCGACGGCGTTCACCGTCTCGATCATGCAGGTGAAATCTCGGCCCTGGATGACCTTCTCGACCAGCCTCAGCTTTTCATCGGCAGCGTTGGGATCGCGGTCCCACACAGTGATGGTCGCCGTGACAAAGGCTTGTCCGATCTGATCCGACCCCAGTTCCTGCAACGCCGCGTCGGCATCAAGCGCCTTGTTGTGAGCGTCGGTATCGAGGAGCGTCGACGCCTCGTTGGTCATGACCTCCTTGAGAATGGCGCCGATGGACTTTCTCTTGGCGAACCACTGACGACGAATTTTGGTCAGCAACTTGGTGGCATCGATTTTGTCGAGCATGATCGCCCGGGTCGACCAGCGATAGGAAAATGCCAGGCGGTTCAAGTCGTCCAGAATTCCGGGCGTCGTCGCACCCGGAAAGCCGACAATCGTCAGAACCCGCACATTGGCCGAACCCAGCATCGGCTCGAGCCCGCCGGTCAGTGGCTGGTCGGCCAACAGCGCATCGATATACATCGGGATTTCGGGAACGCGAACGCGATGACGCTTGGTCGAGATGGTCGAGTGCAGGTAGGTCAGCGTGTCCTGATCATCGAGCCAGGCGCATTCGGGCATGAAGCCTCCAACTAGCTGCAGCAAGCGATTGGTTTGGTCAATAAATCCGCCCAGCACCTCGCGCGCGTCGGCACCAACGGTGCGATCGCGGCCCTCATAGAGCAATCGCTCTGCCCTCGCGGCCCGCTCCTCCGGCGGCAGATAGAGCAGGGTCAGGAAATAGCTGGACTCATAATGGGCGCCAGCCTCCTCGAACTGGGCTCTGCGTTCGGCATCGATCAGAGCGGATGCGACATCCGGAAAGGTGCTCGGCGGGTAGCTACCGGCAAAATGGCGCTGCGCCTCGACAAACACAGCCCAGCCGGATCCAAGGCGGCGCAAAGCGTTATTTAGACGACCGGCGACGGCGACGAGTTCGGCCGGTACCGCGCTATCGAGGTCTGGTCCCCGGAATTTTGCTGTCCGTTGAAACGAACCATCCTTGTTCAGGATGATTCCCTCGTCGACCAGAGCTGCCCAAGGCAGGAAGTCGGCAAGTCGGGCATTAGAATGACGATATTCGGCGAGGTTCATCATGACCGAGAGCTCAAGCGTTGAGATGACCGGGGATGCGCAGGTGTCGGCGCACGACATCGACGAAGGCGGGATCGCGCTTGGCGGCCCAGACGGCGGCCATGTGGCCGATGAACCAGAGGACGAGACCCGCGATCCAGAGCCGCAGTCCAAGTCCAAGGGCTGCCGCAAGCGTGCCGTTGACGATCGCGACCGATCGCGGCGCGCCGCCCATCAGGATTGGCTCAGTGAGCGCGCGGTGAACGGGCACGACAAAACCTGCGACTGGGTCATCCATTAGATCACCACGCCGCCGCCGAAGGAGAAGAACGACAGGAAGAAGCTCGAGGCCGCGAACGCGATCGACAAACCAAACACGATCTGGATCAGCCTGCGAAAACCGCCCGACGAATCGCCGAAGGCCAGCGTGAGACCGGTCACGACGATGATGATGACGGCGATGATCTTGGCGACCGGCCCCTCGACCGACTGTAGGATCTGATTGAGGGGCTGCTCCCACGGCATGTTCGAGCCAGCCGCCCAAGCCGGCGCCGTCGCAAAAAGAACCGAACCGGAAGCAACGAGTGATGCGGCTTGCCGTAGCAAACGAGAGTTCGAACGCATGTCAGTCTCCTACTGATGAAAGACTGTAGTCGCCGGCGGCACCAAGCCCTGTGACCAGGGCGAGCTCGGCGAGGCGACGGTCAGCGCCGCGTCCCGCAAGCACAGCAACGAGGTCGATGGTCTCGGCGATCAGGGCCCGCGGAACCGTGATCACAGCTTCCTGAATGAGCTGCTCGAGCCGCCGCAGCGCGCCGAGCGCGGTGCCCGCGTGAATGGTGCCGATGCCACCGGGGTGGCCCGTGCCCCAGGCCTTGAGCAAATCCAGCGCTTCAGCACCGCGAACCTCGCCAACGGGAATCCGATCAGGACGCAGTCGCAGCGAGGAGCGGACAAGGTCCGACAGCGTGGCTACGCCGTCCTTGGTTCGCAGCGCTACAAGATTGGGCGCCGTGCACTGCAGTTCACGGGTATCTTCGATCAACACGACACGGTCGGAGGTCTTTGCTACCTCGGCCAACAGCGCATTCGTCAGCGTTGTCTTGGTGACGCGACCGAGATAGCTGCGCGCGGTCGGCCGCCAGTAGCCGGTCATGTCGAGCGAAACGGCTTCCGCCAGCCGGTCGGCTGTTGCCAAAGCACGGGGCCTCCGCTCCCACGGCAGTTTGACCGCGTTGACGGTCAGCGCGACACAATGGGCGAACAAGGCCATGCGGCTGTCGTGATCGAGCTCGGCGATGAACGCCCAGAGGCTCGTGACGTCGCGCGGTATCTGCCTTGCCCAATTGCTGTGGCGATCTGCCCAAGCCTTGCCGGCGGGCGTGTCCTCGATCCCGTCCGCATGCCCTGCCAAATCCGTCTTGATCGGCTGGATACCGACGACATGGGCGTCGGCACCAAAATAGAAGATTTGCGCCGCGAGGGCATGGGTGACCGCAACGATGGCGACTTCCGGCTGTTCGCTCAAATTGAGCCGAAGGCCCAAAGTTCGGTGCGCGGTGAGGTCACGAACGAGAACATCAGACAATGGGCGGTCGTCCTCTTCCTCATCGGCGGCACCCGCTCCTTCCTCGCTCTCATCCTGCATTGCCTGATCCTCTGCTCCCTCCGGACCGCCTGCCTCTGAGGCTTCCGCGCTTTGCTCCACTTTGGGTTGGGGCTTTTCGTCGGCGGGCCGGATGAAACCGCGTTCGATCCGCAGGGCTCCGTCGTGATTGAGGATCACGAATGCGCCGCCACGTGCGACCTCGTCGGGATGGTAGGCTTGCCGCTTCGATTCCAGCCGTTCGATCTCAGCTTCAAGTTCACCGAACCGGGCATCCACATCGTCAGGCAGTTCATCGGCCGTCTGGTGCTGCTCGGTGAGACGGTCGAACTCGGTCTGTGCCACCTCAAGGGCGGACTTGTCTTCCGCCGAAAGCTCGACCGGATGCGGATAGGTCCGCCGCATGCCGTGGGCATGCGGAAAATCGAGATGGGCTTCCGTCCATTTCCAGCCCTCGGCTGCCCGAACCGCATCGGCTTCGCGGCCAAGCTTTGCGGTCACCAGCAGATCAAGCAGCGCTACATCCTCCAGATATCCGCCGCGATCCTCCGTGAAGAGGTCGCGTAGGACCGAGCCGCCTGCTTCGGTGTACGCTTCGAGTCCGACAAAGCGCGCGCGGCGGTCGGTTGCGGCCACATGGGTTTCGGTGAGCATGCGGCGGATGGTGCTGGCGTCGCGGTTGTAGGACAGGCGCTCGTAGACACCTTCCTGCCGGGCGTGATCATCGGTGATGGCAAAGGCCATCAATTGCTCAAGGGCAAGATCGCCCTCGCGATAGACCTGCAACAGCTTTGGAGAGACGGCCCCCAGTCGGAGACGTTGCCGCACGACATGCGGCGTTACCCCAAAGCGGGCCGCGATTTCTTCCGCACCGAAGCCGCGCTCTTCCGCCAGCTTCTTGAAGGCCTCGAACTGGTCGGCGGGGTGCATGTTTTCCCGGGTGACATTCTCGTCAAGGCTGATCTCATGCGGATCGTTCGCGGTGTCGACGATGCAGCGGATCGGTTCGGTCTTCTTGATCTCCTTCCGTTTCACCCGCAGGAGTTGGGCAAGCCGCCTGCCCTCGCCGATGGTCACGAAATAGAATCCCGTGGCCACCCCCTCTCCATCGACCTGCGGTTCAACGACCAGATTTTGCAGAATGCCCTTGGCGGCGATGCTCGCCGCATAGGCCTCGATCGCTGCGTCGCTGTGCGGCGTCTTGCGTGCATTCTTCGGGGACTTCTTCAGCTTGTTGAGCGGAATGAGAATTTGCGTTCCGTTCTCGGGGAGTTGTTCAACGTGCTTGGCCGACATGATCGATCTCCTTTTGCTTTCATGGGTGCAGGGCGCACTCCGCGCCTGCGCCCCTGCCCGTCGGCGAGACCAGGGGTAGCAAGTGCCAAGGCGACCCGAGTGGAGGGGGATCGCCCGTCCGAGAGGACCGCTCGAAGAGCGGGTCTGCACAAGCGCGTGCCAGGATTGCCGGTGTCGAGGATCTGAGAAAGCGCGGAAGACCGGGGAGACCGCTCGGGTCGGCGCCGGCATGACCGGCGCTTCACCCTGGCGCGCGCGAGGGGCGGAGCCCCTTAGAGCCAGAGGACAGTTGGCTCGTGCAAGCCGTGCCGGGCAGAGAAAGAGGCACCCGCAGGAGGGTCAGCATAGCGCCGACGCGTAGCGGCGGGACCCGGGACCGAGTGCAGTTGCGAGACCGGTTAAGAAGGCACCCGAACGAAGGGCAGTGATAGCGACGCCGGAATGAAATGACGGCGGGACCGAGGGCGAGTGCCTCCGGCGAGCGACACATTATTCAGCGCGAGGGATCGAAGCCGGACGGCCGAGACGCTGCGCGGCTCGGTTCAACGAGAGCCCGGTCCGGCACTTGCCGGACGCGCACGAACGGAAAGGAAGCGCTGGGTGGACGCTTTCACTCCAAACCTTGAGTTCTCACGATTGCGAATCCCAGTCATGTGGTAGCAGCCGGAACGAATGACAGACAAAACGATTCGCCGTATCAGGAGCGATTCCTATGCTGATGACGAGTGAACGAAGGCCAGCAGTCCGGACGATGCGCGGCTGGGCGATCCAGGTGCTCCAGGAAGCTGGCGCCATCCGTGAGTGCGAGGAGCACGGCTGGATGCAGGACCGCGCCGATCCGCATGCCCGGGAGCGGGCCTTCAATATCGCCCGTGAAGATCCGCCGGCAGGCGTCTCCCCTGATGCAGCGGCGGACGAGATTCGCGACGTGCTGAATTCGATCGGCGATACCTGCCCGGAATGCCCTGCTGACTAGAAGGACCGGCGCCGGGCCTCGACGCCGACCTGGCTCCGATTCAGTGGCCCAGCCGTTTCTCGACGCGCTTGCGCGCGTTGCCGACCTTCCTGACGGCCTTTTTCACCGCCGGTGCGGATTTTCCGGTCTTTTTCGCCTCGTACCGTACTTCGTAGTCCTGCCCGCCGGCCACCCGTGCCCGGTCCTGCTTTCGGCCGCGCGCCGTCTTCGTCTTCTTCGCTACCGCCATGGAATCCTCCTGTTGCGACGTCGAAGCAACGCGATTGGGATTCGCAGGTTCCGGAACGATTCGAACTGTGCCAATTTGAATCGGCTGTAGCGTGGAGTAGTTCAGTGGCGTTTCAGCGTCGAAAACCGGCTGCCATCGGCGTCAAGGCGCCCTTCCCCGGCTTCATCGAACCGGCCTTGGCCACCTCGATCGAGAAGGTGCCGTCCGGAGAACGCTGGATTCACGAAATCAAGTTCGACGGCTACCGGGTCCAGATCCATCTCGCCAACGAGACGGCGAAGATTTTCACCCGGCGCGGCCACGATTGGACGCATCGCTTCAAGAAGGTCGCCCACGACGTCTGGCGGATCAAAGCGAGTTCGGCCGTGGTGGACGGCGAGATCGTAGTGCCGGCCGCCGACGGCACGACCGACTTCTCGGTCCTGCAGAACGAACTCAAGGGCAGGTCGACGAGTATTGTGCTCGCGGCGTTCGATCTGCTCTATCTGAACGGCCGCGATCTGCGGAAACTACCGCTCTTCCAGCGTAAGGCCGAACTCAAGAAGATCCTGACGGACACCGACATCCAGTTCAGCGAAAGTTTCGAGCTAGACGGCCGCGAGATGTTCGCGCACGCCTGCAAAGTCGGCCTCGAAGGCATCGTCTCGAAAGTGCGAAACAGCCCTTATCCGACCGGCCGCACGAACGACTGGGTCAAGAAGACCTGCGCGCAGCGGGAGACACTGACGATTGCCGGGTTTGCACTCGATGGCACGAAGTGGGACGGGCTCTATCTCGGCCGGCGCAAGGGCAAGGATCTGGTCTATGCCGGTAAAGTCGACCACGGCTTCGATAAGGTGTCGGCGGCCGATCTGCAGAAGCGGCTTAAACCCCTCATCCGCAAGACCCAGCCCTATGCCAAACGCATCGACCACAACGGCATCTGGGTTGAACCCAGGCTTCTGGCCGAGATCGAGTACCGCGCGAAGTCAGCCGCGGGAAAGGTCCGCCACCCATTCTTCCGTGGCATACGGGAGGACCTGTGATGGATGCATTCGATCTCTTCTGGCAATGGGCTGATAAGCCGCCGGAAAGTCTGTTGACGATTCTGGCCGAGCTACATCGGGCCGTCATGGAGCTCGCTCGTGAGAACCGACGGGACCGCGTCGCCGTGAACCAAGCCGCAGCACGCTTACTAGATGAAGAACGATGAACGGTTGAAGGTGATCGCTGGCCTCCACGCGTGGGAGCCAACCACAGAAAACTAGCCCCGCGCGCGCCGCAGTGCAGCTTCCAATCGCTCCTTCTCCTTATCCCACCGGGCTTCTTCGGTTTGCGATCTCTTCTCAAGAGCCTCGACCTCGGCCTGGATGGCGGCGGCCCGCTTCGCGTGCTCCTGCTCGGCCTTGTCCAACGCAGCCTGAGCCTTGTCGACCGCCTGCTGACGGCGTTCACGCTCTTTCTGCCTGGCGGCCTCTTCCTTGGCCCGTTCAAGCTCGCGGCGCCTCTGCTCCCGTTCGTAGGCGAGAGCGGCCCTGCGCTCCGCAGCCTTGTCGACAGGGCGAGAGGGCCGCTTGTTCGCCTGTGAGCCTTTCGGCTTGCGGGCGGCTTTCGCTGGTCCTCCGCCGCCAAGATCGGTAGGCAACTCGGCGTGTTCGCTGAAAGGTCGGTCGGTGCCAACCGGGCGCCTGAGAACGACGCCGGGCTTTGCCATGGTCGCGGCGATGACCTCCGGATCGTGGCTCTCCTTTGCCGCGCCCTGGTGGAAGAGATTGCTGTCGGCGCCCCACGCCTCCAGAGCTGCCTTCATCGATGGAGCGGAGACTGCCAGATCGAAGAAGCCCAGCGAGGTTTGGTAGGTCTTCAGGTTTCTCGCCATCTGTCTCGCCGCCCTCCCCGATCATCAACGCCCGCGCCCTGGTTTGTCTGGCACATGACGGAACATGGCGCGGCCCTGAAGCGTTCCCTAATCCTTGAAGGACGTCCATGCCTTACGCAACACGCTCTGAAAGATTGTCCCGCGAATGAGCCGGACGTCGACCCTGCCCAAGTGCCTACAGCCGATGCTCGCCACGCTCACGGACGCGCCGTTCGACGATCCAGGCTGGGTTTTCGAGGACAAGTACGACGGCTTCCGGATGATCGCGGAAGTTCGGCGGGGCAAGGTTGCGCTCTACAGCCGCAACGGCAAGATCATCAGTCATAGCTATATCGAGGTCGCCAAAGCGCTGGAGGGCGTGAAGGGCGACGCCGTGATCGACGGCGAGCTCGTCGCGATCGGAAAGGACGGCGTCTCGCATTTCCAGCTGCTTCAAAACGCGCTGCGCCATGAGGCCAAGCTCCTGTATTGCGCCTTCGATCTCATGTTCGAGAACGCAGCGGACTTGCGCAGGCAGCCTCTCCTTGAGCGCAAGAAGCGGCTGAAGGCGATTTTGCCGCGCGACAAGCTGATCGCCTTCAGCGCTCACCGCAAAGGGGACGGTGCTAAATTCTTCGCCGAGGCCGAGCGGAAGGGCCTCGAAGGGATCATGGCCAAGCGGGCCGACAGCGTTTATGCGTCCGGAAGCCGAACGGCGGATTGGCTGAAGATCAAGACGGCAAAGCGACAGGAAGTGGTGATCGCCGGCTTCACGGCGCCGAGGCGCACCAGACCGTTCTTCGGCGCCCTCGTCCTCGCCGTGCGGGAAGACAATGCATGGCGTTACATTGGACATGTCGGCACGGGCTTCAGCCACAAGGTCCTGGGAGACCTCCATGCCAAGCTGGTGAAGCTGACGACCCCTAAATCACCCTTCGCTGCCAAAGTGAAGGACGAGGCTGCTACGACCTGGGTCAGGCCCTCGTTGGTGGCCGAGGTCAAATTCGCGGAGTGGACGGGCAAGGGCGAACTGCGCCAGCCCGCCTATCTCGGGCTCAGGTCCGACAAGCGGGCGAAGGATGTCAAGCGTGAGCGAGAACGTCCGCGCAAATAGAGCTTCCCTTCGGGGCGTAACCGGCAGGCGAAACGAATTAACGCATTCGCCTCATCCCTGTGAATTCCCTCCGCTGTTCAGTCGCCTCCTAGGTCGTGGATTTCCGGTCGCATGCCCTCAGGCGTGACCTCGAGCGTCGCAAAGGTGATCGGCAGCTTGAAGCGTCGCGGTCCCGCGCTGCCGGGATTCAGGTAGAGGACGCCACCGACCGTGTCGATCTTCGGCACGTGGGAATGCCCGGAGACGATGACTTCGATGCCGACGCCGGGATCGGCCTGCAGCGTCTTCACGTCGTGCAGAATGTAGATCGACTTTCCCGCCAGGCGCACGAGTTTTGTGTCGGGGTATTGGCGGGCCCACTCGCCGCTGTCCACGTTTCCACGGATGGCGGTGACAGGCGCGATCCGGCGAAGCGCGTCGACGATCTCGGGGCGCCCGATGTCGCCGGCATGGATGATGTGATTGACACCTGCCAGGCCTCGTTCCGCCTCGGGCCTCAGCAGGCCATGCGTGTCCGAGATGATTCCAATCCTGAACGTCATTTCCCGGCGCTCTCAACCGCGATTCCCAACAGACGATCGAGAAGCTCTACCTGCCCGGACAGCATCTTCGTCCGCGCGAACTCGATATCGAACCATTCCGCGCGGTCGACTTCGGGAAAGCTCTGCCGCTGGCCGCTTCGGGGCGGCCATTCGATATCGAAGGTATTGCTGATCAGCGCCGCCGGGTCAAAATGGCCCTCCCCGGCGAATGCGATGACGCGTTTCCCTCCTCGCTGCCGGATCTCCCCCAGCGGTTGGAGTTGACCAATCGAAACGCTCGGGCCGACTTCCTCGGCAAACTCACGCCGCGCGACCTGCTCCGGAGCATCAGCGGCATCGATTTCGCCCTTCGGAATGGACCAAGCGCCCTCATCCTTATTGCGCCAGAACGGACCGCCGGGATGAACGAGCAGAACCTCGAGCCCGCGAGCGCCCTTGCGGTAGGCGAGAATGCCCGCGCTCAACATCGATCTCTTGGAAGTCTTTTTCAGCGCAGCCATATCGCTCCTTGGCAACGAAGTAACGGCCGTCTGGCGCCACTGGATGCTTCACGACACGCTAGGCTGACTTCCGCTGCGGTCTGGCCGCCGGCTTCTTCGCCGCGGCCTCCTTGGCCGGTTTCTTGCCGGCAATCGGCATCAGCATTTCCTTCTGCCCGGCCGCCGCCTTACGCGTCTTCCTGGCCTTCTTCGGCGCCTCTGTCGTTGCCGCCGCGCCTCCACCGATGCTCTTCCGCAGCGCATCCATCAAATCGACCACGTTCTCGCCGCGGGGACGGGCTTTCGCGGTGATGGGTTTACCGGCGCGCTTCTGATTGATGAGATCGATGAGGGCGGTTTCGTACTGGTCTTCGAACTTGTCCGGCTCGAAGTGGCCCGCCTTCTGGTTGACGATGTGCCTGGCGAGGTCGAGCATGTCCTTGGTAACTTTGACGTCCTGAATATCGTCGAAATACTCCTGCGGATCGCGGACCTCATAGGGATAGCGCAGCAGCGTCCCCATCAGTCCCTTGTCGAGCGGCTCCAGCGCGATGATGTGTTCGCGATTGGTCAACACCACCCGACCGATCGCGACCTTGTTCATCTCGCGGATCGTTTCGCGAATGACCGCGAAGGCATCGTGCCCAACTTTGCCGTCGGGGCGCAGATAATAAGGACGGATGAGATATCGCGGATCGATCTCGCTGCGGTCGACGAATTCGTCGATCTCGATGGTTCGCGTGGATTCCAGCGCGACGTTCTCGAGCTCCTCCTTGGTCACCTCGATGAATGTGTCGTTGTCGACCTTGTAGCCTTTGACGATGTCTTCGTTGTCGACCTCCTCGCCGGTGTCGGCATCCACCTTGGCGTATTTGATGCGATGGCCGGTCTTCCGATTGAGCTGGTTGAACGAGACTTTTTCGGATTCCGATGTGGCCGGATAGAGCGCTACCGGACAGGTGACGAGGGAAAGACGCAGGAAGCCTTTCCAGTTAGCGCGGGGGGCCATGGCGGGTGGAACTCCATACTGATGCCGGATTCAAGACGAACGGCCCGGCTTGGTTCCGACATCGGGGCCTTCCAACGGAGCGATTTTTTCTCGGATACCTGCCCAAGTGGACTCGACTTTTGTTCTCTTTATGTTCTAATTCCGGCATGACCGATCGACCCGCGAGCTGGCGCATACCGACCCCAAAGCAGATGGAAAAACTGGCCGCTGAGGCCGCTCGCAGGCCGGCTGCCCCCGCGGCGGCCCCGGATGCACCCCTTCCGGCCGAATATTGGGAATCGGTCCTCAAAGACCCTCGCGCCGACACGACCGGGACCGAGATGCGGCAGCGACGTCTTTCAGAAATCCAGCGTCACGTCCTGCGCATCTCCTGTCGCCGCTGCGAACGGACCGTGGAAATCCAGACCGTCGATGCAGTCCGATTATATGGCGGCAACGCGGTCTGGAAGGACGTCGCGCAACGGTTGCTCGACAACACCTGCCAGCAGCGCACCGGCCGGCATGAAGAAGACGGCTGCCGGCCGGCGTTCGACACGCCGTAACCCGCTTCCATATCGCCGATCCGATCTATTGCGCCTGGATGTCCGGATGGCCCCGAAGTATCACCCTACACCCCTGTCGGGCGGCGACCGAAAGGCTCTGGCGAAAGAGCTCGGCAAGGCACACGCGATGGCCAATATCCTGGCCGCCCAATCGGCAGAGATGCGGGCGAAGGGTGAGGCGATGATCCAGCAAGCTGACAGGCTTCTTTGTGAAAGCTGGAACGAACGCATGTGGAGCGACGGCGAACCGATCGATCCGTCACCGACCATCGACCAAGCGGTGAATGGAGGATTCCCCTGGCTGGAGATCAAATGCGCGCGCTGCAAGACGCCGAGTGACGTCGACCTTGCGGCTATGAAGCACCCGCCAACCACTTTCGTGCACGATCTCGCCAGCCGGCTGCGCTGCCGCAAATGCGCCAAGGCGGGCCGGCGCCCATCCGCGACTCTGCTACAACTGGCTTGGCAGCGTCGCCACCCTCAAACCGAATCCTGACCGATGTGCTGGTGTGGACGGCCTCTCATCCCCGCGGTTTGATGGCGCACTTGGCGTCACAGAAAGATGAGAGGAAGTCTAATGAATATTCCCGTTCGTATCGGCATGGATACCTCGAAGTCCGTGTTCCAGCTTCACGGCGTTGATGAGAATGAGGTCGTGGTTGTCCGGCGCCAATTTCGACGAGCCGAGATGATCCGCTACTTCGAGCGACTTCCGCCGGTTCTCGTCGCCATAGAGTCTTGCGGCAGCTCGCACCATTGGGGGCGCCTGCTCCAATCGTTCGGGCACGAGGTAAGGCTAATTCCTCCTCAATACGTGAAGGCCTACGTGAAGCGCGGCAAGAACGACGCGGCCGACGCCGAGGCACTGTGCGAGGCGGTCATCCGGCCCAGCATGCGGTTCGTATCGGTGAAGTCAAAGGAACGGCAAGCGGCTTGCATGTTGATGACTGTGCGGGAACGCTTGGTCAGCGTGAAGTCTCAGCTCTCCAATGCTTTCAGGAGCTATGCCGCTGAATTTGGTATCGTCGGGCCCGCCGGCCGGCAGAATGTTACGCAACTTATCAAGCGGGTGCTCGAGAATGATAGCTTGCCGGAAATGGCAAGGGATCTCTTCCGCCTCCAGGCTGAGGAGTATGCCGCTGTCGAAGCTCGCTTGGCAAAGATCGAAGCCAAGCTCATGAAGTGGCACCGCGAGGATGATGTGAGCAGGCGGATCGCGACAATTCCTGGCGTTGGTCCAATTGGGTCGTCGATGCTCAGCATGAAGGCTCCGCCGCCCGAAACGTTCAGATCGGGTCGCGACTTTGCGGCATGGCTCGGGCTGACACCCAAGGATCATTCAACTGGCGGCCGGCAAAGGCTCGGCGGCATAACAAAGGCCGGAGACTCTATACTGCGATCGACATTGATCGTCGGCGCGACCGCGCTGCTGAGGCATGTCCGAAAAGGCCGTCATAAGCCCACACCATGGCTCGCTTCGCTGCTGGAGCGAAAGCCACCAAAGTTGGTCGCGGTGGCCTTGGCCAACAAGTTTGCCCGCATCGCTTGGCGTTTGATGATATCGGGCGGCGTGTACAACCAGCCAGTAGCCGCCGTGCCGACTTGATCTGGAATCGGCCCGCGAGCAAGGTTGCTCGGCGGATTGCCCACGAACTTGCAGGACGCAGTAGATGGAAGGACCGATCGGTCGATACGCGCGAGCTTCCGAAGATTACACTGGCACTAAGAATGTCGCCCATGTGCTTGGAGCGCGCGTAGCGAACACCATCTCGGCCAGCGGGCTTTGTCCGCGCAAACAGGCCGGACATCTGATAGCAAGCGATCTGGCCAGAAGTCTGCTACAATCCTGACAAGTGGGGGGCCGTCCACATCTGCAATCTCTATTCGATCACGACAAACCAAGCTGCGATCAGCGCGCTGTTTCGCGTCGTGAACCGATACGTGGGCAATCTGGCGGCGATGCCCGGCGTGTTTCCGGACTACAAGGCACCGATCGTGCGCAACGGAGCGGAGGGCCGCGAGCTCACCACGGCGAGGTGGGGGATGCCGTCGTCATCAAAGGCGCTGATGGATGCGACCAAAAAGCGAGCCGAAAAACTGCAGGCCAAGGGCAAGACCGTTGATTTCAAGGAATTGCTCAGAATGGAGCCGGACGGCGGCACGACCAACATCCGGAACGTGAACAGCAAGCATTGGACGCGATGGCTGGGAGCCGAAAACCGCTGCGTGGTGCCGTTCAACTCCTTCAGCGAGTTCAACAAGGCCGAAGGCGGCGACATCTGGTTCGCCCTCGACGAATCCCGTCCCCTCGCCTGCTTCGCCGGCATCTGGACCAACTGGACGTCCGTTCGGAAGGTCAAGGAAGGTGAGACGACTAACGACCTCTACGCGTTCCTCACGACCGAACCGAACGCCGAGGTCGGCGCCATCCATCCCAAAGCGATGCCGGTGATCCTGACGACGCCGCACGAAGTCGAGACCTGGATGACGGCACCTCTGGACGAGGCCCTGAAGCTGCAGCGACCGCTCGCCGACGGAACGCTCCGGATCGTCGCCCGCGGCGTCAAGGAAGACACGGCCGGGCTAACGACGTGACCATCGAGGACGATGATGACCAGGCAGCTCCCCTGAGCCGCCAGCGTAAGATCATCCACATCGACATGGACGCCTTTTATGCGTCCGTCGAGCAGCGGGACAATCCGGATCTTCGCGGCAAGCCGGTCGCCGTCGGCGGATCCCGAGAGCGCGGCGTCGTGGCGGCGGCCAGCTACGAAGCGCGCAAGTTTGGCGTCAGGTCGGCCATGCCATCGGTGACCGCGAAGCGGCAATGTCCAGACTTGATCTTCGTGAAGCCGCGTTTCGAGGTGTACAAGGCGGTCTCCCAGCAAATCCGCGAAATTTTCGCCGAGCATACCCCGATCATTGAGCCGCTGTCGCTGGACGAGGCCTACCTCGACGTGACCGAAAACCTGCAGAGCATTCCGTTGGCCCGGGACGTCGCTTTGGCGATCCGTGCGAAGATCAAGGAGGTAACCGGCCTCAACGCTTCGGCCGGCATCTCCTACAACAAGTTTCTGGCAAAGCTCGCCTCCGACCACCGCAAGCCCAACGGGCAGTACGTCATCACGCCGGAGATGGGCCCGGCATTCGTAGAAACACTGGCGGTCGGCAAATTCCACGGCATTGGGCCTGCGACCAGCACCAAGATGAATGCACTGGGCCTCTATACAGGTCTCGACATGCGTAACCAATCGCTCGAATTCATGCAGGCAAACTTCAGGAAAGCCGGGAGCTACTACTACTGGATCTCGCGGGGCGTCGACAACCGTGAGGTCCGCGCCGACCGGATCCGAAAATCCGTCGGCGCCGAAAACACGTTCTCCACCGACCTCACCGACTTCGACGCCATGGTCGTCGAACTCGAGCCACTCATCGACAAGGTCTGGCGATACTGCGAAGGTGCTGGTAACCGGGGTCGCACGGTGACGCTCAAGGTGAAGTTCAACGACTTCGAGATCGTCACGCGCAGTAAATCTGTGCCCGTCGCGGTTTCGAGCCGCAGCGACTTGGAACGCCTATCGGTCGCTTTGCTGCAGAACGAGATGCCGGTCCCCAAACCGGTTCGGCTTCTAGGTGTCTCGCTTTCCTCGCTGCAGGGCGACGTACAGGCGGAGCCTCAATTCAACTTGCCGCTCTGATGAAACCATGGCTCGGCTCGGTCGACAGCTACATTTCCCTGCTACTCGAAATGCAGACAGCCTAGGAACGGACAAATTTGAGCAGCGGTCCAATATCATGTTTGTCGGCAGCTTTTAGTGCCGCGATGTAGCTTTTGCGAAGTTCGCTCACCTCCATAAGACTGCCCCCACCCCAGGTGAACGGCACGCCACCAAGCCGGTCAACGAGCAGATCGGCCATCAATCGACTGTGACGGCCGTTTCCATTTGGAAACGGATGAATTGAGACGAGTCGATGATGGAGTCGGGTAGCGAGCTCGTCAGTTTCATACGATTTGTGCTGCAGCCAATAGCGAGCATCGCTGAACAAGCTCGGAAGCTCCGTAGAAATCACATAGCGATCCACTCCAATGTTGGTGTTCACGTCTCTATACTTTCCGGCCCAGCTCCAGACTTCGCCGAACATCTGCTTATGCAGTGTCCTCGCAAACTCGTCATTCAAGATGGCGGCCGGCTCTTTTCGGCGTCGCCGTGCCCACGCCGCGCCGTTCAGGATGTTCTGTGCTTCCGCCTTGTTGAGGTCAGCACGAGTAGTAATCCAAGTTTGCCGAAGTGCTTTACGATCATCCGGCGACAGGTCTGTCGCATCGTCGGGTTGCTGAAACAGATCGGTCATGGCTCCTTCCAGAGGTCGCGTTCCTTCACGTGGTCGCGTATGTATTCGGCGACTTGCTCTTTCTGATCGATATCGTCGGTTGCCTGATCTTCGAGCTTCATCGTGTGCGCCACCCGCCTCAGCTCGCGCATGGCAATCCTGCGAGCGCGCGATTGCACCGTCTCCTCCAATGAGGTCTTCGGTATGAGTGCATAGACGAGGGTGCAATCCAATGCGTCGGCAGCACGGCGCAGTGTAGCTAGTTGAATTGAGCCGTTGGCTTCCGTTTTCTCCCAGTCGTCGATACTTTGCGAACGGAGAGATAGTCTCCGGCCCAGTTGCTCGCTGCTCATCCCTAAGGCGTCACGGATAGCCCGTATCCATCCCTTCGGAGGAGGCTTGTACCTCGCCTCCGGCCTGGGCAGATCGGGCGGCACTAAGCGGTCATCCAATACCTTTCTCGCGCGACTTCGAGGGTTGGGCTTCATGAGTTTTTCCAAGAAATTTCAGTTGCTTAACTTAACCAGGCTGCGACCTGGTATATATAGCCACACAAAACCAGGCCATAGCCTGGTGTGCAAGTGGAAAGAACCAGGTCAAAGCCTGGTAAATTCAATACAGAAACCAGGCCAGAGCCTGGTAGAAAGAGTGGAGGAACCAGGTTGAAGCCTGGTAGAAGGAGAAAAGAACCAGGTTGAGACTTGGTGATCTAAAAGTGGCACGGCCATTGCTACGCGCGCGCTAGTACCTTTTCCAACGGACAGCGGACTTTTACGGTAATTAAGTACCTAGAGGGGGGGGGTAACGACCGTCTCAAGACAAAGCCCACTTCACGTTTTCTTTGACCTGTTGCCGATCTGACGCAGGCGCCGGATCAGGCGACGGGGGGCGTCAATTTCGCACTCCCAGACGACCATCACTCGCCACCCGATTTTCCTGAGTTCTCGCCGCACGACCCGGTCTCTTTCCACATTCCCCTCAAACTTCCTGCGCCAGAAATCGACCCGTGTCTTCGGCACGTAACAAAAGCGGCAGCCCTCGTGCCGGTGCCAGAAACAGCCGTGAACCAGAACAACCGTCCTGTGACGAGGCAGAACAATATCGGGGCGGCCGGGCAGGTCCGGAACGTGGAGGCGAAACCGGTAGCCAAGGCGGTGAAGGACCGAGCGAACCGCCAGCTCCGGCTTGGTGTCGCGACCGCGAATGCGTGACATCAACGCGGAGCGTCTCTCCTTGGTAAGGGTGTCAGCCACTCTTCATATCGCCAAACAGGAAGCCCAACTCCTTGGCCCGCTCGGCAATCCGAGCGCCTTGAACTGCCTGCTTCGGACTGGGTTGCGCTCCACGTGCGGCGAGCCTGCCAAGGCTGAATGCCAAGCTTCGTTCCCATCCCTCGAGAAAGCCATGCTCCTTCGACCACTTGGCCAGCTCAAACCAGTCGCTAGCGGGAATGTTGATCACCGCATTTGAGGATGCTGCTGCTTCCGGGCTCAGCTTCCCGGCGGGATAGGATTCAACGGGCGTGGTCCGCAAGCCGTCCCGCCAGCCGCTCTGCAAATCGAATTCAAGTGATCGGAATAGCGCCCACGTCTCGGGCTTCTTGGAGGCCTCGCCGACATTTCCGGAGCGCGAGCTCAGAAACCTATGAGCTTCGCTGCAAACGGCGAGCAGGACTGACGATATCTCATCGGATATCTTCTGTTCGCGCCAGATCTTCTGCAGGTCGATCCTGCGGCCGCTGTGTTCTGCGATCCAGGCCATCGCATATGCGACGCTCTGCGCGCGGTACCCTTCCAGCTCGAGCGAGTCGAACAGTCGCTCGGCTGCACGCCAGATGATTGTTCGCGCGACAACTTGTTCAAAAAAGGATCTGTCAACGATCGGCTCACCGTCGTCTTCCAGGCGCGAGGCGAACACCTGAAAATTCTTTTCTGCGCCGCGGCAGACAAAATGAGGAAGGCCAAGCCATGCGTGTTCATGCTTCGCCAGATCAGTCTTGGTGAACTTCTGTCCAGGTGGATTCTGTTGAATCCACCCCTTCTGACGAGCGGGAGTACCCTGTCTGATCTTGTCATCAAGATAGGAGCCTCGTGCACGCTCATAGTACCAGTGACTCCCGCGCTCCAGACCGGATTGCGCGGGCGCAAATACAGTTCGGGACATCTCCTCCAGATCGCGATGAAACTTTCCGTTTGCGGAGAAATCAGCCCCGTTGACTTTGTTCTGGCTGTTCGCGTATCGCGAGATCTCCGGCACGATTTCTGCGATACGCTCTGGATCGGTGATTACCGTCAGCTTCACCTGTACGGTGACATCTTTCAGCGTCAGCTTCTCCTTCTTGATCGCGTGAAAGATCGATGCGGTCGTCTGCCCTCCATTTACGATCTGAAAGTCCCGGATACGGCTCAGGATCGGGAGTCCCTTCGCCTGTGGCGAGATCGTCACGTCAGCCGCTGTACAGCAGAGGCCGTTGTTGTAGGCGAGAAAACGCTGCGGCTGCTCCCGGAGTGTCGCCTGCAGCCCCTTGTTGATCTTGCCCTTCGTCTGAAGAAACGCGCGGACGTTACGTTCGAGAAGTCTCTGTCCGAATTCACCGTAGATGCGACCCAGCAGCTGGGCTGGGAAGAAGGCAAGGAACGTACGGTATTCGCCGGTTCCATCCGATGCGCCAAGGCACGGGATTCCACCGCCATATTCCTTCTCGAGATCAAGCTCGATGATCTGACGAACGCCAACGTGAAGGCGGCTCAGCTTCTCCAGATCCCAGGCCACATACTTCACCTCGATGCCGGGAACGGAATCCGGCTCTATGTCGAGTGAACGGGCAACGCCATCGGTCAGGAGAAAGATGCGAACGGTCGCGAGCAGCTCTCGTGCCGCATGAATCGCCTGGGCAGCTGCGAATCCGGGAGAGGCCTCCTCGATGCGCGTGTGAAAGCCGGACAGAGCGCGCTTGAGAAATCCCATCGCGAGCTCGAATTGCCGGCGAATTTCAGGCTTGCCGATATCGTGTACTGAACCGGCGCCGTGATACAAGGTGATGAAGAGATCAAGAGTTGCTCCGTCCCCCGAGAGAGCCCAGGCACTGATCCTTGCTGCGGGCGTGGCGCCGACGCTCTTTGCATCGTACGCACAGATTTCCCATCCATCGACCTCTTCGTGGGCATCCAGCGTCTCAAGAACAGATTCCGTAAACAATTCCTCGCGGAGAGAGAGGCGACTGCCTTCCGAGATATCGCCACCCGCTCTTGCAAGGACCTCCTGATGGAGATCCTGCGCGAATTGTCCAAGCCGATCGCCGTCCATACTCTTGACCTGTTCCTACCCTTGTTGAGCTCCGCTGATTGCCGAAATCACAGCGGTGACCGGAACCGCGAACGGTGCGCATGCTGCAAGACTGAGTGCATAGGACACATCACCGATACCGGAGGGCAGACTGCCTTCCAGCAGGCGGGGAAACCCATCCACGACCTGGAAGCACTGCTGAGATCTCAGCGCAAATCGCCGTGCCTCAAAACGCGGCGCGTCCGCATCCAGGTATCCTGCGTCCAGCAACCTGTCGTCAAACGTATCCCGCGGTACGTTATTCGATCCGAGGAGATTGCGGAGCGCCGCAACTGCGGCAGGAAGCGTTTCTCCCTGCACGGTGCCGTTCGGCTCGACTTCCCGTTCATCCAGCACGGCAACAAAGAGAAACAGGGCGGACGTGCCTGTACTATCGAGCTGACGTTCGCTCGTAATTCGAATATCCTGAGGCTGTTTGGCAGTCGTCGTCTTGACCTCGATGGAAGCAGACGCGAACTGGAAATCCTGATGGGATCTCTCGGGCGCGCGCCACGCCATAACGGCTGACGGTACGTCAACCTGAGGAAGCAGCACGTAACGGAGGAAATACAGCTCTCCAAAAAGACCTCGCTGACGTGAAACGGACAATCCATCTGCACGCGCCGAAAGAAACTTCTGCCATCTGTTAAGCCGGTCGAGCATCACGCGAGCCGCGCTCTTTTCGTCTGCAGCAGCTGCAACTCGCGGTGCGATATCCTCCGCAAGGATGGCGAATACGTCGCTGTATACATGGTTGAGCAGGCGAACCCCGAAATGTGACGTGCCGTCAACCTGCGCGGCAAACAACTCGAGACCCTTGCACTGCGGCCAGTCTCGACGGTTTGGAATGGCGGCGCTGGATAACGGAATAAGAAGGGCGCGATCTCGCGACGATGTATTGATCGCCACCAGCAGCTTATTCCGAGAGTCAGGAAGCGCAAATCGAAGGAGCCAGGCGCCACTCGCGCCAGCTTGGAGCTCGGCGTCCAGTTCCTGCCAGATGGCTTCAATCCTCATATTCGTCGTCTTCGTTGATTTCCGATCCCCACACTGTGTTCACGCGATACTCAACTCCGAGAGTTGTTGCACTTACGGGAAAGCTGAGCGCAATACCGATTATCGGAGGCCCTTTGGGATCCAGCTCGGTCTGTTCAATGACGCCACCTTCAAGTTCAACCCTTGTCGGGGGCATGACGGGATAGATGAGGAGGAGGCCATCGGATTCCTTCCGAAGAGTTCGCAGAACCCTTCCATTCGGTCTGGCCGACTCACCGGAAGGAGGTTTGCGAATCTTTGGCGGCGAAGCGTTCTGCCAGCGTCGCGTCAGATCAAGCGCGACGTTCAAGGCATCCTTCCCGACTTGCCCGGACAGCCAATCCTCGTCACCTTCGAGCTCGAGCTTGCCGGCGACCGCGTTGTACCAGTCTGCGGTAAAGGTCTGTTCCTCGAAATCGATGCCCTCATCGGTCGGACTGAGGATATTGGCCTTCTTGAGGGCAAGCGTGGCCTTCGTCTGACTTTCGGGAGTCCGCTCGATCAGACGACGGTTACGGACCCTGTCTTTGGGCTTCCGGATACCGTGTGCCGGGTTGGTCTCGATGATGCCGGCATCGACGGCATAGGTCAGGATTCCTCCGAGGAGACCGACGGTCCGCGTGGCAGTGCCAACGCCTCCTCGCACGATCGCTTTGCCGCGTAGCTTCTTGGTCTTGACACTAACCCGGGTTTTCCCCGCCATGATGTCCTTCAAGACCTTGTTTACGTCGGCCTTGATCAGGTCTTTTACGCGTCTGGTACCGATTAGCGGCACGATATGGCGATTGATGCGGCCCGTGTCCGTTGTGATGGTTGACGCTTTTTTTGGGCGCCCACCTTTTCCTAGTATGAGACCCGCTTTGAGGTCGGCGAAGTAGAGATCGCATAGCTCCTTGACCGTAATTGCCTTGTGATCCAGCTGACGCTCCTCGGCAGGATTGTCACCTTGTGCAACCCGTCCAAGCTGAATCTTCGCTTCCTTCCTTGCGAGCTCCGGCGTCCAGACACCGTGCTGCCCAATAGTGTAGCGTCGAGAACGGCCGGCCGAACGATACTGGATCAGGTAACTTCGTTTGCCTGAAGTGAACACCCGGAGGCCAAAGCCGGGAAGTTCGTCATCCCAAATGACGTAGTCTTTATCTTGAGCTTCCGCGGCATCGACGATGCGCTTATTGAGCTTTGTCATCGAATTGCTCCGACTCGAAGCCCGTCTCCCGCGTAAGCACCACGTAAGCAGTTGGAGGGAAGTCGGGGCGTATCGCAGGGTAGGAGCTGCGAGCCGCCGATTCCAGTTTTCACCATGATATTAGTAGGATAGCGAAGCATTGAGTGCCCTATCGCGATTTGGCGTAGGACAGGTTAAATTGCTCCGAAGGCAAAGGTCACACGTTCGAATCGTGTCGGGTGCGCCAGATTTTGTTTGTCTTACAGCGCGTTACTTGGCGCCCGAGCCTAAAAATCAGATTTGTCTGATCGGTCGAGTAAGCAATCTGTCGAAATTGTCGTCAAAAGCCGCGAGCGTGACGGACAACCATCGGCCAAATCGCACGCGTGATGTCGCGGTCAACCCCGTCCCACGAACGGCATTTTCGATGCCATCACCGTCATGAACAGCACGTTGGCATCGAGTGGCAGGCTCGCCATGTAGGCCACAGCATCGCCGACAGCCTTGGAATCCATGCGTGGCTCCGGCACTTTGCGGCCGTCGGGCTGCAGCACACCTTCGACCATACGCTCGGTCATCGGGGTTGCCGCATTGCCAATGTTGATCTGTCCGACGGCGATGTCATAGGCGCGGCCGTCGAGATTCGAGGCCTTGGTGAGGCCCGTGATCGCATGCTTGGTTGAGGTGTAGGCCGCGGAGAACGGCCGCGGCGCGTACGCCGAGATCGAGCCGTTGTTGATGATGCGCCCGCCGCGCGGCGTCTGATCCTTCATGATGCGGAAGGCGTGCTGGGTGCACAAAAAAGGCCCAGTGAGGTTGGTGTTGACCACCGCCTGCCACTGCTCAAGGCCCAGATTCTCGAACGGTACCGCGGGCGCGCCCGTGCCGGCATTGTTGAACAGCAGGTCGAGCCTTCCAAAGGTCTCCATCACCTTGGCAAACAGAGTCGCGATCGAAGCCGGATCGATCATGTCAGCAAGCATAGGCAAGCTCTGTCCGGTGTCCCCGCCGAGTTTCTGTGTCTCCTGCAGCTTCTCGAGCCGGCGGCCGACCAGCACCGCAGTGAACCCTATCTTCATCAGCGCGAGTGCCGCGGCGCGCCCAATCCCCGTACCTGCGCCGGTCACGACCGCAATCTTGTGAGCCCCGCTCATCTATTTCCTCCTCTGCTCTACTTTTTGGCCGGACATTGAAACCGTGGTGAAACCTCCGGGGATCGGTCCGGTTCTCTACGCTTCATCGAACAATGCTACGCCTTCCCACCGGACTCTTTGCGCGTCTGGCTCACCTGCAGTTTGGCGTAGGTCGCCATCATCCCGACTTCGTTGGACAGGGTCACGAGGGTGAAGCCCATGTTCATGGCGCGCACTGCACCTTCGGCGCCACTGCAATGGATGCCCGGATTGAGCTTGCGTTTGTGGCACTCCTTCACAATCTTCTCGTAGATCTTGAGAATCTCGGGCTCCGTGCGGTCTAGTTTAGGCTCCAAGCCATAAGAGAAACCGAGGTCGCCTGGGCCGATATAGACGCCGTCGATGCCCTGGACATCGAGGATTGTCTCCATGTTCTCGACCGCAGTCTTGGTCTCCATCATCGGCAAGAGCACGATTTCGTCATTAGCGGTCCTCTGATAGGTGCCTGCCGTGCCGTACATCCCAGCGCGGATCGGACCGTTGGAGCGAGTGCCCTGCGGTGGGTATTTGGAATAGGCGACAAGATTTTTCGCCTCCTGAGCCGTGTTGATCATCGGGCAGATCACGCCATAGGCGCCGCCATCAAGCACTTTTCCGATGATGCCAGGCTCGTTCCAGGGCACGCGCACCATCGGTGTCACAGGATGGCGATCCATCGCCTGAAAGCATTGCACCATCGAGAGATAGTCCTGCACGCCGTGCTGCATGTCGACGGTGACGCTGTCAAAGCCGCATTGCGCGACGATCTCGGCGGAAAACCCGGAGGGAATCGCGAGCCATGCGTTCACTACCGTCCTGCCGGAAGCCCAAACTTGCCTGATCTTGTTGTTTGCCACGGATCGCATTCCCTTCGCTGTTTCTGAGAATTGGATGTCTAGATATTGATCAGATTCAATTGATGGATCTGGCTGGGTCACTTCCCTCCAGTAGAAAGAGTCACGAAGCAAACCGAATGGGGGCGGCAAACCTCAATGGATATCGCGCCGCGACACCTGGATCGCGTCTTCCCATTCGATCCGACCTACTCGCGGCGAGAAGGGTGAAGCATGCCTATGCCATTTCCGGCACGCGGCCGAGCAGATGATCAAACGCAGCGCGCAAAGCCGATTCCGGATGGGACACACCGGAACGGCTGCGCCAGGCAACATGACCATCGGGGCGCACCAGCACGGCACCGTCGGCGTCGATGCCATAGGCCGACTGCCATTTGCCGCTGTCATCGCTGACTTCGGTATCGTTGCCGATGGCGTACGCGAGGAGCGGCGGCCAGGAGGGAGCGACGGATCGCGCGGCACGGCACCAGGTGTCACCCTCGGCGCCCGCCAGCAGCAGGAAATGCGGGCCGATCAGGTCGATCGTGGAGATCCGTTCAGCGCCACGCTTGAGCCAGACATGCGGCGCACGGCTGCCCGGGCGCGCTGACGGCCGATATTCGGTTAACGGATCATCGAGGGCGGCTTGTGGCGTGCCGTCCGGGATCACCGCACGCGATTGATAGCTGGCCCCGAAAATCAAGCCCTGTTCGTTCAAGAATTCGCTGCGCGCCACCGCCCCGGGCTGCTTTTCCTTGCGTTTCATCGACATTGCGTTTGCGAGCGAGGCTTGAGTGGTGATGGTCGCAAACGGCTGACGCTCGTCGTGATAGCTGTCGAGCAGCCCCTCATCAGCTCTGCCGCGCAGGACAGCGGCAATCTTCCAGGCGAGGTTGTGGACATCCTGCACGCCGGTGTTGAGACCGAAGCCGCCGGTCGGCGGCATCTCATGCGCGGCGTCGCCGGCGAGAAAGACATTGCCGAACCGGTATCGATCGGCAACGATCGCGGAGGCTTCCCATGGCCCCACGGCAAGCACTTCGACCGGGATATCCGGCACACCAACGGCTTTGCGAATTAGCTCAGCGCAGAAGTCCGGCGTGAAATCCGCAGGCATCCAGCCCCACTTGCTGGGGCTGTGAATGAGAAAAGCCCAGCGGTCGCGGCCGTTGATGGTGAGGAACGTACCGCGCAGCTCCTCCAGCTCGACAAAATACAGCACGGCCGGTCGATGCTCGACCCATTGTGTCAGATCGGCATGAAAAAGGATGTTGACGCTGTCATAAACTTTCTCTTCGCCGGTCATCGTCGCCCCGAGCGCACGCCGCACCCTGCTCTGCGCGCCGTCCGCCGCGATCATATAGCGCGCGGCGAACGGCGTTTCGGCGCCGGTCGCGCGATCTGTCAAAATGCCGGTAACGCCATCCGCCCTTTGCTTGAAAGACGTCATTTCGGTGTTGAAGCGAAGCTCGCCCGGGCCCGCGGTCTCGGCATGACGGCGGATCACGGGCTCGAAATCGTCCTGGGCGCAGAAACAATTCTTGACCGGCGTCAGCGCCATATTCTCAGGGAGGGCAGGTCCCGGCACCCGCCGCTCGATCTCGCGCCCGGCCAGCGCCTCCGTCCAGATCATCAGACCGACACCTTCTTCGGCCATGCTCGCCGCACGGACCGCAGCTTCGATGCCACATTGCCGGAACACTTCCATCGTACGAGCACTGATGGAGCGCGCCTTCGGTGTCAGCGCAGTGCCTGCGTGACGTTCGACCAGAAGCGAACGCACACCGTGCTGGGAGAGCATGACTGAGGCCGCGAGTCCCACCGGGCCACCACCGGAGATCAAAACGGGAATTTCAAACATCTCTTATCCTTTCTTGCTAAGCGATATTCATCGGTTTGCCGTGCGGCTCCCGCCGGAACGCGACGATCGCGATCAGCGCCGCCAGTTCGCAAGCCGCGAGGAACAGGAAGACGGGTACAACCGCATCGGTCGTGGCCTGCGGCGAGATCACGTCGTGACTGCCAGCGATCAACGCGAGGCACACCGGTCCTAGAATCTTGCCGACACCGTTACAGGCCTGCGCGAGGCCATAAGCGCGTCCGCCGAGCGAGACCGGAAATACCTCGATCACGTAAGGCACGATGTTGGAGAACATGCCGCTGTAAAAGACAGCTCCAACAACCATCAAAAGTGCAAATGCCGACCAGCCGAAGATGAAGTCTCGATAGAACGCAAAGATTGCGAGCATGACAATGGCCGACATGGAGGTGCCGACGATTGCAGCGCCCCGGCGGCCGATCATGAGCGGCAACACCGAGAAGAGCACGCGGCCAAGCAGAGAAGCCAAGCCGACGTAGACGAAATAACGTGCCGCCTCATGCGCGGTGATCTTCAGAAGTTGCGACAGGATGGTCGGCCCCCACAGCTGAATGCCATAGACACCGGTAGAGATGCCGATCCAGATGACAACGATCCACCAGAACCGCTTCTGGTCCTGCCACAGCTCCATGAACGACCCCGTCTTCTGTGGGGGCTCAACCGAATGCGGCAGCGAGATCGATTGCTCGCTCAATCCGAGCAGTTTTGCCGCCTCACGCCGCGCGTCCGTACTGCGGCCCCGCGACAGCAGCCAGCGCGTTGATTCGGGGACGATGAAGAAGATCAAGATGGAAGTAACCAAGGGTGCCGCGCCGGTGAAGGCTACGCCGCGCCATCCGATCACGGGCAGAAGGCTCGCCGAAATCAGCGCCGCGCACATGGTCCCGAGCGCGACCGGCACCATCATCATGCTGGAGATAAAAGTCCGGTAGCGCGTCGGCGTAATCTCGACGACCAACGGGTTCTGCGCAGTGCTTGCCGCCATCGAGCCGCAGCCGACAACAAAGCGCAGCAGCGAGAACTGAATCCAGGCCCCGTCCGGGATCAGGGCCATACCGGCGGCGCCAAGCGCGAACACCGCACCGCCGCCCCAGATCATTGGCTTGCGGCCGACGATATCAGCGAATTTCCCCCCGATCATGGCCCCTGCAATCGCGCCAACGCCCGAGGAAAGCAGCATGATCGCGCTCTGGCCGTAGGTGAGATGCCAGCCCGGCGCGAGCACGGAGACAAGATAGCCAACCAACAAGAAATCGTAGTACTCGAACATTTCCTGAAGGACGATAAGCACCATCGTCACGTAATAGCGCGGCGTCAGCCTCGATCTCTCAAGCGCGTCGAGCCAGTCTTGCGCGTTGTGCTGCGAATAGTCCCGGCCCGTCGCCAGGATCGTGCCTGCCACATCTTGTTGAACGGCGCCTTGGCCGTCGAGCGTCACATCGGCCATTTCTCTCCCCGGAGCCCGACTGCTCGCTGTCGTGCGCAGCGGTTCGTGATGTCGGGCGATCCGGCGGAAAGCTATCAGTCACATTTTGATGGCGATAATATTAAATAATCATCGTTTTGATCTAAATTCGGCATCAATGAAGTGATAGATCACCTGCGTGAAGCTCTCAGCCACATACGCGTTCCCTAATTTTAAGCCCTTCGCCCCGGTCAGCGCTCGCGGAGGTTGATCCTCTTTGCGAACTCGTACACTTCGGCAATCGCGGCTTTCTCCAGCGTTTCGCGCGCGATCGAGGTCGTCTCGTTCCGGCTTTTGGCGAGGTAGCGCTTCATGACGAGCCCCCGTATCGGCACCGCGCCGAGCCGCCGCGCCGGAGAATCCTGAGGGATCGCGGATTGAGGCAACAAGCTATAGATCCGGCCGTTCTGCAACAATTGCCGCAGGGTCCCCAACCCTTCCAACTCCAGGCGAATGTCGAGGCGCACGCCTTCGCGCGCGGCTGAGCTCTCGATCAACTGACGCGAGCGGTTATGTTTGCTGGTCATGACGAGAGGCAGATCCGCCAGGCTCTTCACCTCAAGGCTGCGCTTTTTCAAGAGCGGATCATCGAGACGACCGACGAGATGGATCGATTCGGTAAAGAGAGGGATGTATTCGATCACAGGATCGACCGGCGGATCCGTGACAATGGCGAGGCTCAGTTCGCCGCGCCGAAGCAGCCCCAGTGCGCTCGACGTGAAAGTCTCGAGCAGGCTCAGCGTCACCTTCGGATAAGATTTCAGGAAGATCTGGGCGAGCCTCGGGAAGAGGAACCTTCCGATCGGCGGCGGCGCCGCGAGCGAAGCCGGCCCGCTCGGCACATGGGCCTCGAGCCGCAGTGTCTCCTTGAGACGGTCAACCTCGTCCAGGATATACTGCGAACGTTCGAGCAAGCGTTGGCCCGCCGCAGTCAACCGCACGCCGCGCTTGACGCGATCGAACAACTGAAAACCGAGTTCTTGCTCAAGGAGCTGCACTTGTCGCGTCAGCGCCGATTGCGCGATGCGCAGGTCCTCACTGGCTTTACGGAAATTCTCCCGTCGCGCGACCTGGCAGAAGTAGCGGAACTGGCGCAGATCCATTTTCTACTGATGCCCATTTTCGATCAGGTTGATGATAATTAGATATTATCGCAATCAAGCATCGCCTGCTACCTATGGCGACATAGAGGAAACGCAACAGAGAACAGCAAGTGTCCGACGCATCTTCTCATTCTCCAGGTTTCCGTCCGGCAACCTATTATCCCGATCCAGCGATTACCGCGTTCGATCCTCGCTTTGAGAAATACTGGCTCAAGCAGTCCGCTGTCGAGCGCCTTGCCACTGGGCTCCGCTGGGCTGAAGGTCCTGTATGGGTTGGCGATGGGCGTTATCTTTTGTGCAGCGACATCCCAAACCAGCGCATCATCAAGTGGGACGAGGAGACGGGCGCGGTCTCGATTTTCCGAAAACCGTCGAACTTTGCCAACGGCAACACCCGCGATCGCCAGGGCCGGCTCATCACCTGCGAGCACGGCGGTCGCCGCGTCGTCCGCACCGAATACGACGGCTCGATCGCCGTCCTTATCGATTCCTTCGAGGGTAAGCGACTGAACTCGCCGAACGACATCGTCGTGAAATCCGACGGCTCGATCTGGTTCACCGATCCCGTGTTCGGCCTGCTCGGCAATTACGAAGGCTACAAGGCCGAACCCGAGATCGACGCCAATGTTTATCGGATCGACGGCGCGACCGGCAATGCCACCATCGTGGCCGAAGGCGTGCTCGGACCGAACGGGCTTTGCTTTTCACCGGACGAGAAGATCCTCTATGTTGTGGACTCCCGGGGCGTGCCGAACCGCAAGATCCTGGCATATGACGTGTCGCCGGATGGCACCAGACTTTCCAATAAGCGTGTGCTGATCGACGCCGGCCCCGGCACCCCCGACGGCATTCGCTGCGATATCGACGGAAATCTCTGGTGTGGCTGGGGTATGGGCGACCCCATGCTCGACGGCGTCATGGTGTTCGCCCCCGACGGCGCCCCGATCGGCCGCATCGCACTGCCCGAGCGCTGCGCCAACATCTGCTTCGGGGGGGTAAAACGCAACCGTCTGTTCATGGCCGCGAGCCAGTCGATCTACGCACTTTATGTCAATACGCAGGGCGCACTGGGCGGATAGCACGGTGGCCATCCTACCGCCTCGCGAGATATCGCAAGGCGCTTGCGCACGTCTTTTTTAGCACCTTGCCGAAGCTCATGGAACGTCGCACGCAGCGCGACTCGCGATCGGGACTAGCCGAGACGCCGCAGGTTCAAATCCTGGGAAGGATTTGAACCTTATGTGGCTTCAACGGTCATCTTGGGAAACGCGCATATCTGCAATATCAGACAGAGCACCATGCGTACCTTATCGCACTTTTTGGGATAGGCACGTTATCTTGCTCCGAAGGCAAAGGTCACACGTTCGAATCGTGTCGGGTGCGCCATTTTTCAATGATTTAGACATCGTCGATGTGCGCTGTTCATTGGCACAGCGCCGCCAATTCGACCGGGCACCAACGACCCCGCGCAATCAAGACACCCGGCAGGACTTTCTCTGCCATCAGGGTCATCGATCGTCTCCCCAATTCACAACTTACCAGTCCTTGCCGGCACAGGGCAAAGCGCCGGTCTGATCCCGAAAGAAAGAAACTGGTTGGCGACGTCCGGGAAAATTCTTTCGCGCCGGCGAAGCTTCGCGAGCTGTCGTCGGTCGGCGCATCAATAAATTTAATGCGAACGAGTAGAAATAATCATTTTTCTACTTCGGCTTAATCGCTACGATCCGGACCGCCGAGAACAAGAAACAAGACATAACATCAGGCTGGGGAGCGACGTGAGGAGCGGCTTCGCGAATGATTTGGCGAACGGTGAGACGCCGTCGATAACGATCGGCTTTGCGAGCGGCGCCATTGCCGGCGCAACGCCGTCGACCGGATGACATGCGGATGAACTGTCCGCCTTCTGTCGCCGGACCATCCAGAGCCGGACAGCCGCGCCAACCGCGCGACACAGTTCAACATCTCTCCACGCTTCCGGGACCGGCCTGTGGCTCGGATCGCCTTCGGCAGGGCTTTTTCAGACAACGACAGAGAACAAGCGAGAGACCAGCCATATAAGCGGGGGAACAGCCATGAGAACAGCCACGGGATCACGTGCGCGACTTCGGACCGGACTCACAGCGGCACTCGGTTACACACTGTTCCTGCTGTTCGGCGGCACGGCCTCCGCCCAGGACGCCGATCACTATCCCAATCGGCCGGTCATGATGATCGTGCCATTCGCGCCCGGCGGCGCGTCCGACTTCGTGGCCCGCATCATCCAGCAGGGGGTCAGCGACATCCTCGGCCAGCAGATCGTGATAGACAATCGGTCGGGCGCCGCGGGCATGATCGGCACGGAGGCCGCGGCCCGCGCAGCGGCGGACGGCTACACCACCTTTCTCGGCAATATCGGCACCGTCTCGATCAACCCCGGCGTCTACGCCGCCAACATGCGTTTCAAGCCGGACAGGGATCTGAGCCCTGTGACGATTTGCGCCGACACACCGAGCATCCTGATCACCCGGCCCGACTTCCCCGCGAGCAGCGTCAGCGAGCTGATCACCTATGTGAAGGCGAACCAGGGCAAGGTCGCCTTTGCCTCCCCCGGCAATAGCACGCTCAATCGGCTGGAGATGGAGGTGTTCAAGAAGGACGCGGGGCTCGACATGGTGCATGTCCCCTACAAGGGCGGCGCCGGGCCGGCGGTGACGGATGTGCTCGGAGGCCACGTCGACCTGATGTTCACGACCCTGTCGTCCGCGTTGCAATTCGTCAGGGATAAGCAGGTCAAAGCGCTCGCCGTCACCACCCGGGAGCGAATGGCCGATCTGCCCGGCGTACCGACCATGTATGAGCTCGGCTGGACAAACCTCGTGACGTCATCCTGGCAGGGTGTGATGGTGCCCACGGGCACGCCGCGACCGATCATCGACAAGCTGCACGCGGCTCTCATCAAGGTGCTCGCCGATCCGCGGGTTCAGGAACGCATGCGCCAGGGCGGCGCGATCGCCGTCAGCAGCAAATCACCGGAGGACTTCAAGAGCTATATCGACGGCGAAACCGCCAAGTGGACCAAGGTGATCGAAGACAGCGGCGTCCGCGCCGACTGATGCGGCGCCCACCGCCGACAAACGCCAAAGAGAGAAACGGGAGACAAACGTGCAACAGGTTGAAGTCGCTGTCATTGGAACGGGGTGGTGCGGGGGAATACGGGCGGAAACGCTGTCGCGCTCCTCGCTGGTCGACAAGCTTCATATCTGTGACATCAGGCCCGAGCGCCTGGCGGAGGTCAAGGCGCTGACCAACGCGGCAACAGCGACGCTCGACTACCATGACATCGTCAACAACGACCGCATCAAGGTGGTCTACATCTCGACCACGCCGGAATCCAACCACTATCCGATCGCGCGCGATTGCCTTCGGGCCGGCAAGCACGTGCTGCTGGAAAAGCCGATCGCCATCGAGCTGTTCGAAGCAGACGAACTGATCGAGATCGCCAGGCGCGCCCATCTCAAATTCACCATCGGCTATTCGCAGCGCTTCAACCCGAAACTCGCTTACGCCAAGAAGAAGATCGTCGACGGCACGCTGGGCAAGCCGGTGTCGGTGATGGTGAGCCGGCATCTGTCACGCAGCCTCGGCAAGAAGATCTCCAGCCGGGGCCGGCTGTCGCCGGCGACGATGGAATCGACCCATGACCTCGATTTCGTGTTCTGGCTGCTCGAGCCCGCGAAACCCGTGCGTGTCTATTCACAGGGCGCCTACGGCTACATGCAGGCGGTCAACGGCTCCTATGACATCATGTGGAGCACGGTGACCATGGACAATGGCGTGCTGGTTTCGATCGGCGGCGGCTGGAACCTGCCGCCGAGCTATCCGAACTACTGCGCAACGACCATCGAGATCACCGGAACGGAAGGCTCCCTCTTCCTCGACGATACGCAGCGCGACAACTGGCTCAACACGATGAAGGACGGAACGCAGTATCCGATGTCGACGATGCCGGGTGAGTGGGTCGATCACGTCTACGCCGGGCAGATGGGCCCCGAAACGATGCACTTCCTCGAATGCGTGTTGCGGGACCAGCCGCCGATGGTGTCGCCGGACAGCGCGCGCCGGGTGATGGAGACCTATCTCGGCGCGGACCTCTCGGCGGAATCCGGGGTGCCCATCGGCCTTCCGCTCGACAACCAGTCGCTGTCCGCGGTCCAGGATCTCTACAAGAAATTCCGCACGCCAGTGTAGGGCGCAAAATTCGAAAACCGTTTTCCTTGAAACATCCCGCTTTGCAGAGGGCAAAGACATGAAATCCCAGCGAAAAGACATCGGCCTGGCCGTGATCGGCTGCGGCACAATCGGCCGCATCCGGGCCGAGTTCGCGCGCGACTATCCCGGCATCGGCTGGCTCGGCTTGTGCGACTCCAACGCCGACGTCGGCCGGAAACTCGCCGAGGACGCCGGGGCCGATTTCTTCACCACCGACTACAACGAGCTGTTGAGACGACCCGAGGTCACGGCGGCAATCATCGCGACCGACGAGAATGCCCATGTCGGCCCGCTGCTGGCCGCGTGCGAACGCAAGCTCAATCTGTTCATCGAAAAGCCGCTGGCGACCGATGCGCGGGACTCCGCAAAAGTGCTCAAGGCGATCGAGCAAGCCGGAGTCGACGCCGTGATGGGCTACACCAACCGATTCCGGCGGCGGTTCCAGGCGGTCAAGGGCAAGCTCGTCCGCGGTGAAATCGGCGATGTGACGTCCGTGGTGACCCGCGCATTCATGAATCGCATGGTGCCGATCGCCACCATCCGCAAGACCAATCAGCGCCAGAATCTCACGCCGATGGTGGTCTCGGGCACCCACGCGCTCGACATGTCGATGTACCTGATGGAGGGCAAGACGCCGGTGTCGGTGTTTGCCCGCTCGGTCGACAAGGCGCTCGGGATGTTGGGCACCAAGGACTCGACCTTCGGCATCTTCACCATGGACGACGGCACGATCTGGAGCATGAACATCAGCTGGGCCCTGCCCCACGTCTGGCCTGGCGCGGTGTATGGTCTTCAGGTCGGCATCGTCGGCACCGAGGGCGTCATCGACATCGAGGACACCCACCGCGATCTGGTGATGGCGACCGAAAAGCCGATCGGGGCCGGTTATACATCGCGCAACTACAAGCCCGAGTTCGAGCGTCACGTCGATTTCCTCACCAGCTATCCGCCGGGAGACATGAACGATGGCCAGCTCTGGGGCCCGATGCGCGACGAAACCAATTCCTGGTTCGGACGCATCCACACCGGCCTCAAGACACCGCACGCGTCGGCCGCCGAAGGGCACCGCAACCTGCTGCTGACCATGGCGATGGACCTTTCGGCCAAGCGCGGCACCGAGATCAAGCTGCCGCTCGATATTGACGAATTCTACAAATAACGAGCCAGGTCTGCGGATCCCGATCAAACGTGAGACATCCGAGGGCGACAGCTCGCGCGAACCAGCCATTGCCGAGGTTGGTCCGGTCGTAGGGCGGCGTTGCCTGAAGCAGCGTATTCGCGGAAGAATCGGCCGGCGAGATGCGGGTGCGATACCCGAAACGAAAAACCTCTAACGCGGGCGACAAGACCTCTCGCTGGCCTTTCCGCGACCTCCAACGATGTCCGCCCTCTCCCAGCTGTCGGCGGACAAGCACGGCTATGCCGGCCGCCTGACAGTCGTGACTGTCAGAACTTTTTGATGGGAGGTCGACAGGCTGCGTGCCCGCGTCGTTGCTACGGCGGTCGCCCAGCTGATCTTTCCGACAGAGACACCACCGTAGTTCAAGCGGAGCACGCCCGCCATGCTCAGGAACGCATCCGTCCCGCTTTGATGTAGTCCACCATCTGCGTCACGACCGTGCCCCAGCCGTCATGAAATCCCATCTCCTCATGCTTCTTGCGTGCCTCGTCGTTGCCGTGCATGGCGATGGCCTTGTAGCGCGTGCCTTGGCCGTTCTTCCCGAGTTCGAGAACAGCCGTGAAGAAAGGATTGGGCGACGGACGATAGCCGCCGAGGAGCGTATCGGTGGTAATGAGCCGCTCGAACGGGGAAACTTCGAGATAGCATTGCGTGTTGGGAAATTCCTGCCCCTCCGGCGAACGCATGGTGAAGTTGAGAGAGCCGCCGGGCCGCAGATCGATCTCGCAGGCCGTGATCGACCAAGGTTTCGGCGCGAACCAGTGGCGCAGATGCTCAGGGGTGGTCCAGGCTTTCCAGACGAGTTCGACCGGAACATCAATCTCTCTTTCGAGCACGAGATCGAATTTCGGATCGATCTTGATCACGGATGAGGTCACTTCTGTTTCTCCTGTTTCATCGTCATGAGATAACTGTCGAGTTGATCGAGGCGGCGCTCCCACAGAGTGCGCTGTCGCGCAAGCCAGTTCTCTGCCATCCTCAATTGCTTTGGTACGAGCTCGTAGGTCCTGACGCGTCCCGTTTTGTGGGAGCGAACAAGCCCGCTGCGCTCCAACACTTTGAGGTGCTCCACGAAGGAGGGCAGCGCCATATCGTAGGTCGCAGCGAGATCACTGACCGAGGCCGGGCGAGCGCTGAGCCGGCCCAGGACGTCGCGCCTTGTGGGATCGGATAGCGCCCGAAAGACGCCATCAATGACCGCAGGCGATACCTGGCCCTGCGTCTCGACGCCACCTGCTTGAGGGGGCATGGATTGCTCCGTCCGTTTCATGAACAGGCGCCGAAGGCGTTGCCCCATCGAAGCACGCCAGCGCGGTGCTGATGGCTCGTTCCTATCCCGGGATAATACTTAGGTCAATACCTAAGTATTATCTTCTGCTTCAGCTCTGCCGAAGCGACAGCCTCGCGCAGCCGGTCTACTTGACGATCCGCACGCCCTTGGTGGTGAAGCGCTGCGCCTTGCCGCCGCGATGGAGTGGCCGCCGCGTGCCGGCAGCCTTGCCGGTGCCGGGCGGCTGGTGGTTCGGCACCAGTTGATCCGGGCGCGGGCCGATCAGATCGGCGCGGCCCATGTCGCGCAGGGCCTCGCGCAGCACCGGCCAGTTGTCTGGGTCGTGATAACGCAGGAACGCCTTGTGCAGTCGGCGCTGCCGCAGCCCCTTGATCGCTTCCACCTTGTCGCTCGCACCGCGCCGCACGCCGCGCAGCGGATTGACTTCGGTGTGGTACATGGCGGTCGCGGTCGCCATCGGCGAGGGCAGGAACGTCTGCACCTGGTCGGCGCGATAACGGTTCTTCTTCAGCCACAGCGCGAGGTGCATCATGTCCTCGTCGGTGGTGCCCGGATGCGCGGCGATAAAATACGGGATCAGATAATATTTCTTGCCGGCCTGTTGGGCGGCCGACTCGAACATCTCCTTGAAACGTTCATAGGCGCCGATTCCCGGCTTCATCATCTTGTCCAGCGGGCCGCGCTCGGTGTGCTCGGGCGCGATCTTCAGATAGCCGCCGACGTGATGGGTGACGAGCTCCTTGACGTATTCGGGACTCTTCACCGCGAGGTCGTAACGCACACCGGAGGCGACCATCACTTTCTTGACGCCCTTGGTCTCGCGCACCTTGCGATAGAGCCGGATCAGATCGTCGTGCGAGGTGTTCAGGTTCGGGCAGATGTCGGGAAACACGCAGGACGGCAACCGGCACGCCTTCTCGATGTTCGGATCCTTGCACGCCATCCGGTACATGTTGGCGGTGGGGCCGCCGATATCGGAAATCACGCCGGTGAAGCCCGGCGTCTTGTCGCGGATCAGTTCGATCTCGCGCAGGATCGACCCTTCCGACCGATTCTGGATGATGCGACCCTCATGCTCGGTGATGGAGCAGAAGGTGCACCCGCCGAAGCAGCCGCGCATGATCGTGACCGAGAACTTGATCATGTCCCAGGCCGGGATCTTGACCTCGCCGTACGAGGGATGCGGCGCGCGGGCGTAGGGCAGATCGTAGACCGCGTCCATCTCGTCCGACGTCAGCGGAATCGGCGGCGGATTCAGCCAGAGATCGCGATCGCCATGGCGCTGCACCAGCGGCCGCGCATTGCCGGGATTGCTCTCCCGGTGCAGCACGCGCGAAGCGCGGGCATACGCCTCCTTGTCCTTCTCCACCTGCTCGCACGCCGGCAGCCGGATCACGGTGTTGCCCGCCTGGCGGGCCGCGCCCTCGTCGGCGGAGTCGAGATCGTCGGCGTGGAGTTCCGCGTAATCCTCCGGCACGCGGCGGAACAACGCGACACCGCGGACAGAATTCAGATCGCGCGGCGTCTCGCCCGCGGCGAGACGATTCGCCACCTCCACCACCGCACGCTCGGCATTGCCGTACAGCAGCAGATCAGCCTTGGCGTCGGCGAGGATCGAGCGGCGCACCTTGTCGGACCAGTAGTCATAATGCGCGATCCGGCGCAGCGACGCCTCGATGCCGCCGAGCACGATCGGCACGTCCTTGAACGCCTCGCGGCAGCGCTGGGCATAAACAATGGTGCAGCGATCCGGCCGCGCCCCGCCCTCACCGCCCGGCGTATAGGCATCGTCGTGGCGCAACCGGCGGTCCGCGGTGTAGCGGTTGACCATCGAATCCATGTTGCCGCCGGTGATGCCGAAGAACACCCGCGGCTTGCCCAACACCTTGAACGGCTCGGCCGACTGCCAGTCCGGCTGCGCGATGATGCCGACCCGGAAGCCCTGGGCTTCCAGCAGCCGGCCGATGATCGCCATGCCGAAGCTCGGATGATCGACATAGGCATCGCCCGTCACCAGCACGATGTCGCAGGCATCCCAGCCGAGCGCCGTCATCTCGGCGCGGCTCATCGGCAGGAACGGCGCCGCCTTGCCGGAGTGCGCCCTCTGGCGCGATCCGGACATCAGCGGCTTTGCGGCGGCGATTACGGTGTCCATTGCAGTGTCCATGGCGCCCACGCATAAGGCCCGCGCGCCTCGAATTCAACCTGCCGGCGCCGACCTTTTGAAATCACGTAGCAATATCAATTATATACGCGTTCACGATTTTATTCTGAACGTGTGCACACTGCCGCGCGGCGTCAATCAAATCGCCCCTCGGCATGACTTCCGCCTTCTGCGCCCCGGACCATCGCCTCAGGGCCGGAAGCGGCGGCCATCCGACGCAGCAGGAGGACAACGCCACTTATCTGTCGCTGCCCTGTGGTGACGCCTCCGGGCTGATGGGATCTCGACCGTGTTGCCATGCTGCGGGCCGCGTCGAACTTCGAGCGGCCCTACCCCCGCCGGGGAGTCGGCCTGGCACTCGCTCTGTGCCTGATGTCCCGAGAGCGGCTCGGGCGATGTCACGCCCGCCGTCAGCAATCTATGGGCAGCGTCGGCACCATCCGATAACGCCGATCAGCTTTCCGAACCTCTCGCCACCATCGAGACCACAGTTCGGTAGAGTTCAGCTTTGGCCTCCGCGGCTGTGATCTCGCCCGACGCGGCGGCATTGGACACGGAATCGGCCGCACCCAACATCGCCCACAGCGTGGCCCGCCCGATCGCGCCCTTCGAAGCAAACGGCGTCAGGATCTCGCGGCACTTGTCGATGAAAGATGATTGATACGCACGTTTGATCTCTCCCATCTCCGGTGATCCCGCCAGCGCCGCTATGACGTCAGGCATCTCCCGGCCCGACAGCAGGACGCAATCGACATAGGATGAGGCGATGACGCTGGCTCTGCTTGCGAGAGTGGCGTCGCTGGTCGCAAGCGCCGCATCCATGATTTCGGTCTGCCGGACATCGAACTCTCGATAGAGCGCGGCAAGCAGGCCGTTGCGCGTGCCGAAATGATCGTAGACCACCGGCTTCGTCACGCCGGCGTGCTGCGCCAGACGCCCAAGCGACAAGGCGTCGGTCCCTTTGTCCCTCACGATCCTCCATGCCGTCTCGATGAGCTGTCGATGGCGCTCCTCGCGCGGCATCCGGCGCCGGGGTGTCGTGTCTGCTGACTTGTCCTGGCCGCTTGACATCTACTATATACCAAAGGTAAGTTACTAATAGTATATAATGGTGAATGGCCCGTCGCAACCGGGCACGGAGCCCTCATGCACACCTTGATCGTCGTTTCGCATCCAACCGCGGATTCGCTCACCCACGCCGTCGCCCACCGGATTGCGGAAGGTGTGCGCTCATCGTCCCGGGATCACTCCGTCGAGATCGCCGATCTTGCTGCCGAACAGTTTGATCCCCGATTTTCATCAGGCGATCTCGGCGCCCACCTGCAACGCTCTGTACCTCCCGAGGATGTTCTTGCGGAACAGGCGCGTATCGATCGGGCGGATGCGCTCGTGCTCGTCTATCCCATTTATTGGTGGTCGATGCCGGCGCTGCTGAAGGGGTGGATCGATCGCGTGTTCAGCAACGGTTGGGCGTACGACGATCGTCCCGGCGCCGCGCTGGCGAAGAAGCTCGGACACTTGCGCGTCCATCTCGTCGCGATTGGCGGCGCCGACCTCACGACCTATGCGCGACACGGCTACTTCGGGGCCATGCGAACCCAGATCGATCATGGGATTTTCGGCTATTGCGGCGCCCAGGTGGTGAGTTCCGACCTGCTTGTTTCCTCGGATTCGTCTGAAGCTCATCCTCACCTTGCGACCGCCCACGCGATCGGACGAAACCTCACGGCTATCGCCGATCCGCGCGCGGCCTAGGCACGCAATGTGCCGCAGCTACAATCGGCCCGTTCATCCGGCTTTGATCAGACAATGAGAAAAGCGATGCCCTTCCCGCGGAGCCGGCAAGAGCTTGCGATCACGTAACACCGTGTCCCTGGGTGTTGTCGGAATTGCACATACATCAGCAAACCGACCACGGAGGTTGTCGGTGTATTCGATGTTGATAACCTTGTCGCCGTAATATCGAGTATATTCGGAACATTCATCGTAGCGGTGACATTCCTCGGACACCGCAAAGTCGAATCCGATCCTCTCTCGCTCCCGGTCGGACAGCTGTGGTGTATTCTTCTGCCCGGCGGCCAAACCCTGCTCGTGAGCGACGCGCACCAACAAGGCCGCGAAAGCGACTGCGTCGCTCTGCTTGAGTGCGCCTTTCGATCTCGTGAAGGAATCGAGGTTGTCGAACTCCACGGCATCGAACCCGGCTCGAGCACAGTTGGATATCGTGATGGCAAGGCGTTTCAAGATTGCAAGCCGAAGATCCTCCGAAGAAACGTTCAGAAGATATTCGTCCGGCCAATCCGGGTCGACCAACGGCTCACCCTTTTTGTCGGTGACAAGAAATTCGCGGGGCCACGCTGCGCCCGGCTGGCTCTGAAAGCCATTTACATAGCATATGTTGTATAGGCCACGGGCCGGCGCAGCAGTGCTGTCGCGCGCGACGACGTTGACGCCCGCAGGCGGGGGATAGGCTCCGCCGAGTTGATAGTCCGTGATGGCCCCACCGGGAAGGTGCTTGAATGGCTGGCCTCCGACCAGCCCGGAGCCTTCCCCTGCGCCAGCACTTATTCCAGTCCATTGAAGCATCGCCACGACACCAACAACCTGGAAGAACCTACGCATCAAAGCACTCCAAACATAACTTCCGCCCATCAAGCCGGGATTCCTGTTTCCTGATCATCTTTCGCAAAGGGAGCACGCGCTTGCATGGCCCGTTGGTGAAAGACGATCGAATACGGCCCCGCGGTGGCCTCAGCGTTACCTTCGGGAAGGATCTGGGGATTTATAGGGCAGCTATGCTTCTCATCTTCACCTGAGACGGTGCGCCGATTGGCTTGCTCCCTGATGCTCATGGTTGCCACCGCAGCGCGTCGGGTCGTGCGCTGCACATCGATTTGCGGCGCCCTCCCGTCGTGGGAGGGATCGGCTTTCACAGCCAATCTCGAATTGACGGAATCGATCTCCGTGCGCAGCCTGTGGCCTGACTATCCGAACATTCTGTGCAACACCGACAATATCTGCCAGATGATCACCGGCGAGGCCACGCCAACGTCGTGGCCCGCTGGGACACATGGAAACGCGGCGCTCCGAAGTGAAAGACCTGCCTCAGCGCGGCCGCTCCAGCGAATTTGCCACCCCGGGAGGGCATGGGCTGGCCGCAGCGGCCGGCGCAGGAGCGAGTTTGCGGATCACCAGACCAAGCGCCCACAGCACCAGGCCGACGCAGACGAGGATCGATCCCCCGACCAGGAGGAAGCTTCCGAATGGTGTTTCCAGAACCAGCGCTCCGAAGACGACGGTCGCCACACCGCCTCCGGCGATTGCCAATCCGATCCAGAGCAGAAGCATGGGGTCCTCGCTTCCCCGGCAAATCAATTGAACCTCATACTGTGGGACGCCTTGCTCACTGGTTTTGTCCCACGGTCGAGTTTGAATGGGTCGCACTTGAATGGATATCGCGTGCGCGGCTCGTGGCCGACGCAAAGTGCATGGTTGTGCTGACCTTCATCAGGCCCGCACGCACCAGCGAGAGGACGACCTTGCGCGAATGAAACGGCCCCAGCTTGCTCGCGGCATATCCGCGCGGATAGAGCTGCAGACGTCCGGCAAGCGCGGCCTCCAGCGCCGCTTTCTGCCGCGCATTCACGGCCCGGCCCTTCGGGGACTCCGGCGCGGCGATCGCATCGCCCGGCTGCACGCGCAGCGCTTCCAAAGACGCAAGCTTCATGGGTCACCTCCCACCAAATCATCGCCAACACGAACGAGCCGCTGATGGCGGCGGGCCACGCATCAAAGATGCCGGTGCCACTTGCATACCGTCCGTTCCAGGGGCTGGCATGTGACACGCCAAGGCCTTGCCCGCCGCAGCTCTTCGCGGAGCAGAGACCGCATTTCGCGGTGCGGAGACATCTGACGAAAGTCACAATCCAACATGACGAAAGTCATATTTGTTTGCGGTCCCCCCTGGCATACGCCAGAGTGCGTCTAGCCTAGTTGAGAAAGCGAATGATCGACCTCGGCGCGGAGCTGCTTCCGGCTGCAGAAGCCAACGTCATCGGACTTGCCATCGTCGGAGCCGACAGGACGATGCAGCGGAAAATCGGACGCCTGGTCGCGTGGCTTCCGGAGATCGATGCCGACTGCTGCCAGTGCATGCTGCTCACGGGAATGGAATCCGAACTGGCCGCCCTGGCCGAAGGACGCCGCGACGTCATCGCCTTGTCGAGCGTGCGCGGTGCATCGCTCGGACTGGATCATCCGGTGACGGCGGTCGTGGTGTGGAACAGCGAGCTGTCGCATTATCTCGTGATTGCGATGCCCGATTTCGCCGCCCGCCAGATCGAGGTCCTGCTCGGAAGCGAGCGGCGCGCCCGGCGCCTGATCGAGCAACAGCTCGAGGCGGCGAGCTCCGAGGTGCGCTTTGCCTCGCTCGCGCGGACGCGCCTTCGCCTGGCGCGCGACCTGCACGACACGCTGGTGCATTCGATCATGGCGCTTCTGACCCAGATCCGGCTGATCCGGCACTTTCTGTCCACCGACCCCGCCCGCGTCGCCGATGGCCTTGCGACCGCCGAAGAGGCGGCGATCAATGGGCTGGCGCGGGCGCGCGATGCCATCACCCGCCTGCGGATGACCGACGAACTGGAGCTGGCGCCGGACTTTGAAGGGATGCTGACCGACTTCGCGGAACGCACCGGCGCCGAGGTCTCGGTCCAGATCGACGATGAGGCTCGCGACGGACTGCGCAATTACGGAACGACGGTCCAGCGCATCCTCGGCGAGGCGCTGCGCAACGTCGAGGCGCATGCAAAGGCGCAGCGCGTTCGCTTTCGCGCGGTCGAAGAGCAGGCAGCGGCCGGCAGGAGGCTGGTTGTCGAGATCCGTGACGATGGACGCGGCTTCGATCCCGCCATCCCGACGCCGGGGCATTTCGGGCTGATCGGCATGGCGGAATTTGCCGAGCTCGTTGGTGGGGATTGTTCGGTGCAGAGTTCGCGCGGCAAGGGAACGCTCGTTCGGATATCGCTGCCCGTGGCCGCCCCGACAGCACGGTCGTCCGGTGCGCTGACCAGCTGACCAACCGGGCAAGAGCGTACAGGCGTCGATGTGGATCAAGGATGAGGGTGCGACCCGTGGGCAAGATCGAAAAGGTGCGGGTGCTGATCGCCGAGGATCAGGCGATGATCCGGGAAGGCCTCGCCACGCTCCTTGCGCAACAGAACGACGACTTCGAGATTCTCCCGGGTGCCGCCGATGGCGAGCAAGCCATCGAGTTTGCGCGCCGCTACCGGCCCGATGTCATCCTGATGGATCTGCAGATGCCGCGCGTCGACGGCATCGCGGCGACCCAACGGATCCTGCGCGAATTTCCGCAGACCAATATCGTGGTCCTGACCACCTTCGAGACCAACGATCTGATCTTCGAGGCGGTCAGCGCCGGCGCAAAGGCGTATCTGTTGAAGGACGCGAAGATCGATGAAATCGCGGCGACGATCCGGGCGGTCAGGAACGGCCAATCGGGACTGTCGCCGGGCGTGGCCGCGCGCATTCTCGGCGAGTTCAAACGATTGCGTCGTCCGCACACGTCCGCAAAACTGCCCCTTCGCGACGGCCTGACCGCACGAGAGAATGAAATTCTCGCGCTCATCGTCGAGGGCAAGAGCAACACCGAGATCGGCGCCCAGCTCCATTTGACCGAAGGCACGGTCAAGAACTACGTCAGCACCATCCTGACCAAATGCGAGGCGAAGAATCGGACGGAATTGGCAATAAAGGTAATGACTTACTAGCGTGTAGGACCTAGTGTGGCTGCGCACGAGGTTCGCGCCATGCGCATCGAACCTGCGACGCGGGACACGAGCTTAACCGCCGAAATATCGAGATCCGGTCAGCGCTGGATTCACCCTCTTTCCAAGAGATAAAGTCGTTCACCTGGAATTTGGATTATTTCGGAGTTGTTGTGGACCGCGTCGGATAACCCGGGAATGACCATGAAGAGTATCGACAATCAGGACAAGAGTACGAAGAGCACTGCGAGTGCGGCGGCCGCCGCCTCGGCTGGCTCAGGCAACGGGTCGGAGGCGACCGCGCATCGCGAAGCGACGATCGATCAGGTCCGCGATCTGCTGTTCGGCGGCGCGCAGCGGTCGATCGAAGGCAACCTGGCCAGCTTGCGGGAAGAGATGCTGGCCTCTCTCAGTCAGCTGCAAGCGGACTTCGCGAAGGAAGTGGCGGCACTGCAAGCCAAGGTGTCCGAGCTCGAGCAGGAGACGGAGCAGAAGCGGCTCGCGTCGCAGCGGGACATCGGCGCGGCCATTTCCGAGCTCGGCGCAACCATCAGCGGACTGGGATCCGGCCGCACGGGAAGATAGCATGGGAGCTATCGGCCAGAACCGCGAGATCGAACAGCTCAAGACATTGCTGTTCGAGCAGGAAGCGGAACGCCTGCGGGCGCTGGAAACGGATGTCGCGTCGCTGCGGCACTATGTCGGCGGCGCCGACCGGCTCGAGACGGCAACGGCAAGCATCCTGATCGCGGCGCTGGAGCGCGCGGAAGTCGACCGGCCCCGTGAACTTGCCAACGCCATCGCCCCCTCGGTGGTGTCCGCGATCAGAAGCGAGATTCGCAATTCACGCGAGCTGATGGTCGATGCGCTCTATCCCATCATCGGGCGCCTGGTCAGCTCCGCGGTCGCCAATACGTTCAAGGAGCTCGTTGCGTTCCTGGAGCAGCGCCTCAACGCCCTGACATCCATGGAACTGTGGATCGGGCGCATCAAGTCGCTGGTCACCGGCCGTCCGATCAGCGAGTTCGTGCTGGCGAACAGCAATCCGCCGCGGGTCAACCGGCTGCTGATCCTCGAGCGCGGTAACGGGCGCCTGATCGCGGACTGGAAGCGCGAGGCTTCCGCCGACGAACGCGCCGACATGCTGAGCGCCATGGTCGCGGCAATCCTGGAGTTTTCCGTTCAGGCCCTCGCCGGAGAAGGCACGCTGCGAACACTCGATTTCGGCGGACGCGAGATCGTGCTGCGCGACTCGCCGCGATTCATCCTCGCGGCGGAGTGCATCGGCTCGCTTCGCCCCGCGGACAATACCCGGATCAATTCGCTGTTCTTCGACACCATCGAGAACCTCGACCGCGGCACCAGCCCCCCCGCGACGATGCTCACGTCGCTGGTCGCCGCCATCGAAGCCGATCCCCTGGCGCGCCGCAAGCCGAGCCGGCGTGGGCGAATCATCCTGTTCTGCCTGCTCGCCCTCGGTTTTGCCGTGCTCGCCTGGCTGGCCGTACTGTTCGTAACCCGGACCTTGCTGGAGCGACGGACGAACGCGGCGCTGCAGCAGCTTGTCGCGCAGCAGCCATTGCTGACATCGTTTCCGCTTCGACTGGACTATGACCATCACAATCGAAGCCTGCTGGTCTCCGGCATCGAGCCGAGCCAGGTGGACATCGCTCCGGTGATCGGCGCGCTGGGCGAGGCCGCGGCGCCGTACCGCATCATCAACCGGATCGGCATCGTGCCCGGACTGGACCAGACCACGGCATTGCAGGCCGGCGTCACCGCCCTGCAACAGTCTCTTGCCCGCGCGCAGACCGGGATCGACGAGGCGCGCGGGGCAGTGACCGAGGAGGCGGCGGCGCGAAACCAGCAATACGCCGGGTTGAGCGCACAATCCGCCGGGCTCAGCGAGCGTTACGCCAAGCTGCAGTCCGACGTCGACAGCCCTGCAGAACGGCTCAGCCGCTTCATGGCCTCCACGGCGGTCTTTTTCGGCAAGGACGACGAATTTCTCGATAGCGAACAGGCGGACCGGCAGATCCGGGACCTGGCCGGACTGCTTGCGAACAACGATCTGAGGGTTCGGATCGCCGGCTATGCCGACGAGACCGGGTCGGAATCCGGCAACAAGGTCCTGGCCCGCAAAAGGGCGGACCAGGTGATGCGACGGCTGACGTCCCTCGGGATCGAGCCCGCACGGCTGTTTCCCGTCTCGCGCTCGGCTGCGATGCCGATCACCGACAGAACCGGCGCGATCGGCGGAAACCGCCGGGTGACGTTCGAACACGTCTTCCAAGCCGAACTGGCACGCTGATGCTCACCGCAAAAGTCATGCTGCTCGGCGAGATGGGGGTCGGCAAGACATCGATCATGTATCGCCTCGTGCACGATCGTTTCGAGGGGCAATACAAGACCACGCTGGGTGTCGAAATTCTCAGTTATGACGTCACATCCACCGACGGGCGCGAACCGATGCGCCTTGTGCTGTGGGACACCGACGGCGATTTCGGGACGCAGATCTTCGACACCGTCTATGTCACGGGCGCCTCGGCCGCAATCATCGTGGCGGATATCACCCGGCCGCAAACGGTCTCGCGCATGATCGAATTGATTCACGGCTTCGAGACGAGATTTCCGGGGCGGCCCTACAAGGCGCTGGTGAACAAGATCGATCTCCCGGAAGCCGCGGGAAGCGCCGCACGCATCGGCGAGCTGCCACGGTCGAGCGTCAAGCTCGTGAGCGCGAAGACCAACGCGGGGATCGCAGAAAGCTTTGCCGAACTGGCCGAAACAGTCCGCCGGCGGCAGTTCTAAGGCACGGTGGAATCGCGACCGAAACGATCGCCATGACATACGAAGAGTACAACGCATTCTGCGGCGCGCTGCCGGCGACGAGTTATGTGGTCCAATGGGGCGGATCGCATGTCTGGAAGGTCGGCGGCAAGGTGTTCGCGATCGGCGGCTGGCACGACGGTGAACCGAGTTTCACCTTCAAGGTGAGCGATATCGCCTATGAGATGCTCAGGGGACAGCCGGGCCTGCGTCCGGCGCCGTATCTGGCATCGCGCGGCCTGAAGTGGATTCAGCATTACGCAAGGCCCGGTCTCTCGGACAAGGGGCTGCGCGACTACATCCGCGCGTCACACGCCATCGTTTCGCGAGGCCTGTCGAAGAAGAAGCGGACCGAACTCGGCCTCGTCGTGCAGCGCGACCAAAGCGACGTTTGATCGTTGACGACTTCGGCCATGCGACAGCATCGATTCGGCCGGTGAGTCGCGCTCGCGTTACACGCGACGCGGTTGCGCGGAGGGACTCCTACTCCGCAAATATCACGAGCCAAAAGACGATCAGAAAGACGCAGATCGCCCAGGAGTCGATGCCGAGCTGAAGATAGGCAAGGAATTGCAAGCAGCACAGGCACCAGATCAGAATCCCCCTCGGCATCGCGACCCTATTCAGATGTGACCCGCGCGTTCGATCACGGATCGTCGGGCAGACATTTCGGACAGGCTCAACATCAGGGACGAAACGCCGTGTGCATCAGCCGCCCCGGCTCGCGCGGGGGGCGGTGGATACCGGGGCGGCTGACTCGACCGCTCTGGGTGGGCGGCAACATGTTATCGCGGGTCGCTCGGCGGCACGGAAGTGACGAAAGTCATCTTCCGTCCGTCATGACGGCCAGCCTACCGTCGGGCGTGTTGTCGCAGCATGGGCAAGATCGCCGCACCGGAATCTGCGGCATCACCGCAAGCCAATCGGCGCAGATGCCGCGCCGATGCGACACAGCGTTCAAGGAGTTTGCGATGAAGGACAATGTTGTCGATTTCAGCAGGCGCACGCCCGAGCCGCCGCCCGTTCCGGTCAAGCCGCCGATCTCCGCCGCCGAGCAGGAGATGTTCGTCCGGGAACGCAAACTGTTCGCTGAAATCCGCGCTATTCTGTTGAAGCCACGGTGATGGCCCGGCAGGATCTTCATCGCGTGACCGCAGCCATCAAGGCGATCCTGGTCGCCTGCACTTTGGCCCTGGGTCTCTGCGCAACCCTTGCGCAGGCGGACGACTCCGCTGGCGAACGTCGGCCGCAGGACACGCGGCTGCAGCGGACCGATCAGCTCCCGCCGCCTGCGCGTGTGATTTTGCCGGCGCCGTGGGAGCCGACCACACCCACCCGGCCTGCGACAGCGCCGGCGGACTCCGCCGGCCCCAAATAACATGCGCGCGATGTCCTGCCCTCGCTCCGAAACAGGGTGTCTTGGACGTGACCAAAGTCATCTTCCGCCCCCTATGTCGGCCGCCCTATGGTCGGGCGGTACCTTGAACAAACGTCATGTTCAAAGAGCGTCTGGCAAGCCGCCGACCCGTATCGCCAGGACAAGCTTCGTGATGACGTGCGAGCAGGAGGCTTTCGTGAACCACTCAATCTACAGTGCGGATCGCATGACCCATTTGAAGATCGTGATCGTGGCCCTGGTTGCCGCCACGGCGACTGCCGGCATCGGGATCGCCTCCCGTGTCAGCCGCGACGACACCGTGCAGGCGCGGGTGATCAAGGCCGGCACGCCCGTGATGCTCACCAGCAGCACCGCTTCGGTGATCCGGTAACGCCTGGGATTTTCGGAATGCGCGTGGTGTCGAACCGCCCCACCCGCCACCCGTGAGCATCGGTCGACAACGGCCGATTGGACGACCCTGGTAACGGCCAAGTCACGGACCAGCTCACGACCCGACGAAGACTCCAAGCCACGACCCTGACGATACGTCACCTCCCCCAGGGTGACGTCATCGAGGAAACGCCCGCCCCCAACGGGCGTTTCCGTTTTTGTGGCTCTCTCCATGTCGCGGCCACTGGGCAAATCCTCGCAAAATCGCGCTTGCGCCCGGCCCGCTGTTGCAGGAAGCTGATGGCCGGGCTGGGGCGACCTTCATTTCACGTCATATTGCGACGGTGATTGCCCTCTGCGCCGAACGGTTTTCAGTGGGTTGCGTAGATGTTCAGGGCGTTCAACCGTATTTTTCGGTCGCGACGGGGCTTATCGGCGGACGCCGAGACGGCGATGCTGCAGTCCATGGCCCAGGCCTTGACGATGACCGGGCGGGCCGGCGAGGACAGCCGATCCCACCCGGCCACCTTCGATCTGAGCACACCCTCCCAGCGGCTGGTTCATCTGAAGCGCGCCGGCGCTTATGAAGAGGCGCTTGCGCTGGCTTTGGCGCTGATTGATCAGATCGAGCAACGGGCCGGCGCATCCGGACGACCTTCGCATGTGTCGTGGTGTTATCGCGAAGCGGCGGCGATCTGCCGGTTGCTCCAGCGGCCGGAGGATGAAATCGTGATCCTGGAGCGCTTCCGCAACACCTATGCGGAGCGTCTGACCTCGCCATCGACCCTGGTGCAGCGGCTGGACCGCGCGAAATCGGCAACGATGCCCGGTAACTCCGCGGCTGGGCCGCATCCAATCTAAAGAGCGCGTCGATCACGCATTCCGCGCCGTTCAGCGCGAGCTGGCATTCGCGGTTCGGTTCGACCGGTGCGTGCCCGCGACATGATACGCGCCGTCACCGCGTCAAGAAAAACACCATGCCCGGCCCCCGGACCGTCGCCGCATCGGTGACCCGGCAGCCCACTTTTCTCGCCTGATCCCAGGGGCTTCGACGTATCAGTCTCAAGGCTGCTTGCGGCCCTGGAACAGGCAACCTTGTCATGGATCATCAGGCCCCTCAGCCGCCGTCTGCAGCATTCTTCAATGCCGGCCGCCGCCCGCGCATCGCCTTCATTGACGCCCTGAAGTCGCAGGACATTTCATTCCTGCGCGACATCATCGCGTTCCTGGAACCGGATTACGATATCCGCTTCACGAACTCGCGCCAGGAAGCGGCTCTGGTCGAGGCCATCTCCTGGGCCGATATCGTCTGGCTGGAATGGTGTCTCGAGCCTGCCGTCTGGGCCACCAACCGGTTCGACATGCGCGCACACGGCAAAAAGGTCATCGTGCGCCTGCACTCGACCGAGGTCATCGACGGGCGTTTCCCGCACCAGGTGAAATGGGAGGCCGTCGACCACCTGATCTTCGTCAGCGAAGACATCCGCGACGAATTGCTGAAGCAGATGCCCGATCTGCCGAACCGCGTCAGGCAGTCCGTCATCTCCAACGGCATCGATTGCGACCGGTTTGCGCCGGGCGCGACGCCTGGCGATCCCCGCCGCATCGCCTGGGTCGGGGACGTCGCGATGAAGAAGAACCCGATGCTTGCGCTGCAGATCCTGCGGCGCCTGGTGGACCTGGATGCGGACTATCACCTGCACGTTGCGGGCGAGGTGATCTGTCCGCGCACGGCGCGCTACCTGGATCATCTCGTGGGCGAGATGGATCTGGGACGCAATATCACTTTCTACGGGCGAATCGCCGATATCGACGCCTGGTACCGCGACAAGGGCGTGCTGCTGTCGACGACCCTCTATGAGAGCTTCGGCATGAACATCGGCGAGGCGATGGCAAGCGGCTGCTGGCCGGTGGTGCACAGCTATCCCGGCGCCGCCAAGACCTGGCCGGAGGACACCCTGTTCGCGACCGTCGATCAGGCCGTCGCGCGCATTCTTCGGGCGCGGCCGAGCAGCTATCGGTCATTCGTGGTCGATCGTTATTCGATCCCGCGCCAGGCGGACGCCATCCGGCGCCTGCTCCGCGGCGACACGTCCGGCGCCTTCGATCCGCACAGCTATTGGGAGGCACGACACGCCTCTCTCAAAGGCTCGATTCGCAGTGTCGCCCACATCGGCTTGAGCGAAGAGCAGAACCGGCAGGACTACGCCACCAACGCCGAACAGCTGCGGGCGGCTTTGCTCGCGAAGTTTCCCGAGCCGAAAGGGCGCGTGCTGTTCGACGCCGGCTGCGGCACCGGTCTGGTCAGCGCGCTCTGCGCCGATCTCGGCTTTACGGTCATCGGCGCGGACTTCTCGGAAACGGCCGTCGCCCAGGCCCGTGCCCGCGTGCCGAATGGGACCTTCATCACCGGCGCCTTCGATCAGGTGGCGGTGCCGCCGGTCGACGTCGTCATCTGCCTGGATGTCTTCTTCCACATCGTCGACGACGATTTGTGGATGCGCGGACTGCAGGCGCTGGCGGCAAACCTGAAGCCCGATGGCCTGTTGCTGGTGCTCGAGCATTTTCCGGCAACACCAAGCGAAGCGCCCCATGTGCGGTGGCGATCGCTGGAATCGTATCGCAACGCGGCCACGTCGCTCGATCTCACCCTGAACGAGGCGATCACTTATCGCCTGCACCAGATCGGCGCCGAGAAAACGCTTCTTGTTCTCGACAAGGTCGCGGTCGAGGCCGCCAACCCACCGGTTTGCGCAGACCGGGACCTTGCCGCGATGGCGCCGAGCTAGGCCCCAGCATGCCACGCGTTTCCATCATCACCCGCACCCGGAATCGCCTGGTGTTCCTGGTGCGCAGTCTTCTCAGCGTTCAGCAGCAGAGTTTCCAGGACTGGGAAATCATCATCGTCAATGATGGTGGTGACGCGCCGGCGCTCGAACAGCTGCTGGCGCAGGTGCCCGAGAGTGTTCGCCGCCGGATCGTCGTCATCCACCATGCGGCGTCTCGGGGGCGCTGGGCGGCCGCCAATGCCGGCGTGAGGGCGGCGCAGGGGGATCTCCTGGTCATTCACGACGATGATGACAGCTGGCACGGCGCCTTTCTGGAAACGATGGTGGCCGCCATCGACAGCCGGCCGGCCTCCGTGGCGGGCGTTGTCTGCCACACGCAATATGTGGACGAAGTCGTTTCCGATGGAACCATCACCCGCAAGGGCGTGCGCCCTTTCAACAACTGGGTGCGGAACGTCACTTTGTTCCGGATGGCCTCGCGGAATTTCATTCCGCCGATCTCCTTCCTCTATCGCGCCAACGTGCACAAGGAGCTGGGGCTTTACCGGGAGGAGCTTCCGGTTCTCGGAGACTGGGATTTCTATATGCGGCTGCTGTCGCGTTTCGATATCCAGCTCGTTCCGCGCGTTCTCGCCAACTATCACCTGCGTCCCGCCGACGCGGGGGAGCAGTTCGGCAATTCCGTGGCGGCCGGCCTGCAAAGCCACGCGTCGGTCGAGGCTGATATCCTCAACGCACTGCTGCGCAGGGATCTGTCGGAGGGAAAGGTCGGCCTGGGAACGATCGCCAATCTCGCTTATGACCTGCGCGAACTGCGCGAGACCACATCGGTGACCGGCTCACACCTCGTGGAGCTGGCGCGAATGATCCATGGCAAGGCGCCCGGTTAGGAAGCATCCGGTCGCCGCGCCGATAGACGATCAACACGCCGCCCGCCGGCTGGAGGACGCCCGCCGGCCTGGTATTTCCTCCCTGACCCCTGACTTGTATACTTGTACCGGCTCCGCAGGCCGGTGAGGAACCTGGAGTTCCCATCCGGAGTTCCTACCTGAAGTCTCTGCACACGATGGAGACGTCCCATCCGCCCACGCATCGCCCGGCACCGTGGGACAGGGGTAGCGAGCCACCATCTTGTCGAAGGAAACATCGCCATGAGCACTGAGAGAGCGACATCGCAGCGCGAGATCGGGCCGCTCACCAACACCGATCCGATCCCGGCCCTGGAATTGTTCAGGGCCCCGCTTGTGGTGCGCTACCTTGCCGCCTTCGTGATGACCGCCCTGGCCACGGTGATCGCGGTGGCCGTCGACAGCAATGTGGCGATCCCGAACCTCTCGCTGGTCTTCGTGATCCCGGTCATCGTCGCCGCCGTGACGTTCGGCTTCGGCGCCTCCTTCTTCTCGGCCATCCTGGGCGCGCTCGCCTTCAATTTCTTCCTGACCGAGCCGCGCTACACCCTCAATGTGGACGACCCCGCCAACATCTGGGCCATCGCGCTGCTGTTCGTTGTCGGATGCATCGCAAGTCCCCTGGCCTCGATCGCCCGGCGCCGGGCGGATGACGCCGCGCTGCTGCGACGACAGGCGGCGACGCTGCAGACCTACAGCCGCGACGCCCTGGCGGCGGAAACGACACAAGCGATCCTCGTCAACACCGCCAATGCCCTTGAAGCACTGTTCCGGGCTCCTGTTGCCGTCATCCTCATGTCGGGGACTGCGGTGGATATGACCGAACGGCGCGGCCCGCTCGACCTTCTCGATGCGGAGCTCGAGGCCGCGCGGTCGACACTGGCCACGGGGAAAGCCATCCCTGCCGGACTCTATCCGTTCGACACCTCGCGGTTCGATTTCTGGCCGGTGACAACCTCAAGGGGACAACAGGCCGTCATCGGACTGGCGTTCGATCCCGACGACCGGCCGCCAACACCCGGCGTTCTCGTTGAAACCGTCGGGAATGTCCTGGCCCTGGCGCTCGACCGGCAGCATCCGCAAACCTGATCCGGCCCGCAAACGAAGCGCTGCCGGACCAAACCTCCTTCCACTTGATCCTGTCCTGCCCCCGAAGGCCGGAGGGCACACGCGCGGATCCGGCCGGGTCTTGCGTTGAATTGCCGGACATTGGTCGGCCGCGGCTACTTTGCGCAAGTTCCGTGCGCGCCATGATCGTACAATCCATGACACGACAATACAGAATGACAGAGATCGGGAGGCTCTGATGTCCATGAACCGGCGCGCCGTTTTGCGAAGTGCTGCCGCAGCCGGCGCAGCCACGCTGCTGCCGCGCGCCTCGCGCGCCGAAGATTCCACGGGAATCACCGCAACCGAAATCCGGATCGGCTCCACAACCGCGCTGTCCGGCCCCGCGTCGTCCCTTGGCGTGCAGGCGCGATGTCACGAAGCGTTCTTCAACATGATCAACGATCAAGGCGGCATCGCCGGCCGCATGATCAAGTTCATCTACTACGACGACGGCTTTCAACCGGCCAAAACGGTCGAGCAGGTCCGTCGCCTTGTGGAGAACGACGAAGTCGCAATCCTGTTCAGCATGCTCGGCACCGCGCCGAACTCCGCGGTGGTCAATTACATCAACCAGCGAAAAGTCCCCCACCTCTTCCTCTCCGTGAATGGCGACAAGTGGGGCAATTACAAAATGTACCCCTGGACGATGCCTTTTGCGCCGTCGGCTCGCATCGAATCGCAGATCTACACAAAGTACGCCCTGCAGCAGAACCCGAAGGCGAAGTTCGCGATTCTCTACCAGAACGACGATCTGGGAAAGGATTACGTGGCGGGCGTCCGCGATGTTCTGGGCGCCGATTTCGACTCCCGTGCGAAGGCGGTTCCTTATCAGCTGACCGACGCCACCATGGACACACAGCTGGTTCTTCTGAAAGCAAGCGAAGCCGACGTGCTGATTTCCGGCACGACGGCAAAATTCGGCGCACAGGCCATCAAGAAGGTCTATGAGCTGGATTGGAAGGTGCAGCACTTCATTGCCAACGGCTCCTCGTCGGCGTCCAGCGTCATCAATCCAGCGGGCGCCGATCGCGCGATCGGCCTGATTTCATCGGCCTATGTGAAGGATCAAAACGACACCGAGTGGAACAATGACGAGGGCGTGAACGACTACCGGCGGTTCATGCAAAAATATTTCCCAGGCGGCGACGCGAACGACTTTTTCAACATGAACGCCTACACCGCGGTCAGCCTGCTGCTGCATGTTCTCAAGCAGTGCGGGAACGGACTGTCCCGCGACAACATCATGAAACAAGCCGAAAACATGAAGGACGTCGTGCTCCCCACGCTGCTGCCCGGGATCAAGGTCAATACAAGTCCCAGCGATCACCAGCCGCTGCAGCAATTGCAGTTGCAACGGTGGGATGGCAAGGGCTGGACCCGGTTCGGCGACATCATTGAAGGCGCAGGGGCATAACCCCGACTGGGGGGTGGCGCCGGCCTTCTCCAGGTCGCGAAAGCGGCTTGAACGGCCAGTAAATCTTATGGCGCGTTTCAATCCCGGATCGGCCCTGCTCACTTCCCCGCGCAGGTCGACGTCGCCGGATCGATATCGATATGCTGCACGAAGGTCTGCAGCGCGGGCCACATCTCCCAATAGAGCCGATCGAGCATGGGGTCGACGCGATCGGTCTCCGGACGGGGAAGACCGAGGACCGCGGCCATATCGATTTCGAACGCCGTCATGTCGCCGAATGGACGCTTGAAATGGATGGCGGGCGCGGGATAACCGCCGCCTGCGATGCCCGGCAGGACATCCCACTCCGGCCATTCGAACCGCATGGCATGCAGCAGTTGCAGATGCTGGCCGGTGAAATGGAAATGACCGTCCGGCGCGAGCCGCGGCAGATCGGCCAGGATCGTTCCGATCCGCTCGGACGGCAATCCTTCGAGGTCGCGCCGCAACAATCTTTCCATTGCCGCATTGTCCAGGCCCGCGACCTGATACACGCCGTCCGCAAGCGCGCAACTCTGCAGCGCCCCGATCAGCAATTCCGAGACCTCGCGATGAAACCGCGCGACCGCCAACCGGTCGCGCGTACCGATGAGCGGACCGAGATCGGACGCCATGTCCTCGCTGCCATAGGGCGCCTGCGGATCCACCATCGGACCGCCGCTTTCCACCCGCGTGGTCCATGTGAACCGCAGCTTGCGTAGCGCCTCCACGTGCCGGGGCGTGATCGTAAAAGCGGGGCTCTCCGAATCGGCATAGACCCGGCGCGCCGCCTCCCACCGCCAGGCGGTCCACACCGGCCACGCGAGCACCGCCGCCGCCAGACCGAGCCAGATCAGATACCGCCTGCGCATTGCATTCCCATCACCACGTGTTTGCCACGCCGTTCGGCCAAACCACCGCTGCCGCGCGCACAACAAACGCGGCCAGAACTGCCACAAGCATGTCATCTGGTGATCCTGCAAACCGAGATGGGAGACCGGCGGCAATGTCAAGCAAGACAGACCCGGAACGCGCTATGATTTGCGCGACAACAAGAAGCGGTCCGGGCGCTTCCTTTTGCGAGGCAACGCGGACATCATCGCATCAATCGGGAGGATGCCCATGCAGTTCCGGTTTTCGCCGACCACGCTCCAGGAATGCAGCACCGAGGAATGGGAGGCGCGGGTCGATCTCGCGGCCGCGCATCGCCTTGCGGTGATGCATGGCTTCAATGAGGGCATCTTCAATCATCTCACATTCGTGGTTCCAGGCCACAGCGACCGCTATTACCAGATCCCGTTCGGCATGCACTGGTCGGAGGTCAAGGCCTCGTCCTTCATGGAGGTCGGCATCGATGACGGCAAGGTACGGCGCGGCGAAGGCGACGTGGAGCGCTCCTGCTATTGCATCCATGCGCCGATCCATAAGGCATTGCCCCAGGCCCAGGCGGTATTTCATACCCACATGCCCTATGCCAGCGCGCTGACCCGGCTGGAAGATCCCCGCATCAAGGAAATCGGCCAGACCGAAGTCGGGATGATGGGCAAGATCGCCTATGACGACGAATACACCGGCCCCGCCTTCGAACCCGAGGAAGGCGAACGCCTCGCCAAGGTGATCGGCGACAAGACCGTGCTGTTCATGGCCAATCACGGCGTCTCCACCGTCGGCAAGACCATCGCCGAAGCCTATGACCGGCTCTATTACATCGAGCGCGCGGCGCAGGTTCAGATCTACGCGATGTGGACGGGACAGCCTTTGAAACAGTTGCCCGCGGCGGTGGTCGAAAAAACCAAGCGGCAGATCGGCGGCGCCAGTTTCTACGAGGGCCCATCGCCGGCGCAGCGGCACTTCGATGCCCTGAAGCGCATCCTCGACCGGCAGGAGCCGGATTACGCGTCGTAGATTCGCAAAGGCAGATCTGCAGACAGGAATCTCACGAAAGGGATGCGCAACATGCCTGTGAATGCTGCCTCACCCCGAAACGATGCCGCTGGCACACCCGCAACGGACCGGAAAGCCTACCTGATCGGCAGCGGCATCGCCTCGCTCGCTGCCGCGGCCTACCTCATCAAGGAAGGCGGCCTGGAGGGTCGCGACATCACCATCTTCGAGGAAGCCGAGGGATATGGCGGCAGCCTGGATGCCAAGGGAAACCCCAGGGACGGCTATTCCATGCGCGGCGGCCGCATGTTCGAAGAGAAGTTCAACTGCACCTATGATCTGTTGTCCTTCATTCCCTCGATCAGCAATCCCGCCAAGACGGCCAAGGACGAGCTGATGGAGTTTCATCAGGAATTCTTCTGGAACGACAAGGCCCGCCTGGTTGCCGAGGGTGCGATTGTCAATGTCGCGGATCTCGGTTTCAGCGAGCGGGATCGCCTGGATCTCGTCGAACTCTGCGCCACGCCTGAGACGCTGCTTGGAACGAAGACCATCGAGCAGTGGTTCAAATCGGATTTCTTCAAGAGCAATTTCTGGTTCATCTGGTGCACCACCTTTGCCTTCGAGCCCTGGCACAGTGCAGTGGAATTCAAGCGCTATTGCCTGCGCTTCACCCATTTGTTCTCGACCATCGATACCATGGCGGGCATCTATCGCACCCAGTTCAACCAGTACGATGCGATGGTCAGGCCGATCGTCAAATGGCTGAGCGAACGTGGCGTCTCTTTCGAGATGAACACGGAGGTGACGGACATCGACGTGGCCATCGAGGGAGCGGAGAAACGCGCAACGCATCTGCACTGTTCGCGAGGCGGCAAGGCACACGTGCTGGCGCTGGCGCCGAATGATCTGGTGTTCGTCACCAACGGCAGCATGACCGCCGACACCTCCTACGGTTCGAACAAGGCGGCTCCGGTTCTGCGCACCGAGAAGGGCGGCGGCGCGTGGAAGCTCTGGCAGAAGCTCGCCGCCAAGACCCCTGAATTTGGTCATCCGGCCGCGTTCTGTTCCGACATCCCCAAATCGAAATGGGAGTCGTTCACGGCCACCGCGCGGGACTCGACCTTCTTTGATCTGCTGGAGGCCTTCTCGGGCAGCGAGGCGGGCAAGGGCGGTCTCGTCACCATCAAGGACACGAACTGGCTTCTCACCGTCGTCCTGAACCATCAACCGCATTATTACGAGCAGCCCAAGGATGTCTGGGTGTGGTGGGGCTATGGCCTGTTCCCCGACCGCGCGGGCAACTTCGTCCACAAAAAGATGGCCGACTGCACCGGCGAGGAGATTCTGACCGAACTGCTGTCTCACCTGCGGTTCACCGAGAAGGCGCCTCACATCATCGGCACCTCGAAGATCATCACCGCGATGATGCCGTACATCACGAGCCAGTTCATGCCACGGACAGGCAAGGACCGGCCGAAGGTCATTCCCGACGGCTCGAAGAATCTCGCCTTCATCGGGCAATATTGCGAGATCCCGGATGATGTCGTCTTCACGGTCGAGTACTCGGTTCGCTCCGCACAGATCGCCGTGTTCGGGCTGCTGGATCTGGCTAGGCCGGTCTCGCCCTTTTACAAAGGCCAGCATGATCCACGCATCCTGTTCGATGCCTTGAAGATGCTGCACCGGAAGTAGGATTTTCCGCTATCACCTGAAGCTGCGCTCCGCCGCATCGGCCGGGAAGACCGTGCCGGACATCGGTGGGACTCGTTCGTCTGAAAATCCCTCTGCTGGACGGAGCTGCCGAAGGCGCCGGTCATGTGTCGAACCATGCCCGGCGCGCCATCTTGATGTCTGCCTGGATCCAATCCATCGCATTTGCGCTGAGTGAGATTCATTCGCCTCATCCGCGTGATGTGGATCACACATCGAGACGGCGTTCGCTGTTAGCAACGCAGCGTCACTCCGACAGACCTCAAATATAGACGTCAGCGGCCCGGTCGAACGGTCGAGATTGTGCGCGGCTGAAGATTGCAACGGGAGCTCCCTGCGGAGTGCGCGAAGGCCGGCTTGTGGCGGAGCTGGTCTGGCCAATCGACGACGTCACGTCATCGCCAGGACGTGACAACCAGTTGAATCCAAGAATTCCAACACCAAGAATTGAATGGAGACGCGAATGTCCAATCAAATCGATTTTCCCACCCAACCCTTTTACATCATGTCCAAGATCAACCGGTCGAACTGGGTGCTTACGATCACCCCGCAGGGTGCCGTGGTGCTGCGGCCGCTGACATCGACGATCGATCAGATCTGGACCGCAACGCCGGACCCGCGCGGCGGCGCCATCCTTCGCCATATCGACACCGGCCTGGTCCTCGCCTGCGGACTGGTCAAGGTGTTCGGGATGCAGTTTCCCGCCGGGCCGCTGAAGGCGGAAAATCTCAGTTCGTCCGATGCCACGCAGCTCTGGCGGGCCGAGGATCTCGGCGACAACTGGGCTGGAATCAACACCCTTCTGAACTGGGAGGCCAAGATCAACGTGTACGGCTCCGACGTCCATGGGACGATCGGCGTTTTTCACTGGGATGGCGGCGCCGACAACGAGGAGTGGCGGCTGGTTCCCGAGCTCGGTGCGGTCACCGTCGATTCCGTCGAGTACGACATGGCGAAAGCCGTCGCCGACCTCGGATTGCCGCCGTCGCATTGTGCCATAACCACTGTCGACAACACCCTGGGCGGCACGCCGGTCACCAGCACATACTCCCTGGCACGCACGGTGACCACGCAGCGCTCGATCACCAACTCCCAGTCGGACACCACCGGTCACAAATACACCCAGACCTTCAGCGTCAAGGGCGGCATCGACAAGGTCATCGAGGTGTCGGCGTCGGCGTCATTCGAGGAATCCGACAGCAAGACGATCTCATTGACCGATCAGAAGACCAACACGGAAACCGTGACCGATACGATCTCGACCCAGGTCAACGTCCCGGCCGGCAAGAAATACGCGTACCACGTGGTCGTCTACTACGGCAAAGTCAACGTGCCCTATACGGCACATTCGACATTCCAATCGACGACCACCGGAGCCAAGCCCGTGCAGGTGATCACGCAGGGTGTCTTCACGGGAGTCAACAAGACCAACAATGAGATCGTGATCCGCGACATTACGTCTCCACAGGCTGATCAACAGAAACTTGTGGGTCGCCTGCCGCTGGCCTGAACCGCCGACGCCGCATATCTATCCGCAAAGTTCGGAGCCGCTGGATCGAAAATCCAGCGGCTCTCAATGATGATGCCCGGTCGCGACGGAACCGAACGACCGCGGCGATCGCTGCTCCCCTCTTGGGCATGCCGGCGGGCATGTTGCGCGCGTATGCAGCAAAGATCGGAAAATTCGTTGGAATCAGACGCAGCCGTTCCGGGGATCGACATCTCAACTTGCGGCCCTCCGCGCGCTATCGTAGTTGTCGGCAATGCGATCGTTCATCGTCCGCAGACTGTTGCTGGCCGCCCTGGTGTGCCTCACCGTTCTGGTTGTCAGCTTCACCCTGACACGCCTCTCCGGCGATCTCGCCGCGTCCATCGCCGGCCCCAACGCGACCGCGGCCGATATCGCGATCATCACCAAGAATTACGGTCTCGATCGACCTCTGGTGGTGCAGTTTTTCGATTGGGCCGGCCACGCACTCGAAGGCGACCTTGGCCGCTCCTTCCTTTACCATGTCCCGGTGTCGGGACTGATCCGAGACCGCTTGCCGGTCACCCTGATACTCGGCGTCACCGGCCTTGCGATCGCGCTGCTGGTGGCGCTGCCGCTGGGCATTCTGGCGGCGGCGCGGGAGGGTTCGGCCATCGACCGCGGCATCATGATGGTGGCCCTGCTGGGGCAGGCGATGCCCGGCTTCTGGTTCGGCCTGGTCATGATCGTCTTGCTTGGCCTCGACCTGCAATGGCTGCCGATTTCGGGCGTGGAGACATGGCAGGGCTATATCATGCCGGGGATCGTGCTGGCCTTCTCCGCCATCCCGGCGCTGATGCGCCTGACCCGGTCGGGCATGATCGACGCGCTGGCGGCGGATTACATCCGAACCGCGCGCGCCAAGGGGTTGAGCCGGGCGACAATCATCCTCAAACATGCCTTGCGCAACGCGGCAATGCCGGTGGTTTCCATCGCGGCCGTGCAGCTCGGTTTCATGCTGGGAGGTTCGGTGGTGATCGAGTCCGTGTTCGCGCTGCCTGGCGTCGGCTATCTGGCCTGGGAATCGATCATCAAGAATGATTTTCCGGTGGTGCAGGCCGTGGTGCTGTTCCTGGCGGTCATCTACATCGCCCTGACCTTGCTGGCGGACATGATGAATGCGCTGCTCGATCCGAGGTTGCGTGGATGAAAACCATTGTGATTGCACCCGCTGCACCGAACCGCCGAAGACTGCCGGCCTTTCGTCACCTCGCCACGCTGCTGGGCGCCTTGATCGTGGGGACCGCACTGCTGGTCGCGATTTTCGCGCCCGTGCTGACGCCGCACGATCCATTCGCGCAGGATCTCAACCTGCGCCTCGTTCCGCCGGTGTGGATGGACGGCAGCATGTCCACGCATCTGCTGGGCACCGACCAGATCGGGCGCGACTACCTGTCGCGCCTGATCTATGGCACCCGCGTGTCCATGATGATCGGCGTGCTCACCGTGATCGCATCCGGCCTCATCGGCATCACGCTTGGCGTGATCGGCGGATTCTATGGCGGGCGGACCGACGACGTCGTGATGTTCCTCATCACCTGCCGCCTGTCGATCCCGCTGATCCTGGTGGCGCTGACGGTGGTGGCGCTGGTCGGCAGTTCGCTCACCGTGGTGATCCTCACACTCGGGCTGCTGCTGTGGGATCGGTTCGCCGTGGTGGCGCGCACCACCACGATGCAGGTGCGCAACCTCGACTATATCGCCGCGGCCCAGGCGGCCGGTGCCTCACGCATGCATGTTCTGGTGCGCGAAGTGCTGCCCAACATCGCCAATCACCTCGTGGTGGTGGCAACGCTGGAAATGGCGCTCGCGATCCTGCTCGAAGCAGCCCTGTCGTTTCTTGGCCTCGGCGTGCCGCCGCCGTTGCCGAGCTGGGGACTGATGATCGCCGAGGCCAAGGAATACATGTTCTTCAGCCCGTGGGTGATCATGACCCCGGGGATTGCGCTGTTCGTGCTGGTGCTCGGCATCAACCTGCTGGGCGACGGTCTGCGCGACATGCTCGGCGCGGATCTGCAGCGATGACGGCCGTGATGCCGGAGCCGGTCCTCAGCCTCGCCAATCTCCGTGTGTCGATCAGCGGACGCACCGAGGCGGTGCGCGGCACGTCGCTGGCGGTGGGGCGCGGCGAGACGCATTGCATGGTCGGCGAGTCCGGCTGCGGCAAATCGTTGTCAGCGCTGTCAGTGATGAACCTGCTGCCGCGCGGGATCACCCGCAGCGCCGACCACATCCGCTTTCAGGGCCAGGATCTGCTCGGCCTGTCCGAGCGCCAGATGGCGCGGCTGCGCGGCGACAAGATCGCGATGATCTTCCAGGAGCCGATGACCAGCCTGAATCCGGCCTACACCATCGGCTCGCAGATGTCCGAAGTGTTCGAACGCCATCGCGGGGCCGCGCGACGCCAGGCCATGGACCGCGCGGCCGAATTGCTGGCACGCGTCGGCATCACCGCGCCGGGCATGCGGCTCGGCCAATATCCGCATCAGCTCTCCGGTGGCCTGCGCCAGCGGGTGATGATCGCCATGGCGCTGATGTGCGACCCGGAGCTGCTGATCGCCGACGAACCGACAACGGCCCTCGACGTGACGGTGCAGGCGCAGATCCTGCGGCTGCTGCAGAAGCTGCAACAGGAGCTGGGGCTGGCCTTGCTGCTGATCACCCATGATCTCGGCGTGGTGGCGCGCATGGCGCAGCGCGTCTCCGTGATGTACGCCGGCGAGGTGGTCGAAACCGGCCCCGTAGCCGAGGTGTTCGCCGCGCCCACGCATCCCTACACACGCGGACTGCTGGATTGCATTCCCGTACCCGGCAAGACCCGGACCGGTGAACCCCTGGGCAACATTCCCGGCGTCGTGCCCCGCATCGCACCCGGTTTCGTGGGATGCGCCTTTCGCGACCGTTGCACGCAGGCGATGCCCGACTGTGCCCAGAGCATGCCGCTGCGCGAGGCCGGTGGCGATCATTCCTATCTCTGCCGGCTGCCGCCGGACTGGAAGCAGGTTGCCGCCGCATGACCCATGCGATCGAAGTCCGCAACGTTGTCCGGGAATTTCAGCAGCGCGGCGGCATGACGGGCGGCCGCCGCCCCGTGCGCGCGGTGGACGGGGTGACGTTCTCGCTTCCGGCGGGCGATGTACTGGGCGTGGTGGGCGAATCCGGTTGCGGCAAGTCAACCTTGGCCCGTCTCATCATGGGCCTTTTGCCGCCGACCGCGGGCGAGGTCCGGGTGGATGGGCGCAGCCTGGCCGGCATGGACCGGCGTGAACGCGCGCGGCTGATCCAGCCGGTGTTCCAGGACCCCTACTCCTCGCTCAACCCGCGCCAGCGTGTCAGTGACATCGTCGGCCTGCCGCTCGCCGCCCAGGGTGATCTGCCAAAGGCGCGCCAGCTCGATCGCGTCATGGAAATGCTGGCGCGCGTCGGGCTCTCCAGCGAGATGGCGGAGCGGATGCCGGGCCAGCTCTCCGGCGGCCAGCGGCAGCGCGTGGCCATCGCGCGTGCGCTGGTGCTGCATCCGCGCATCGTGGTGTGCGACGAGCCGACCAGTGCGCTTGATGTGTCGGTGCAGGCACAGATTCTCAATCTGCTGGCGGAGTTACGGCAGGAGCTCGGACTGACCTACCTCTTCATCAGCCACAATCTCGCGGTGGTGGAACACATCGCCACGGAGGTGGCGGTGATGTACCTCGGCCGCATCGTCGAGCTGGCGCCGGTGCAGGAGCTGTTCCGCGCACCCGCGCACCCCTACACCCAGGCACTGCTGGCCTCCGTGCTGACACCGGATCCAACCCTCGGCATTCCCGATGTCGGCCTCGGCGATGCCTACCCGGATCCCACCAACATTCCGCCGGGCTGCCGTTTCCACCCGCGCTGCCCGCACGCCTTCGCGGCCTGCGCCGACACGATGCCCGACAATATCCGAAGGGACGGGCGTTTGGTGGAGTGCCTGCTGGCGAGTCCCGTGGTGTGAGACTTCGCCCCGCTTGATCACCTCGCCCCGCAAAGCGGGGAGAGGTGATGCCGCCGCACCGCACGCTCCATTGCTCCGGTGCCAGTCCCTTACTTCCAGCTCGACAGATAGAATCGCGGCACGTCGTCGGGGAAGCCCTGGAAATTCAGCCCCTTTGCAAAGGCGACATAACGGACGTCGCTGAACATCGGAATGAAGGCGGCGCGTTCGGTGGCGAGGTGGATCGCCTCGCTGAAGGCCTTGCGACGCAATGCCGGATCGATGGTGGCGCCGGCCTGTTTCAGCAGACTTTGCACATCGGCATCCTGAGCATAGTCGTCGAGGCCTCCGCCAAGGAAATACGGCATGAACGCCGAAGTATCGTTGACGGAGTTGCTGCCCCAGCTCCCCGAATACAGCGGCGCCTTGCCGGCCTCCGCCAATTGGATCACGGCACCAATCTGCAACTGCTGGATCCGCAGGTTGATGCCGACGGCCTTGAGATAGTTCTGGATGGCCGAGCCGATCTGCGGCGAGAGATAAGATACGAGCTCCGTATCGAAGCCGTTGGGATAACCGGCCTCGGCCAGAAGCTGCTTGGCCCGGGCCGGATCGTAGGGATATTTCACGGCCGCCGAGACATCACAGCCGAACTGGCTGGGGAAACAGGGTGTGTCGATGACCTGTGAATCGCCCTGGATCAGTTGCTTGGCCATCGTGCCGCGATCGATGGCCGAGATGATGGCCTGCCGCACCTTCAGCTTGGTCAGCGGATTGCCGGCGCCTGTACGGCCCGCGCCGTCGATGGTCATGAAATAAACGCGCATGGTGCCGAACCGCACGGCCTGCAGATTGGGCACCCGGGAGATATTCGCGAACTGGTCGGCATTGTAGCCCCAGATCCAATCGGCGCGGCCGCCGAGCAGTTCGGTCATCTCGGTCGTCGCGTCGGGCACTTCGTGGATCTTGATATAGCGGATGGCCGGCCGGCCCTTGGGGCTGCCGGCGTAGTAACCCTCATACCGCTCCATATCGATCTGGGTGGTGCCGTCGACCTTGGTGATCTTGTAGGGCCCGGTGCCGATCGGCGCACGCGCATAGGCGTCGGCGCCGATCTTCTCGCGATAGGCCTTCGGCCAGATCGGCGTGACCATCGCCAGGTATTCCATCACGGCGGGCGACACGCCGGTCAACTTGAGACGCACATGAAAGTCGTCGATCTTCTCGGCGCCCGCGAACGACGTGTAGTAGCTTGGGATCGCGACCTGCTTGTCCTTGATGATGGTGTTGATGGTGTACACCACATCATCGGCGGTGAACGGGTCTCCATTCTGGAACGTCACACCCTGGCGCAGGGTGAAGTCGATCGTGGTGTCGTCCACCTGCGTCCACGCCGTGGCCAGCGCGGGCTTCATCTCCATGGTTGTGGGATCGCGGTACACCAGGCAATCGAAGGCCTGGAACGCCACCACCATGCCGGTGCGCAGCGAATTGTAGTAGGGGTCGACATTGGGAATGGCATCGCGCCAGGTGATGCGCAGCGTGTCGGCGGATTTCTGCGCCAGCGCCGGAGCCACCGTTGCCAGTGTCATGCAGGTGGCCAGGAACGCACCGCGGAGCCAGGTATCCGATCGCATTGATGTGGTCCTTTTCAATCCCGAAACCCAGATGACATCAGGACAGCCGATGAGAAGCAACCTGTATGCCACGAGACCGGCCGCGAAACGATGACGCGCCCGATCTAGCCGTGATCGACAGCGGCGAGCAATCGCTTCAGGAACCCGTCGATGGCCTCACCATCGATCCAGCGCACCACGGCCACGAGATCGTGCTCCGGATCGACATAGACCATGTTGGTGCCGTTGCCGACGTGCGCAAAGGCGGTGGCCGGAGCGTTCGGCCACCGCTTGCGGTCGGTGTTGAGAAACCAGTTCATATAACCGTAGATCGGCTCGGGCCCGGTCGGCGTGCGGGCCTGAGCGATCCATTGCTCCGAGAGCAACTGGCGATCTTTCCACCTGCCGCGACGCAGCGTGAGGTAGCCGAAACGACCCATGTCGTAGGCGTTGATATACATGCCGCCGCCCCAGTGGCCGCCGCCGGTCACCGACTGCGCCGGGGCGCCATCCAGCACGATCCAGGAATTCTCGTAGCCGAACCAGCGCCAGGTGCCGGAGGCGCCAATCGGATCCATGATGGTTTCTTTCAGGACCTGCGGCAGCGGGCGTCGCCAGACATTGAGCGCTGCGAGCGCCATCACATTGGTGCGGGTATCGTTGTATTTGTACGTGGTGCCTGGCTTGCTGCGCGGCCGCGTCGTCCAGTCCGCCGGGTTCTCGTCGGGCCGATCCGCCCAGTCCGGCTTGCCCCACAGCGTGCCTTCCCAGTCGCTGGTCTGCCGCAACAGGGTGTCCCAGGTAATCGTCCGGTTGTGCGGCGAGTCGAACGGGAACAGCAGATCGGGCGTGGTGAGCCGATCCGACTTGTTGGCGGTCGAGGGCGGGGCGTAGAGCTGTATCGGCGCGACATAATCCCGCACGACGTCTTCGACGCTCCTGATCATGCCGCGATCGACGGCGATGCCGACGACGCTGGACAAGAAACTCTTGGTCACGCTGTGTGTCATGTCGACCCTGAACGGATCTCCCCATTCCGCGACGATGTAGCCGTTATGAATGACGAGACCTGTCGGATCACCGCGGTCCTTTATCGGCCCGATGGGGTAACCGAACGGTTCGCGGCCGAAAGTTTGATAGTGGTTCATCACCAGGTCGCGAGGCGCCTTCGTCTCCCCGGCAATTGCAAAATCGATCGCCTGCTTCAAGAGGTCGGGATGAATGCCCGCTTCTGAAGGCGTCCTGTGCTGCCATGTTGCATCTGGGTAATAGACTGCACCCACGCGCGGCTCCTTCATTTGAGATTCGTCAGATGTCACGACAACCTCTTCAAGTCGGTTGCCGGGATGCCCGGATACACGCAAGGCGATGGCGGGCGCTTCCCGCACCAGAACACACCCGCCATTTTAATCACATCCAGATTTCTCGGCGTCATCTTCTCTGCGCAACGGTGCCAATCATTTAGCCATATCATTTAACGATGGGCTGGCAACGATCGTCCCATTAATGCGGGCCCTGCTGGCCTGAAACTTGCCTGATGTTCTCCGCCATTCGCCCGCCGCGATGTGTCGCATCGCCGCATGTCGGAGATCATCTCATGTTCAGCCGTCGCTTGCCCCTTGTCTTCGCGCTCGCAGCGCTGCTGGTGTCGCAGCGGCCGGTCATGGCGGAGACCACGCTGCGCATCGCCATGACCGCGTCCGACGTTCCCACCACGACGGGAATGCCGAACAACGGCTTCGAGGGCATGCGCTTTCTCGGCTATCCGATCTTCGAAGGGCTGGTGCTGTGGGACCTCACCCGCACCGATCAACTGGCCGCGCTGCGCCCCGGTCTCGCTGAAAAGTGGGTGCAGGATCCAAAGGACGGCAAGACCTGGATTTTTCATCTGCGCCATGGCGTCAAATTCCACGACGGCACTGATTTCAATGCCGACGCCGTGATCTGGAATCTCGATCGTTATTTCAACAGCGAAAGCCCGCAATTCGAGCCGCCGGGGTCCGGCATCACGCGGGCGCGGGTGCCGCTGATGGGCAGCTACAGGAAGATCGACGATTTCACCGTGGCGATCACCACCACGACGCCGGCATCGTATTTCCCCTACATGGCTGTCTATATCCTGTTCACGTCGCCGGCGTCGTTCGAGAAGGCGGAGCGGAACTGGGGCAAGGTCGCCACCTTGCCGGCGGCGGGCACCGGCCCGTTCCGCATCACCAAAATCGTGCCGCGACAGGAGATTGATCTCGCGCGCTTCGACGGCTACTGGGATGCCGCCAAGAAAGCCAAGGTCGACAGCGTGGTGCTGATGCCGATCCCCGAGGTGAATTCGCGGCTGGCCGCACTGCGCTCAGGCCAGGTCGACTGGATCGAGGTGCCGCCGCCCGACGGCGTCGCCTCGCTGAAGGCGGCAGGTTTCACCATCACCACCGGCTCCTATCCCCATGTCTGGCCGTGGTTCTACAACGTCGGTGCCGCCGACAGCCCATTCAAGGATGTGCGGGTGCGCCAGGCGCTGAACTACTGCATCGATCGCGATGGCCTGGTGTCGCTGCTCAACGGCACGGCGGAGCCCTCGGTCGGCTGGCTCAAGAGCGGCGATCCTAATTTCGGCGCGCCCGCCAACCGCTATAAATTCGATCCCGCCAAGGGCAAGGCACTGCTGGCGGAGGCTGGGTACACCGCGGCCAAGCCGCTGTCGTTCAAGGCGATGATCTCGAACTCCGGCTCGGGGCAAATGCTGCCGCTGCCGATGAACGAATTCCTGCAGCAAAATCTGAAGGAAGCCTGCGGCGTGGATGTGCAGATCGACGTGGTGGAATGGCAGGTGTTGCTGACGGCGGCCCGCGCGACACCCGACAGCCCCAGCCTGCAGGGTGCGATGGCGCTCAATGTCAGTTCGCCCTCCTCCGATGTCGGCATCATGGCGCGTTATTTCTCATCGGCCAATTTCTCGCCGAAAGGTTTCAATTTCGAGCAGTGGAAGGACGCCGACTTCGACGACGCCCTGAAAACCATCGCCGAGGCCACCGACCCGGCCGTGATCGCCCAGGCCTCGCGCAAGGCGCACGAACGCCTCGTGGACAATCCGCCGTGGCTCTATATCGTCCATGATCTCAACCCGCGCGCGATGAGCCCGAAGGTCAAGGGGTTCGTCTCGCCACAATCCTGGTTCGTCGACCTGACCCTCGTCAGCATGCAGTGAAGACCTGCAGCAAATAAAAGAAAGAAAATGACATGAACGACATCAGCCGCACCGCCACAGATCCCTCCCTGCTGCCGGCCTCGATGCTGGCGCAGGAGATCGCCGCAAGGAGATTGTCGCCCGTCGAAGCCATCGACGCGCATCTTGCACGCATCGAGGCACAGGACCCCAAACTGCATGCCTTTGTGGAGGTGTATCGTTCAAGCGCGCGCCAGGCGGCCGAGGCGGCGCACAAGGCGATCCAGGCCGGTCACGCCGTCGGACCGCTGCATGGCGTTCCCATCGCACTGAAGGACCTGATCGAACTCGAAGGACAGATCACCACCGGCGGCTCTGCCCATTGGCGCACCCGCCGCTCCTCGGTGACGGCGACCATTGCACGGCGGATGATCACGGCCGGCATGATCGTGCTCGGCAAGACCCACACCGTGGAATTCGCGTTCGGCGGCTGGGGCACCAACCAGCACATGGGCACGCCGTGGAATCCCTGGGATGCGGCGACGGCGCGGACGCCCGGCGGCTCCAGCAGCGGCTCGGGCGTGGCGGTCGCGGCGCGGATGGCGCCGTGGGCGATCGGCACCGACACCGGCGGATCGGTGCGGCTGCCGGCCTCCTATTGCGGGCTGACCGGGCTGAAGGTCACGATCGGACGCATCAGCACCGCGGGCATCATCCCGCTCAGCACCAGCTTCGACACGCCGGGCCCGATGGCGCGCTCGGTGGTGGACGCGGCGCTGCTCTATAATGTGTTGCAAGGCCCCGATCCGCTCGATCCGAACACCCGTGGCATCGTGCCTGCCGATCCCTTGCCGACCCTGACGCGCGGCGTCCGCGGCCTGCGCCTCGGGCGGATGCCGGCGGCGGAGCGCGAGGGTGTCGCCGCCGATGTGCTCGCGGCCTATGACCGCTCGCTCGACACGCTCGCCGGACTTGGCGCCGAGATCGTCGACATCACGCTGCCGTTCCGCTTCATCGAATGCGTCGCCGCCCACGCCATGGTGCAGGCGGAATCCTATTTCTTCAACGGTCCCCTGGCCGAGGACCCGTCGGCGCAACTCGGCGACGCCGTGCGCAAGCGCGTGCTTGCCGGCGCCCGCCTCTCCGCGCAGGATTATCTCGCCAACCGCAAGCTGCAGCACGACCTCAAGCAGGCGATGGCCCAGGCCCTCGCCGGCGTCGATGCGCTGCTGACGCCGACCACGGAGACCGCCGCCATCCCGCTCGCGGAGGTCGACGAGGACAAGGTGCCGTCGCGCTTCACGCGTTTCGGCAACCTGCTGGAGCTGTGCGCCCTGGCGCTGCCGAACGGCGCCACAGCGAGCGGATTGCCGCTGTCGCTGCAGATCGTGTGCCGCGGCTATGACGAGGCGATGGCGCTGCGCATCGGCCATGCCTATCAGCAGGCGACCGACTGGCATCAACGGATGCCGCCGGTTTGACCGGGCTCCAGGACGAGGAATGACCATGCGCACGATTTCCGTCGACGTTGTCCGGATTCCCACCAAAGGCCCCGGCGATGTCTCTGGCCTGCTGAACCTGATCGACGCCGGCACCATCGACCCGGCCACCATCCTGGCAGTGCTCGGCAAAACCGAGGGCAATGGCGGGGTGAATGATTTCACGCGAGAGTATGCAGTCGCGGCGCTCTGTGCCGCGCTTGCACCACGGCTTGGGCTATCGCCGCACGGCGTGGAGCAGAAGATCGCGTTCGTGATGTCGGGCGGCACCGAAGGCGTGCTCAGCCCGCATCTCACGGTGTTCACGCGCACAGTGTCCACCGCGGCCAGCACTGGCCAAGGCATCACCGGCAAGCGGCTGAGCATCGGCATTGCCCAGACCCGTGATTTCCTGCCCGAAGAGCTCGGACGATCGGCGCAGATCGATGCCACGGCCGATGCGGTGCGCCGCGCGATGGCCGACGCCGGCATCGATGATCCCAAGGACGTCCACTTCGTGCAGATCAAATGCCCGCTGCTGACCATGGAGCGGATCGAGGCGGCGATCGCCCGCGGGCACAAGACCGTAACCACCAGCGCCTATGGCTCGATGGGCTATTCCCGCGGCGCATCGGCACTGGGTGTCGCGCTTGCGCTCGGCGAGATCGAAAGCCCTGTTCGGGACGAGCAAATCCTCAGGGATTGGCGGCTGTTCTCTTCGGTGGCCTCCACATCATCGGGCATCGAGCTGATGCACAATGTGGTCATCGTGATGGGCAATTCGCCGGCCGCCGCGAGCCCCACCATTATCGGGCACGCCGTGATGCGCGACGCCATCGACGCCGCAGCGGTGATGGAGGCGCTTGAGAGCGTCGGGCTCGGCGCCGGCAGAACTGCAGTGCCGGAGCGGCTGGTCAATATTTTCGCCAAGGCCGAAGCGGCTCCCGACGGAACGGTCCGCGGCTTCCGCCACACCATGCTGGACGATTCCGACATCGGATCCACCCGCCATGCGCGTGCCGCCGTCGGAGGCCTGATCGCCGGCCTGTCAGGCACAGGTGCGGTTTATGTCTCCGGCGGCGCTGAACATCAGGGACCGGCGGGCGGTGGACCGGTGGCGGTGATAGCCCGGGTGTGACGGCGCGCAAGCGCGCTGCGTACATCACGTCGATCACGGTCGATGGCGGATGCGCCCCGATATGTCAATTAAATGAAATGCCGGGGTAGAGGACAAAAGACCCGAGGCGCTCGGCCATGGCCAGCGCAGCGCCGACACGATAGAATTGGGGCCTGCGGCGATTCCCCCTGAACGAGCCTGGACGGGCGATCGCTTCAACTCCGCGTTAAGTGTTGCCGCACAGGATCAAAATCCTGTTTGCCGGAGGCCGACATGACAGATTATGTGCTCGAAGGGCCGAAATGGGGTTCGACCGGTCTCGGAACGGCCGGCGGCATCGTGACCTGGGCGGTCGACGCAACGATCCCGGCGAGCTTTCTGAGCGACCTGAGCGCCGCATTCGCAGATTGGGCCCATTACGCCAACATTCAGTTTCAGGAAGTGGCCTCGACCGCCAGTTCGGAAATCGACTTCACACTCGGAGCGATTGACGGACTGAACAACATTCTGGGCGAGACCAGCTACCGGTATTCGGGAAGCAGCTTCGTGTCCGCTGCTATCGAATTCGACAGCGGCGAGGGATGGCATGTGTCCGGCAGCCAGATCATCAGCAATGGCGCGGTGAACCTGTTCGAGGTGGCGCTGCACGAGATCGGGCATGCGATCGGCATGGACCATTACAATGCCGCCCCGGCGATCATGAACGCCTACCTGAATCCGAACGTCACCGACCTGACCACGTCCGACATCGACGGCATTGAAGCGCTCTATGGCAACGCATCGCCACAGAACCTGTTCGGCTCCATCATCCACGACGTTCTGAGCCCAGGTGGCGAGATCTATGCCCTCTATGATGCACTGCTGAACCGGACTCCGGATGTGCTCGGCTTCGAAGGATGGACACAGGCATTGAAAAATGGAGTGTCGCTCCATGACGTGGCAGCGGCGTTCCTGGCTTCGTCGGAAGGACAGTCACATGTCGGATCGCCGGACAACGCAACGTTTGTCGAGGAGCTCTATGAGACCGCCTTGCGCCGTCGGGGCGAGAGCGCCGGGGTGCAAGGTTGGACGAATGCGCTGAATCAGGGGATGTCGCGAGCCGATGTCGCGATCGACTTCGCGCTGAGTTCCGAGAATATCGCCGGCATGCAAAGCAGCCTGAATGCCGGCGTCTTCGTTCCCGACCAGAATTCCGCGAATGTTGCGCGTCTCTACTACGGCGTGCTGGGACGCGCCCCGGACGCTGCCGGGCTTGCGGGATGGACCGGAGTGGCTGACGGTGGCCCGTCGTCGTTCGAAAGTATCACGCAGGCGTTCCTCAACTCGGCCGAATATACCAACGCACACACCGGAATTAGCAATACTCAATTTGTCGATGCACTTTACGTCGACGCTCTCGGCAGGCACGGAGCGGCCTCCGAATTACAGGGATGGGTGGGCGCCATATCTCAAGGGCTGTCACGCGCAGATGTTGCGTGGGACATTTCCGAATCTTCGGAGGCCCAAGCGCACCAGTTGCCCAATATCGAGCAGGGTTGGAAACTTGTAACCTGATAAGAAAGCCGGCGACCAGGGACGGGCAGCACGACCGCGAGCCGCAAGCAACATCCACACAAGCGACATCACGCGCGCGACCTGTCGGCAGGTTGAAAGGCCCAGTCCAGCGCGGCCGCAATTTCGCCGATCAGGATGGTCGCCTCCGGGACAACTTTGCCCATGGTGATGAAGCCGTGGATCTGGCCGGCAAAGCGGCGCCACCGGATCGGCACGCCGGCGTCCACGAGACGCCTGCGATAGGCCTCACCCTCGTCATGCAGCGGATCGAAGCCGGCCGTCGCTATATAAGCTGGCGCGACCCCTCTCAGATCGGGAGCCAGTAGCGGTGACACCCGCCAATCCCCGCGTTCGCTGTCGTCACGCAGATATTGCTGCTGAAACCAGCGCAAGCGGGCACGAGTGAGCGGCGGCTGATCCGCGAGCCTGGCCCACGAGGGATGCTCAATGGAAAAATCGGTCGCCGGATACGCCAGAACCTGGAGTGCCAACTGCGGCTGTCCTGCGTCACGTGCCATCAACGCGAGCGTCGCCGCGATATTCCCGCCGGCGCTGTCGCCGCCGACCGCGATCCGCGTTGCATCCAGCTTGAGGCGCGCGCCCTGGCTCACGACGAACGCGAGCGCCGCCCAGCCGTCCTCGATGGCAGCCGGGAAACGATGCTCCGGTGCCAGACGATAGTCGACCGCGACCACCGCGCAGCGCGCGACGGTGGCGATGGAGCGGCACACGACGTCGTGGGTGTCGAGACCACCCGACACCCAACCGCCGGAATGAAAGAACAGCAGCACGGGAAGGACGGCCTCACCGTCGGTTCCGGCGCCGCGGTAAAGCCGCAGCGGGATCTCGCCGCCGATGCCCGGTGCCGAGAGATCGCCAGCAAATGCGACCGCGGGTGGTTCAGGCGAGAGCGCGCGACGGGAGGCGCGGAAGTTCTCACGCGCTTCCGCGGGTGTCAGTACGGCTTCGGACACGGCCTTGGCCTTGCGGGCGGCTTCCACAAGGCGCCGGGCGCTTGGATCGATGACATCGTTCATGGCTCGCGCTCTCACTGGGATTGCCGATCGATGGTGCGGATGACGGTCGCGACGCGGCGTCAGCGCGGCCCTTCAGTGAACTGCCAGGCATAACCGCTGCCGCGACGCCGAATACGGCCAACGGAGCTCTCGGCGAAATGCGAGCTGAAGACCAGCGCGTCGTGGTCATCAGCGAATTGCAGCGCCCACCGGCGCGACCTCTGCGCATCATCCGGCGCCGCGCAAAAGACGGAGCTCCAGGCCGGCTGATCAACCTGTACCGGATGATGCATCACATCGCCCGCGAACAGCGCAACTTCGCCGCGCGATGCCATACTGATGGACCAGTGATCGATGCTGTGACCGGGTGTGGGATGCAGCATGAGGCCGTCAATGAATCCAACCGGTCCGGCCTCGACCAGCCGCGCCTGTCCGGCCGCAACGATCGGCTGCACGCTATCCTCGAAGAAGCCGCGGGGGTCGGCGCCCGCCCGGAACAGCGCATCGAGGGCTTCGTACTCGATCCCTGAAAACACATACTGGGCGTTGCGGAAGGTTGGGACCCACCGCCCGTCGACAAGCTGCGTATTCCAGCCGACGTGATCGGTGTGAAGATGGGTCAGCAGAACATAGTCGACGTCATCGGGGGAGACGCCCGCCTCCTGAAGGCGCGCGAGGAACGGCGTCTGCAACTGATGGAAGAGCGGACTTGAGCGAATCTTGTCGTTGCCAATGCCGGTATCGACCAGGATCGTCCGCGCCGCCGATCGGACCAGCCAGGCATGGGTGTTGAGGATGACGTGGCGGCGGGCCGCATCGAGCGAGCCCGGGATCAGGCTCCTCAACACATGCTCCTGAATCTGCGTTGCGTCCCAACTCGGCAGCAGCGCCTGCGGCGTAACCGCCGACAACACCGCCTCGGGAATGCGCGTGATCGTCAGATCTCCAACCTGGAATGTCCGGACCGGCAGTGGACCGCTCATGAGCGCCTCGCATCTTATGTACTTTACAGTACAGTCTAAATTATGTGCTGACAAGAGGGCCTTCGCCGGCCGGTCGAGCCGCACAAATCCGGTTCTTGTTGAGGATCTGGCATCAACTCGGGTTGCAGATGGCCTGATCTCATCAACTCTTATAGACTTGACTGTAAAGTCGATTTTGATGGGAACCTCGACATGAAAGCCAGCCCGGCAGGTCCCGCGCAGCGCGTGCGCCGCTCCTCCAGTAAATCATCGTCCGCCGACGCCATCCTTGCCGGCGCCCGGCGACTTTTCCTGGCGGACGGATATGACGGCGTGAACCTCGAGCGGATTGCGGAGGCCGCCGGTGTCTCCCGTCAAACGGTCTACAACCAGTTCGGCAGCAAGGAAGCCGTCTTTCGCTCGATGATCGAATTTCACTGGGCGAGCATCAACAAGGACGAGATCTTCTCGCATCTGCCCAGGGGCCGTGTGCCCAAAGGTCTTGGTCCGGACGATCCCAAGGCCATCCTCAAACGATTTGCGGAAGCGATTTTCCGGTTCGTCTCCGACACCGATCAGATCGCCTTCACGCGTCTGGTCATCTCCGAATCCCGACGGCTTCCCTGGATCGGGCAGGAGTTCTACCGCCTCGGCAAGCAGCCTTTGCTGCGGGCCTTTGTCGGATGCATCGAGAAGATGATCGCGGATGGACAATTGTCGTGCCCGCATCCCGAGCTCGCAGCTCATCAATTCCTGGGACTGATCCAGGAATTCATCATCTGGCCGAAGGTCATGGCGATCGGGCCCGCGATACAGGACATGCCGCCGGACAAAGTGATCATCGACGAAGCCATCCGGATGTTCCTTGGCCGGTACGGGGTCGGCCAAGCATGACCCCGAGCAAGCCGTCGCCAGGCATTAGCTGATGCGGTCCGCAGTTATTCGGCGTGCATCGCGACCGTGATGTCCCACACCCATGGCCGCGCTACGCGATCGCGCGACTGCCAGGCCGCGATCTCCCGCCGGCGCTTGAGCGTGCGGGTAATGTCGTCGAATCCTTCGATCAGGGTCTCCCTCCGCTGCGCATCGATGGCGAAGGCGATCGTCTCGCCTTGCGGGGAGAGGATGGTGCGTTCCACCAGATCAACGGTCAGCGGTGTACCGCCAGCGGCCTGATCCGCCAGTCGGGTGACGACGTCAGCCGGCAGCACGATCGGCAGCATGCCGTTCTGGAAACAGTTGTTGTAGAAGATATCGCCGAAACTCGGAGCGATCACGCAGCGCAGGCCCGCGGCCATCAGGGCCCATACCGCGCCCTCGCGCGAAGACCCGCAGCCGAAATTCTCGCCCGCGATCAAAATCGGCGCGTTGCGAAAGACGGGGTTGTTCAGCACAAAGTCCGGATTGTCGCTGCCGTCCTTGCGAACGCGCAGCGCCTCGAACGCATGACGACCGAGGTCGTCGCGGGCGACGCTGGTCAGGCGCTCGATCCGGATGATGACATCAGTATCGATGTTGGCGCGCAACAAGGGCGCAGCGGGGCCACTGATCCGGGTGAAGGGCTGCATCTCACAGTTTCCTGACATCGGTGAGCCGGCCGGTGATAGCGGCGGCGACCGCCATCGCAGGGCTGGCCAGATGGGTGCGCGCTTCCGGCCCCTGGCGGCCGACGAAATTGCGGTTCGAGGTGGAGACCGCGCGAGCGCCCGGCGGCACCCGTTCGCCATTGGCGGCCACGCACATGCTGCAGCCGGGTTCGCGCCATTGGAAGCCCGCGTTGCGAAAAATCGCATCGAGTCCTTCCGCTTCGGCATCGCGCTTGACGCGCTCGGAGCCCGGCACCACCCAGGCGGTCACGCCATCGGCGACATGCCGCCCGCGCGCGATAGCCGCGGCGTCACGCAGATCCGACAGGCGCGAGTTGGTGCAGGAGCCGATGAAAACCCAGTCGATCCCGGTGCCTTCGATCGGCTGGCCGGGAACGAGTGCCATGTAGGCGAGCGCCTCCTGCCAGGCCTTGCGCCGCGTCGGATCGGGCGCATTGGCCGGATCGGGGATCGGCTGGTCGATCGCGATCGCATGCTCGGGGCTGGTGCCCCAGGTGATGGTCGGCGCGATGTCGGCGACGTCAATGACCTCGTCGCGGTCGAACGCCGCATCATCGTCGCTCGTCAGTTGACGCCACTGCGCCACCGCGCGATGGAACGTTTCGCCTTTTGGCGCGAAGCGGCGGCCTTCGACATAGGCGAAGGTGGTCTCGTCCGGCGCGATAAAACCGATCTTGGCGCCGAGTTCGATGGACAAGTTGCAGATGGTCATGCGCCCTTCCATCCCCATCGCCCGGATGGCGTCGCCCGCGTATTCGACGGCATGGCCGGTGCCGGCCGCAGCGCCGATCCGGCCGACGAGATGGAGGATCAGGTCTTTCGCCGTCACGCCCGGCCCAGGCTTGCCCTCGAACCGGACCCGCATCGCCTTGGGCTTGCGTTGCCGCAGCGTCTGCGTCGCCAGCGCATGGGTGAGCTCCGATGAGCCGACACCGAAGGCAAGGGCGCCGAGACCGCCATTGGTGCAGGTGTGGCTGTCGCCGCAGATCAGCGAGACGCCCGGCAACGTAATGCCGAGTTCGGGCGCCATCACATGCACGATGCCCTGCCCCAATTCGCCGAGCTCGAAATACCGGATGCCGGCCTTGGCGGAAAGTTGCTTCAGGCCGGCCCACAGCTTCGCCCCAGGCGCGAAGGTCTGCCCGGTGCGTCCAGGGGCACTCGACACCACGTGATCCGGCGTCGCGAACGCAAGTTCGGGATTGCCCACGGTAAGCCCGCGCTGCGCCAGCGCCATCAATCCGGCCGTACCCGAGAGATCGTGCAGCAGGTGCCGGTCGATATGCAGCAGCGACCAGCCTTCGCCGAGATCCGCCACCACATGCTGATCCCAGAGTTTGTCGAGCAGCGTTTTGGCCATCACGCGTTACTCCGCGGCACGATCGGCCACGCCCTGCGGGTCGCGGAACCGTGTCGCCAGCGCGGCCCATTCATCGGATCCGAGCCGCCGAAACCGCTCGCTTACCGGCATGCTGCCGGCGGATGTGGGCGGGGCATTGGTTTCCTTTACCGATTTGAGCACCGCGGAATAGGCGTCCGTCGCCGCGACGATCAGGAGGCTCGGCAGGATGGCGAGCCGATATCCGATTTGCTGCGCCGTGGCGAAATCGATATCCGGCGTCTTGCCGCCGCGAACGACATTGAGCAGGCAAGGCCCCTTCACCTGTTGCGGAACCGCCTTCAACTCTTCCATGGTCTGAACCGCTTCCACAAACGCCATATCAGCCCCGGCAGCCAGGGCGGCGTTGGCCCTGCCAATTGCCTCGTCGAAACCCAGCACCGCGCGAGCGTCGGTGCGCGCGATCACGACGAAGTCGGAATCACGCCGCGCGGCGACGGCCGCCCGGATCTTGGCGACGAATTCGTCGCGGGAGACCACCTCCTTGCCGTCGAGATGACCGCAGCGCTTGGGGGCCACCTGATCCTCGATATGGATGCCGGCGACACCACGGGCCTCATACTCCCGCACTGTGCGGGTGACATTAAGTTCGTTGCCATAGCCGGTGTCGGCATCGGCGATGACGGGAATGTCCACCGCCCGGGCCAGCGTTGCCGCGTTGGCGACCATCTCCGTCATGGTGACCAGGCCGAAATCCGGGTAGCCCAGCGTCGCCGCCGTTCCAGCCCCGGTCATGTAGACGGCCGGGAACCCGGCATGCGCGATCAGCCGCGCGGTGATGCCGTCATAAGCGCCGGGTGCGACAATGATCTTGCCGGCTTTCATCAAGGTGCGGAACGCGGATGATTGTTTCATGAGACCTCCGGATTGACGCTATGACGTTGCGCGCGAACCATCTCAGGCGAACGTCGCGGTCGGCACATAGACAGTGCCTTCCATGATGTGACGGGCCGTACGGCCAAAGCCGAGTTCCTCGAATTCGACACCACCAACCGCATTGGAGGCGCGCGCCTTGACCCGCACGCGCATCACACCGAGGGGATGTCCGATCCGCAGGGTGTCGCGGCCCTCGGGCGGTGCACCCAGAGCGCGATGGACCACCGAGCCTTCGATGCGCGACGCCGCCGCTGTGCACATCGAGCCAGTGCCCGCCATGCTCTCATGGCATTTGTTGAAGAACACCAGACGCGCGCGCAGATCCACCGCGTCCGCGGACACCGGTTCCCGCCGCATGTTCAGATAATCCTCCGGTGGCGCGACCATCACCACCAGCGGGCCGCCGGGCGCGGTGGTTTCGGCCTCGGCCCAGTTGCTGCAGAAACCCAGCCGCTCCGCCGCCTTGCCGCGGATTTCGCGCAGGCGCGACAAAATGCTCGGGTCGCCGTTGATATGATCGGGCAGCTCGCTGCCGCTCAGCCCGATATCCTGCGCGCGGAAGAACACACAGGGATTGCCGACGTCGCACAGGGTGATTTCCAGATTGGTGCCGTCCTCCAGCGCCAGCCAATCGACCGCACGTTCGGTCGGCAACATGCGGCCGGTGCGGGCGCCAAGGGTGAGGTGATAATCCATGAAGATCTCGGCGCCGGTGCCGGGAACGCCATCGATCGCGAAATCTCCGGCGACCTTGGCGCGGCCGCCCTCAACCGGAACATGGGCGATCAAAAGCTTGTCGGTGTTGGTATTGTGGATTCGCACCACTGTGACCGGTGGGACTGCTTCAACCAGCCCGGCATTGATCGCAAAGGGGCCGACACCGGAGGAGATGTTTCCGCAGTTTCCGTCCCAATGGATGGAATCCCGGTCAGCCTCGACCTGCCCGAAGGTGTAATCGACATCCGCGTCCGGCCGCGACGAGCGCTGGATGATCGCGATCTTCGAGGTGATCAGCCGCGAGCCGCCCAGGCCATCGATCTGAACCACATCCGGCGTTCCCATCACCCGCTTCAGCACCTTGTCGCGCAACGGCCCGCGCGGCGGTAGATCGCGCTCGTGAAAAAAGACGCCCTTGCTGGTGCCGCCGCGCAGCAGCGTGCAGGGAATGGCGGTTTGTTCGCTGGACGATGTCACTTTCAACTCCTCAGGATTTGACAGGTTCGATACTGGGAAGGCCGGTGGACCGCATCTCGCGGATATCAGCAGGCGCGGCGGCCTCGAGCGAGACCTGACGGGTCTCGTCGCCGAACAGCTGGATGACGATCGCCTCGACGATCAGAAGAACGACCAGCATGCCGACAATCGCGCCGAGGCCGCCGAGCCCGTAGAGATAGACCACCAGGAACTGCACCGCGGACGTCGCAAGCCGTCCGGCCGCGCCGCAGAGCCCGGTGCCGCGCAGCCGATAGCGCGTCTCGAACAGCTCCGGAACGTAGACGGTGAATGCGACGGTGTTGGCGATGCCGAGTGTCACCGCGAGCATGAAGCTGGTTGCGATGAACCAGGGGCCGTCCGCGAACACCAGAGCGATACCGATGACCGCGGACAGCAACGCGAATGCGACGATGCTCGGCTTGCGCCCGATCCAGTCCGACAGGAACATGCCGGCAGCAGCGCCCACGGTCTTGCCGATGGCCATCACCATCAGGATCTGCAGTGACGAACTCAGGGTCATGCCCTGCTGCACGAAGATCGTCGGCAGCCACTGCAGGAAGCCATAGAGCGTAAAGCCCACGGTGACGTTGATGAGAATGCCGATCATGGTCCGTCGCAACACCGATCGCGAGAACAGCACGGTGACGGACACCGGCTCGGTGCGTGGCGCCGGCCCGCGTGTGCTCATCGCCGGCACCACGTGCGTCTTCGCCACCTCGGCCTCGATGGATTGCAGGACCTTGTCCGCCTCGTCCATGCGGCCGACGGATTCCAGCCAGCGCGGCGATTCCGGCATGGATTTTCGCGCCAGCCAGATTCCGAGCGCCGCGAGGCCCGGAAGCACGAACATGGCACGCCAGCCCAGCGCCGGGATAATGAAGTAGGCCACCGACAGCGAGACGAACGAGGAGAAATTCGCGATCAGCGCCATGCAGGCGACCCAGCGGCCGCGATTGCGCGCCGGCAGGAATTCCGCGAGCGTGGCGTAGCCGACCACGACCTCGGCCCCGAGCCCCAGCCCCATGATGAAACGCAGGCCGATCAGCACGGTCATGTTCGGCGCGAACCCGGCCGCCAGGGACGCAAAGCCGAACAGCGCGAGATTCAGCTGGTAGCAGAAGCGGCGGCCGTAACGGTCGCCCAGAATGCCGGCGAGCCAGGCGCCCACCAGCAGGCCGAAGAACGTGACCGACAGGAAGGTCGCGTTGATCGACATGGTCGACCAGCCGGATTGCACCAGTGCGGCGAGGATGCTGCCGCCGGAATAGAGCTCGAACAGATCGATGAACACGCCGGCCGTGACCAGCGCGATCAGCCGGTAGTGCCACGGACTCATCGGCAGGCGATCCAGGCGCGCGCCGGCATTCACCCCCATCGGGGTCACCATGGTCGACATGTGTCCTCCCTGCGCCTGTTTCGGCGCTTGTGCTGGTGGTGATCAGCCGCGATTGCCGCTGGACGCGGCATCCGTGGCCCGCAGCAAGCCGATGATGTCCCGCATCAGCGTTGCCGGGCCGGTCTCGCCCACGCGATCCGCAATGTCCCCAGCCCTTGCTGCGCCATAGACCGGCTCGGCGAGAGACATGAATTTGACGCGCAGCAGATCCCAGCCGACCGGATTTTCCGGTTCACCCAGTGGCGTCTCGACGGTTCGCGAAACGTCGCTGCCGTCAAGCCGCACCACCACCGACGCGCCGGCCTTGGTCATGGCCGGATCGACCACAACGGTGATGCGCGCCATCATGGCGACGATGTCGGGCGCCGCCAGCCGCTGGTAGCTCGACCATTCGACCCGGCCGTCGAGCCACGCCGCGGCGACCTGGAAATAGACGCTGAACTGGGCATCGACCGTGTTGCGCGGCGTCAGCTTCGCGGGCAATCGCTCACCGACGATTTTCATCGCCACCGGGGAGAGGCCGATGCGGATCGAAGCGCGGCTCAGATCCGTTGATCCGAACCGCGACCGGAGATCGAGCGCGGCGTCGATCGCGGCGTGGGTCAGGCGGCAGGAGGGATAGGGCTTGATCGCGGTGCGCAAAAGCGTCCACCGCATTCCGAGCTCCGCGACAAGAATGTCGGGATGCGGCGCACCGGTGAAGCTGGTCAGCACGCCATAGCGGCCCTCGATCGCGCGCGCGGCACCGACCACGCCGGCTTCCGCCATGGTCACGCACAGCAGCGCGTCGTGCGCCACAAAACCGGGATGGATGCGCTTGTTCCAGGAGCCGTTGTCCAGATACTGCATCGATCCCGACGCCTTGCTCAAAGCAAGGCCGAACGCATTGCAGATGGTCGCGCTGTCGAGCGAACGCAGTTTGGCCACCGCCGCAACCGCGCCAAAGATGCCGCTGATCGCGGTGATGTGAAAGCCGCGATCGTAGCCGCCGGGACCAATGGCTCCGCCGATCCGGCAGCAAACCTCGTACCCCACCGCCAACGCCTGCAGGAAGGCGTCGCCATTGGCGCCGATACGTTCGGCCTCGACCATTGCGGCGGCAATCACCGGCGCGCCGGGATGGCCGGTCTGGATCTGATTGGTGTCGTCGAAATCGAGGGTGTGGGCATAGGCGCCGTTCAGCAGCGCGGCCCAGTGCGGAGCATATCCGCGGGCCTCGCCGATCACCGTGGCTGGACCGCTTTCACCATCGAGGCGCGCGATGGCCGCCCTGATCGCCGGACTGCTTTCGGCAAACACCGCGGCAAACGCCGAGTTGCCGATGAAATCGAGCCAGCACCCACGCAACAGGGCCACCGCGTCGCGCGGCAGGTCGGCGAGAGACGTGTCGACCACGAACGCCGCGAGACGTTCGGTGGCGTGCGTGCTGGATTCGCCGTGCAAATCCACCACCGCGGGCGACGGGGCCGTTGCGGGCATTGGGCTCTCTCCCTGATATCGACTTGACTTACCCAACACCCACTGGCTTCAATCAACAATCTTTAAATATTGGATCGATTGATAGATGAAGCTGATCAATCTCGAGACCGCCGATCTGCAGGCGGTGCTGGCTGTCGCCGAGGCCGGCAGCTTTCGCGCCGCCGCTACCGCACTCGGCTGCTCGCAGCCATCGGTGACTGCGCGGATCCAGCGGGTGGAAGCCGATCTCGGTCTGCGGCTGTTTCATCGCACCACGCGCCGGGTCACCATCACCGCGGCTGGCGAGCGGTTGCGGCTGCGCGCGGAGCGCACCGTCGCGGAACTGCGCGCCATCGTTCAGGAACTCAATGACGAGGCGCAATTGAAACGCGGGCGGGTGGTGCTGGGCGCCACCACCACGGTCGCCGCCAGTCTCATTCCGCCGGCGATCAAGCTGTTCCAGCAGGAGTGGCCCGGCGTGGAGATTGTCCTGATCGATGACTTCTTCGGGCGGGAACTCGACCGACTCGCCAGCGGTGAAGTCGACTTCGCCATCATCCCGTTCGATCCGGATGAGCGGCAGTTCACCTTTCAGAAGCTGCTCGACGATGCCTTCATGGTGATGGTGCCGGAGAAGCATCCCTTGAGCACACGGCGGGCGGTGACCGTGCGTGATGCTGCGGCGTATCCGATCCTGAGCTTTCCCACGCAATCCACCGCATGGGGCACCATCGCGCGGTCCTTCGCCGACGCCGGGCTGACTTACGCGCCGGTGTTCGTCACCCGCAACATCCTTATGCTGTCAGCCATGGTCCGCGCCGGGCTCGGGATCACGTTCATCGCCGGACTTGTGACTCCGCAGCTCGATCTCTCGGACCTGCGCCTGCTGCCGATCAAGGACAAGAGGATGCTGCGGCAGATCGGGATCGTGACACTGCGCGGCCGCCCGCTGCAGCCGGCCGCTCAAGCCTTCGTCAAGCTCCTGCGCGCGCGGGCCGCATCGATCAAGACGGCCTTGATAGCGTCCTAGTAGAGACAGAGGTCAAAAGCCGAGCGCCGATCAGACGCTCGGGGCGCGTCGCCGTCGGCGCGGTCTCTCGTTCGTGCCCGCCGACTTGGTCTCAGACTTGCTCTCGGTCTTGTTCGCGACCTTGGCCCTGATGCGCATCTGGCCGCCCTCGGCCTGTTCGATGTCGAACGCATTGGTCTTCCGCACGAGATCGCTCAGCTTGCCGAAGCCATAGGTACGGACGTCAAAATCAGAAACCAGGTTCGACAACTGTTTGCCCACGTCGCGCAAGCGAACCCAGCCGTCTTCGCTCTCCATTTGAGCGACGGCTTTGTTGAGAATGGGGATGGCGGCGCTCGGCTGTTCCAGCGATCGCGACTTCGACGCCGGCTCGGGCCCCGACGCCTGCGGCTCCGGCAACAGGTTTTCGGTGTAGATGAACCGGCGGCAAGCCTGGCGGAAGCTCTCCGGCGTCTTCTGGGCGCCGAAACCATAGACATCGGCGCCCTGCTCGCGCAGCCGCGATGCAAGACGAGTGAAATCGCTGTCCGACGACACCAGGCAGAACCCGTCGAAGCGGCCAGAGTGCAGCAGGTCCATCGCATCGATCACCAGCGCGATGTCGGATGCGTTCTTGCCCGTGGTGTAGGCGAACTGCTGATACGGATCGATGGCAAATCTCTGCAGGATCTCGGTCCACGATTTCAGCCGCTGATTGGAGAAATCTCCGTAGATGCGGCGAACGCTGGCCTCGCCGAACTTGGCGACTTCCTCGAACAGCCCCTCCGCGATCCGCGGCGAGGTGTTGTCGGCGTCGATCAGAACTGCGAAGCGGGGCAGCCGGTGATCGCTGGTCGTGTCGGAGATCCTGTTCGCCATGGGATGATGTCCACCTGATCACGGTATCGATTGGACCTTAGCTACGCACGAACATCTGCGCTTCACAAGGACGAGTTTTCACGGAACGGACAAACCGGGCAGCGCGCCGATCACTGCTCATCCGCGCGAAAGCTTTATCGCGTTGCCTCTGCCGGGAAAGGCCGTCGGCCTCCCCGGACGTCGAGCTTGTTCCGTATGGCGGCGACCAATTGGACTTGATCGTCTGCACGCATGGGCAGCAGGATAGTTGCGATCCGTGGCCCTTGGCCCGCGTCCTTCAGGTGAAAAACGACTCGGCGGCCAGTCCAGAATCGAGAGTCGAGATCTACCGACGCGATCTCGTCATAGTCAATAAAGCTCAGGGTATCCGTATAGAGCAGCGCGATCATGGCGCCGCGAGACGGGCCGAGACGCCCGACGAAAGATACGCCGTCCTGTTTAAGAACTGCGACAACCGTACGTCCGCATGCAAAACGATAGGCTGGATACACAAACAGCAGCGCCAGGATCGTACCGAGCCAATCCGGTCGTTCCAACCGGCCATCCGAAAGCGTCGGCATGAGGAGGAACATCAGCGCCATGAAGGCCAGCACAAGCGCAGCAACACGCTGCCGCCACCGGACGGCATAGAAGATCCGGGGCTCAGCCGAGCTCGCCATCAAGAACCGCCACTCGCCGCGGAAAGGCTTTGCGTCATGATCGCGCGCTCAATCCGTCTCGATCGGCAGCGCGGCATCCCTCGCCCACTCGCCCATCGAGCCGTCATAGAGCGCGAGCTTGTCGTGGCCCAACTGGTGCAGCAGGAACAGATCGATAGTGGCCGAGATGCCGCCGCCGCAATACGCCACGACATTCGTTTGCGCAGTGATGCCTTGCGCGGCGAATTTTGCCTTGGCGTCCGCGAGCGGAACGAACGTCTTGGTCTGCGGATCGATCAGCGAGGCCGCGGGCACATTGACGCTGCCGGGGATGCGTCCGGGCCGGCCATAACGGCTCGGCTCCTTTCCGCTGTGGAACTGCGGCCCCAGCGCGTTGACGATCGCGGTGCCTGGCTGCGCCATCGCTGCCCGCACCGCATGCCTGTCGACGAAATAGCCCGCACGCGGGCTCGCGGCGAAAGTGGCCGACGGATAGCCGCGCGCAGGTCCGCTCTCGATGGGTCGCCCCTCAGCCGTCCATCTGTCGAAGCCGCCGTCCAGCACCGACACATTGTCAAAGCCGAGCGAGGTCAGCATCCACCAGAACCTTGTCGCCCACATCATGGTGCCGATGCTGTACAGCGCCACATTCGTATTCGCACCGATGCCGTGGGCACCGAACGCCGCCTCGAGCTGCGCGGTGGCCGGCATCATGAACCTCAGATCCGTGGACTGGTCGGAGAATTCGCCCTGCAGGTCGAGAAAATCCGCGCCGGGAATATGCGCCGTCTCAAACGTCTGCTGCCCCGGCACAACGAGATAAGGCGCATCGCTGCCGGGCGGCGTGGGCTCGAGATAGCTGGTGCAATCGAACACGCGGAGATCTGACCGGCCTAGCCTGGCGGCGAGCTCCGCGGTGGCGACCAGTCCCGTGCGCTCCGACATGTGGCTCTCCTGCAACGAACCGATAAACGACGGCGCAAAACTATCGCTCGCGCGGGAGACGGACAAGCGATGCGCGCCACATGGCGATCGAGATCCCACGATTTGGGCTGACGCACCTGCAGCAAGCTGCTTGCTGCGATGCCGATTGCCGATGCTGCTCCGCGCGTCATCCGAAAGATAAAATACAACGTGGATCCGCAACGCTTGGAGCAAAAAAATATTATCGCGCAGTTGTCAGAAAATTTTCGCGATTACAGATGCGGGACGCAGCGCGTGCAAATCTTTTCGGCACGCAGCATAAAAACAAAAACGATCTCGACTCACCGGAACACGACGCTTGCAACATCGCGAAGTTGCCGCTTAGTATCGCGACTGAGACTAAAGTCTGAGTTCCTCATCACCCAGCCACGATCTCTCAAAATCATCCACGACAAAAAATTTTGCATCGCTCATCGGCGATGACGAAAGCCGGGAGGAGAGATGCAAGACGTCAATTCTGGCGATCACTGCGGCGATTCATCCGATCCGTTCGCTGATGCGACACGAGCTGTGGCCGATACGGCAACGGTGCCGAATGCGCCGCAGGTCGCGACAATCTCTTCATGCCGCGCAAATTCCTCTCTCACCTGCCCAGCGCGACGTGCGCTGCTGATCACCGCCCTGGCAGGATGCATCGGCGTGGTCACACGCGAAACAGCGCATGCGCAAGACGATGCGCCCGGCAGCGACGAGCGGCCCAAGAAAGGCGATCTGCTGGTGTTCGCGGACGGCGACCACGCAAGCGCAGTGATCAAGCCTGAAGACCTGCCGCTCGGCGGACCGCCGGTCATGGCCTGGCCGATGGATCCCGCAACCAAGGTGATCCGCAACGGATCGCGCTTGAACGAACTGCTGGTGGTGCGGTTCGATCCGGCCGACCTCGACGACGACACCCGTCCGCGCGCCGCCGACGGAATCCTCGCCTATTCAGCCGTGTGCACGCATGCCGGATGCGACGTCACCGGCTGGGCGAAGGCAACCGAGGGCGGCAACAACGTCTTCAAATGTCTTTGTCATAATTCCGAATACGACCCCCGCCAAAGTGCACAGGTCGTGTTCGGTCCGGCCCCCCGGCGCCTTGCGGCCCTTCCGCTCGCCAAGGCGGACCACGCGCTCACGATCACCGCCCCATTCATCGGAAAGGTAGGTGCACAGCAGTCTCTGTGATCCAGAATTTCGATCCCGCATCGCAAACGCTGCGGGACGAGACGGCCCATCAAAAAAACAAAGCAGGAGGTAGCGCCTATGACCATGAAACAATGGTTCTTATCGAGCCTGGTCGCGTCCACATGCCTGATGCCGATGATGGCAAACGCCGGCCCGATCGAGAACTACAGTCCGGTGACGCCCGAGCGGCTCAAGAATCCGGAACCCGGCAACTGGATGCTGTATCGCCGCACCTATGACGGCCAGGGCTACAGCCCGCTCGACCAGATCAACGCCTCGAACGTCAAGAATCTGGTCCCGGTGTGGACGTTCTCCACCGGCGTGATCGAGGGCCACGAGGCGCCGCCGATCATCAACAACGGCGTGATGTTCGTCGCAACCCCGATGGGACAGGTGATCGCGCTCAACGCCAAGACCGGTGAAGAATACTGGCGCTACAAGAGGCAATTGCCCGACGACTTGTTCCAGCTGCATCCGACCAGCCGCGGCGTCGGACTGTGGCAGGACAAATTGTATCTTGCCACCACCGACGACCATGTCGTGGCGCTCGACGCCAAGACCGGCAAGGTGGTGTGGGACACCAAGGTACAGGATTATAAGAAGGGCCAGTACATGACCCTGATGCCAATGGTGGTCAACGGCAAGGTTGTCGTCGGCGGCTCCGGCGGCGAGTTCGGCGTCCGAGGTTATGTCGTCGCTTACGACGCCAACACCGGCAAGGAATTGTGGCGGACCTTCACCATTCCCGGCGAAGGGGAACCCGGCCACGAGACCTGGCAGGGTGACGACTGGAAATCCGGTGGCGGTTCCGCCTGGATGACGGGAACCTATGATGTCGATGCCAACACCATCTACTGGGGCGTTGGCAACGCCGCGCCATGGCCAGGTGAAGCTCACCCCGGCGACAATCTCTACACCAGTTCGGTGCTCGCGCTCGACCCCGAAACCGGCAAGATCAAGGGATACCACCAGTACCATCAGAATGATTCCTGGGACTGGGACGAGGTGGATGCGCCGATGCTGGTCGACCTGCAGCGTGACGGTCGCACCTTCAAGAGCCTGATCCATCCCGGCCGCGACTCCATCTTCTGGATCCTCGAGCGCAAGGCGGACAGCATCAACTACGTCGCCGGCTGGCCCTTCGTGCACACCGACGTCTGGAAGGAGATCGACAAGACCGGCAGGCCGGTGGTCGATCCGGCGCACAAACCTGGCCTCGGCAAGAAGGTCGAGTTCTGTCCCTCGCTGTGGGGCGGCAAGGACTGGCCGTCGGCGGCGTATAGCCAGAACACCAAGCTGGTCTATGTCCCGGCGAACGAAAACTTCTGCGGCAGCGTCAACGGCGAGAAGGTGCCGCTGGTGCCTGGGCAGCTCTGGCTCGGCGCCAAGCCCGACGATGTCGTGCTGCTGCCGCGCCCCGGCTCGGATCATTTTGGCGAGCTCCAGGCCTGGGATCCCTCCACCGGAAAGAAGGTGTGGTCGCACAACTTCCACAATTCACCGCTGTTCGGCTCGGTGACGGCGACGGCCGGCGATCTCGTCTTTGCCGGCGGCACCAACGACCGCTACTTCCGCGCCTTCAATGCCAAGAACGGCGAGCTGTTGTGGGAGCAGAAGACCAACTCCGGCATCATGGCCATGCCAATCGCCTACGACGTAGATGGGACAGAATACATTGCTGTCCAATCCGGCTGGGGCGTCGATGCCCAGCGCATCCAGGACGGCATGGTGATGGCCAAGGTCCCGGGTGTCGAAGCCAACGTTCCGCAGGGCGGCGTGATCTGGGTGTTCGCGCTGAAGAAGTAACTGCGGGCCTTCATCGGTATCCCGGGCATCGGCAACGTGGCCCGGGACGCCGAAATCGATCGTTTTCGGGCCGTTTTCGCTGCAACCCGCCCATGCAAGACGATCACGTTCATGTGCCTTTGGAATGATTCAATCTGGAGGCATCGTCGCCACGCCACTGACATCTCTCGCGAAAGACATCTCTCGCGAATCTCTTTTGCCGGCTTCCGATGGGATCGCCGGCAAACGCGTCGAACAATCGGAGGATTGATCATGATCACGCTTAAAATCAACGGCGAAACCAAAACCTGGGATGGCGATCCCTCCCTGCCGCTGCTCTGGTACCTGCGCGACGAAGCCGGACTGACCGGCACCAAGTTCGGCTGCGGCCAGGCATTGTGCGGCTCCTGCACCGTGATGGTGGACGGCGAAGCGGTGCGCTCCTGCATCACCGCGGTATCCGACGTCACCGGCGAGGTGACCACCATCGAAGGCCTGCATCCGACCGGCGACCATCCGGTGCAGAAGGCGTGGCGCCAGGTCAATGTGCCGCAATGCGGCTATTGCCAGGCCGGCCAGATCATGCAGGCCGCCGCTCTGCTCAAGCAGAATCCAAAACCCTCGCACGACCAGATTCGCGAAGCCATGGCCGGCAACATCTGCCGCTGCGGCTGCTATCAGCATCGAGAATGCCGTGCATCTCGCTTCGACGGGGGTGTGACCATGAACAGCATCTTTCCCGTCCCAACTCCCGCCAAGGTCGAAATCATTTCCCGCCGCAGCGTCCTGAAGGGCCTCGGCCTGGTCGGCAGCTTCGTGCTGGCCGCACCGCTGATGTCGCGCCGCGCGTTTGCGGCCTACAGCACCGGCGCCGACAAGATGCCACACGGCACTGTTGTTGATCCGCGCATCTTCGTCGCCATCGCGCCCGACGGCATCGTCACCATCCTGGCGCATCGCGCCGAAATGGGCACCGGCGTGCGCACCAGCCTGCCGCTGATCGTCGCCGAGGAAATGGAAGCCGACTGGGCGCGCGTGCGCGTGCAGCAGGCGCCCGGCAATGAAGCCAAATACGGCAACCAGGACACCGACGGTTCGCGCAGCACGCGGCACTACCTGATCCCGATGCGTCAGATCGGCGCGTCGGCGCGAGCCATGCTGGAAGCCGCCGCCGCCAAACGCTGGGGCGTGCCGGTGGCCGAGGTGAAAGCCGCCAACCACGAGGTGGTGCATGCCGCGAGCGGCCGCAAGATCGGATTCGGCGATCTCGCCGCCGACGCCGCGGCACAGCCGGTTCCTGCCATCGCCGACCTCAAGCTGAAGAGCCCGAAGGATTTTCGTTATCTCGGCAAGGGCCAGGTCAGCATCGTCGATCTGCACGACATCACCACCGGCAAGGCGCACTACGGCATCGACACCCGCCTGCCCGGCATGAAGTACGCGGTGATCGCCCGGCCACCGGTCACCGGCGGCAAGCTGAAATCGTTCGACGCCGCGGAAGCGCTCAAGGTGCCCGGCGTCGAAAAGGTGATGGAGGTGCAGGGCTGGCCCTGGCCCTCCAAGTTCCAGCCGCTCGGCGGTGTCGCCGTAATCGCCCGCAATACCGGAGCCGCGATCAAGGGACGCGACGCCCTGAAGGTCGAATGGGACGACGGGCCAAATGCGAGCTACGATTCCGTAGCCTATCGCACCATGCTGGAAGGCGCGGCACGGCAGCCCGGCAAGGTGGTGCGCAACGACGGCGATGTCGATGCGGCGCTGAAAAGCGCCGACAAGGTCATTGTCGGCGAATACTACCTGCCGCATCTCGCCCATGTCAGCATGGAGCCGCCGGTGGCAGTGGCCAATGTCACCGACGGCAAGGCGGAGATCTGGGCGCCGGTGCAGAGCGCCGGCGGCACCCGCGAGGACGTGGCGAAGACGCTGGGCATTCCCGAGGACAATGTCACCGTGAATGTCACCCTGCTCGGCGGCGGCTTCGGCCGCAAGTCGAAGTGCGACTTCGCGCTCGAAGCCGCGCTGCTGTCGAAGGCGCTGGGCGCGCCGGTGAAGGTGCAGTGGACGCGGGAGGACGACGTTCGTCACGACTTCCTGCACACGGTCTCGGTCGAGCGGATCGAAGCCGGTCTCGACAAGAGCGGCAAGGTGATTGCCTGGCGGCACCGCAGCGCGGCGCCGACCATCGCCTCGACCTTCGCCGCCGGCGCCAAGAACGAGGCTCCGTTCGAGCTCGGCATGGGCCTGGTCGATCTCCCGTTCGAGATCGCCAACATTCGTTGCGAGAATCCGGACGTCCCCGCGTACACAAGGATCGGCTGGTTCCGCTCGGTCTCGAACATCCCGCACGGATTCGCCGTGCAATCGATGGTCGGTGAACTGGCGCACGCCACCGGCCGCGACCAGAAGGACATGCTGCTCGAGCTGATCGGCAAGGCACGGATCGTCAAGCTCAACGACTCCGTGAAGGACTTCTGGAACTACGGCGAGCCGCTGGACAGCTATCCGATCGATGCCGGCCGTTTGCGCCGGGTGGTCGAGACGGTGGCTGACAAGGGCGGCTGGGGCCGCTCGGTGCCGAAGGGGCACGGGCTCGGCATCGCCGTGCACCGCAGCTTCGTCAGCTACATTGCCACCATCGTCGAGGTGGCGATCGGCGAGAAGGGCGAGCTCAGCGTGCCGCGGGTGGACACCGCGATCGACTGCGGAACGTTCGTCAATCCCGAACGCATCCAGTCGCAGATCGAAGGCGCCGCCATCATGGGGCTCAGTCTCGCCAAGCATGGCGCCGTGACGTTCAAGAACGGCAGGGTGGAGCAAGGCAACTTCGACGACTTCCCGGTGGTGCGAATGGACGAAGCGCCGCTGATCACCAACGTCCACATCGTGCCGGCGGACGAGGACACGCCGCCCAGCGGCGTCGGCGAACCAGGCGTGCCGCCGTTCGCGCCCGCGCTGATCAACGCGATCTTTGCCGCGACCGGCAAGCGCATCCGCACACTGCCGATCGGCAAGCAGTTGGAGACATGAGGCAGGAAGCGATCTGAAGGGATCGAGGATGGATTAAGAGCGGCGGATCGCCCTCACGGCGGTCCGCCATTTTTGACTTTGTAAGGCGGATGAGCGCAGCGTCATCCGCCATTCTGCGTGCGCCACTGCGTGCGGCGGTGGGTTACGCTTCGCTAACCCACCCTACACGCCTTCGCACATCACAACACCAGCTGCGTCTGCGTCACCACCGCCACCAGCTTGCCTTCCGCCGTGCTAATCCGGGTCTGCCACACCTGCGTGCGGCGGCCGCGGTGCACCGGCGTGGTTTCGCCGACCAGGCGATTGCCCAGCGGCCCCGCGCCGATGAAGTTGGTCTTGCTTTCGATGGTGGTGGTGCCGAAGCCCTCTTTCAGGTTGGCGATGGTGCCGATGGCGCCCAGCGTATCGGCGAAAGCCATCACCGCGCCGCCGTGCACCACGTCCGGCCGGGTGCACAACTCGGGACGAACCACCATGTGCGCCACCACCTTGTCCGGCTCGGCACTGACCAGCTCGATGCCGAGCAGCGTGGCGAAGGGCAGTGGCCGCTCCTTCAACTGGGTGAGAAGATCCACATCCATTCCTCCCGCGATTTGCGTTGCGCGAGAGTAGCGTGTCGCGTCTGCGGTGTGAAGTTCGGGTCCAGTATCCCCGGCGCTGCTTGCCTAGGGCGGCATCATCGACGGCAAGCGATCCTTCCAGGGCCAATCCTGCTGTGCGATCACCGCCTGCTGGATATGCCTGACCCTCGGCCATTCCTTGCGAGTCACACTTGAGACCACGATGTCGTACGGCACCCCGACGGCGTCTATCCGATAGGATCGGAGCGTTCCTTCCACACGGAAGCCAAGCCGCACGAGCAGGCGTCGCGTATCGTCGTGACGCGCGTCGGATCTCACTTCAACGCGGGACAAATCCAGCATGTCGAAGCCAAAGCGAAGCAGCAGATGCATCACATCGCACAGGTCGTCCTCGCCGGATCCGGTCGTCCAGATCGGCCCGAGCCTGGCACGCTTCTGCTGCCGCTCGATCGACCGGAGACCGGCCAATCCCCGCACCTCCCGGCTTGCGGTGTCCATGACGGCGAATGCAACCACATCGCTGTCGGATCGCGCCGCGCCCGCGACGTAGTCCGCGGCCGGCTCCGCCTGCGATTCCTCACCGAGCGAGAGCTGGTGAAACCGGCTGAGTGTGGACGGGTCGCCCGCCAGCAACGGGGCAACAGAGGACAGCGGCCGCAGCGAGATGCGGCTGGTGAAGAGGCGATCGGGGCCTGTGGCGAGAGTGGACGGCATGCCCCATTGACGCATTGTCCTTCGATGTCGTCAAATGACCCCATTAGCGCTTATTATGCAGAACAGGCATATATGCTCAATCCCCGGCACCTCGACCTGTTTCGTGAAGTCGTCCGCCATAACGGAATCACCCGGGCAGCGCAGGCGCTCGGCATCGGCCAGCCGTTCGTGACTCGCGCGGTTGCACGGCTTGAGCGCGACGTCGGCTTCGCGCTGTTCGCGCGGGGACGCGGCGGCGTCAACCTGACGCCGGAAGGCGAGGTTTTCCTGCGCGAGGTCGAGCGCAACCAGATCGGCCTCGATACCCTCGGCCGCACCGCGCGCGACATTCGCGACCGGGGCAAGGGCTCGATCCGGGTGGCCTGCCTGCCATCGCTGACCTATTCGCTGTTGCCGCGGGTGCTCAAGCAATTTTCCGAGTTGAGTCCCGATGTCGCGATCTCGGTGGCGGTGCGCAGTCCCGAAACCATCTGGAGCTGGGTGGCATCGCATCAATGCGACCTCGGGCTGGCGCGCCCGAAGACCGGCTTTGCCGGCGTCGACGCCGCGCCCTTCATGTCCGAGAACGCCGTGTGCGCATTGCCGCGCGGGCATCGCCTGGCGACCAAGCGATCGATTTCCCCCGGCGACCTCAAGGACGAGCCGATGATCGGAGCTCCGCCGAGCGCTCCGCATCAAGCGCGGCTCGAACACATCTTCGCCGATGCTGGCGTCAAGCCGCGCATTGTTGCGGAGACGCAAAACAGCGTGCAGCGCTGCGCGCTGGTCGCGCACGGTCTCGGCGTTTCGATCGTCGACCCCGTCGCTGCGCGTGGGTTCGCCAACCCCGACGTCGTGCTGAAACCCTTTGCACCGGCCATCCCGGTCCATACGGTCATGCTGTTTCCAGCGGGGCGCCTGCGAAGCAGGCTAACCCAGCAACTCCATGACCTGCTTCGCGCCGAAGCAAGGAATTCGCTCAAAACCCGGACCAAACGATCGAACGATCGAGACTGACCTTTTCGGCGATGACGGCCTTGCCGCGATAGGCGGCCAGAGCCCATGATCAGACAGCAAGCTGAGGTTTTTGCCCATGATGACACTCCGCCAGGTCGAAGTCGTACGTGCCGTGATGGTGACGGGCACGATCGGCGGCGCGGCGAAACTGCTCAATGTATCCGCGCCCGGGATCAGCCGGCTGGTGAAGTACACCGAGAAGTCGCTCGGCATCCGGTTTTTCCAGCGCCAGAACGGCCGCTATTTTCCGACGCCGGAAGCGCAGAGCATTTTCGAGCAGATCAACGGCGTCTACAAAAAGGTCGACGACCTCTCCGGCATGATTTCGGCGATGGGCCGCGGCGGCCTCTCGGAATTGCGGATCGGGTCGGTGCCGAGCATCTCGCAGGTGATGGTGCCGCGCGCCATCGAGCGGGTGCGCCGCCGCTATCCTGATCTGCACATGGACATCAATATCCTCAAGATCGAGGAGGCGATCGATTACCTGCTGCTCGGCAAGGGCGAGTGCGTGGCAATGAGCTATCGCCTGCCGCACTCCGGGCTGGATTTCCTGCCGCTGGCCTCGGGTGAACTGTTCTGCATCGTGCCGGAAGGCCATGAACTCGCCGGCCGCAAGGAGATCACGGCGGCCGAGATGATCCGCTATCCGCTGATCGGCATCGATCCCAACGATCCCTACGGCCGCATCATGGCCGAGATGTTTGCCCGCAACAAACTCAGCTACGACATCACCATCCGCGCCCGCTTCGGCACCACGGTGTGCGCGCTGGTGAAGGCGGGACTCGGCATCGCCGTCATCGACCAGTTCACCGTGGCGCACGGCGGCGTGCCGGGCATTGCGCTGCTGCGGATCACCGAGCCAACCAATTTCGAGACCTATATTGCCGTGAAGCGGGGCGTGCCGCTGTCGCTGCATGCGGAGGCTTTCATCGAATTCCTGCGCAGCGAAATGCGCACGGTCGAACCGGCGCGGCCAACTCCGTCGGAGCGGCCCCGCGGCGGCAAGGCCACGGCGCGCAGAAAATAACATGATGTTATGTTTGGTGGATAAATGAGTAATTGTGTTAGCTTAGAGATCGACTATCGTTGGCATGCCAAAAGCGCGCGGACCCCTGTAAGGACGCGGGCGACAGTCATTTCCAGACCCGGACTCAGCCGTGCCGAACGATACTCCCCTTGCTGACCAGCGCTTCCTGACCGGGCTGATCGGCGCGCCGATCGCCCATTCCGCCTCGCCCGCGATGCACGAATGGGCCGGACAGGCGCTGGGCGCACGGGTCCATTATCACCTGATCGAGGTGGCCGGCGCCGACAGCGACAGGCTGCGCGCCCTGCTCGACAGCGTCCGGCTGCTCGGCTTTGCCGGCGTCAACGTCACCTTTCCCTACAAGGAAGCCGTGGTGGCGCTGCTCGACGAACTCTCCCCCAGTGCGGCAGCGATGCAGGCCGTCAACACGGTCGTAGTCCGCGATGGCCGCCTGATCGGCCACAACACCGACACCACGGGCTTTGCGCGCGCGGCAGCCGACCTCGTCGCGGCGTCGAAACGCGGCCCGGTGGCGCTGGTCGGCGCCGGCGGCGTCGGCAAGGCGATCGCGTTCGCGCTGGCGCAGCTCGGCGCCGCGACCATCCGGGTGTTCGACACCGATGCGGCCAAGACCCGCGCGATCGCGACCGCGCTTGGATCGCGAGCAACCATCGTGGCCGCTGACGACGTCGAAGCCGCACTGCGCGGCGCCGTCGGCCTCGTCAACGCGACGCCGATCGGCATGCTGCCGAACCGCGGCACGCCAGTGCCCGAACACCTGCTGCATGGCGGGTTGTGGGTGGCGGATGCTGTCTATTCGCCGTTGTGGACGCCACTGCTGACTGCGGCCAAAGCGCACGGCGCGCAGGTGATGACCGGACGCGAGCTTGCGATCTATCAGGCGGCCGATGCATTCGAACTGTTTACGGGATTAAAGCCGTCGACCGTGGAGATGGGAAAAGCCTTTGATGCGGTGATGGCGAAGAGATATGCAGCGAACGCTGCGTAAAACGGGTTCAGAAGAATCCGAAAAACGTAAGAGGAGGAGGACACGATGAAACCGATGATTTTGGCGGGCGCGATGCTCGCCGCGCTGTGCACCACGGCCCATGCCCAGACCATCAAGCTGGCTGACGTCGCGGAATTGTCCGGCGGCGGCGCCACGGTGGGCACCAACTGGAAGAACGGCATCGACCTCGCGGTCGAAGAGGTGAATGCCAAGGGCGGCATTCTCGGCCGCAAGATCGAAGTCACCCATGCGGACTCGCAGTCCAACCCGGGTGTCGCCCGCGCCCAGGTGCAGAAGGCGCTCGACGGCGAGCCCTACGTGCTGCTCGGGCCCGGCTATTCCGGATCGGTGAAGGTCACCGCGCCGCTGGCGGCGGAAGCCGGCATCACCCAGATCATGGGCGGTGAAGCGGCCGAACTCACCCAGGCCGGCAACAAGTTCCTGTTCCGGACGTCGTTCGGCCAGCAATCGTCGATGCCGAAGGTCGCCAAATACATGGCCGAGGACCTGAAGGCGAAATCGGTCGCGGTGGTCTGGGTCAACAACGATTTCGGCAAGGGCGGCCGCGACGTCATCCTGAAGGAATTCGCCAAGCGCAATGTCAAGGTCGTCGCCGATCTGTCGACCGAGGCGGGACAGGCCGACTTCGCGGCGGACGTTTCCAAGATCAAGGCCGCATCCCCCGATGCCGCCTTCATCTATGTCAACGAGGAAGAAAGCGCCCGCATCCTGAAAGAGATCAAGCGCCAGGGCATCACCATCCCGCTGATCGGCGAAACCACGCTGATCGGCCAGAAGGTGGTCGAACTTGCCGGTGACGCCGCCAACGGCGCCCGCGGCCATGTCGGCCTGACCACCGACGCACCGGTCGACCTCGTAAAGGCGTTCCGGGAGAAGTTCGTCAAGAAGTACAACTACGTTCCCGATCACAACGGCATCAAGGGCTACCTCTCGATCTACATGATCAAGGCGGCAACGGAAAAAATGGGCAAGGTCGATCCCAAGGGCGTCGCCGATGCGCTGCACGGCCTCACCATCACCGCCGCCAAGGAGCCGGGCATCCTGATGGACGTCACCTTCGACCAGAACGGCGACATCGACCGCCAAGGCTTCCTGGTGGAAATCGTCGACGGCAAGCAGGTGGTGAAGCAGGTGCTGCCGAAGTTGAACTAGCCGCAACGTTGTATCCCGGGTGAGCGCAAGCGACACCCGGGATACGCGGATTGAAATTGCTAAGTTGAAATCAGGTTAGCCGTCATCCTGAGGTGCGAGCCTTGCGGCGCACTTGCGCCGCTGGGCGAGCCTCGAAGGATGCGCGGCCCGGGCGTACGCCCTTCGAGGGCCGTGCTACGCACGGCCACCTCAGGGTGACGGGCTGGCTCACAACGTAGAGAGGAGACCATGTCCAATCTGCTTGACCTTCTGATCGCCGGACTGGCCACGGGCGCGATCTATGCGCTGGTCGCCGTCGGCTTCACGCTGCTGTGGCAGACATCCCAGACCATCAATTTCGCGCAGGGCGAATTCGTCATGCTGCCGGCCTTCCTGATGCTGGCCGCCATGCATGTCGGCGCGCCGTTCTGGCTCGCCATCCTGCTCGGCATCCTGCTGTCGCTGATCCTGCTGGGGCTCGGCTTCAAATTGCTGCTCGTCGATCCGATGCTACGCCACGGCGTGCTGCCGCTGGCGATCGCCACCATGGCGCTGGCGATCGGCATCAAGGAAGCGGTCAAGCAGTTCTTCAGCGCCGAGGCCTCGCCGTTTCCATCGATCATTCCCACCGGCGACATCTCGATCTTCGGACGCGCGGTGGCGCTGCAGAGCGTCGGCGTGCTGGTGCTGGCGATCCTGGTGGTGCTCGGGCTCACCACCCTGCTCAACCGCAGCTCGCTCGGCCACCAGATGCAGGCGGCTGCACAAAATCCAACGGTCGCTCGCATCATCGGCGTGCCGGTGGAGCGGATGATCCTCCTGACCTTCCTGATCAACGCGTTCCTGGTCGCGATCGCCTCGGTGCTGATCACGCCGATCTATCTCGCCAAATTCTCCAGCGGCGAGGTGCTGGGCCAGGCCGCATTCATCGCGGCCATTGTCGGCGGCTTCAACCAGGTGCGCGGCGCCATCGCCGGCGGCCTCCTGATCGGCGTGGTCGATAACCTCGCCGCCGCCTACGTCTCCACCCAATACCGCGCTGCCGTGCCGATGATCCTGCTGATCGTCATCATTCTGTTCCGGCCGCAAGGCCTGATGGGACGTGCCGAGGAGCGCACCGTATGACCCGCTCGAGGCTGCTTCCCCTCGCGTTCGGCATTGTTGTCGTGATCGCACTGATCGTGGTGCCGATGAATTTCAATCGCTACGGGCTCTACATCCTGAGCCAGTGGGCGGTGATGACCATCGCCGCGATGGGCCTCAACCTGACGCTGGGTTATGCCGGGCAGGTGTCGCTGGCCCAAGGGGCGTTTGTCGGCATCGGCGCCTACACCGCCGCGATCCTGACCACCCAGGGTTTTCCGCTGATCGGCGCGCTGCCGGTCGCGATCCTGTTGTGCTTCGCGGTCGGCTGGATCCTCGGCTATCCGGCGTTGCGGGTGCAGCACCATTACCTCGCCTTCGTCACGCTGGCATTTTCGACCCTGGCGTTCCTGGTGTTCCGCAACGAGGACTGGCTGACCAAAGGCATCTACGGCATCAGCAACATCCCCCGCCCGCATGTCTTCGGTTTCGCGACCAGCAAGCCGCTGCCGTTCTATTATGTCTGTCTCGGGTCGCTGGCGATCGTGACCTTCATGGTGTGGTGGCTGATCCGCTCGCCCTGGGGCCGCGCCTTCGTGGCGCTGCGTGAAAATCCGGTGCGGGCGCTGTCGCTGGGCATCGACACCCGCCGTTACACGCTGATGGCTTTCGCGATCGGCTCCGCGCTCGGCGGCGTCGCCGGCACGCTTTATGCGCCGCTGACGCAGTATGTCGATCCCGTGCCGTTCAATCTGTCGCTGTCGCTTGACTTGCTGATGATGGTGATCGTCGGCGGCTCCGGCTTCTTCTTCGGGCCGTTCCTTGGCGCGATGATCGCGGTGCTGCTGCCGGAATGGCTGCGCTTCACCGAGGGGTATTACCTGATGCTGTACGCCATCGCGGTGATCCTGCTGCTGATCTATTCGCCGACCGGCATTCTCGGCATTCTCGACCGTGCCCTGACCGAACGTCGCACCAAGGCCGCCTCCGCGATGCGGGCGGTCGCCAAGGCCAAGCTGGACGACACCAAGCTGGAGACCGCGCCATGAGTCCGGTTTTGCAGGTCAGCAACATCAAGAAGAATTTCGGCGGCATCACCGCGGTGAATGGCGTCTCCTTCGAGGTCAATGAGGGCGAAATCCTCGGCCTGATCGGTCCCAATGGCTGCGGCAAGTCGACCCTGTTCAACTGCATCCTGGGCCAGTTGCTGCCGAGCGACGGCGAAGTCAGGATCGACGGCCGGGTCACCACCGGCATGCGGCCTTCGGACCTCAACCGTCTCGGCGTCAGCCGCACCTTCCAGCTGCTGCAGGTGTTTCCCAAGCTGTCGGTCCGCGAGAACCTGATCCTCGCCGGCCAGGAGCATCAGGGCAACATGGTGTCGCGGCTGTTCGGCCCTTCGGATGCCGGCCTTGGCGCCGCGGCCGACCAGATGATTTCGTTCTTCAAGCTCGATCATCTTGCCACCGAGCCGGCAGGCGGATTGTCCTACGGGCAGCAGAAGCTGCTCGATGCCGCAATGGCCTTCATGGGCGGTCCGCGGCTGGTGCTGCTGGACGAGCCGGCGGGCGGCGTCAACCTGTCGATGCTCGCCGACCTCAAGGAACGCCTGAGCGCCATCAACCGCGAAAAGCGCGCCACCTTCGTGGTGATCGAACACAACATGGAGTTCGTGATGTCGCTGTGCTCGCGCGTGGTGGTGATGGCGGAAGGCAAGGTGCTGGCGCAGGGCAAACCCGCCGAAGTGCGCGCCAACCAGGCCGTGATCGACGCGTATCTCGGGCACTGAGCAGGAGCATCCCATGAGCGAAACCATTCTGGATGTGCAAGGCCTGGTCGGCGGCTACGGCAAGATGACGATCCTCAACGGCACCAGCTTCACGGTGCCGAAAGGCTCCATCACCACGGTGATCGGCCCCAACGGCGCCGGCAAGTCGACGGTGTTCAAGGCGATCTTCGGCCTGTTGAAGCTGCGTGAGGGACGCGTGGTGTTCAGGGGGCGCGACGTCACCCGCTTCACCCAACGCCAATTGCTGGAAGCCGGCGTCTGCTACGTGCCGCAGGGCCGCAACATTTTCCCGGAACTTTCAGTGCGCCACAACATCGAACTCGGCGCCGTGGCGGCGGGGCGTTCCATCACCGACATGCCGGCGCGGATCGAGAAGGCGCTGGATCGTTTTCCGAACCTGCGCAAGAAGGCGACGCAACAGGCCTCCACCCTCTCCGGCGGCGAACAGAAGCAGCTCGAAATCGTCCGCGGCCTGCTGCTCGATCCGCAACTGGTGCTGATCGACGAGCCATCGATCGGCCTGTCGCCGCTGATGGTGCAGGAGACCTTCGATATCCTCAAGGAGCTGCGGGACAAGGGCGTCTCGATCCTGATGATCGAGCAGAATGCCCGCTCCGCGCTGGAGATCTCGGATTTCGGCATCGTGCTCGAGCTGGGACAGACCCGGATCGTCGATACCGCGCAAAAGATCCTGCACGATCCGCGGATCGGACAACTGTTCCTCGGCGGTGCGCTGGAGCCGGCCGCGGCATAGGTCGTGCATGGGCGTCTGTGACACCACGATTTAAACCGGAGACTGCGGCATGACCAAGCGCTCGATTGCAACCGTCTCGTTGAGCGGCGCGCTGGATGAAAAGCTGAGGGCGATCGCCGCGGCCGGGTTCGACGCGGTCGAGATCTTCGAGAATGATTTCCTGTCGTTCAACGGCGGGCCGCGCGACGTGGGCGCGATGTGCCGCGATCTCGGGCTTTCGATCTGCGCGTTCCAGCCGCTGCGTGATTTTGAAGGCATGCCCGAGCCGCAGCGCTCCCGCAACTTCACCCGGATCGAACGCAAATTCGACCTGATGCAGGAACTGGGCACTAACCTTTTGCTGATCTGCAGCAACGTGTCGCCCGCCTCGCTCGGCGGCATCGACCGCGCAGCAGACGATTTCCGCGAACTCGGCGACCATGCCGCCAGGCGCGGCCTGCGCGTCGGCTTCGAGGCGCTGGCGTGGGGGCGCCATATCAACGATTATCGCGACGCCTGGGAGGTGGTGCGCCGCGCCAATCACGGCGCGATCGGGCTGGTGCTCGACAGTTTTCACGCGTTGGCGCCGGCATTGCCGGTCGGCCCGATTGCCTCGATCCCCAAGGACAAGATCTTCCTGGTGCAGCTCGCGGACGCGCCGAAGCTCGACCTCGACGTGCTGTCGTGGAGTCGGCATTTCCGCTGCTTTCCGGGACAGGGCGACCTGCCGGTCGCGGGCTTCATGGATGCGGTGGCGACCACCGGATATGACGGACCGCTGTCGCTGGAGATCTTCAACGACCAGTTCCGCGCCGGCTCGGCCGCCCGGGTCGCTGTCGACGGCCTGCGCTCGCTGATCCTGCTGGAAGATCAGATCGCTGCAGCCTCGAAGCCGCCTGCTGCCTCAAAACTGCCGCCGCGGGACAAAAGCCGTGGCGCCGGCTTCATCGAATTCGCGGTCAGCGAGGAGAAGGCGGATGACCTCACCGCGCTGTTTCGCCAGCTCGGCTTCCGCCAGACCGGCCAGCATCGCAGCAAGGCGGTGCAGCGCTGGTCACAGGGAGCGATCGAACTGGTGGTGAACTGTGAGGCCCACGGCTTCGCGCACTCCCACTACATCACCCACGGCGCCGGCGTCTGCGCGATTGCCATCGAAGTCGACGATGTCGCTGCGACCATGGCCCGGGCGGAGGCGCTGCACACCAAGACGTTCTACCAGCCGATCGGACCAGGCGAGCTTGAAATTCCGGCGATCCATGGTGTCGGCCGCAGCCTGCTGTATTTCCTGCGGCCCGATGCCCAGAACTGGGATCGCGACTTCAAGCCCGTCACGGACGCGGCCGGCAGCGATCATCTCGCAACCATCGATCACATCTCGCAGTCGATGCCGTATGAAGACATGCTGTCATGGCTGCTGTTCTACACCGGCATGCTCGATCTGCAGCGTGCGCCGCAGGTGGATGTGGCCGACCCCGGCGGCCTGGTGCAGAGCCAGGCGATCGGCAATGCGGACGGCAGCCTTCGATTGATCATCAACGGTGCCGCCGCCAATCGCACGCTGTCGGCGCGGTTCCTGTCGGAGTTCTTCGGTTCGGGCGTACAGCACATCGCGTTTGCCTGCGACGACATCTTCAAGACCGTCGCCCGCATGCGCGCCGATGGCGCGAGCTTCCTTGACATTCCGGACAACTATTACGACGACATCGAGAGCAAGTACGACCTCGACGCCGCCACCATGGCGCAGCTGCGGGCCAACCGGATTCTGTATGATCGCGACGGGGCCGGCGAGTTCTTCCAGATCTACACCCACGCCTTCGACAATCGCTTCTTCTTCGAGATCGTCGAGCGTCGCAACTACCAGGGCTTCGGCGCCGCCAACGCGGCGATCCGTCTCGCCGCGCAGGCGCGAGAGGCGCCGCCGATCGGGATGCCGCGGCTGTAAGCCACGAGCCTCGCAATCGGTAGCCCGCATGAGCAAAGCGACATGCGGGGAAGTGGTTGCGATCGTTCCCGGATATCGCGCTACGGCGCTCATCCGGGCTACGAGGCGGTCCCCTTCGCTACCGCCTCTTTGTTCGGCTGCAGCAGCGCAATCAGAACCCTTCGCCCCGGCATTTCGACGTAGCGATAGCTCAGCCACGCCAACAGCCAGATCACGCTCAGCGCGACGGCAACACACACGGCATAGGACAGCGGCGTGGCGCCGAAATGCCGGGACGTGCGCACCGTGAAGCTGAGGAACAACTGGTGCATCAGGTAGATCGAGTAGGAGATCGCGCCGAGGTGATAGACCAGCCGGTTGCCATATAACAGCCGCGCCAGCCGGCCATCGCGCGACAGCAGCGCCACGAAGGGAATGAACAGCAGATAGATCGGCAGATCATGGTGGAACAGAATGCCGACGACAACGATCGCCAGTGTCAGGCCCCCGACCAGCAGGTCCTGCGCCATCATCGACAGCCCATCCAGATGATGTGAGAAGCGAAAGATCGCCAGCCCCAGCGCGAAACCGGCAACCGCTCGCAGCAGCGGCAGAAACGAATCGCCATTGGTGACGTCGAGTGGACCGGCGGAGCCCAGCCCGCTCATCGCGATGACAACCACGGCCGCGAGTGCTGCCACCGAGGCAAGCACGCTGACGACGAGACCGCGCTGAAACATCACGACCAGCAGCACGGGCAGCAGAAAATACGATCCGAGCTCGGAACTGGCGGCCCAGGAGACGCCGACCAGCGGATAGACATGCAGGCCCCATCCCGTCAGCATCAGCGCATTGCCGACGGCGTCGTAAGCATCGAAGCTCGCCAGCGTGTCGCGATCGAGCCCCAGCGCCAGCTTGAGAAGATAGAGCACAGCGATGACCCAGTAGGCCGGATAAAGCCGGGCCACGCGCTTGACCATGAAATCCCGAAAATGCCGGAACCCCTCGCCGCGAAACGCGTCGCGATAGATGTAGGCCATGACAAAGCCGCTGAGCATGAAGAACAGGTCGACGGCGAGATAACCGTGCGGCACCCGGTAATACGGCGCAGTACCGGGCCCCAGCAGCGGCACATTGCCGAAATGGTAGAGCACGATCAGCACCGCGGCGACGCCGCGGACACCGGTCAGCGATCTGATATCTGCGGGGGCGGACACGGCAAAAGCTCCATCACGACAAAACCATGACAGCAACGGCGCGACGCCGCAGCCTCAGGTTCCGGTGATAAGCGAAAATGGCTGATGCGTCGATGTTGATGGATGCCCGATAACGCGTCCGTGTGACGTGGCGAACCGGTGCCGGATAAAGCATCGTCCGAATCCGTGTTCGGCGGCGATCACAAAGGTGTCGACGCGAGCGTCCGTCCGAGGGCCGCAGCTTGGATCGCGCGGATCCAGGTGACTTCGGCGCGAGACGAGCATGCTCCGGATACGCTTCTCTCAGTCCAGGACTTTTCTGGTGAGGCCGTCTTGGGCGAGTCCGTCTTGGAGGTCACGAATGACGATGCCGAGTTGACCTGACGCCAGGAGACCCGGTCCGAGCGGACCTGCCCGACTCTCGCCGACGGGTGGAAGGGTTCGCAGGGCGGCCCGGACCTCCGCGGTCATGTGAGCGAGCTGCCAGCGAACTTCGGCATCGATTGCCTTTTGCGGGTCGGGAGCCACCAAGCTCACCGCTTTGACAGCGTACGCGGCCGCGCCCAAAGCGTGAGCACCCATGTGGCAGATGGCTGCTGCTTGTCCAGCGGACCTTGCGGCGGCAGCAGCCGCAGGAGACTTAACCTCGCGGGCCGCACCGCCATCGACAAATCGTCGGCGGATTTCCACGGCAATGTTCAGTTCACCGCGAGCGAATGCCTTGGCGCGTGCGATGGCTGCGCGTGGGCGACCATCAGCGGGTTTCTCGGCCTCAAACAGCCACAGGACTCGCTCGGCACAATCGGCGGCCCACGCAGCGACAAGGCGCCGGTCGAATTCGCTCAGTGTTTGTGGTGATCCCACTTTCCTGATTCCAACTATCGTGAGCCAGAGAAGGGACAGGCGCCGCTCGCGAAAGCAAGCCGCGACGGAAAATAAGACGCGAGCCAGGCCCGGTCCAGCGGGTCAGCTCGTGGAGCGCGGCGCGATAGATCCGATCATGCAAGGCGGGCGGTCGCAGAGCCTGGCGAGACTAGCCCTTGCCCTTGACGCGGAAGATCACCGGAACGGTGAAGCTCAGGCCATCGTCGGCGATCAGCGGCGGCGGCGGCGGCAGCGGATCCGAGCGCTTCAGCATCGCCAGGGCGGCGGCGTCGAACGACGCATCGCCCGAACTCTTCACCACACTCGACGACAGCAGATGGCCATTGCGATCGATGGTGAAGGCGACCGTGATTTCGGCCGCCTGCTGCACGCGATCGGTGGGATAACGCTTGTGCCGGTCGAGATGGGCGGAGAGCTCCTTCTGCCAGGTGGTGCGGACCCGTTGCTTGGCCTCACCGGAGCCCTGCGCCAGCGTAGTCGAGCGCTCCGACTGCACCGCGGTTTCGGAGGTCGGCATGGCAGTCGCCTCCGACGCGACCGACTCGGTCGAGGCGGTGGCCTGGGTCGTCGGCTTGACCGGCTCGTCTTCCTGCGGCTTCTTGGTTGCGTCCGGCGCGACCACCCGATCGGGATCGTCGGTCTCCGTCGGCGTGTCCTTCGGCAGTTCGCTCTGCTTCAGTTCGGCCTTCTGCTCCTGCTGGGCCGGCGACGCAGCGGAGGCTTCCGAATCCGGACCCGGCGGCAGATCGGTGGCTTCGGCGCGCGGTGCCGCGAGATCGAGCCCGATCTCGAGTCCCGGCGCGCCGAGGTCGTCGTCGGCCTCATCGGTGTGCAGGTTGGCGACAGCAAACGCGACGCACCCGAGATGCAGCATCAACGCAACCGCCGCCGCCAGCGCCCAAAGGGCCCAGGACGGTTTTGTCGTTGCATCGGGATCGGTCATCGCAGGCGCTCGGCCTTAAGGCTTCGGCGCGGCGGGTGCGGCAGCTCCCGGCTGCGGCACACCTTCCGGTACGCCTTCAAGCGCGACCAACGCCACCTTGAGATAGCCGCCGGTGCGCAACAGTTCGAGCACGTCCATCATGTCGCCATAGGGCACCGCGCGATCAGCGCGCAGGAAGATCCGGCGATCCTTGCTGGCATCGGGCGCGGCATCCAGCGTTCGCACCAGATCCACGCGCTTCACCGGCGTCTCGCCGATCGCCACCGCGAGGTCGGACTTGATGGTGACGTAGGTCGGCTTGTCCGGTTTCTTCTGCGGTGATGCGGTCGAGGACGGCAGATCGATCGGCAGATCGACGGTCGAGAGCGGCGCCGCCACCATGAAGATGATCAGCAGCACCAGGATGACGTCGATGAACGGCGTGACGTTGATTTCGTGGGTTTCGCCGAAATCGTCGGCATCGTCGACGTCGCTGAAGGTCACGCCCATCGCCGCTCTCCGTTATTCGGCAGCGCGCGACGCCGCACCACCATGGGCGCGATCGAGGTCACGCGACAGCAGCCGACCGGCGGCGCCGGAGGCGCGGCTGACAAGCTCGAGATAGCCCTTCGTCACGCGGGCGAAGTGATTGTAGATGATCACGGCTGGAATGGCGGCGACCAGCCCGATCGCGGTGGCGAGCAGCGCCTCGGCAATGCCGGGTGCCACCACGGCGAGATTGGTGGTCTGGGCTTTCGAGATCCCGATGAAGCTGTTCATGATGCCCCAGACGGTGCCGAACAGGCCAACGAACGGCGACGTCGCGCCGATGGTGGCGAGCAAGCCCATGCCGAGCCGCATACGGCGGGCTTCGGCACGGGTGATCTCGCCGAAGCTCGACGACGCGCGCTCCTTGATACCGGTATCGCTGGAAATGCCGGCGGACAGGCGGGCTTCACGCAGCGCTGTGGCGAGGAAGTTGGACAGGATGCCGGTCTTCGATCCCAATGCGACACGCGCCTCGGCGATCGAACGGGCCTCGGCGATCGCATCGAGCGCGCCCTTCAGGCGGCGCTGCGCGACAAACAATTCGACGAACTTGCCAATGAAAATCGTCCAGGTCACGAGCGAGGCGAACGCCAGACCGACCATTACCGCCTTCACGATGATGTCGGCGGACATGAACATCGACCAGGGCGACAATTCGTGCGGCACCTGCATCGACGATTTCAGCGAGCGACCGTCGGTGGTTCCGATCGCAGTATCGGAGGGCGCCTGCGCGGCAGGGGCAACGGCCTGGGTCGGAGCCGCGGCGGTCGGCGTGGGAGCAGGTGCAGGGGTCGAAACAGGAGCGGCAGGGGCCGGCGAGGTCTGCTGGGCAAGAACCCAAGCGGTCGGTACGGCACTCAGAGTGAAGGCCATGGCAAACACGATGGCGACCACGGCCCGGATTCGGAAAGACTTGCTGCTCATACCTCGGCCCAATAGCGGATCAGATTGTGATAGATGCCGGTCAATTTGACCGTTTCGGGGTCGTCGCGCCCCAGCCGTCCGACCAGCGCCTGAATCGCGGTATCGAGATCAAAGATCAGGCTGCGGGCGTGGGCATCGCGTACCATGCTCTGTAGCCAGAAGAAAGACGCGACCCGGGTGCCGCGGGTCACCGGCGTCACCATATGTAGACTTGAAGCCGGATAAACTACCAGATGTCCGGCCGGGAGCTTGATTTCGTGGCTACCGTAGAGGTCTTCTATTATGAGTTCGCCGCCGTCGTAGTCTTCCGGCTCGGATAAAAACAACGTGACCGAGAGATCGGTGCGGATGCGCAGGCCGGTGAGACGGTCGCCGCGCACCGCGTTGTCAACATGGATGCCGAAATGGTGCCCGTCGGCCGAGGCGTAGCGGTTGAACAGCGGCGGGAAGATGTGCAGCGGGATCGCCGCCGAGATGAACAGGGGACTGGCGGTCAGCGCACTCAGCACCCGCTGCCCCAGCTTGCGCGCAACCTCGCTATCCGGCGGCAATTGCTGATTCTTTTTCACCAGCGCCGACTGCGCTCCCGCCGTGGAACGGCCATCCTCCCAATCGGCCGCATCCATGATGCGGCGGAAATCGGCGACCTCGGCCTTACTCAGCACGTCCGGGACACAAACCAACATTCATGATTCCAATGCTTACGCCCGGCTCCGGCACGACACCGGAACCGGGCTCGGGACCCGCTCTCATCACGCGCGCGGAAGGACATTCCCGCGCGAGGCTTTAGAACTTCGCGTTTAACACCAGTCCGGCTACGCGACCCGGCGCGACGAATACAAACGGCGTCGCACTCTGGTAGAAGCCGTCGTAGTAGAGCTTGTTGAAGATGTTGTTGACGAAGATCTTCGCCGTCAGATTGGCCGTGACCTTCTTCTCGACGAAGGTATCGAACCGCCAGTAGCTCGGCAGCGCCGTGCCCTGGTTCGCCGCCAGCAGCGTGCCGCCATAAATCTTGGAGCGGTAGGTCGCCTGGCCGCCCAGCTCCCAACCATCATCGAACTTGTACTTGGTCAGCACGTTGAAGGATTCATGGGCGATGTTGGCAAGCTGCAGGCCGACATTGCTGGTGAAGGGCGATCCGGCCGGCGTCGCCACATTCGATGCGGTGACCTTCGATTTCATCAGCACGAGGCCGCCATAGATGCTCCATCGATCGGTGATCTTGCCGGCCGCCTCGAGGTCGATACCCTGGATGCGGTAGGCCGCGCCGGCGGTGATCGGCACAACGCCGTTGACCGTGGGACCTGCTTCGCGGGCATTGGTCTTTTCGGTCTGGAACAATGCACCGGTCAGCAGCAGGCGGCGGTCGAACAACTCCCACTTGGTGCCGACTTCGGCAGCCTTGTTGCGCTCGGGCCCCAAAACCTGCGTCGCAAGCTGGTTCGGATTGAGGCTGATGCCGCCATAGTTGGTGGAGGTTCCATCCAGCTCCGCGCCGAACGGATTGGCCGAGGTCGCGTAAGCTGCATAGACGCTGGCGATGGGCAGCGGCTTGATCACAATGCCGGCGTTGTAGTTCACCAGGCCAAAATCGACAGGGCCGATGCCCGTTGTGTTGTTATGCGCGCTGATGTCGTAGTCGTCATAACGAACGCCGCCGTTCAGGATGACAAAATCCCGATAGTTGGCGGTGTGGATCGCATAAACACTCTTGGTGTTGACGTCGATGATCGACGGATTGCCTGACGGCACCGGTGTGTTCGAGAATGGCAAGTTGGTGTAGCCGGGGCTGAAGATCGACTGATTGGGAAGGCTACCGGTCCCTGAAAACGGGGTACCGTCCGTCGCTACAGTTTCCGAGTTCAGTCCGGTGTACGTATCGATCGACACGCGCTCATTCGAGAGCTCGACGCCCGTCACCGTGGTGTGCTTCCACGGTCCGGTATCGAACTTGAAAGTCGCATCGCTCTGGTTGGCCACAACGTTGGCCACCTGATAGCGGCTTTGCGGGTTGGCCTGGAACGTCCACAGCAATGGATTGGGATTACTGGTTTTCGGGCTCTCCGGAATCGTTCCGATATAGTTGAGAACAGCCCGCTCGGCGCGGAAAGCGCTGTGGAGCGTGACATTCTCGTTCATCTTGATCTCGCCGGAGATCGTCCCGATGTCCTGGGTGGTCTTCTGGAAATCGCGATTGACGAAACCGTAGTAGGTGTTGCGTGGCACGCCGAACTCGGTCACCGGGCCGTTGCCGCCCGCGTCATGCCGATAAGGTACGCCGAAATCCGGCAACGCGCTGAGCTCGGTGTGCACATAGCTTCCGGTGACCTTCACGGCGTCGGTGGGTGTCCACTTCACTGCGGCGAACGTGCCCCAGCGGTCATCGGTCGTCAGTGAGCGGCCGGCAACTCCGGCGTCCTGGAATAGTCCGCCGACGCGCACCGCCAGCGTCGGATTGATGACCTGGTTGACATCGAGGGTCAGGCGCTTGCCGGAATCGGTCGTGAATGAACTTTCGGCGTTGTAGAAGTTGCGATCACTGGCCTGCTTGGTAACGATGTTGACTGCGCCACCGGCAGTGCCGCGGCCAGCATAGGATGACGCCGGCCCACGCAGGATCTCGACCTGCTCGGTGAAGAAGTTTTCGCGGATGCTGACCGCCGGATCGCGAATGCCGTCAACGAAAATGTCGTTGCGCGCATCGAAGCCGCGGATGAAGAAACGATCGCCGAACGCATTGCCTCCCTCGCCGGTGCCGAGCGTCACGCCCGCCGTGGAGCGGGCAATTTCCTTGAAGCTCGTCGCGTTCTTGTCCTCGAGCAATTCCTTGGTGAGAACCGTGATGGTCCGCGGCGTATTGACAATCGGCTCGCTGAACTTCGACGACGCCACGCGGTTCGCCTTGTAGGGCGAAGCGGCATCCGCATACGGATTGGCATCCGGTGGGGTCAGTCCACCAGCGTTGGGGAACGGCACCGGCGGCTGGGCGGCTTGCTGCTGGCGGCGCGCAGCTCGGCGCAGGGCGCTGCGTGCACGCTTCTGGTCCGGCGACGGCTTGATCGCCGGCCGCGGCCGCGCAGTGGGAGCATCGATGGTGACCGGCGGCAGTGGGCCTTGCTGAGCTTCCGCAGTGCCGATTGACGCCACGGCAATCAAGCCGGCAACAGCCGAAAGCTTTCCGGCCGCACCAACGTCAAGGCGTTCGCCCGCTCCGACAACAATGACATTCGACCGCAGCGAGCGCGGTGCCTTTACGCTGGTCATGACTAAGATCGCCCCCAAGGAAAAACACGGGCCGCACTCCCCCAATCAGAGTGCGACCAAACAGCTCAGGGTTGTCTGTAGCAGCGCGACGTCCTGTCGCAACTCAAATTGGTCCAAATTGCGACTTTGAAATGTTTGAATCGTTCCAGATAAAAATCGTTCTAATCTATTACTTGAATGGTTCTAAATTGGACTCGTTCTAAAATCAGAATTGCCCAATATTCAGTCGAGAATTGCGTCCGTTTTCGCGAAAGAATTGCAGCCAGCGATCTCGACACGCACGCAGGTGTTCAAAGGCTCTCCGGCTCCTCGACACTCGGCGGCTTCATCAGCGAGAACAGTTCATCGACGGTCTGCTGCGCGACCAAACGCACCCGGTCAGTGTTGTCCATCCCGGCGATGTTGACGCCGCGCACCACGGCCCGGATCTCGTCGCGGAAATCCGTCAGGAAACGCAGCGGATCCGGCGAGTCATTGGCCACGCGCGCGATCAGGCCGGTGATCAGGATCTGGCAGGCGATCATGCGGCCGTTGAGTTCTTCCATGGCGGACTCCGGAAATTGAGCTGATGGGTTGCGCCCGCGTTGGTTAGCGCTGTTGCGCCGACATTGACAAGCCACCTGCAACGAGAAGCAAGCGGATCGCTGGATCAGCTTTGCGGCCTTACGCGCGATCCTGCCCGTCGCCCTCGGCCATCAGCGCGGCGTTGCCGCCGGCCGCCGCGGTGTTGATGGTGACCGTCTGCTCGGTGGCAAACCGTGGCAGATAATGCGGGCCGCCGGCCTTCGGTCCGGTGCCGGACAGACCATGACCGCCGAACGGCTGCACGCCCACCACCGCACCGATCATGTTGCGATTGACATAGATGTTGCCGACCGCCAGTCGCTCGACCACGCGCGCCACCGTTTCGTCGATGCGGGAATGCACGCCCAACGTCAGTCCATAACCGCTGCGGGCGATCGCAGTAATGACGCCGTCGAGATCAGACGCGCGGTAGCGCACCACATGCAGGATCGGGCCGAACACTTCATCCGGCAGTTGCGCGACGTCGGCCAGTTCGAAGACATGCGGCGCGACGAACAGGCCATTCTTCGGCGCTTCGCCGGCATAGTGCACCTTCGCTTCGGCTTGCATCCGCGTGATATGGGCGTCGAGCCGCCGCTTCGCATCGGCGTCGATCACCGGGCCGATGTGAGTGGCCGGACCACGCGGATCGCCGATCGCGAGTTCCCGTACCGCGCCGACGATCATCTCGATCATCCGGTCGGCGACGTCATCCTGCAGCAGCAGCAGGCGCAGCGCCGAACAGCGCTGGCCGGCTGAGCGGAATGCCGATGTCACCACATCGTCCGCGACCTGTTCAGGCAGCGCCGTTGCATCCACGATCATGGCATTGATGCCGCCGGTCTCGGCGATCAGCGGAACGATCGGGCCGTCCTTTGCCGCCAGCGACCGGTTGATGGATCGCGCAACTTCGGTCGATCCGGTGAACACCACGCCCGCGACATTGGCATGAGCCACCAGCTCTGCGCCGATCGCGCCATCCCCGAACGCGAGATGCAGGGCGGTCGCCGGCACACCGGCTGCGTGCAGCAGCCGTACCGCCTCCGCAGCGATCAGCGGCGTCTGTTCGGCGGGTTTGGCAACCACCGCATTGCCCGCCATCAGCGCCGCCGTCACCTGGCCCATAAAAATCGCCAGCGGAAAATTCCACGGCGAGATCGCCACCATCACGCCACGTCCGCGCAACCGCAGCACATTGCTTTCGCCGGTCGGGCCCGGCAGCGCCTGCGCGCCGCCGAACAGACTGACACCTTCGGCAGCGTAATAACGGCAGAAGTCGACGGCTTCGCGAACCTCCGACAGCGCGTCGTCGAGGGTCTTGCCGCCTTCCGATTGCAGCAATGCCATAAAACGATCGCGCTGCTGTTCGAGCAGATCGGCCGAACGCAGCAGCGCCGCGGCGCGCCGGCTGGCCGGGGTCGCACTCCACTGCGCAAAGCCGCGCTGCGCGGCTGCCATTGCCTTGTCGACGACATCAGCCGTCGCATCGACGACGTGTCCGGCCACGGTGGCAAGATCGATCGGACTGACGGTCGGCCGCGCGGTGCCTGCGATCGCTTTGCCGTCAATCAGCGACGCGGCGGTGGCCGGCTTGTGATCACCGCCGACCGCGGACAGCAGCGCATCGAGCGCCTTGCGATCGCCGAATTCCAGGCCGCGCGAATTGAGACGCTGCGGCTGGTAAAGATCGCGCGGCAATGGCAGCTTGGGATGGCGGGCGTGATCGGGGGCCGCGATGATATCCGCCGGCCGTCGCAGCAATGTCGTGACCGGCACCGACGCATCAGCCGCGACCGCAACGAACGAGGTGTTGGCGCCGTTCTCCAGCAGCCGCCGCACCAGATAGGCGAGGAGATCGCGATGATTACCGACCGGTGCGTAGGTGCGGCAGGCAAGCTCGGGGTGATCGGACAATAGCCGCGCATAGAGCGCGTCACCCATGCCATGCAGGCGCTGGAATTCGTAGCCGTCTGCACCATCAGCCAATTCGAACACCGTCGCCACCGTCAGCGCGTTGTGGGTGGCGAACTGCGGAAACAGCCGTGGCCGCAGCGCCAGCAGCTTGCGTGCGCAGGCGATGTAGTTGAGATCGGTCATCGCCTTGCGGGTGAACACCGGATAGTCGTCGAGGCCGCGCTCCTGCGCGCGTTTCACTTCGGTGTCCCAATACGCGCCCTTGACCAGGCGCACCATCAGGCGGCGATCAAGCGTTCGCGCCAGCGCGTCGACATGATCGATCACGGCTTCGGCGCGCTTTTGATAGGCCTGGATCGCGAGGCCAAATCCATCCCAGCCGGCAAGCGACGTATCGGCCAGCGTCGCTCCAATGACATCCAGCGACAGTTCAAGCCGGTCAGCTTCTTCCGCATCGATGGTGAGGTTGAGATCGAAGGATTTTGCCTGCCGCGCCAGGGTGACGACCAGCGGCACCAGGTCGCGCATCACCCGCGGCCGGCTGACCGCCTCGAACCGCGGATGCAGCGCCGACAGCTTCACCGAGATGCCGGGGCGATCGGGCAGCCGCGCATTGCCCGCCGCACGGCCGATCGCGGCGATCGCCCCCGCATAGGCGTCGAAATAACGCCTGGCATCGCCGGCCGTGCGCGCGCCTTCGCCCAGCATATCGAACGAATAGCGCGCGGCATGGCCGTGCTGCGGCCCGGCGCGGGCGAGCGCGGCGTCGATGGTTTCGCCAAGCACAAAGTGATTACCCATCAGTCGCATCGCCTGTCGGGTGGCGATCCGCACCGCCGGCAAGCCGATCCGTCGCGCGAGCCTGCCGATGGTGCCGAGCGGGGTTTCGCCGGGCGCGATCAGTTTCGACGACAGCCCCAACGCCCAGGCCGATGCATTCACCAGCAGCGCCTGCGACTTGACGTCGTGATGGGCGAAATCACCCTGGCCGAGCTTGTCCTCGATGAACTTGTCCGATGTCGCGGTATCAGGCACCCGCAGCAGCGCTTCGGCCAGCACCATCAGGGCGACGCCCTCCTTGGTGGAGAGAGCGAACTCGCGCAACATCTCCTCAACGCCGCCAAAGCCGGTCGCTTCCGTCCGGATCGCGGCGACCAGCCGCGTGGCCACGGCATCGATCCTGGCCTCCCGCTCCGGCGCAAGCCGTGCATCCCGCAGCAGCCGCGTCGCGATGGCGCGATCATCCGGCGCCGCATCGAACCCGGTCCAGCGAGGTGCATCCAGCATCGTCGCGATGTCTCCGACTCACTGGAACGTAATCCGGCACGGCCCGCTTTTCGAGGGAACAGGTGATATTTTTTGCAGGCGGCATAGTGCCGGGTGCCCCGGCATGATAGACCGCAGCGCCGAAATCAAGACCAGCAAGCCGACAGACCACAGCCTATGGACGACACCACCACCGCCCCGGTCTCCGCGGCCATGTCGCGGCAATCGACCCGGATCGCGCTCCTGGTCGCCAGCGCCTTTTTCATGGAAATGCTCGACGGCACCGTGATCGTCACGGCGCTGCCGCAGATGGCACGTTCGTTCGGCGTCAATCCGGTCGACCTGACACTGGGCATGACGGCCTACATGCTGACGCTTGCCGTGTTCATTCCGCTGAGCGGCTGGTTCGCGGACCGGTTCGGTTCCCGCAAGGTGTTTGTCGCGGCCCTGCTGATCTTCACCGCATCCTCGGTCCTGTGCGGGATGGCGGAAGGCGTCTGGACGTTCACCCTGGCACGAATCGCGCAGGGCTTCGGCGGCTCGATGATGGTGCCAGTCGGCCGGCTCGCGGTGCTGCGGACCACGCCAAAGCAGCATCTGATCCGCGCCATCGCCTTCATCACCTGGCCGGGATTGATCGCGCCCGTGATCGGCCCCGCCGTCGGCGGCTTCCTGACCACCTATGTCGACTGGCGCTGGATCTTCTTTCTCAACATTCCGCTCGGGCTGATTGCAACGCTGCTGGCCTTGCGGCTCATTCCCGACAACGGGGAGCGGATCGAGCGGCCGCTCGACTGGCTGGGCTTCTTCATCGGCGCGATCGCATGCCTGGCCTTCACGTACGGGCTCAATTTGTTCGGCAATGTCGAGGTGTCGGTCCCGCTGGCCGGCGGCCTCGTGCTGATCGGCGTGGCGTTCGGTTTCGCGACCTATTTGCACTCGCGCCGCCATCCGAGCCCGCTGCTCGATCTGTCCGCGCTCGGAATCCAGACCTACGCGCTCAGTGTGTTCGGGGGGTCGCTGATGCGCGCGATCATCAGCACGGCACCGTTCCTGCTGCCGCTGATGTTCCAGATCGGCTTTGGCCTCGATGCATTCGAATCCGGCCTGCTGGTGCTGGCGGTGTTCGTCGGCAATCTCGGCATCAAGCCGCTGACCACGCCGATCCTGCGCACCTTCGGCTTCAAGCCGGTGCTGCTCGGAAACGGCCTGTTGATGGCGGCGACGCTGGTCGGCTGTGCCTACCTGACGCCGCAAACCCCGCGTTTCGTGCTGCTGCTTCTGCTGGTGATCAGCGGCGCCAGCCGCTCCATGCAATTCACTTCGTTTGCCACCATCGCGTTCGCCGATGTGCCGCAGGCCAAGATGAGCGGCGCGAATACCTTCTTCAGCCTGATGTTCCAGCTCAGCCTCGGCATGAGCGTGGCGATCGGCGCGGTGTGCCTCAAGCTCGCCTCGCTGATCCTGGGCCATCCCTCCGGCTCGCTCACTCTGGCCGATTTCAAGGTGGCCTTCCTGCTTACGGCGGTGCTTGTCATCATCAGTCTCTATGACAGCGTGCTGCTGCCCAAAGGTGCGGGCTCATCGGTGAGCCGGAAGCATTAGCGCGCTTTGAGCGCACCCATCACCATGTCTCTGACAGCATCACGCACCGCGCAGACCGCGACATCCTTTTCGCTGCGCTCATGCCACACAATGCCGCCGTCGAAACCCGGCAGCTCGAACGGCAGCTTGAAGCAGGCGATGGTCCGGTGCGCGGCGGCAAAATCGGCTGGCAGAATGCCAATGAGATCGCTGGTGGCGACCAGCCCGGGCACCAAAGTATGGCTGGGAACCAGCACGCCAACCGGTCGAATAATGTCCTGACGCCGCAGCACCAGATCGATCGGGCTCGGCATCTGGCCGTCCGATGACACGATGACATGGCGTGCGGCCGTGAACCGCTGGCGCGACGGCCGCTTCACGATCGGATGGCCGGGCCGCGCGACGCCGACAAACGCGGTGCGGTTCAACGCCAGCGCGTGCACCTTGGCGGGCAGCGGCTCGAGCGGCGCGATCAGCAGGTCACAACTGCCGTCGACCACGGTCTGCATCGCGCCTTGCGCACCCGGCCAGGGCTTCGCATGCAGCGAGAGATGCGGCGCATGGTGCTGCAGCCATGACCACAGCGCCGGCAGCAGCGCCGCAAGGGCATAATCGCCTGACGTCAGCGTCACGGTCTGGCGAATCTCCGACAGCGGCTGCGGCTTCAGCCCGACCACCGCCTCGATTCCGGCCAACACGTCGTTCAGCGGACCGACCAGTCGATCCGCTTTCGGCGACAATGCGAAGCGGTTGCCGTGCCGGATCAGAATCGGATCGTCGAGCAATGCCCGCAGGCGTTCGAGCGCATTGCTCAACGCCGGCTGCGACAGCCCGACCCGCTTCGCCGCCTTGCTGACGTGGCGCTCCGCCAGCAATGCCTGCAGCACCACCAGCAGATTGAGGTCGATGGATCTCAAATTCATGGAATCAATATCCAAGTATATAAACTATCCATTAGATCAATATATCGGATACGGCTAGTCATGTGGTCCGTTCCCCGGATCCGACTGCTGCATGCGCGCCGCCCCGAACCGCTCCAAGCCCTTCCCATGCACACCATGAAACGACGCGACTTGCCGCGCGGCCTCGCCACGCTGTTCGCCAGCATGTCGGTGGCGGCCTGTGCCCACCACGATCCCGCCGACCACGTCACCGGCGAATGCAAGGTGGCCCTGATCGGCAAATGCAGCTCGACCCAGGTCGAGACCGCGTTATCCGCCACCGACAAGGCCACGCTGGCGCCATTGCAAAATCGCCGAGTGGGCCTGACCGTGAAGGAGGCTCTCACCGCCGCGGAAGCGTCGCTGAAAGCCAATGGCTTCGAACAGCTGACGACCGATTACGCCGGCGCGCTCGTGCAGGGTGAGAAGAATCGCAAGCTGACGGACCGCGGCTCGCAGATCCTGCACGCCGTCATCAACGCCAAGCTGCCGATGCTGCACGGCCGCCCCGATCATGAGACCACGCGCGCACTGGTGACCGTGCATGCGGAGGGCGCCAGCGCCGCCGTTCATGCCGAATTCGTGGTTACGGTGTGGGACAGCAAGGGCGACGCCAAGACCAAGGCGGCGACCGATCCGCAGGTGTACAACACGTTCTTTGCGCGGTTTGCGGAGAACAGCCGCCGGTAGGCGCACTGCGAGCCTTCACCGCTTTCCATCTCTGTAGCCCGCATAAGCTCCGCGACATGCGGGATGGCATCCCGGGTATCGCTCCGCTCACCCGGGCTACAACAAAAATCCGCCGGAGATCGCTCTCCGGCGGACCGATTGTATCACTTCAACCGCGCTTTACGCCTTCATCGCGCCCTTCACGGCTTCCGCTGTGATCGGCAGCGAACGGATCCGTGCCCCGACCGCGCTGAAGATCGCGTTGGCCAGCGCCGGCGCGATCACCGTGACGGCTGGCTCGCCGACGCCGGTCGCCTTTTCGCCATTGGCAATCACGCTGATGGCAACCTCCGGCATCTGGCTCATCCGCAACGGCGTGTAGGTATCGAAGTTGGTCTGCTCAATGCCGCCGTCCTTCAATGTGGCCTTTTCGTACAAGGCCAGCGACAGGCCCCACAGCGCCGCGCCTTCGACCTGGGCGCGGATGTTGTCGGGATGGACAGCCGTGCCGACATCGGTGGCCACGGTGAGTTTCTTCACCTTGACCTCGCCCGACGGCGCCACCGCCACATGCGCGACACACGCAGTCCAGCTTGCGGTCGCCCGCTCCTGCGAAGAAACGCAGGCAACGCCCATGCCTTCGCCCTTGGGCAATTGCTTGGTGCCGTAACCGGCAAGCCCCATCGCGGCGAGCAGGGTGTTGCGCAGGCGTTGCGCGCCGCCGTCGTTCTTGCCCTTGCCGTCGAGCAGCGCGATGCGGAACTGCGCGGGATCCTGGCCGGCCGCGTGCGCAAGTTCATCGATCATGCTTTCGACCGCCCAGAACGTCCAGCCCGGAGCCACCGACCGCAACTGGCCGGACGGCGTGGCGTTCTGCGCCATCTCGTTGAGAATGGCGCGGACGTTGTGATTGGGCACGGAATAGAAGAAGTCCGCCCCGTTCACCGTGAACGCGTCAAGCGCCCCTTTCTTGTCGACCGACGGAGACAGGAAATCCGGGATGCCCCAGCGCTTGGTCGGCCAGGCGCTGACCACGTCGTGATTCAAGGCCACCAGCTTGCCGTCGCCGTCAAGACCGGCCTTGATCTTCTGGTAGGTGAGCGGCCGGGAGAAATCCATCGTCATGTCATCTTCGCGCGAGTAGATGACCTTGACCGGTTTTCCCACCGCCTTCGCCGCTTGCACGGCAGGCACCATCATGTCGGCGTCGAGGCGCCGGCCGAAGCCGCCGCCCAGCCACGCCTGATGCAGCACCACGAACTTGGGATCGACCCCGGCGGCGCCGGCTGCGATGGCGCCGGAGCGCGTCGCGAACTGGTTGCCGGAATAGATGTGCCAGATGTCGCCCTTCAGTTCGGCCGTGGCATTCATCGGCTCCATCGGCGCATGGATGTTGATGTTGGTGGTGTACTCCGCCTCCAGCACCTTCGCCGCCGACCCGAGCGCCGCCGTGGTGTCGCCGTCCTTGACGAAAAACAGGCCGGTCGTGTCCAAACGTTGCAGCCGCTGGGCTTCTTCCAGCAGCGCTTCGCTCGAGATCATCCTGTTCGGACCGTTATCGTACGTCACCTTCAGTGCGTCCGCCGCCTTGCGGGCGTTGGCATAGGTGTTGGCCACCGCCACCACCCAGCCGGTGGTCGTGCCGGTCTTGTCGTCGAGGGTGACGGCCTTGATGAAGCCCGGCACTTTTTTCGCCGCGCTGTCATCCACGGACTTCACCGTGGCGCCGAAGCGCACCGGCGGCATCACGATCTTGCCGTACACCATGCCCGGCAGGAAGGTGTCGATGCCGTACTTCGCGGTGCCGTTGGTCTTCGACGGAATGTCGAGCTGCGGCACCGACACGCCGATCATGGTGTACTGATCCGGCGTCTTCAGCGTGATGGCCTTGAGCTGGTCCGGCGTGAAGGTTTTTGTCACCTTCCCGCTCTTCACCACCTCGGCGAAGGTCATCGACTTCTTCGACTTGGCATGCGCGATGATGGAATCGCGCACGGTGAGTTCGGCAACCGGCACGTTCATGATTCCGGCCGCGGCGTCCGCCAGCGCCATTCGCCCGGCCGCACCGGCGCGGCTCATGGCGTCGAAGTTCATCATGGTGCTCCAGCTGCCGCCGGTGATCTGGGCGCCGAGCACGGGATCGTTGAACTTTGGATCGTTGGATGCGAGCTGCACCCGCATGTCTTTCCAGTTGGCGCCGAGTTCTTCAGCCACGATCTGCGCCATGGTGGACGCAATGTGCTGGCCCATGTCCGCCTTGCCGCAGGTGACGGTGACGAGGCCGTCGGGCGCGATGGCGTACCAGACGCTGGGCTCGAAGTTGGCGGGTGCGGCCTGCGCCGCATTGCCGCCGACGATGCCGGGAACGCCGGCATAACCGAGCACCAGGCCCGCGGCGCCGGCACCGACCAGAAACGAGCGGCGGCTGAGATCGACCGATGCCTGCGCGGAGATCTTCTCGCGCGGTGTGATGTGCTTATTCATGTGTTCCTCCGATCGGCTGCCGCGTTGGACGCAGTGCGCATGTCGGAGGCCGCGCGCATGATGGCCTTCTGGATTCGGGAATAGGTCATGCAGCGGCAGAGATTGCCGTCCATGTGGGCGACGACTTCATCCTTGGTCGGATTGGTGTTCTTGGCGAGCAGCGACGCCGCCTGCATGATCTGGCCGGACTGGCAGTAGCCGCACTGCGGAACCTGCTCGGCGATCCATGCCTTCTGCAGCGGATGATCGCCCTTGGCGCTCAGCCCTTCGATGGTGGTGATCTTTTTCCCGACGGCATCGCTCAGCGCCGTCTGGCAGGATCGCACGGCTTCGCCGTTGACATGAACGGTGCATGCGCCGCAAAGGCCTGCGCCGCAGCCGAATTTCGTGCCGGTCATTTGCAGCTGTTCGCGGATGACCCAGAGCAGCGGCGTATCGTTCGCTGCCTCGACGGACATATTCCGTCCATTGATATTGAGTGTGGGCATTCATCTTCCCCTTCCGGTGCATGACGTCGCTTACGGCGACACTTCATTTGGAAACAAGGTCGACACCCACCGGGCGGTGCCGGACGGCCGAGCATGATCCGGTTCGGTTGCGCTGGCAACGCAAATTAGAATCGGTCAAAACGAAAAAGAAATCGCCGATGGATGATTTTGTGCGTCGCGAAAAGCACGCCCCACAACAGCGCACGCGCAGAGCGCGGCGCGTGCTTCCGGCTCGCACAGCAACATGGTTTCCTCAAAGAAACCTGGCAGAGAGCCTGTCAGTTCGCAGCGCGCGCGATGCTGATGCGGGTTTCGTCGACAAAACTCTTGGCGTCCTGATCGGGCCGGCGAAACAGATTGCGCTCGACCACCAGTGAACGCCCGCTAATGGTCTTGGTGCAGCGCTCCCTGACATAGACACCGCCGACCGGCTGATCGCCCGCATCCGGCTGCCCCTCCGTGCAGATCCAGCCTTCGGTGCCGTAGCGCGACTTCGCCTGCAGTCCGAGCAGGAACGCCTTCTTGCGGATATAAAGCCGCGCCTTCGGATCGGTGACGATCTGCAAGGCCGCGACATGTCCGCTGTCGTCGAACGACAGGGTCAGGATCGCCGGATGTCCCGCGACCATGGTGCCGTCGCGGCTGGTGGCCGGATCATAACCGAAGCGGATGGCGCGCAACGCGTTGGTGTCGGCGGCGCAGCTCTTCCAGTTGTCCCAGCCAGACAGCGTCTGCTTGGGATCCGCCGCACAGGCGAAGTCGACATACCCGTCTTTCGGCAGGTCGGCCACGGCCATGCCGATCCTGATGTCGCGCAGATCGTTGCCGCGGAAGTCCTCCGCTCCCGCCGAAGGCGCCGCTTGCGCCACTGCCTGCCACGCCAGCAGGCCGAGCATGGCAAGAAGACGGCCTTTGCTGTTCCAGGATCTGCTGCGCGAGGACTTCCTGCTCCAGGATCTGTTGTTCATTGGCTTTTCTCCGTGGCAGCGGGCGGCGCCGGCTTGTCGGCGGTCTGGGCCTTGTAGACGTCGCACACCCGCGAGGTGTTTGCGAAAAAGGCCACGCACTCGGCATAGCTCGGCTCGCCGGTGCCCTTGATATGGGCGATCACATAATCGGCGACCGCGGCGATATCGTTCGGCCGCAGGAAGGTGCCGCCTTCGGGCGGCATCTTGTCACCGATGTCCTGGCGGGTCATGTCGTAACACTTGGTGGTGTCGTAGGCGCCGCGCACAAAGAACGGCATGCCGGTGCCGGGGCGGCCGCAGCTTACGGTCTCGATGATCTGCTCCCTGGTCAGTTCGGTCTTGCGCAGCGACAGCGCGTCGCCGCCATAACCGCCACCGCCGTTGCCGTGCCATTTGTGGCAGCCCATGCAATTGGCGCGCTTGAACACCGCCTTGCCGGCCTCGGTGGGATCGGCCGCGGCAGCCGACTGGGCAAAGGCTGTGCCTGGCATCATCAAGATCGCAGCGAACGCGCACGCCAGGATCGCTCCTCGCGCCGAGACACCTTTCAACATCGTCATTGGATTCTCTTGTTGGACAGAGAAGAAGAGACGGGCAGCCCTGCCGGGCTGCCCGTCCAACGGCTCCGTCAGAGCGCGAACACGTAGAGCATCGATCCCGTCTGCATCTTCTTCAGCTCGGGCGTTGCATCGATGAACCACTTGTCCCAGGCGCCACCCAGTCCGACCAGGATGGCAATGTACTGCTTGCCGTCCACCGAGAAGGTCATCGGAGGCGCATTGACGCCACCGCCGGTGTTGAACTCCCACAGCTTCTGCAGCGACTTGGCATCGAGCGCGACCACCTCGCCGGACGGTTGACTGGTGAAGACGAGATCCGGCGTCGCCAGCATGCCGCCCAGCAGCGGATAGGGCATTTCCGCTTTGCCGGCGATCTTGCCGGTCGTCACATCGACCGCGGTGACGCTGCCGGTGATCGTGACGTTCTGGCTCGGGCCGCCGCCGGTCCAGAATTCGCGCGGCTTCAGCTTGTCCTTCTCCGCCACCTCGACCTTGATGTGGTTGCAGCTCTCGATCACCGGGATGTACCAGAGCTTCAGATCCGGATTGTACGCGGTCGGCGGCCAGTTCTTGCCGCCCATGTTGCCGGGGCAGATGTCGGTCTCCAGGTTGGTCCGGCTTGGCGTCACGCTCGCGTTGTAGTGCTGCACCGGTTTGCTCGGATCGTATTCGATCGGCTTGCCGGTCTCCGCATCGAGTCCCTTGGTCCAGGTCACCTTCTTGACGAACGGAAGCCCCCAGATGAACTTGCCCGTGGTGCGATCGATCGCGTAGCCGAAACCGTTGCGATCCGCTTCGAGCGCCAGTTTCTGTGGACCGTTCGGGCCGGGAAGATCAACCAGCACGTTTTCCGCCACGCTGTCGAAATCGAAGGGGTCGTTCGGCGTGTGCTGGTAATGCCACTTGATCTTGCCGGTATCGGCGTCGAGACCCAGCGAACTGTCGGTGTAGAGGTTGTCACCGGGACGATACTGGTTATCCCAGTCCGGCCCGGGATTTCCGACACCCCAGAGGATGGTATCGGTTGACGGATCATAGCTACCGGTGACCCAGGTCGAACCGCCGCCGCTGGCCTGCGCGTTCTGATCATCCTTCCAGCTTTCGCTTCCGGGCTCGCCCTTTGCCGGAATCGTATGGGTGCGCCAGACTTCCTTCTGGCTCGACAGATCGGTCGCCGCGATCCAGCCGCGGATGCCGTATTCCGCGCCCGCAACACCGGTGATCGCCATATTCTTGACGATCAGCGGCGCGCCGGTGATGACCTCACCCTTGTCGGGATCGGCGACCTGGCGCTGCCAGGCCACCTGCCCGGTGTCCTTGTTGGTCGCGATCAGCCGACCATCGAGAGTGTGCGAGACCACGAAATTGCCCCACAACGCCACGCCGCGATTGTCCACGCCGCAGCAGGCCACGGCACCGGCCCAGTCATGGTCGGTCTTCGGATCCATTTTCCAGACCAGCTTGCCTTTGCCGCCGTGCGCATCGATCTTGTAGACCGACCCCCATCCGTCGGTGACGTACATGAAGCCGTTTTCGACAATCGGCGTGCCTTCCAAACCGCCATGGGTCCAGATGCCGCCGCCCTCCACACCGGCAAGGTGCATGGTCCAGGCGACTTTCAGGTTCTTGACGTTGTCGCGATTGATGTCCTTGAGGGTGGAGAACCGGTGCGCCGAGAAATCCTTGTGATGATGCAGCCAGTTGCCCGGCTCCTTGTCGACATTGAGCAACCGCTCCGGCGTCACCTCGTCGGCCGCCCGGGCGGGCAGCGTGCCGATGACACCTGCCGCGGCGAACGTGGCCGCGAGCAGATGCACCCGGGCGAGGGTTGCGTAGCCTGATAAACGTTTCATAGGCGTGTGACCTCCTGTTGGCATCTTCATGTTTGTGTCGCGCGCCGGCATATCCGGACCCGCGGGTGAGAAGCCTTGTTCAGCAAGTTCAGCGATTCCAACGGGCCTACCTGCCCGCCGCCGCGGTCAGGGCGACCGTGTGACCCGCACCTCCGTTTCCTTGGTTCCGGCTTTTTGAAAGACAACGGCGCATGTGAAGGTCTCGCCGTCGACGAGCTTCTGCCGCGTCTGCAGCAGCATCACGTGATAGCCGTCGCGCTTCAACTCGGTGGTCTTGCCGGCCGGAATCGGAATGGAAGGAATCGCACGCATGGCCGGCGCACCTTCGCCACGGTCGATGGTGTGCTTCTCGCTGAAGTTCGAAACCGGGCAGCGGACACGCAGGATTGCATCCGCTTCGACAGCATCGTTCCTGACCGTCATCAGGAACGGCAGATCGACACCGGTCTGATCGGATGCAGGCACCCAGGCGTTCGTCACCTGCAGCGTGTCCGACGCCGCGACGTCCGCGACGGAGGCATCGAGGGCCGCAACAGCCGCGATCAATCCCAACCCGATGGCAAACGACCCGGACTTGACGGTGATTGCGATTGGCATGCCACGATCAGGCGACGGCCGCGCAGCGGATATCATCGTGACATCCATCGGTTACGTCTCGATCCGATCGTCGTCGCATGAATACGACAGCAATGAACACGACACCAACAGAGGCTTGCGAACGAGACATAACGTTCGAACGAGACCTGTCGTTCGGCCCATCAGCGAGACCTCCTGCAGAGATTTTATTTTTGATCGTTGCAAGTGAGAGCATTGCACTTGCAAAACTGCAACGTGTCAAGCAACGCGAATGCGCATGATCTGTGCATCGACAAGGGAACTCGACGCATGCCGCAATGATGAACAACGCGCGCGGGATCGACATTGCGTTGCAGTAATTCTTTGCAGAGAAATTTTCATGCACACGCGGTGGCATGCAGTGTGTCAGCGCGTGCCGATTGTCATCGCATCGCTGCGTCCAAATCGTCATGCTAACGTAACGACGACACAATCCCGACAAGGATACTCAAATGCCGACAATCATCCGCGACGGAGTCAAGCTGTATTATGAAGTCCACGGCGACGGGCCGCCGTTGCTGCTGACCCACGGCTACTCCGCGACGTCGGCGATGTGGCGCGGGCAGATCGCTGCGCTGGCGTCTCATCACCGATTGATCCTGTGGGACATGCGCGGCCACGGCCAATCGGACTACCCGACCGATCCGACGGCCTACAGTGAAGCGGCAACGGTCGCCGACATGGCAGCGCTGCTCGACGACATCGGCGCCGCAAAAGCTGTTATCGGCGGTCTCTCGCTCGGCGGCTACATGTCGCTTGGCTTCTATAACGCACATCCTGACCGCGTCCGCGCTCTGTTGATCATCGACACCGGACCCGGCTTCAAGAAGGATGACGCGCGCGAGACCTGGAATACGCGCGCCCGCGAAACCGGCGCGCGCTTCGAACGCGAGGGGCTTGCGGTGCTGAAATCGGCCAGCCGCGAACGCTCCCAGGCAGAACACCGCAATGCCGAGGGTCTGGCGCTGGCTGCATACGGAATGCTGGCGCAGCGCGATGCGCGGGTGATCGAATCGCTGCCGCGCATCGCGGTGCCGTCGCTGGTGATTGTCGGCGCCGACGACACGCCGTTCATCGCCGCGTCCGACTACATGGCGGCGAAGATTCCCGGCGCCCGCAAGGTGGTGATCCCGAACGCCGGCCATGCGGCCAATATCGACCAGCCGCAGGCCTTCAACGATGCGGTAACGGCATTCCTGGCGGAGCTTCCCGCCGCCTGATCAGCGCGCGGTGCGGGCCGGGATTGTCATTGCCGCGATGCCGACGATCACGCAAGCAAGCCCCGCCCAGGCCGTGGCCGACAGCGTTTCGCCAAGGAAACCGGCGCCGAGACCGACGCCGATCGGCACGCGCAGGTAGGCCTGCGCGGTGGTGCCGACCGACCCCAGCGTCTGGATCAGCCGGAAGTAGATCACGAACGCCAGCGCGGTCGAGAACACCGCAAGGCCGAGCAACGCCAGCAGGGACGACGTTGATGGCGCCAGTGTCCAGGGCTGATCAACAACGAGACTGACGGGAATCAGAACGATCGCACCACAGATCATCGAGCCGGCGGCCGGCACCATCGGATCGAGTCCATTGAAGTTGCGTCCGAAAATCGCAGCCGCCCCATAGCTGATTGCAGCCGCCACCAGCGCGATCTGGGCCACCAGCTGTTGTCCCAGGCCTTCGAGCGCATTGATGCCGACCACCAGGCAGATGCCGGCCAGCCCCGCCACCACGCCGAACAACTGGCGCGCCGTCGGGCGATCGTGCCGCAGGAACACCAGGGCCAGCAGGAAGGTAAAGATCGGAGCGTTGGAATTGAGGATGGTCGCGAGCCCGGCATCGACATGGCGCTCGGCCCACGCGATCAGGGTGAACGGTATCACGCTGTTGAAACAGGCCTGCACCAGGAAACGGCGCCAGATCGCCGGATCGCGCGGCAGCGCGATGCCGCGGATGCCCATGATCGCCAGCAGGATGCCGCCGGCAATGAGTGTGCGCGCCGCGATCAACGTCACCGGCGGAATGGTGGCTACCCCGAGCTTGATGAAGGTGTAGGACGCGCCCCACAGCGTGGCCAGCGCCAGCAGCAGAACCAGATTGGAGGCCGTGCGGGGTTTGTCGGGAGCGTCGATGGCGAGAGTCATGAGGGGATTTCTGTCTTTATATAGAGATGCGCCATATCAGCAGATGCGGTGCGGATAATGCTTCGGCCGCGGTCGAAGTTTGGTGGTGTGCCTATGCATCGTCTCACACTTTGTGCAATGCGCCCCTTGTTGATCCCAACACCTCGTCACCCTCGGCCGTCATGCCCGCGCTTGGCGCGGGTATCCACGCCTTAACAGCACCTCGGCAAGGGAAGTCGTGGATACCCGGCCCAAGGGCCGGGCATGACGGCTGAGAGGGGCGAAGCGCAGGCGTGTCAATCGCCCCCCCCCCGCGTCCCCTACCCGCCCCGCAACAAATTCCCGTACTGCTCCGGCACCTCGATCTCGAAGCCGAGGATCGCGGCGGAGAGCGCCTTGCCGTAATTGTCGAGGCTGAGGCTGCGCGACACGCCGCCGCCGAGCGCGCCTTCGGCGACGAAATTCAGCGCCGCGAGGTTATCGGCCTCATAGCGGGTGACCGCGCCCTTGATGGCGCCGCGATAGAACGCCTTGAAGCGCTCGGCGGTGAGCTGCTGCTTCAGCAGTGGATAGAATTCATCATGATAGGCCATCACCGCGACGTTCGAGGTGTTGCCCTTGTCGCCGGAGCGGACGTGCGCGACGCGTTCCAGTTTGACCAGCATTCGTCAGCTCTCGAACCAGGCGATGGAATGGGGCATGCGCTCGCGCGGAATCAGCGTCGACCACACCCCGATGATTTCACGGGTACGCTCCTGATGCGGCACGCGTTTGCCGGTCATGCCGACGCCGGAGACCGCCATGCCGTCGATCTCGCGACCGACCTTGGCAGCCTCCTCGCGGGTTTTTGTGCGGGCGGCCACCCGCACCGCAATTTCGTACGGTTCGGGCGCATCGAGCGGGCTGGCCTCGCCATGGATCGCGTTGAGTCCAAGGAAATCGATCCGCAGATCATCGGCATCGAGGTTCACGATGCGGAACCGCTCCTCGAGAATCCGCTTGGCAAGCTGGGCGCGGCGCAAAGCCCCAGGGCCAGCATAAAAGAACATGTCTTCGCCGATGAAGCCTTCCATGCAGCCCATGGAGACCTTCAGCGTCGGCGTGCGCGGCTTGCCGCCGATCCGGCTGACGCGCACCCGGTCCGGCGCCACCTGCTCGATCACCGCGGTGGTGAAATCAACCACCACATCCGGCGTGATGTAGTTCGCCGGATCGTGCACCTCGTACAGCATCTGCTCGGTGACGGTCATGCGGTTGACCACGCCGCCGGTGCCGGCGACCTTGGTGATGACCGCACTGCCGTCGGATTCGACCTCGGCGATCGGGAACGCCAGATCCCAGGGCGCCGGCACGTCCTTGAAACCGGGATCGGCAAAGTACCCGCCGGTGACCTGCGCGCCGCATTCCAGCAGATGACCGAGACCGCTGCCTTGCCCGAGACGGATATGATCATCCGGCCGCCAGCCGAACTCGAACATCAGCGGCGCCAGGAACAATGAGGGGTCGGCGACACGGCCGGTGACTACGATATCCGCGCCGGCCTCGAGCGCCGCGACGATCGGCTCGGCGCCGAGATAGGCCTCCGCCGAGATCAGGTCGGTGGCGATGGTCGATACCGGCGCGCCGTTCTCCAGAATCGTTCCATCCAAGGTGCGGGCCAGTTCGGTAATCAGGCTGCCGGACACCGCGGCGACCTTTTTGCCTTTGGCGCCGTGTTCACGCAGATGTTCGACAATGCGTTGCGCAGCGCCGTCGGGATTGATCCAGCCCTGGTTGGTGATGATCCTGGTGCCGCGCTTGAGGCACCCCGGCAGCACCGCGCGCATCCGGTCGTCCAGATAAGTGTCATAACCGGGAAACGACGGATCGCGCCGCTTGCGAACCTGGGCGGCCGAGACGGTTGCCTCCGCCATGGTCTCGAAACACAGATAATCCAGATCGCCGTGGTCGGCATTCTGTTTGGCGGGTTCGATCCGGTCGCCCCACCAGGCGGAGCCTGCCCCTAGTCGCAATGTTGGCAAAAGTTCACCTTTCGACACGCGCTTTCAGCTTGATCTTGGCCGGCGATCCGAAGAACAATCCGCCGCATGAAAAAACTAGTTCCATTCTGTGCCCTTGTCGCCCTCACTCTCGCGCATACAGCTCTGGCGCCAGCGCAGGCACGCGCGAACGATCTGCCGCCGGGGCCATTCACCAGCAGGCTGTCGAACAACACGCCGCTGGCCTTTGGCATGAGTGCCGACGACGCCGCGGCCGCACTGGGCTCGCCGCTCGGCTATGTCAGCGGCCGTCCCGGCAATGAGATCCTGGTGGCGGTGCGCAGCAATGGCGGCACCGGTTTGTTTCCACGCGCCGACAAGCTCTTTCTCCAGTTCCGCAAGGGACGGCTCACCGGCTGGAAGGGTGACTGGGGCCGGAACTGGATGTGGCAGTAGCGCCGAAACGGCGACTGTCGTCCGTTTCCAATTCCACTCGACCTTCCCACCTTGCAACCCATCGCAACAACCATTGGATGAACCATGGGACAAACCATCAAACTGACCGCCTCCGACGGATTCCAGCTCAGTGCCTATCGTGCCGATCCCGCGGGGACGCCGAAGGCTGCCGTGGTGGTGATCCAGGAAATCTTCGGCGTGAATTCGCACATCCGGAATGTCTGCGACCGCTTTGCGGTGCAGGGTTATGTCGCGGTGGCGCCGGCCATCTTCGACCGGATCGAACCCGGCTTCCAGTCCGGCTACTCGCCCGACGAGGTGGCGGTCGCGCGCAAATTCGTTGCCAGTCCCGACTGGGAGGCCTTCATGCGCGACACCCAGGCCGCGATTGATTCCGTGAAAAGCGTCGGCCCGGTCGGCATCATCGGCTTCTGCCTCGGTGGCAGCGTGGCGTATCTCGCGGCGGCGCGGCTGAGTGGCCTGACCGCGGCGATCGGCTACTATGGCGGCGCCATCACCCGCTTCGCGGACGAAAAGCCCAAGGTGCCGACGCAACTGCACTATGGCGAGAAGGACGCCGGCATCCCGCTCAGCGATGTCGAGATGGTGCGGACCAAGCGGCCGGAGGTGGAGATCTTCGTCTACGACAACGCCCAGCACGGCTTCAATTGCGACGAGCGCGCGAGCCATGACAAGGCGAGCGCCGACATCGCCCGCGGGCGCAGCCTTGGTTTCCTTGCAAAACACCTGACGGCGTAGCAAGCCTCAGAACCAGCGCTCGCCAACCACGACGGTGTCGCCTGGGCGCAGCAGCGTGCCAAGCGGCACGGTGGCGCGCACCGGAGCGCCCTGATCGGTGCGGGTGAGATCGACGGAGCCCTTCTGCGCGCGCGGCGAAAAGCCGCCGGCGATCGCCACCGCGCTCTCGACCGTCATGTTGGGCACGTAGGGATACTGGCCGGGGGCGGCCACTTCGCCCAGAATAAAGAACGGACGATAGGCCTCGACCTCGGCAGCAACATATGGCTCGCGAATGTAGCCATTGCGCAGTTTTGTGGTGATGGCCGCAGCGAGTCCGGCCGGCGTCAGGCCGCGGGCGTGCACCGCGCCGATCAGCGGCATGGTGATGGAGCCGCCGGCATCGACGGCGTAGGAATTGGTGAGACCCTCCTGGCCGTAGACCACGATGCGCAGCCGGTCGCCGGCATCGAGCCGATAGGCAGGGTCAATGGCACGGGCAACCGGCGTGACAGACCCCGTCGCACCCGGCCCGCCATAGGCCAACGCATCGAGATCGCCGCGCACCGGCGCAGGCGCACCGACCACCGCAACCGGAGGCGGCACCGTCATGCAACCCGACAGCGCGAACGCGGTGAGTGCAGCGGCACAACAGATTTGAAACGCACGCCAAAAACGCACCGGACCCATCCCTCATCCAAGAGATAGGTCCGGTGTGCACCAGTTATGGTTAATAAACGGTATCTATAGCCGGATTACGCGTGAACGCCGACGCCGATCGGGCAGCTCACGCCGGTTCCACCAAGCCCGCAATAGCCGGCCGGATTCTTGGCCAGGTATTGCTGGTGATAATCCTCGGCGAAATAGAACTCCCGCGCCGGCGCGATCTCGGTGGTGATGGCATCAAGGCCCTTCGCGGCCAGTGCCTTGCCGTACGCCGCCTTCGATGCGGCGGCAGCCTTGGCCTGCGCCTCTCCATAGGTGTAGATCGCCGAACGATACTGCGTGCCGATGTCGTTGCCCTGGCGCATGCCCTGGGTCGGGTCATGATTTTCCCAGAACGTCTTCAGCAGTTGCTCGTAGGAGATCTTCTTCGGATCGAACACCACCAGCACCACCTCGGTGTGGCCGGTGCGTCCCGAACAGGTCTCTTCATAAGTGGGGTTCGGCGTGAAGCCGCCGGCATAACCGACCGCCGTCACATACACGCCATCGCCCAGCTCCCAGAACTTGCGTTCCGCGCCCCAGAAACATCCCAGCGCGAACACCGCTTGCTCGAAACCTTCGGGATATGGCGGCTGCAGCTTGTGGCCGTTGACGAAGTGCGTGGTCGCCGTGGGGATCGGCGTCGCGCGGCCGGGCAGCGCAGTTGCAGCCGTCGGCATTTCCGGGGACTTGCGCATGAACAGCATGGGATCACCTCTTTTGTTTGATGACTCACATATATGTATCTACGCAGGAAAGGTCAGGGCGTTACGACGCCACGGGGCTGGATCCCGAGACAGTCAGTCGCGCCCGTAACCGATCAACCGCCGCTTGGGGCGGAACACCAGCATCAGCAGGATGCCCAGCACGCCGAACACCGCCCAGGTCGGCTGGTTGAGGACGAACTTGCCCGCACCATTCCAGAGCCAGGGTGAAACGCCTTCGACCATGACGCGCACCGTTTGCTGGCTCGCCTGATTGATGTCGTTCCAGAATTCGCCAAGCCGGGTCAGCCGCACGGTCTGGTCGGCGATCGAGCGCGCGCCGTCATAAACCAGAAAGATGAAGCCGCCGGCCAGCAGCAGCAGCCCGACCAGCCGGAAGAAACCGCGGATCATTCGTCACCTTGTCCCGTATTGCCCGTGAGGCCCCTCGCCCGGCAATAGCGGGAGGAGGGGCCAAATTCAACCTCGCCGGGGCCGGCGGGCGGCCCGGGGCCGTCCGCGCCACATCGGAAAAAGCCCCGATTTGGCCGGTTTTGCGGGCCGGAAGGCCGTCATTTGGGCCGAAAATGACACTTCCGGCGCCTCGCCAGCGTTGACGATGGCACCCCACGCCATTATAAGACGGCCAACTGGCGGCAGGTCCATCCTGCCGCCGCTGTTCTTTGAGCGGCTCTGCAGTCCGATATTATTGATCGGATCCGGGTTTTCAGGAACACGACATTCATTCAGACGTCGGACGCAGGGTTCTGGTACGCAGGATTTTGCCGACGACATTAACCAGCCCGGCTCGGGATCGAGTCGTTGCTGCAGGATCTTGAGAGCATGGCCAACACGACCTCCGCCAAGAAGGCGACGCGCAAGATTGCCCGCCGCACCATCGTCAACAAGTCGCGCCGGACCCAGATGCGCAATTCGGTTCGCACTGTCGAGGCGGCGATCGAAAAGGGTGACCGCGCTGCAGCACTCGCCGCGTTGAAGAACGCCGAGCCGGAACTGATGAAGGCAGCGCAGCGCAACATCGTTCACAAGAACCAAGCGAGCCGCAAGGTGTCACGTCTGGCGCATCAGATCGCGAAGCTCGCTGCGAACTGATCTCGCTTCAAAGAAAACGAAGCTGTCACAAAAGCCCGGCAACCGCCGGGCTTTTTCTTTTGCGCGCACAACCGCACGAAGAAGAATCGTCGCGCGCGATTGCAGTCGAGTGCAGCGTAGATCAACGCACCGCACGCATCGTGGAATCGCACGCGCGCCTATCATCGTTTTTCAGATTTGCAAGCAACGTACGTTCTGATCGCGCTTCACGCGGCGAGGGCTACCCTGCAAAAATGATCAAGAAAATATGCGCCTCGCTAATCACTTATCGGCAATGCACGATGAGGTACTTTCAAAACCGAAAAGCGCTCGAAGCGTTGGTGAAGAATTTGTGAATTTTTTTTGTGGACGGCGGAGAAATATGACACGCCGGATGTCGGTCGATTCCCCGCGCAGATTCAAAACGTTGTGCACAAGCCTGAAACACATCTCGCCACATCCGATGTCCGCCTGTAGCCGGTTCACCCTCTCGCGAAGAATCATTTCGTTGCAGCAATTGTGGCGTCGTGTATTTCTTTAATCGTTCGCGGCGCCCGCGGCTTTGCAGATCAGTGCGATCTGAAACCCACGGGAGACGCGCAAATCAGAAATGGTGAGCGCGTTAGCGAAGTTTCCCAACCGATGGTCGGCTCGCCCATAGTAATATGGGAACGGCATCGTGTGCCATGATTTCTCGAGCGCCCCGGACTTCCGGACGGCGCTTATAAGAAGAAGCAGGCGCAACGATCCTGGAGCCGTCAGCGGACGGAGACGGGACTGAAAAATAAGAGGGTTTCAGTACGCGGCGTACATCCGGCGTGGCAGGCAAGTTCCAAGTTGCATGCCCGGCTGGATCTTTAAAAGACTACGAAACGTAACCATCGACGCTACAACTTGCCGCGACTTGCGCGCGGCGAGCGGGGGGTTTTATGACACAGCAAACGACCACGGCATTCCATCGCGCATCGCGCATATTCGACAGCTCGTCGTTGACCCAGTCCTCCTGTGCTGTCTGGATTTCCCTGGTTGTGAACTCCCTCACCCCGGCCTTTGGCCCTATTTCCAGTACCAGCTGATCCTGCGGGACAGCCTTCCTTCCGTTCATCGCGATACCTGCCGACGGCATCCCAGATGCCGAACGAAGAGGTGTGTCTGAACGGATCGCAAGGCCTGGCCCCGGGGTCGCCCTGCCGCGGGAACGCGGCGCCATCCGTCGGCGAAAGCCTTCACGAAACTCAATCAGAAAAGTCAGAAGTCAAATGGCAAGCATGGAACACGATCGTTGGGCAAAGGTGCAGGGCCGGCTGCGTTCCACCGTCGGTGAAGACGTCTACACCAGCTGGTTCGCGCGCATGGACCTGGAGAGCGTCCAGGGTGAAAGCGTCCACATGTCGGTGCCGACCCGCTTCCTCAAAAGCTGGATCCAGGCGCACTATGCGGATCGGGTGCTGTCGTGCTGGCAGGCCGAAATGCCGGAAGTGCATCGCATCGACCTGACGGTGCGCTCCGCGCTGCACCGCGCCGCGCCGGTCAAGGAAGCCAAGGCGCCGATCGACGAGCGCCGTCCCGAGCGCAGCAATGGTCATGCAACTCCCGAGCTGCGCACCACGGCGCTGGCCCCGGTGTCCGCCGGGCACGACGCGCTCGGCGGCTCGCCGCTCGACCCGCGCCTGACGTTTGCGAGTTTCGTCATGGGCCGCTCCAACACGCTGGCGCACGCCGCCGCGCGTCAGGTCGCGGAAGGCCGTCGCGGCGATCCCGTGATGTTCAATCCGCTCTACATCCACGCCGGTGTGGGCCTGGGCAAAACCCACCTTCTGCAGGCCGTGACCTGGGCGGGCAATGCCAGCGGCGAACGCAAGGTACTGTATCTCACCGCCGAGAAATTCATGTACGGCTTTGTCGCGGCGCTGAAGACGCAGACTGCGCTCGCCTTCAAGGAAGCGCTGCGCGGCATCGACGTGCTGGTGATCGACGACATGCAGTTCCTGCAGGGTAAATCGACCCAGGCGGAATTCTGCCACACGCTGAACGCCCTGATCGATGCCGGCCGCCAAGTGGTGATCGCGGCCGACCGGCCGCCGTCCGATCTCGAAACCCTCGACGACCGCGTCCGCTCGCGCCTGGCCGGTGGCCTCGTGGTGGAGATGGGATCGCTCGGCGAAGAACTGCGGCTTGAGATTCTCAAGACGCGTGTCGCCGCCGCCCGCGCCCATCACGCAGGCTTCGACGTGCCGGCCCCCGTGCTGGAGTATCTGGCCAAGACCATCACCCACAACGGCCGCGATCTCGAAGGCGCGGTGAACCGCCTGCTCGCTCACAGCAAGCTCAACGCCCAGCCGGTGACGCTGGAAATGGCGGAACACGAGGTCCGCGATCTGGTTCGGCCGCAGGAACCGAAGCGGGTCAAGATCGAGGACATCCAGCGCGTCGTGGCGCGGCAGTATAATGTCAGCCGCTCGGACCTGTTGTCCTCACGACGGACCGCCAATGTGGTGCGGCCCCGGCAGGTCGCGATGTATCTGGCAAAAACGCTGACGCTGCGTTCGCTGCCCGAGATCGGGCGCCGGTTCGGAGGCCGCGATCACACCACGGTGCTGCACGCAGTCCGCAAGATCGAGGCGCTGGTGTCCAAGGACAACACCCTGGCGGACGAGGTCGAGTTGCTGAAGCGTCAGTTGCAGGACTGACGCGAAAGGCGGCTTCCGACGGCTCGCCCGGAAGACTGGCCTGGCGGGCCGGCGGATCCGGCCACCCAGCCGGCCCCGAAACCTCCGGCCGGCTTGATGGAACGGAAATGACCGGGGAAACCCCGGCGGACCGTGGCCGCCCACTTGCGCTTCCCCGCCGTCCACGGCACCTTGCGGTCCCCCGCAAGCCCTTATGCCGCCTGCGGGTATCACTCGCCGCAGCGGCTCGCCCGAGCCGTTCGGCATTTCCAAAGACTGAATGGGATCGGACGGATATTGCGATGAAGGTCACCGTCGAGCGTGCGCAACTCCTGAAATCACTGGGCCACGTCCACCGCGTGGTCGAACGCCGCAATACCATTCCGATATTAGGCAACGTGCTGGTCCGGGCCGAGAACGCCACCCTCAGCCTGAAGGCCACCGACCTCGATCTCGAGGTGACGGAGACGCTAGCGGCGGAAGTCGCGGGCGCGGGCTCCACCACAGTTCCCGCCCACATGTTCTATGACATCGTGCGCAAGCTGCCGGACGGCTCGCAGATCGTGCTGGAAGCCGACGGCGACCGCTCCGTGCTGGCGATCCGCGCCGGACGCTCGCGCTTTACCCTGCAGACGCTGCCGGAAAGTGATTTCCCCGATCTCGCCGCCGGCGAGATGTCGCATGCGTTCAAGCTCACAGCCAGCGATGTCAAGCGCCTGATCGATCGCACCCAGTTCGCGATCTCGACGGAAGAGACCCGCTACTATCTCAACGGCATCTATCTGCACAGCGCCGGCACTGCGAAGGCGGCGACCCTGCGCGGCGTCGCGACCGACGGCCACCGACTGGCCCAGGTGGACCTCACCTTGCCGGCCGGCGCCGACGGCATGCCGGGCGTGATCGTGCCGCGCAAGACGGTGGGCGAAGTGCAGCGGCTGATCGAGGACAACGACGCCGAGATCCTGATCGAGCTGTCGACCGGCAAGATCCGCCTGACGCTGGGCAACGTGGTGCTGACCTCGAAACTGATCGACGGCACCTTCCCCGACTACGGCCGGGTGATCCCGCAGAACAACGACAAGGAACTGGTGGTCGACAAGAAGGACTTCGAGGCCGCGGTGGACCGGGTGTCCACGATTTCCAGCGAACGCGGCCGCGCGGTGAAGCTTGCGCTGTCCGCCGGCAAACTCGTGCTCTCGGTGACCAATCCGGATTCCGGCAGCGCCACCGAAGAGCTGGAAGTCGAGTACGCCTCCGACCCGCTCGATATCGGTTTCAACTCGCGCTATTTGCTCGACATCGCCGCCCAGATCGAAGGCGAAGTCGCCGTGCTCCGCCTCGCGGATCCCGGTTCGCCGACCCTGATGCAGGACAAGGACTCCAAGGGCGCGCTGTACGTGCTGATGCCGATGCGCGTGTGAGAATTTTTTGGCAAGCGCGCGACATGCCGCTATAGCGTCACACCGTTCGGTCTGAACAGAATCTAACCGTCATCCTGAGGTGGGCCGTGCGTAGCGCGGCCCTCGAAGGACGACAGCCAATATCTTAGATTTCTCGGCCGTGCATCCTTCGAGGCTCGCTACGCTCGCACCTCAGGATGACGGGTCGGGAGGGGCGAAAGCCAAAGCAGCCCATGACCGCCTGCCACATTCGCCGCCTCAGCCTGACGCATTTCCGCAGCTATCGCGCGGCGAGCGTGAGCACGCACGGCGATCTGGTGGTGCTGGTGGGCCCCAACGGCGCCGGCAAGACCAATTGCCTGGAAGCGATCTCGTTTCTCTCGCCGGGCCGCGGGTTGCGGCGCGCCACCCTTGAGGACGTCGCCGATAATCAGAGCAACGGTGCCTGGGCGGTCTCGGCCGAGGTCGAGGGCGCGCTTGGGTTGGCCACCCTCGGCACGGGCATTGATGCTCCGGCGCCGGACGGCTCCTCCACCCCGCGCCGCTGCCGCATCGATCGCGAGCCGGTCGGCTCGGCGGCGGCATTTGGCGATCACCTGCGCATGGTGTGGCTGACGCCGGCCATGGACGGCCTGTTCATGGGGGCGGCGTCCGAGCGGCGGCGGTTTTTCGACCGGCTGGTGCTCGCGGTGGACAGCGGCCACACCGGGCGTGTGTCGGCACTGGAGCGATCGCTGCGCTCACGCAACCGCCTGCTGGAGGAGCGCAATTTCGACGCCCACTGGCTCGACGCGATCGAGCGCGAGACCGCCGAACTCGCGGTTGCGGTGGCGGCGCTGCGCGGCGAAACCCTGACCCGGCTCGCTGCTACGCTGCGCGCCCGCGGCGCGGTGTCGGCGTTCCCCTCGGCGCAGATCGCGCTCGACGGCTGGATCGAGAACGCGCTGCGCGACGAGCCGGCCACCATGGTCGAGGACCGCTATCGCCAGATGCTGCGCGACAGCCGCGCCCGCGATGCCGCCGCCGGCCGCACCCTGGACGGCCCGCACCTCACCGACCTGCAGGTGGTCTACGCCCCGAAGCAGATGCCGGCGAAGGATGCTTCGACCGGCGAGCAGAAGGCGCTGCTGATCGGCCTTATCCTGGCGCACGCGACGCTGGTGTCGGAAATGACCGGCATCACGCCGCTGCTGCTGCTCGACGAAGTGGTGGCACATCTCGATCCGCACCGGCGCGCCGCGCTGTTCAAGGAACTCACGGACCTCGGTGCGCAGGTCTGGATGACCGGCGCCGACCCTTCGCAGTTCGTCGATGTCGGGCCTGCGGCCGACGTGTTCACCGTGGAAGCCGGGCAGATTTCACGGCGCGAGACGCCCTGAGACAACGCACTTTTTCGCCACTTAATCGCGCCAGAATCCGCGCTTTCACGAGACCCTTCGCGGGCCCTTTCGGGGCCTTGAAAAACCGCCAAAAAACACCATTTATTCAAAGGCTTGATAGAGCTCGTTTAGCCCTGTACGCCCCCTTGATTTCATGACATAAAAGACGCTCTCAGCACGCATCTTAGCGAACTGATTCGCCGTCCCTCGAAGGCACCCATATGACCGAACCTGCTCGGCAACCGATCGCCGATCCTGCTCCTTCGTCCACGCCTGAATATGGCGCCGAATCCATCAAGGTCCTGAAAGGTCTCGACGCCGTTCGCAAGCGTCCGGGCATGTACATCGGCGACACCGATGACGGCTCCGGCCTGCACCACATGGTCTACGAAGTCGTCGACAATGCGATCGACGAAGCGCTGGCTGGTCATGCGAGCGCGGTTCGGGTGATCCTCAATCCGGACGGCTCGGTGACGGTGCACGACGACGGCCGCGGCATTCCCACCGACATCCACAAGGGTGAAGGCATCTCCGCAGCCGAGGTCATCATGACCCAGCTGCACGCGGGCGGAAAATTCGACCAGAATTCCTACAAGGTCTCCGGTGGCCTGCACGGCGTCGGCGTCTCCGTGGTCAATGCGCTGTCCACCAAGCTGCAGCTGCGAATCTGGCGCGACGGCAAGGAGCACTTCATCGAGTTCGCCCATGGCGACGCGGTGGCGCCGCTGGCGGTGGTGGGCGAGGCCAACGGCAAGCGCGGCACGGAAGTGACGTTCTATCCGAGCCCCGAGACCTTCACCATGGTGGAGTTCGACTTCGCGACGCTGGAACACCGGCTGCGCGAACTCGCCTTCCTCAATTCCGGCGTCACCATCCTGCTCTCCGACATGCGCCACGCGGTCGAGAAGCGCGAGGAGATGCGTTACGACGGCGGCATCGAGGCGTTCGTCAAATACCTCGACCGGAACAAGACCAGCGTCATGCCCGCGCCGATCGTGATCCGGTCCGAGCACAACGGCATCGGCGTGGAAGCGGCGCTGTGGTGGAACGACAGCTACCACGAGAACGTGCTGTGCTTCACCAACAACATTCCGCAGCGTGACGGCGGCACCCATCTCGCCGGCTTCCGCGGCGCGCTGACCCGCCAGATCACCGGCTACGCCGACACCAGCGGCATTTCCAAGAAGGAAAAGTTCGCGCTGACCGGTGACGATTGCCGTGAAGGCCTCACCGCCGTGCTGTCGGTGAAGGTGCCCGACCCGAAGTTCTCCTCGCAGACCAAGGACAAACTGGTCTCCTCCGAGGTCAAGCCGGTGGTCGAGAGCGTGGTCAATGAAATGCTGGCCTCGTGGCTCGAGGAGCATCCGTCCGAGGCCAAGCTGGTGGTCGGCAAGGTGATCCAGGCCGCCGCGGCCCGCGAAGCCGCGCGAAAAGCGCGAGAACTGACCCGCAAGAACCCGCTCGGCGTCACCTCGCTGCCGGGCAAGCTGGCGGATTGCCAGGAGCGCGATCCGGCAAAATCCGAACTGTTCATCGTCGAGGGCGATTCGGCAGGCGGCTCCGCCAAGCAGGGCCGCAACCGCGAATTCCAGGCAGTGCTGCCGCTGCGCGGCAAGATCCTCAATGTGGAGCGCGCCCGTTTCGACAAAATGCTGGGGTCCGAGCAGGTCGGCACCCTCATTACTGCGCTGGGCACCGGCATCGGCCGCGAGGACTTCGACCTCGGGAAGCTGCGCTACCACAAGATCATCATCATGACCGACGCCGACGTCGACGGCGCGCATATCCGCACCCTGCTGCTGACGTTCTTCTTCCGCCAGATGCCGCTCTTGATCGAGGGCGGGCATCTCTTCATCGCGCAGCCGCCGCTGTACAAGGTGAACCGCGGCAAGTCCGAGCAGTACCTGAAAGACGAAGAGGCGCTGGAAGAGTATCTGATCGACACCGGGCTCGACGATTGCGTGCTCAAGCTCGCGACCGGCGAGGAGCGCGCCGGACAGGACCTGCTGGGGCTGGTGAAGGATGCGCGCGCGATCCGCGCGACGCTGCACGGCCTGCACAGCCGCTACAATCGCAGCGTCATTGAGCAGGCCGCAATCGCCGGCGTGCTGAACCCGGGCGTCACCCACGATCTCGCCACCGCCAACGCGGCGGCCGACTACATCGCCAAGCGGCTGGATGCGCTGGCCGATGAAGTCGAACGCGGCTGGATCGGAAGCTATGTCGAAGGCGAGGGTTTCCATTTCGAGCGCACCGTGCGCGGCGTCAAGGACGTCGCGGTGATCGATTCGGCGCTGCTCGGCTCGGCCGATGCCCGCAAGCTCGACGAATATGCCGTGCGCCTGCAAGAGGCCTATCCGCGCCCCGGAATGCTGCGGCGCAAGGACACGGAAACGCCGATCCACGGCCCGGTCAGCCTGTTTGAGGCGGTGACGGACGCCGGCCGCAAGGGCGTCTCGCTGCAGCGCTACAAAGGCCTCGGCGAGATGAACCCGGAGCAGCTGTGGGAAACCACGCTCGACACCAACGTCCGCTCGCTGCTGCAGGTGAAGGTCAAGGAAGTCGACGAGGCCGACGACATCTTCACCAAGCTGATGGGCGACATCGTCGAACCTCGCCGCGACTTCATCCAGGACAACGCTCTGACGGCGAGTGTGGATGTGTAGCTTTCGTTCGCTTCTTCGCTGCGGATGAGAGCATGATCCGGGGGCGGATGGCGGCGGGCACGCAAATGCCGCCGCGTCCGTACGATTCCCTTACAGCTTCGTTCCGAGCCTGACGGAGAAGGTTTCGCCACCGGCCTGGTAGGCGCCGAACACCGAGATCAGGCTTTTGACGGTGACCGTGAAGGGATGATCGTCGACCTTGAAGTTGTAGGAAAACGCCGGGCCCAGCGCGAGCAGCTCGACGCGCTTGCCGTCCGGCGCGACACGAACGCCATAACTCGTATCGTCGTTGAGCTGCGCCAGGTACAATCCCACGAGGCCGACCTGATAGCTGTTGAACCGCTCCGACACCGCGAAGTTGATATTGACGACGTCGCCATTGTGATACCCGGTGGCATCGTTGCGGCTATAGCTGTTGTAGAACGTGCGCGCGCTGATCTCGGTGGCGCGTCCCAGCGACCCGCCGAAGATGCTGGGTATCGTGTAGGTCAGCGCCACATTGGGTGTGACATCGAACACATTGCCGCTGTTGTTGACGCCGCGTTGCGCGGCATAATCGCCGGTCGGAAAGACCGTACCGAGCCCGAATTGAACGGCCAGCCCGTATGGCATCTGCGGCTGGTCACGGGGCTGCGCGGCAAAATGCGCGCTCGGAAACAGGCGGCTCCATAGCAGCAGATCGGAATACACATCGCGCAATCCCTGCGAGCACTGCATCGGCCCGGTCGCGCGGATGCAGAGTTGCTGGGCACTTACCGAGAGCGTCGATCCGATGCGACCCCCAAGGACCTCGGCGTCGTAGATATAGGCCAGCGCGATACCACCAGCGAACTGGCTGCCGGACAGTGGCGTCTCGGTCGATGTCGACAAATGATACTTGTCGACATTGGCGCCGAACATGCTGACCGCACCGTAGAGGCCCGGCGCCGGCAGCAGCGCCTGGCGAAAATCGCCACTGCCGATCACGCCCGGCAGCGTCAGCGCTTCCGCGGCCGTCGCAGCGATCGGCCGGCCGGTGGCACAAACCACCAGCACCCCCAGCGCCGCGACGCCTAAGCGCGATCCCATCCCTGTGGCCCCCGTCACAAGTCCGGCGAGAGCCGGTGGTCGAGACCTATCATGCCGCTAGCCGCCGGAACCAGCGCGCCCCGGTAGCAAAGGGCAGTATGTTCGCTGGCTCTGAAGTCGAGGGCCTCAGGCCGCCGGGGGCAAAATCCCTCCGCCACAACCTCATCCAGGGCAACGCCCTGACTGCCAGTGCGGACATCCAGTGGAGAAATTGTCGTCGGCGCCCGATGCTGAGGACTGGTCGGCCTCAACGACACGGGCGCCAACGCTGGCTAGGTTTCAGTCGTTATTCGCTGCCGAGGCGGCGGTTGCGATGAGCTTCGCCACTGCTGCGGGCTGCGACACATAGACGGCATGGCTGCCGGCCTGGTCGACGGTCTTGGCGCCGGCCCGTTCGGCCATCATGCGCTGGGCGCCGACGGGGATCATCTTGTCTTCGGTCGCGACCAGATACCAACTGGGCTTGTTCTTCCAGGCGGGTGCGCTCACCGCACCATTCAAGGCGTCGAGGCCCCAGGGCACCTGCGAGTCCGCCATGAACGCGGCGAGGTCGGGCTTCACGTCGGCCGCAAACGAGCCCGCGAATTGTTCCCGGTCCAGGAACAGGAAGCCGTCCTGCGGCGGAAGGATCGGCGGCACCGGCGCGCCCGGGGGCGGATTGGCAATCAGCGACGAGACCGACTCACCCTTATCCGGCGCGAACGCCGTGATGTACACAAGACCAGCCACCTTCGGATCGGTGCCGGATTCCGTGATCACGACGCCGCCGTAGGAATGGCCGACAAGGATCACCGGCTTTGTCTGGGCAGCGATCACAGCCTTGGTCGCCGCGACGTCTGCCTGCAGGGACGTTGTCGGGTTCTGGACAATGGCGACGTCGTATCCGTCCGCCTTGAGTATCTTGTAGACGCCTTCCCAGCCAGACCCGTCGACAAACCCGCCATGAACGAGGACGATCGCCTTATCGGTACCCTGTGCACTCATGTTTTCCTCCATCGGATGAAATCCGGACACTTCCTTCGGCAGCTTCTGCCTGAAGTCGAAATTACTTTAAGCTTAAAATTTTTAAGTGTCAAATATTTTTTGGAACAAATCGCCACGGGCAGGTTCGCGGAGCATAGGTGGATCGATAGACGCAGCGATCACATGAGCGTGGGACAGAACCACAACCGAGGCTCGCCGCTGTCGTCCGGGGCGGGACCCAGCCTCCACTTCCGTAAGCGGCACAGACGCGCGCCAACCGCGGATTGACTCGCCATGGCGGACATAGAATCATCCACTCCTGGATCGCCCTGGCCCTTGCATCGCACCTTGCTCCGAACGCAAAGGCCGAACATCGCGAGAGAGCGGATGTCGCCCAAAGATCCCATCAACTGGATGCTGTCCGATGCCATCGAGACGCTGGCGCGAGCCGAGCGCCTGCACCAGCAATTCTTGAACCTGCGGCCGCTGGCTGGCACGCGCGAGCCGAGCTGGGAGCCGCCGATCGATGTGCTGGAGACCGACTATGAAATCCTGATTTTCGTCGCCTTGCCTGGCGTCGATCCGGATGAGGTGGAGGCCATGATCGAGGACGCATCGCTGGTGATCCGCGGCCGCCGCACCCTGCCCGCGGAGCTGCGCAACGCCCGCATCCATCGCCTCGAATTGCCGCAAGGACGTTTCGAACGCCGCATTCCGCTGCCGATCGGGCGCTACGCCATCAGCCGCTTTGCCGCGAACGGATGCGTCGGTCTGCGTCTTGAGAAGACGGATTGAGCGAGGGAGCCATCATGTCGCCAATCAATGAGACGCTTGACAGTGGAATCCCCAGCAACAAGATCCTCGGCAATGAGCCCCCCGGATCCGCTTCAACCAGCGGTCCGGCGGTGTCGATCCCGGACGATGCCCTCATCATCCTGCCGGTCCGCAATGTGGTGCTGTTTCCCGGGGTGGTGTTTCCGATCACCATCAACCGGGCGAAATCGATCAACGCCGTCCAGCAGGCGATGCGCGAACAGCGGCCGATCGGGCTGTTGCTGCAGCGTGATCCGGAGGTCGCCGATCCCGGGCCCGACGATCTCTACCGGATCGGCACGCTGGTCAACATCGTGCGCTATCTCACCGGACCGGACGACACCCATCACGTGGTGTGCCAGGGCGTACAGCGCATCCGGATCCTCGACTTCCTTCCCGGCACGCCGCATCTCGCCGCCCGTTTCCTCCAGATCCCGGAGCCGACCACGACGTCGCCGGAAATCGAGGCTCGCTTTCTCAATCTGCAGCGGCAGGCGATCGAAGCCGCGCAGTTGCTGCCGCAGGTGCCGCAGGAGCTGATCGCCGCCCTGCAAGGCACCACATCGCCATCGGTGCTGGCCGATCTCGCCACCTCCTACATGGACCTCAAGCCGCCGGAGCGGCAGGATATCCTGGAGACCATCGACCTCGCATCGCGCATGGAGAAGGTATCGCGGCATCTGGCCGAACGCATCGAGGTGCTTCGGCTCAGCAACGAGATCGGACAACAGACCCGCGCCACCTTCGACGAGCGTCAACGCGAAGCCATCCTGCGCGAGCAGATGGCGACGATTCAGCGCCAACTCGGGGAAGGCGACGGCAAGGCGCAAGAGGTGGCCGAACTGAACGAGGCCATCGCCAAGGCCGGCATGCCCGCCGAAGCCGAAAGCCAGGCCCGCAAGGAAGTGCGGCGTTACGAGCGGATGCCGGAAGCGGCCGCCGAGGCCGGCATGGTGCGCAGCTATCTCGACTGGCTCGTGGAGCTGCCGTGGAGCCTGCCGGAAGAAAAGCCGATCGACATTGCGGACGCCCGGCGCATCCTCGACGAGGATCACTACGGCCTCGACAAGATCAAGCGCCGGATCATCGAATATCTCGCGGTGCGCAAACTCGCGCCCCAGGGCAAGGCGCCGATTCTCTGTTTCGCCGGACCACCCGGGGTCGGCAAGACGTCGCTCGGCCAATCCATCGCGCGGGCGATGGGACGGCCGTTTGTGCGGGTCAGTCTCGGCGGCGTGCACGATGAGGCGGAGATTCGCGGCCATCGGCGCACCTATATCGGCGCCCTGCCGGGCAACATCATCCAGGCCATCAAGAAGGCCGGCGCCCGCAATTGCGTGATGATGCTGGACGAGATCGACAAGATGGGACGCGGCGTCCAGGGCGACCCGTCGGCGGCGATGCTGGAGGTGCTCGATCCCGAGCAGAACGCCACCTTCCGCGACAATTATCTCGCGGTGCCGTTCGATCTCTCGCGCGTCGTATTCATCGCCACCGCCAACATGCTCGATTCCATTCCCGGGCCGCTGCTCGACCGCATGGAGATCATCAGCCTCGCCGGCTACACCGAAGACGAGAAGCTGGAAATCGCGCGGCGCTACCTGGTGCGGCGCCAGCTCGACGCCAACGGCCTCACGCCGGAGCAGGCCGATGTGGAGCCCGACGCACTGCGGCAGATCATCAAGGGCTACACCCGCGAAGCCGGCGTCCGCGCGCTCGAGCGCGAGATCGGCAAGGCGTTGCGCCATGTGGCCGTGCAGATCGCCGAGGGCTCCGCCAGCCGGGTCACCATCACGCCCGCCGACCTGATTGACGTGCTCGGCCAGCCGCGGTTCGAAAACGAGATCGCCATGCGCACCAGTGTCGCCGGGGTCGCGACCGGGCTCGCATGGACACCGGTGGGCGGAGATATCCTCTTCATCGAAGCGTCGAAGAACCCCGGAAAAGGCGCCTTCATCCTGACCGGGCAGCTCGGCGACGTGATGCGCGAAAGCGTACAGGCCGCACTGACCCTGGTCAAAAGCCGCGCTGCCCAGCTCGGGATTGATCCATCCACGTTCGAGAGGAACGACATTCACGTCCACGTGCCCGCCGGCGCCACCCCGAAGGATGGGCCGAGTGCGGGCGTCGCGATGTTCGTGGCGTTGTCCTCGCTGCTGACCAATCGCACGGTCCGCAGCGACACGGCAATGACCGGGGAAATCTCGCTGCGCGGCCTTGTGCTTCCGGTGGGCGGCATCAAGGAGAAGGTCGTCGCCGCCGCGGCCGCGGGCCTGACGCGGGTGATGCTGCCGGCGCGGAATCGGCGCGACTTCGACGATATCCCACTGGGCGCACGCAACAAGCTCGAGTTCATCTGGCTCGAGCACGTCGACGACGCGGTGGCCGCGGCGCTGGGAGCGCCGAGCGCGGCCGCCGCGGCAGCCGGAGCATAAGCCGTCAGCTTCTCGTCTTCTGCAGGTCCGGCGCGTTCACGGCGGGAATCGCCACCCGCCCCGGGCCGGTGAGCGGCAGGGCGGCTGCGGCTTTGTCGTTCTCCATGATCTTGGCCATCACGGCCTGGCCGGCGCGCTCGAAGATCGCACGGTTCTCGATCACGAAGGTCTGCGACTTGCGCAGGCCATCGAGATAACCGTTGATCTCGGGCACCACATAACGCGCCACCAGGTCCCAGCTACGCCGGGTGTTTTCCGGATTGGCCCAGTCATGGGCGAAACCGATGATGGCGCCGACCCCGCCGCTCGCCTGCATCAGGTTGCGGATCATTTTTACGAGGTCGTCGGGCGTGCCGATCACCGATGCCGCCCCTTCCGAAAACGCTGTTTTGTCCACGGCCTCGTCGGGCGAAGCGAACGCGGTAAGGCCGGGCCGCTGCAAGGTGCCGACATTATATTCATTGTGCCAGCGCATCAGGCCGGCGCCGGCTTCGCGCCTGGCCTGCTCCCGCGTCTCGGCAATGTGCCAGGCCAGCAGCACGCGCCAATCGGAGCGGCTCACCGTCTGGCCGTGTTTCTGCGCGGCGTCCTCGGCGAAACCCCACTGCGTCGGCAACGCGGTGAGGCCCTGGGTCGACATCGAGCCCAGCGAGATGATGCCGATGCCGTATTTGCCGGCCAGCGTCATGCCCGACGGGCTCACCTGGGAGGCGACCACGAACGGCATGTCTTCCTGCAGCGGCAGGATCTGCAGCGCCGCGTCGTTCATGGTGAACCAGTCGCTCTTCGCCGTGACCCGCTCGCCATTGAACAGCCGGCGGATGACGGCGATGGCTTCATCCTGGCGATCGCGCTGGGTCATCGGATCGATGCCGAGCGTATGCGCATCGGAGGCGAGCGCGCCGGGGCCCGAGCCGAAGATCGCGCGGCCGCCGGTCATATGGTCGAGCTGCACCATGCGCTGCGCCACATTGAAGGGGTGGTGATACGGCAGCGAGATGACGCCAGTGCCGAGCTTGATCCGCCGGGTCCGCTCGCCGGCGGCGGCCAGGAACATTTCCGGCGACGCGATCATCTCCCAGCCCGAGGAATGATGCTCACCGCACCAGAATTCGTCATAGCCGAGCGCATCCAGCTGCTCGACGAAATCGAGGTCGCGGCGGAACTGCAGCATCGGATGCTCGCCGATCGGATGATGCGGGGCGAGAAAGGCTCCGAACTTGAGGCGCTTCATGAAGGTTTCCTCGGCTTATTGTTATTGTCGGGGTCGGCATTGGTAGGACAGCCCCCGCGACCACGCAATCAGCCTGGCGCGACGCAGACACGCGCTGATGGCGGAGCAGTGCGCGATCCGCGCATATTTCGCGTGCCGAAATGGGAGGGGAACGCGATGCACCCGTCACGTGCTAGCCGGGGTCGTGGTTGTGAGTTGACGGGCCCGGCGATATACGTCCGCTTGAACCGGTTTCGATCTATCCCCGAGAGTCATCCCCATGCCCCTTTCGACGCCGCCGTCATCCGGCACACTCGCCTTGCTGATCCGCGGCGGCGCGGACAACTGGTCGACCGATCGATGGAAGGCGCGGTTCACGACGGCCTGCCCGGGCCGCGGCATCGTGCTGGTGCCGGAAGACACCTCGCACGGCATGTTCGACGCCGCGTCGGTCTCCTATGCCGCGGTCTGGAAGCCGCGGCCCGGAGAGCTGTCGGCCTTCCCCAACCTCAAAGTCATCTTCAATCTCGGCGCCGGCGTGGACGCGGTGCTGGCCGACGGATCGATGCCCGACGTGCCTCTGGTCCGGGTGGCCGTCGACGACCTGACCCAGCGCATGACCGAATACGTGGTGATGCATGTGCTGATGCATCATCGCCAGCACAGCTACCTGGCCGCGTGCCAGCAGCGCAGAGAATGGAAGCCCCGGCACCAGTGGGCGGCGAGCGCGGTCCGTGTCGGAATCCTCGGACTCGGCGTGCTCGGACGCGACGCCGCCGACGCGCTGAGGCGGTTGGGATTTGGCGTGGCGGGCTGGAGCAACACGCCCAAGCAGATCGTCGACATCGATTGTTATGCCGGCGAGGCCGGCCTCGCCCCCTTCCTCAACCGCACCGATATCCTGGTTTGCCTGCTGCCCTTGACGCCGGACACCCGGCACATCCTGAGCCGGCCGCTGTTCACCCAACTCGCAAAAGATGGGCCGCTCGGCGGCCCCGTTCTGATCAATGCCGGCCGTGGCGGACTGCAGAACGAAACGGATATCCTGTCCTGCCTTGACGACAACACGCTGGCGGCAGCGACCCTCGACGTGTTCGAGACCGAACCGCTCGGGATCGACAGTCCGCTATGGAGCCATCCGCGGGTGACCATCTCTCCACACAATGCCGCCGATACGGATGCCGACGCCATTTCAATGTATGTCGCGCAACAGATTGCCGATTTCGAGCGTGGCCTGCCGCTCAAGAACATTGTCGATCGCTCTCGCGGCTACTGACACGGCCCATTTGCGGACGATGCGAGGATCTTCGCATCTCTACATGATCGATATGAGGCTCGCGGCCGGCTCCCCCACCTTCTTTGGCGCGGAGCCGCGCCAGGGCAACAGCAGCGGCGTCGCCAGCAGCAACACACCGGCGATTGCGATCGCCATGCGGGGGCCGGTGATGGTGGCGAGCAGGCCCCACAGCGCGGTCAAAGCCGCGATGCTGGCGTTGCTGGAGACCGACCATGCGGACAGCGTGCGGGCGACCCTGTCCGTCCCGGTCTGCTCCAGCCGGCAGGTGGCGAACACCGGATTGAATACGCCCGCGCAGGTGACGAGCCCGAACTGGACGGCAATCACAAGAACGAGCCCAGTCATGCCGGGCTGAACGAAGGCCAGGCCGAGCGACCAGCAGGCGCGCAGCGCGCCGGCAGCAAGCATGACCTTGTGCTGCCCGAACCGCGTGACCAATGGCCGCGCCAGCCGCGAGCCGATCAGGCCGCCGATGCAGGGCGCTCCGAAGGCGAGCCCGTATTGCCATGGCGTGAATCCGAGGCCGCCGAGCATGAGCACGGCGATCAACGGCACGGTCGCCATGATCAGCCCGTTGACCAGGATCGTATTGAAGAACAGCGGGCGCAGCATCGGGTTGGTCAGGATGATCCGCCACCCCTCGAGCAGGTCGCCGGCGCGCAACCGCGCCGCATCGGTTCGCACCGGGCGCGGCTCGCTGCCGCCGATGGCGCGGATTCCGACCGCCGACAGCAGGTAGCTGACGGCGTCGATCACCACGGTGGTCACAGGACCGAACAGCCCGATCGCGATTCCGCCGAGCGGCGGTCCGAGTGCGGTGGCGGTCCAGGTGGTGGATTCGAACCGGGCATTGGCGACGATCAGATGTTCCGGAGGCAACAGCGCCTTCAGACATGCGCCACTCGCCGCCGTAAAGCAGATATTGGCGGCGGCAACGATGATCGAGACCACCAGAAGCTGGGCAAAGCTGAGCCAGCCGAGCGCAAACGTCGCGGGAACGCTGATCAGCGCCGCAAACCGGATCAGGTCCATGGCAATCATCACCGGCCGCTTGCGGCGGAACTCGACCCAGGGGCCGAGCGGCAGCGACACCACGGCCCCCACCGCCAGCCCAGCCGCGGCCAGCATCGACACCTCGGTCGGCCCGGAGTGGAGCACCATGATCGCGATCAGGGGAAACGCACCGAACCCCAGATACGTGCCGAAGGTGCTGACGGCATACGACGCCCAAAGCCACGCGAACTGCCGCCCGAGCGACCGCCTCGCCACCATCCCCAGCCCTCTCTCTGTTTCGTACGAATCAAACGACCGCCCTGCCATTAAGCCACAGGACGCGTCGGGACGCCGTCGTCGATCGGCATCCCGGCGCCGACCGCGACACATGTTCGATGAAACGCGCGGTCGAACGGACACGCGGCCGGTTCCCGGATTGGAGCCATGTGATTCGTGGGCGGTAAAAGCCGATGGGGATGGTAGGCTCGGCACGGCATCCAAGGTCAGGCCGTATCCAGGGTAGACCACGGCCGGGAGCGCCAACGGAGTTCCAGGATGAGAATCACGAAGGTCGAAGGTGTTTTGCTGAGTGCTCCACTCGCGGAGGAACACATCGTGCGGTGGTCCGGCGGCGAAATGGCGATCGCCAATGCGGCGCTGGTCGTCATCTCCACCGACGCCGGTCTCACCGGCATCGGCGACACCTACGCCGGCGGCTGGTTCTACCCGAAAGCCGCCAAGGCGATGCTCGAGCACTTCGAGCCGCTGCTGCTCGGCGAAGATCCCCGCCAGCCTTTGCAACTCGCCAACAAGCTGCGCTCGCGAAGCCTCTATTGGGGGCGTGTCGGCGCCTCCATCAATGCGATCAGCGCCATCGAAAACGCGCTGTGGGATATCGCCGGACAAGCGGCCGGACTTCCAGTCTGGAAGCTGATTGGCGGTCTCGCCCACGACAGGCTGCCGCTCTATGCCTCCGCCGGCCTCGACAAGCCACGCGAGGCCGTCATCAAGGAAATGGAGACCCATCTCGCCGATGGATTTCGCGCGGTGAAGATCCGGGTCTCAACCGACCTTGCGCGCGCGGTGGAGAAAGTCCGGCTGTGCCGGGAGGTGCTCGGCCCGAGCACCCGGCTGATGGTCGATGCCGTGATGGGATCGCACCCGGACCCGTGGGACGCCAAGACCGCCATCGGATTCGCGCGCGCGATCGAACCCTTCGATATCGCCTGGCTCGAGGAGCCTTGCGGCGGAGACGACTATGAAGGTTATGCCAGGGTTCGCGCCGCGACGTCGATCCCGATCAGCGGCGGCGAGACATCGTTCGGTGTCGGCGAGTTCATGCACTTTCTTCGCGCCGGCGCGCTCGACATCGTTCAGCCGGACGCCTGCACTTCCGGCGGCATCGTCGAATGCCAGCGCATCGCCACGGCAGCCGCGGCGCATGGCTTGAAAGTGGCGCCGCATGCGTGGGGCTCGGCGGCGACAGTCACCGCCAATGTGCATTGGGCCTTCACCCAGCCGAACGTCATGATCCAGGAATATCCTGCGTGGGGTTTCCCGCTGCGCGATGCGCTTCTGGCCGAGCCGCTCGACATCCGCGACGGCTTCATTCACCCGCCGCGGCAGCCAGGACTCGGTCTCGTGCTGACCGACGACGTCCGCCGAGAATTCGCATGGCGCGAGGGCGGCGGCGCGCGCATGCGCGTCGACTGAGAGCAGGCTGCGCACGATCGCACAACGCGCAGCCACCATCGCCAAAGACCGCGCGTTTGCAGCGCGACACGTGACGCGCATCGCGATGGCGCGTTGTCGTCGAACCGCATGCCACACTGGTAAACGACTGTGGGTCGCGAAGCCGACAATCGTGGCGATGATACCGCCGTCCGGTACATACATCCGACCGCTCGCGTGAAAACGCATACAAATTAATAGCGTTTTTCTCATTCGCTTATCGTTCGAAACCACGCGGTGTAGATCGACGTATCATCGTTGATTGGAGTTTCGATCGGTCATGACGCTGTTCCGGCACACTGGCAATCTTGTGGTGTCGCGCACCGACGCAATTGAACAAGCGGAATTAACGACTGGTAGCTATCTACTCCGCCACTTCAACGCTCCAACACTGACCACCACCTACGTCACCGTCGCACTGGCGGAATTCATCGCCGTGACGATCGCCGCTCTGGCTGCGATCGGCTACCACATCGCGACCAACGACGTCCCCCATCGCGTTGCCCTGTACGTCGCCGCCGCCGCGTCTGTCGGCGCGAGCGAAATTGCGGTATCGGCCGCATTCGGCCAATTCCGGCTGATCCAGCAGCCCACCTTGCATCGCTATCTCGGCTCCGGACTGTTCTCGGTCGTTGTCGCCTTCATGCTGCTCGCGGCTGTTCTTTTTCTTGGCCAGGCGCCTGCGATCTATTATTCGCCGTCGATCCTGACGCTGCAAATGCTGCTGTGTAGCACGGCCATCCTGGTATTTCGGTCGATCGCCTACGCGCGATTCCAAACCGAGGTCTCCAGGGGATCCATTCAGGGCCGGCGGATCGTGCTGATCGGCCGAAAGAAGCACTTCGCGGACTATCTGCGCCAGCTGCGGTTCTCGGGTGCCGGCGCCCAGATCGTGTACTGCCAGATTCCACCGCGCAATGCGGACGGCCAGCTCTGCACAACCGTCGAGACCATCGCATCCGCGCTGGTTGCCCAGTGCCGTTCGCTGGAGGCGGACGACGTGGTGCTGATGTCGGACGAAGCCCGCGAGCATGAGCTGCCGCACATCACCAACTCGTTCCGGGAAATTCCCGCGTCCGTCTATGCGATTCCCCGGCGCAACCTCGGCTTCTGGGCGCGTGCGCATCTCGCCGAAGTCGCCGGCGTTCTCGCCCTTGGCTTGTCCACCCCACCCTTGTCGCCGATCGCTCTCGCCATCAAACGCGGCTTCGACATCGTCGTGAGCGTGGCCGCACTGGTCGTCTTCTCCCCCCTGATGCTGCTCGTCGCCATCCTGATCAAGCTCGATTCCAGCGGTCCGGTGCTGTTCGTGCAGACCCGGCATGGCTACAACAACCAGCCGATCCGGGTGCTGAAGTTCCGGACCATGCGGGTTGCGCGCGACGACCGTTTCGTGCAGGCCAAGCGAGGCGACCCCCGCATCACTCGCCTGGGACGCTTCCTGCGCCTGACCGGCATCGACGAACTGCCGCAACTGCTCAACATCCTGCGCGGCGACATGTCGATCGTCGGGCCGCGGCCGCACGCGATCTCGCACAACGAGATGTTCGTGCCCCACATCAAGATGTTCTCGCGCCGACACAACGTGAAACCGGGCCTGACCGGCTGGGCCCAGGTCAACGGCTATCGCGGCGAAACCGATACCATCGACAAGATGGTCCAGCGCATCGAGTGCGACCTCTACTACGTCGACAACTGGTCGCTGTGGTTCGACCTGCAGATCATCGTGCTCACGATCTTTTCGAAGAAAACTTATGCCAACGCGGGATAACACGCGTTTTTCAGGTGGTGGCGTTATGCGTATCGCGATTGTCGATTATTCCGGACATGCATTTGCCGTGCATTTGTCGCGCGCCTTGGCGGCGCGAGGCCACGATGTCCTGCATCTGCATTTTTCCGAATTTCAGAGCCCCCACGGCGAGCTGGAAAAGAATGCGGACGATCCGGCCAGCCTGACGATCAAGCCGATCTCGCTCGGCAAGCCGTTCTACAAGTATTCATTTCTGCGACGCCGGTTCCAGGAAGTGGCGATCGGTCATGCGTTCGCGGCCGAGATCGAGGCCTTCGGGCCCGACATCGTGCTGGCTGGAAACTGCCCGCTGGATTGCATCTCCCGGATCGGGCGAAGCGCGCGCCGCCATGGCCGGAAGTTCGTGTTCTGGCAGCAGGACATCTACTCCGCCGCCATCGACCGCATTCTCGGCCAGCGGCTGGGATGGCTGGGACACCTGATCGGATCGCACTACCGGCGCGTCGAGCGCAACGCGCTGCGCGCCAGCGACGCCATTGTCGTGATCAGCCAGGACTTCGTCGACACCATCCGCCAGGAACTCTCGATATCCGCGCGCCAGGTCTATGTGATCGAGAACTGGGCCCCCATCGCCAAGCTGCCGGTGCGGCCGAAGGACAATCCCTGGGCGCGCCGCCACGACCTGGTCGGCAAGAACGTCGTTCTGTACAGCGGCACGATCGGCCTCAAGCACGACCCGCATCAATTGCTCGACCTTGCGCTGAACCTGCAGGGGCGGGACGACACCATGCTGGTCGTGGTTTCGGAAGGGCCGTACGCCGACTGGCTGAGAGACCAGTGCAAGGTCCTGGAACTGGACAAGGTACGGGTGCTGCCGTTCCAGCGGTTCGAGGATTTCCCCGACGTGCTGGGAAGCGCCGATATCGCCGTCGCAGTTCTCGAGCCCGACGCGGGCGTGTTCTCGGTGCCGTCGAAGATCCTCAGCTACCTTTGCGGCGGCCGCCCCATCGTGCTGTCGGCGCCGCGGGAGAATCTTGCCGCGCGCATCATTCAGGGATGCGACGCGGGACGCGTGGTCGACGCCGGCGACCGCTCCGCCTTCGTCCAGGCCGTGCGGCTGTTCCTGGAAAGCCGCACGCTGCGGACGAACGCGGGCCGCAATGCGCGAGCTTACGCGGAAGGCGCATTCGACATCGATGTCGTCGCCAACCGCTTCGAGAGCGTTTTCCGCGACGTCCTCAGCGGTCGCCAGTTTTCCCGATCAAACCAGCCGCAGCAGGATGATCGGGTGCATTCGTCGGCAAACATCGTGCGTCCGTAGAAGCGCGCACCCCACCGGTATCGACCATGATGCAAGCCACCACGCAAGGATCCAAACTCCGGACACGCCGATCGCAACCGGCGCGCGGCGCCGCCTTAACCGTTCGTAATCGGACGTCGTGCATGCTGTCCGCATCATCCCGGACGCGTGATTTCACGGTTGATGCCGCGGATCTCGGCGCTGGCTTCTCAAGAAGGGCCCGCGGCCGATGAGCAAGAAACGCGTCCTGATCATCTATCGATCGTATTTTCCGGCGCAGTCTCATCTGGGCCCGGCAACGGCGATCAAGAACCTCGTCGACAACATGAGCAGCGACTACGATTTTCATATCCTGACGCTGAACCACGACTTCACCACCGGATCGCGGCTGTTCGCGCAGCCCCATCTGCGCGTGGTGATGCCGCATGTCGTGATCGAATACATCCCGCGAGGATTGAAAGGCCTGCGCATCCTGGCCGGGCGCCTCGCCGAGGAATTCGACGTGGTCGATATCCAGTGCGCCTTTGATCCGCTGCTGGCGATTCCCGCGTTGATTCTCTGCAAGCTGGGCCTGGCCGGCCGCAGCAAGCTGTTCCACACCCCGCACGGCATCTTCATGGATGTTATCATGGCGACGCGGCGGTCGCGCAAGGCGCTGTACTGCCGCTTCACCGACCTGCTCGGCCTCTATCGCAACGTGATCCACCTCGCCGGATCTCCGGGCGAAAAACGCGACATCGATCGCAATCATCTGCGCCGGCAGAATGTCGCCGTGGTGTCGCAGTTCGTCGAGCCGCTGCCCGCCGCCAGTCCGCGCAACGAAAAGCCGCGCAACCGGCTCAGGATCGCCTTCGTGGGACGCGTCACCGGGCAGAAGAACCTGACCGCCGCGATCGAAATGCTGCGCCAGCTGCATGTGCCGGCAACGCTGGATGTGTTCGGCGACACCATCGACACGGACTATTACGAGCGGTGCGTGGGCATGATCAAGGCCGGCACCGGCCCCTGCGAGATCCACTTCAAGGGCAACGTCAACAAGGAATCCCTGCTGCAGGCCCTTCCGCACTACGACGTGCTGTTGCATCCGACACTCGGAGAGAATTTCGGCCACTCGATCGTGGAAGCCCTGCATCTCGGCCTGCCGGTGCTGATCAGCGATCACAGCCCGTGGACCGATGTCGAGGCGAGCCATGCCGGATGGGCGCTGCCATTGTCGAACACCTCGGCCTTCGCGGACAAGCTCGCGGCTATCTATGCCATGGGCGAGGAATGGTCGGAACTGAGCGCCGGCGCCATTCAATACGCCCGCAGGACATTCGACCGCTCCCAGACCGCGCAGAGATATCGGGGCGCCTATGGCTGAACTCCGTTTTCATCGCATCGCCCCGGCTGAACCTTGGAGGTGGGCACCATGCAATGGTTGACCCTGAAGAAGGGCCTCTACTGCGCACTGCGCCCGCGGCTGTGGCCGCAGATGCTGCACGGGATCGCGCCGGCGATCGAGCATGCCGGCGCGCTCGGCCGGTTCGCGTTTCGCACCGTGGTCGATATCGGCGCCAATCGCGGCCAGTTCGCGACATTCGCACGCGCGATGTTTCCGCAATCGCAGATCTACTCCTTCGAGCCGCTGGACGCGCCGGCAACGCTGTTCCAACGCTATCTCGGGGAGGACGACGGCGTCCATCTCTTCAACAGCGCCGTCGGCGAGCACCCCGGCGACAAGACCATCTTCGTCGCAAGCAGCGATGATTCCTCGTCGCTGCTGCGGCCCACCGACGCCCAGAACGAGATCTTCGGCATCACGGTGGCGAGGACCGAGCAGGTGTCGGTCCGGCGGCTGTCGGAATGCCTGGCCGGCCGCAAAATGCAGCGCCCGGCGCTGCTCAAGATCGACGTCCAGGGTGGCGAACTCGACGTGCTGCGTGGTTCGGCGGACCTGCTGAACCGCTTCGACGTGGTCTATGTCGAGTGTTCGTATCTCGCGCTCTATGAGGGGCAGCCGCTGCTGCCGGAAATCATGCGCTGGATGGACGGCCGCGGCTTCCACGTCGCCGGCGTCTACAACCAGCACGTGGATCCCGCGCACGGACCGATCCAGGCCGACATCCTGTTCACGCAGGCGCCCCACGCGGCCCCCGCGCGCCCGAGCCTGCAAGCCGAGCTGGTGCCGGGAGGCCTGCGATGAGACGCCTGTTCAGCGCGCTTGCTCCCAGTATCGCGGCCGGGCGGAACCTGCTGATGGGCGGCTTCCTGAATGCGGCGGGGCTCGGCTTCGCGATCTATGTTGGCGTGATCCTCCTTCCCGGCATCCGCGGCACGCCCGCCATGCTGCAGAGCGTGCGAGCCGGCGACATCAGCATTGGCGAAGCCAGCGGCGGCGGCCTGGTGATCGCCGTGCCGGTCATGCTGCTCGGCCTACTGGTGTTCGCGCGCCATGGCGCCATGACGGTGCTGACCCACTTCCGCGCTGCGCTGATGTTCCTCTGGGCGTTCACCTGTCTGGTTCTGGTGCTCACGGTCCCGTTCGGCGACCATCCCGACGCGTTCTCGCAGCTCGCCCAGTATCTGGTCACGCTCGGCGGTTTCGTGCTTTGCATGTGTTTCTGGCAGGCGCCCGCACGGGACGTCGACGACGCGCTGGCGATGGCGTTCGCCGCGATCGCCGCCGGCCTGATCGTCGCCGCGGTGGTGCAGGGCTTTCACGACTACCGGTGGGTCGGGCTGATCCATCCCAACCATTATGCGCGCTACGCCTATATCGCGCTCGTCCTGCACAGCATCCTGACACGCCGGGTCAGCCTGCTGGTGTTCCTGCCCTGCTTCGCGGCCTCTTATATCGTAAGCGCCCGCACCGTCATGATCGGCATTGTGGTGTTCTATCTCGGCTACCTGTGCTGCACGGCCCGCGGCATTCCGATCGGCCGCAAGGCCCGCAATGCGATCCTGCGGCTGCTCGCCGGCGTCCTGATCGCGCTGCCGGTGATCTGCGCCGTGGTGCTGCGCTTCATCGACAGCGAGCGGCTGCTGGAGCGGCTGACCAACGATCTTGCGGTGTTCGATACCGAGCGCGGCGTTTTCTCCGGATTCACCGGCCGGTCGGAGTCCTGGAACGCCTTCTTCGATTCGATGGATCAGTTCGTGTTCTATGGCTATGGCTTCCGCTCCAGCCGGTACAACATGCACACGGTGCACAGCGGCATCCTGTCGTATTTCATGGACTTCGGACTGCTGCTCGGCGGCCTGCTGCTCACAGTCATTGTGCTGCGAACGGTCTATCTGATCTGGTCGGGCCTCAAGCTTCCGGACCAGCGATCGCTGATCTGCGGGCTGGCGCTTGCCTCGACCCTCCTGATTCAGTGTTTCGAGCCCGACAACTTCAATATCGGCTTCATCGGCGCATTCTTCTTCATGATGATCCTCGGCTACGCGAGACCGCCCCTGCACAGGGCGGCCGTGCGCAAGCTGGTCTGGCGCGCGACGGACCCGGTCCCGCCGACCGTGACCCCGGCGCTATCCGGCAGCGCGCGTGACAATGCCGGCCCGATGCGACCGTATCGCAACCCGCAGCGACGGCAATTTTCGATATCCGAATCCACGAAAGTATCCTGACGACAGGCAAAGCTGGGGAGGCCGGAAAAGGCCGAATGGTGTAACGATGATCAAGCTCTTGGTTCAAGTGTTCGGATTCATTCTGCCGTGGTCGCTGCGCCGGCGCCTGCTCACGGCTTGTTTCGGATACCATTTGCATCCCGAGTGCCGCATCGGCCTGTCGTTCCTGTTCGCGGACGCGGTGGTTCTGGCCAAGGGAGCGAGGCTCGGCCATCTGAATTACATCGGCCGCCTCGACATGCTGCAGATGGACGAGGATTCCCTGATCGGCAACTTCAACTGGATCGCGGGATTTTCGACACAGATCGAAACGCCGTTCTTCAAGAGCGCGAAGAACCGCCGCTCCCAGCTCACCATGGGCAAATGCAGCATGATGGGGCACCAGCACTACATCGACTGCACCGATAGCGTGACGTTCGGCGCGTTTTCCGGGCTCGCCGGATTTCGCTCCCAACTGGTGACGCATGGCGTTGAAATCATCCGCTCCAAGCAGACCTGCGCGCCCATCGTGGTCGGCGAATACACCATGGTGGGTGCAGGGTCCCTGCTGATGAAGGGCGTCAACATTCCGAAAGCCTGCATCATCAGCGCCGGCACGGTGATCAACTACATCAAGGCCGAACCCTATTCGCTGATTGCCGGCAACCCGGCCGAGTGCACCCGCAAGGTTCCGGAAACGGCGAAGTTGTTCGCTCGCACCAGCAGCGTCATCTACTGAAATTTCTTCCGTTCCGGCAAGATCGGGACGGAGACCGCCCACTTCGCTCCGAAACGCCACAAACGCGCGGCAAAAAATGAAGTCGATCCTGTTCTCAACGCTTGTGGCGTGGCTGTCCCGGTTGCTCGCGATCGTGGTCAATCTCGTGGGGCTGCCGCTGGCGCTCAAGGTGCTGGGGCAGTCGGACTTCGGCCTGTTTCTGGTCGTACTGAGCATCGGCTCCTGGGTGGGCTTTGCCAATGTCGGCATGGGGCGCGTCATCGCCAGCATCATCACGCGTTATTCCACGCGCGTGCCGCCCTTCGTGGCGCGCTTCGTCTCGATGGCGACCGTGCTTGCCGCGGGCATCAACTTGTTTCTGTTCTGCGCCAGTTCGGCGCTGTTCCTGGTGGTGATGTCGACGGCCCAGCTCAATGACGTCATCGCCGCGCATCGAACGGAGTTCACTATCAGCGTACTGAGCCTGTTTTTCGCACTCAGCCTGTGGTTCTTCCTGTCGATCTTCGAGGGCATCGATGCCGCTGCCCACAAGCTTTACCGGCTGTACGCGTTTCAGATCTGCAGCTATGCGCTGTCGTTTTTCCTGCTGTTCACGGTGTTTCCGCGTTATCCGTCGATCGCATTCGCCGCCTATCTGCTCAATCTGGGGTTTCTGTTCGGCTCGATCGCCCACGGCTTTGACGTGGTACGCCGCAATCGCAATCTGTTCGTGCGCCGCTTCGCCTGGCGGCGCAGCGCCGTGCGGCTGCTGCTGCTGAGCTCACTCGATTTCACGGTCATCAGCCTAGGCCTGCTGATCCTCTACCAGATCTCCACCGGACTGTTCGGATTTCTGTTCGGACCGAACGCCGTCATCGAACTGGGCATCTTCACACGGTTGCTGCAGTCCTACGGCGCGCTGGTGATGTCCTTCACCTTCCCGCTGACCAACATGATTGCGTCGCGACTGGCGCACCGCGACAACGCCGGCGCGCTGCATGCGGCGCGCCTCAGTGGCCTGCTGGTGCTCGGTGGCTCGGCGGTCGCGGGCGTCGGCTTCTTCCTGTTCGCCAACGGCCTGCTGGCGCTCTGGCTGCACTCCGGCATCCAGTTCTCGGCGGATTTCCGCATCAGCGGCGGCATCTTGATCTTCGTCAGCACGCTGCAGGTCTATCTGGCCGCGCTGCTGATGGGGTGCGGGGCGACGAGGATGGTCGCACGCGTTCACCTTTGGGAGGCGATCGTGTTTCTGCCCGTCGCCTACGTCTTCTTCGGCGTGCTGCAGCAGACCGGCATCCTGGTGGCTCTGGATGTGCTGATCACCTGCGGCGCCCTGCTGATGATGCGGCGCCTGATGGCCCACGAAGTCCTGGGTGGCATCGCCGCCAGCCATGCTGCCACGGGCCCGGCTTCCGCGCCCGAATCGGGCACCGCCCCCTCCAACCGGACATTGGCCTCCGACCAATTGTGACGCGGCGGCGCGCGCTGCTGCAAAGGAAGTCGTGGATACCCGGCCCAAGGGCCGGGCATGACGTCTGAGAGTGGCGAAGTGCCTTGGTCAACGAGAAGAACGCGGTGCCGGCGCTTTGACTCGCAATCAGGCGGACGGAGCACACCAACGCCTCACACGAACCTCAGCCGTCATGCCCGCACTTGGTCAGCGACTCGGCTCTGCCGAGTCGCCGGGGCATCCACGCTTTGGCGACAGGCACAAGCGAAGTCGCCGATAACCAACCCACAAGCCGGGCACGATGTTGAGAGTGGAGAGATGCTGGGGTCGACACTGACCCCAGCTCAACCCTGGACCACCGGCCGGTTACGACGCGGTATCGCGCACCACCCAGTGTGACGCCACTTTTTCCGACAGGCGGCGGGCGGCGGTGAAAGGCGTCTGGTACTGGTGCAGCTGGGTGGTGTCGGCCTTGTTCAGGACCACGCCGAGCAGTTGTTCCTTGAGCGCGCGGGCGGCGATCAGCGCCTCCTCGATGGCATCCACCCGGGTCTTGCCCCATTCCATCACCAGCACATACTGCTGCACGAAATGGCCGGTGGCGCGCACGTCGATCACCGGAGTGAGCGGCGGCAGGTCGACGAAGACGTAGTCGAACCGCTCGCGCAGCTTCTCGAACAGATCGTGGATGGCCTCGGATGCAAGCACCTCGTTCGAATTGGCCATCGGTCCGCTCAACACCGCCGGCAGGAAGCTCATGCCACTCGCCGGGTTTGTCCAGATCGCATCGTCGAGCGTGGCCAGGCCCGTCACCACCTGGAGCAGGCCGACGGTCGACGACGGGCTCAATTGCTTGGTGAGCGTCGCATGGCGCAGATCGCAATCGACCACGATGGCCTTGGCCCCCACCTGCGCGCACAGCAGACCAAGCGAGGCGGCGACGGTCGATTTCCCCTCGCCCTGCACGGTCGAAGAGATTCCGATGACGCGCGCCCGCTCGGGGCGCTCGCTGAGGTCGATCGCGCCCTTGATCGCCCGGATGCCTTCCGAATAGCTCGAGAAGGGATCATGCATGGCGCTCCAGCCGATCGAGGCATTCGGCGGAATGGTCCGTGGCCCGGTGGCCTGATCCGGAACGATCGAGACCCCGGCCTCCTGCGCGATCGGCAACAGCGCCAGGCAATCCAGGCCCAGGATCGCTTCGGCCTGGCCGCGGGTGCGGATCACCCGGTCGGCCATATCATTGATGATGCCGAAACCGATGCCGAGCATCAGGCCGCTGACACCGCCCACCAGCAGCACAAGCAGGGTCGAGGGGCTGCTGCGCCGGCCGGGCCTGCTGGCCGTCGAGATCACCCGCGCCTCGGTGATCGGATAGCTCTGCTGCTGGATGGCTTCGGTATAACGTTGCAGGAAGTTCTCATACAACGTGCGGTAGGTCTGGGAATTGCTCTCCAGTTCCTTGAGCTGCACCTGCGCCTGGCCGGTCATCTGCGACTTCGACACCGCCTCGTCGAGCGACGCCTGCACGTCTTTCTCCCGCTGCTGGGCGATCGCATAGTCACTGCGATAAGTCTCCGCGAGTCGACCGAGTTCTTCGTTGATCGACCGTTTGATCTCTTTCATCTGGTTGCGCAGATTGACGGCGGCGAGATGGGTGGGCCCATAACGTGACGACAAATCGGCCTCACGATTGGCCATGTCGAGGTACTGGCTGCGCAATTTGCTCACGACCTCGCTGCGCAACGTATCGGTGACGGTGGCCTCGCGCAGATCCGACTTGGTGATCTGCTCGATGCGATCAAGCTTGACGCGCGCTTCGGTGGTCTGCGTCCGCGCCGCCGCCAGCTCCTTGTTCAGATCCGCCACGCGCTGGTCCGAGATCAGGTGACCGTCGGCATCGACGATCCTGTTCTCGGCCTTGAAATCCACGATCGATTTTTCGGCCGTCGTCGCCTGCCCGCGCAGTTCGGCAATCCGGTCGGACAGCCAGCTGCTGGCGCGCTTCGCAGCGATATATTTCGCATTGAGCTGGTCGTTGATATAAGCCTCGGCAACGGCATTGGCGATCTTCGCTGCCCGTTCCGGATTGCCGGAGCGGAAACTGATCTCGATGACATAAGTGACTCCGACGCGCTTGGCGCTCAGACTCTTGCTGAACTGGGCAAGTGCGCGGCGGTCCCTCGCCTGCTCGGCCGTGGTCCCGCTGAAGTCGAACAGATCGTAGATCGAAAAGAAATAGTACTCGAGGTTGCCGATGATGCCGCCGCCATAACGCGTGAACTCGGTATCATCCGCCAGCTTCATGTCCTTGATGATGGCGCGGGCGATATCGTCGGACTTGATGATCTCGACCTGGCTTTCGACCACCGGCGCATCGATCGGCGCTTCGTTGAACAATGACTGCGACTGCGGCTGCGCCTTGCGGGTGTCGATCAGGATCGTGGCCTGCGCCGTGTAGGTCGAGCGCACGATGAGCAGGAAGCAGACAGCCAGCAGCATCATCGCCGCCAGCACCGCCAGGATCAACGGATATTGCCGCCGGAAGAAGCCCGCCATCAGCGACAGGATCTGGTCCGGCGCCATGGTTTCTCCGAGCAGGCTCTGCCGGTCGGTCACACGCGTCATTCTGGAAATCTTCATCGTCATGGCTTCACCAGGTTATGCAGGGCAACACCGTTGTAAGCCGCGACAATCGGATCGTTGACGGTTGCGGTTACCAGCCGGATGTAGTTCAGCATCTTAGCCACTTCGACTGCATGAGCGTTCGAAATATAGAAAACATCCTTATTACGTGTGACCATTTGCGTAGCCAGGAAGTACATAGATGGGTCACGCATGTTGAAATTGTAGACGATCGGGATGATCGGCGTGGTGAAGCGCTTCACATCGACACCGAGACGCTGCGCGAGTTCCCGCGTCTCGCCACGGTAAACAAACACCGAGCCGGGATCCGCCATGGCATCGTTAAGGCCGCCGGCCTTGGCTATCGCTTCCGCGACGGTAACGCGCCAGGCCTCGAAGTTGAACTGGCCCTGCTGTCCTGCGGCACCGAACGCCACGAAGGTCTGCGGTTCGCGGTAGACATAGATGGTATCCTGCGGGTGCACGAAGATGTTGTTCGCCGGCTCATAGACCAGTGCGCCAAACGGTACCTTCGCCCGTTTGCCGCCGCGCTCCAGCGACACCCAGGTATCATAGCCCTGCGCCTTCGGGCCGCCGGCACGTGCGATGGCATCGAGCAGATGTTCGCCCGCGGCATTGGCCGGGAAGCGCGACGGCACGTTGACTTCGCCGAGCACGCTGATCAGCGAGGTGCGCTGATCGATCAGTGCGACAACCGCCTGCGGCTCGATCGCCCTGTTCTTCAGCGCGGCCGCGATGGCCGCCTGCACTTCAGCCGGGGTCCGCCCCGCCGCGCGGATCGCGCCGCCATACGGGATCGAGATATTTCCCTTGCTGTCCACCGCCTGGTTCGGTAGCGCGACGAAGTTGCCCGGCCGTACACCGGCTTCGATCGGAATGAACAGACCGCCCGGTGCCGCCTCAAAAATCGTGACGCTCACCACGTCGCCGATCCCGAACCGAATTTCCTTCGGAGGCCTCTGATCGGCGAACGCTGCCGTCAACCGGCCTGTCGCGTCGTTGAGTATCGACACCACATCGGGTGTGACATTGACGACAGCGTAAGGAAGACTTTCAGGTGACACCGGCCGCTGTGACCGGATGTCACCGCTGTCGGGGCCGTTTCGCGGCATTGTCGAACAGCCAGCGAGCGCAAGCACGGCTTGAGCTCCTGCGACAAAACACACCAAGCGTTTTCGTAAATTTTTCTGCATCATGCGAAGACGATGCACGCGTATGGTTAATGCAGTTTTAGAGCGCCGAATTTGTCGCGCAGACTACGCATTCGAACGTAGTCTGCGCCGTCGAGAAGCACCGCTGCGACATCAGAACAGGATGCATATGCATCTGCGTGTAAGTACATTCGCGTAATCTGTCGCGTGACCGCTCGATGACGCCGACGTTAAGACGCGAATCAACTGATGGCGTATAACAATGCTGTCTAAGTGGAAACGCGTGCGGCTGGCCGTACTCTTCGGCAGGCTTCGAAACGCTTCCTTAGCCATGACGTAAACTGATAAGCATCGCGCAAGCGACCAATGGACCTTAGAAACAAGATGCACAGAGCCGTTCAATTCCTGGCCATCGCCGCGCTGGTGGCCGTCGTGGCGCTGACCGTGGTGCCGGCGGCGGAGCGGCCGGTGACGGGTCTCGGCCAGGATTGGGAACACTTTCTGTGTTTCGCCATCGTCGGCGCGCTCACGGCCGTTGCGTTCGAACTTCCGCTGAAGCTGCTGCTGCCGGCGTCCGTGCTGTTCGCACTGGCGCTCGAACTCGCCCAGATTCCGCTGCCGACGCGGCATGCGCGGCTGGAAGACTTCGTCGTCGACGCGCTCGGAATCGCTTTCGGCGTGCTCTGCGCACGGCTTTCGACGCGGCGGCTGCAGCACGCCAGCGCCGGCCGCGGCCGTTCTATCGACCTGCGCTGAGGACAGGCACCAAAGGCAGACACCAAAGGTACTGGCCTGGAGCGTCTTCCGGCCCGCAACGAGAACCTTAGTGCGGCCCGCTGCCGGCATACGTGCCGGTGTAGGTATCGGTGTAGCCGCCCGGTCGGCTTGGATACGAACCGCCGAACGTCGTAAACGGGCTGGTGGTGAATGGGCTGCTGAAGGTGCTATTCGACGGATATGTCGAGGTCGGTGAATTCGGCGACACCGTGTACTGATTTTGCCGCTGCTGATTGACGGTGACCGCCGCCGGATTCAACGGATACATCCCCTGCGCGAGCGCCGGACCGGGGACACAAGCCATCACGACAATGGCGACTGGAAAAAGCTTCATGGACGTGTTCCTTCGATAGAGGAGCGGTATGAACCAACGCAAACGCCACTGGATTTCCGAATCATGACCTCCGCGCGTGTCGCGCAAAAAGCCGGCACCCACTCGTCCGGTTCATGCTCGGATGTTTACGCTGCCGCAACTGCAAGGAACTCGGGTCGGCACTGCCCCAACTGCCAGTAATGCTCGAACACAGCGGTTTCACCGATCCGCTCGCCATAGGTGGTGCTGACGTGCCGTGGCAGGTCGCCATCCGGAGCCACGAACACCACCGCGTTTTCGATTCGGTTGAACAGGCGCGCAACACCATACGCCGTCGCGCCGTCGCGCGCCATCGCATTCGGAAAAACGAAGGTCGCGAGCGCGTCGTCGACGCGCGAGCCAGTGATGGTCTGAAAGATCTCGACGGAGTCGCACACGACGGTGTGCAGCGCATCGGTCGGATGGGACAGATTGTTGGTCGCGGCGATCAGCCCCGCCGCTCCACCAGACCTGCCGGTTGTCCAGTTCAGCACCGCGCCCATATAGCGTGGCGCAGCCGGAAGAGAGACCTTGCCATAACCGGCGAAAGCGAGACCGAGACCCGCATTACGCGCGATCCACTTGCCGGCGACGATGGCGGTGTCGACGCCGCCGGTCTTGGCGATGGATTGCCCCGTCGGGGACTTGCCGAGCGATGCGTTGTCCGGCCGGTCGAAGTCATCGAAGAACACCTGCTCGCGCAGGCTCATCGCGGCACAATCGATCGCTCCGATGCCGTACAGCGACACGCGCTTGATGGTTGCGTTCCAATAACCCTGAGACCCGCGCCCCAGCCGCACGGTCGTCAAGCCGGTCGGCACCGCCGCGTTGATCGATTTCGCCACCTTGCCATTCACAGCACCGGCTAAGCCCGTCGGGCCGAGAGTCATCGCTACGGTGAACCGCGCCAGTGGCGGAATCCGTCCCAATTGTGCTTCGGACACTGTCCCCCCTGCGACAAGCCGGGCATGGAGGGCTTGATCACGAAGCTGCAGCTCCACATAGGTGTTGTCGTCTTCCCACTCGCTCCAGAGCGATGCGGTGCCGGCGACGCGCGGCGCATCCGCGGTGATCACCACCGCCCGTTGCGCTTGCCGAAGATAGCCGAGTTGCTCGGGCGCGAGCGCTATGTCGTCAGCGGTGCGAGAGGACGCGCTGTAGCTCGAGCGCCAAGTTCGCTTTTCGAGTTGCGGCGCGTTGATCTCCAGCGTGACGTCGTAGCTACCGGCAACGGATAGTTTCAAAGCCAGGTTCGCATGGTCGTTGGGACCGGCCACCGACCGGACCTGCGCCCACCAGGCCTTGTCGGACTGAAGCTGCTGGATCGGGGCCGGACGCAACGATGCAACCGATGGGGACCCGGCCGCGTCATTCTCCATATTGATCAGCCCGAGCCCGCTGATGTTGGTCAACGACCCGGCGGCCAGCCGAATCGCCAGCGAACCGGTGAGGAGATCGCCGGCTGCGATCGCAAAATGTTGCGCAGACCCCAACACGAGGAAAAGGTCGCGTGTTGCATTGCCCGTCAGCCGAAGCAGACCTTGTCCAACGCCCTTGCGGGTGAATGTGGTCGCGCATTCGGCCGCGCTGACAGGCTGCGGCAGCAGCCGCCAGCCGGTCGGGAACGCGTCGCCGCCGGCATAACCAGCATCTTCGACGCCATTGATCGTCGCCTCCTCGATCAGCACACCGGCGCGGTCGCCGAACACCTCGTGATCGGCATAACGCAAGGTGCCGGTCAGCGAACGGGCATGCGAGCCTCTCGCGTTCGGGTCGGTGAAATCCAGATCGAGAATGGCGTCGGCGGATTTCGCGGCTTGCGCGGATCGATCGGGACAAGCCAGCGCCATGGTCGATCCGACGACAAACAATCGGCGCGAGAGCATGATTCGCGGCTTCCCCATGGGCAAATGAACGCCTTGAGGAACGACGAAAGCTCCAAGTGCTCAAGTCCGCATTGTTACGTACGGCCGCGTTCGCTCGGAATCAGGCCCGCCCCTGTTTGCTACGCTTGCGCGGACGGCTCACTCCCTCGGCTCGGCCGGGCGGACCACCGAGCGACGCGACACAGAATTGGCGGAACAGCTCAAGCCGCCGGGTTGCGACCATGTGGGGACTGCGGGCGAGCACGACGGCAAACACCTGGGACATGCGCGCGATCGAACGGGCGACGACGGAGTGCCCATCATAACTTACCTCGACCGGAGGCTGCTGCAGCAGGACGGAATAGCCGAGCCCGCGCGCCACCAGCGACCGCACGAGCTCGAAGTTCCGGGTACGCAACCAGGTGCGCGGCACGACATGTACACTGTCGAATATCCGCTGCGTATTGTGCTCGGCCGGCGGCACGGCAAACTGGATCAGCCGCTCGTTTGCCAGTTCCCTCAAATCGACCTTGTCGGCGGCCGCAAGCCGATGGCGCCGCGGAAGCAACACATGCGGCTTGACCAGGTAGAGGTCGTCACGGAGCGTGTCGGGAGCCAGGTCGAAGTCATAAAGCACCGCGGCATCGCAGCGGCCGTCATTCAACCGCCCCTGAATATCTTCCGCCGATCCCTCGATCAGCTCGATCTCCACCTGCGGATGCGTCGACTGGAAATCCGCAAACAGTTTCGGCATCAGGAACGGCGCGAGCGTGGTGTAGCACCCGATCGTGAACCGTCCCGCCATCACCACGCTCTGTCCCTGTGCCCTTTGCTGGAAATCCTCGGCCGCCACCAGTACGTTGCGCGCATAGACCATCAATTCGCGGCCCGGGCGCGTCAGGGTAATCCCGTGTGCGCGCCGACGAACGAACAGCTGAATGCCGAGATCGGTCTCGAGTTCGCGCAGCGACTCGGACAACGCGCCCTGCGAGATGTTCAGCCGCGTCGCGGCCTCCGAGAGCGTCGCGCATTCCGCAATGTTGAGAAAGTAATTGAGCTGCCGAAGCGAAAAGCGCGGCTGGAACGACATGGCGCGGCCCCTGAGTGGCTGATCCTAATTCGGAAAATCCGAATAAGTTAGACGGATTTTCAGGTTTTACAAATGCAGGCGTCGCCCGGACACTCGTCCGCAACTGACAGCAAAATCTCTTCGCGCCGGTCGCCGGTGAGCCGAAGGGAGCCGGAGGACGACCATGCAGGACACCCCGCACACGTTTGGCGGACCGATCACGCTCGCCGAGCTGACGGCAGATCCGTATCCCATCTATCGCGAGCTTCGGCGGCACGCGCCTGTCGCCTGGGTCCCGGCTGCGAACCGCTATCTGGTGACGCGGCATGCCGACATCGTGAAGCTGGAACGGCAGCCCGATATTTTCAGCGCCGCCGAGAGCCAGTCCCTGATGATCCGCGTGATGGGACCGACCATGCTGCGCAAGGACGGCTCGGTTCACCGCCGTGAACGCGCGGCGTGCGAACCGGCGCTGCGGCCGCCCGCAATCAAGCAACGATGGACACCGGAGTTTCAAAAAATCATCGATGACCTGATCGACAGCTTCATCGACGACGGCGAAGCCGACCTGTTCGACCGGTTCGCGGCTCCCTGCGCGGCGCTTTGCCTCGGCCGCCTGCTCGGCCTCTACAACACCGGCGCAGCCGATTTGAGAGCCTGGTCGCAAGCGCTGATCGACGGCACCGGCAACTATGGCGACGATCCGGAGATCTGGCGTCGCGCGGACGCCGCCGCGGCCGCGGTCGATGCCGCGATCGACGACATCATTCCCACCCTGCGGGCGCGCCCCGACGAATCCGTGATCTCGTGCATGCTGCACGCCAGTGATCCGCTGACCCGCGAAGAAATCCAAGGCAATGTCAAGGTGTTCATCGGCGGCGGCTTGAACGAACCACGAGACGCGATCGCGGCTGGCAGCTTTGCACTGCTCGCCGATCCGATGCAGCGCGCCCTGGTCGAAGCGGATCCGACCTTGTGGCGCGCCGCCTTCGAGGAAACCGTCCGCTGGGTTGCGCCCATCGGCATGTATCCGCGCCAGACGACGCGAGCGATCGAGCTCGGCGGCGCCTTACTGCCGGAGGGCGCGCGCCTCGGCGTCGTGCTCGCATCCGCCAATCGCGACGAGACCGTGTTCGACGATCCGGACCGATTCGACATCCGCCGCCCGAAGAAGCCGCATCTGGCGTTCGGCGGCGGCCCGCATTTCTGCCTCGGCATCTGGGCCTCCCGGGTGATGGTCGGCGACCTTGCGCTGCCCACCTTGTTCCGGCGCTTGAAGGCCCTGCGATTGGCCGACGAGCCGGTGCGCTGGAGCGGCTGGGTATTTCGCGGTCCGGTCAACCTTCCGGCAGCCTGGACCGCCTGATCCGGAGCAGGAATCGATCTGAAACAATGAACTGACGGTGGCGCCTACGCTGCCAACGCCTTCATCTCCGCATAGAGATCGGATTTGCCCTCGAAGCCGATGCCCGGCAGCTCCGGCATGGTGATGAAACCGCTCTCCACCCGCACACCATCGGGGAAGCCGCCATAGGGCTGGAACAGGTCGGGATAACTCTCATTACCACCGAGCCCGAGGCCGGCGGCGATGTTAAGCGACATCTGGTGCCCGCCGTGGGGAATGCAGCGTGACGGCGACCATCCCTGTGTTTCCAGCACCTTCAATGTGCGTTGGTATTCGCACAGGCCATAGGACAGCGCACAGTCGAACTGCAACCAGTCGCGATCCGGCCGCATCCCGCCGTAACGAAGCAGGTTGCGCGCATCCTGATGGCTGAACAGGTTTTCGCCGGTGGCCATCGGCCCCGGATAGAATTCCGCAAGCGCCGCCTGCAGCTGGAAATCCAGTGGATCGCCCGCCTCCTCGTACCAGAATAGCGGATAGTCGCGCAGCATCTTGGCGTAGGCGATCGCGGTCTCCAGATCGAAGCGGCCGTTGGCGTCGACAGCGAGCTGCGCGTCCTTGCCGATTTCCTTCAGCACTGCTTCGATCCGCGTGCGATCGTCGGCGACCGACGCGCCGCCGATCTTCATCTTCACGACGCTGTAGCCGCGATCGAGATAGCCGCGCATCTCGGCGCGCAGCATCGACAGATCCTTGCCGGGGTAATAGTAGCCGCCAGCCGCATAGACGAACACCTTCGGGTTGGCCGCCTTGCCGTGACGCTCGGCCAGCAGCCGAAACAGCGGCTTGCGCGCGATCTTCGCCACCGCATCCCACACCGCCATATCGATGGTCCCGACCGCGACCGAACGCTCGCCATGGCCGCCGGGTTTCTCGTTGGTCATCAGCGTCGCCCACACCTTGTCCGGGTCGAGATTCTCGCCGCTGGAATCGATCAGGCTGTCGGATGCCGCTTCCAGGATGCGGTCACGAAAGCGCTCGCGGATCAACCCGCCTTGGCCGTAGCGACCGTTGGAATTGAAGCCGTAACCGACCACGGGCCTGCCGTCGCGCACCACGTCGGTGACGACGGCCACCAGGCTGGATGTCATCTTGCTGAAATCGATGTAGGCATTGCGGATCGGTGACGCGATCGGCTTGGTGACTTCGCGGACATCGATGATGCGCATGGGCGGCTGTTCCAACGTGATGAGGGCTTCCCAATGTCGGTACACCGGCCACGGCGTCAACGCCAATGCCGAGATCGATATAGCCTATAAGAAATCGGCATGAACCCGCGGCGGCTCAAACAGCCGACAGCCATGTGCCATGGACTCCGGCAAGACAACGCGCCCCCGGGAATGCGGCCATGCTCCGGCACGGCTTGAACCCCCCGCTTGCGCCTCCTAATCTGCGGTCCACGCTCAAGGAACCAAGAACAATGGCGAATGAAACCGCAACACTGGCCGCTTACGTCAAAAACCTCTCGTTTGACGACATTCCCGAGGATGTGCTGGCGCGTGCAAAAGTGCTGACGCTCGACTTTCTCGGCAGCGCCGTACGCGCCCGCCGCGAGGCGGATTCCACCGGTTCGATCCTGGCAATGCTATCGGCCCTGTCTCTGGACGGCGCGGGCGACGCCACTGTGTTCGGCGACAGCAAAACCTATACACCCGCCGTGGCCGCGCTTCTCAATGGCGCCTTGGGGCATTCGCTGGATTTCGACGACACCCACGCCGATTCCTCGCTGCATCCGAGCGCACCGGTGGTGCCCGCGGCCTTCGCCGTCGGCGAGATGGTCGGCGCCTCCGGCCGTGACGTGCTGACCGCAATCGTGGCGGGTTATGAAGTGTGCTGCCGACTCGGCAACGCACTCGACCCGACGTCGCATTATGCCCGCGGCTTCCATCCGACCGCGACGGCCGGCACCTATGGCGCGGCGGCTGCCGCCGGCAAGCTGCTGGGCCTGTCCGAACAGCAGTTGATCGCGGCGTTCGGCGTCTCCGGCAGCCAGGCCGCCGGCTCGCTGCAATTCCTGGTCAACGGCGCCTGGAACAAGCGTTATCAGGTCGGCGCCGCGGCAATGAACGGCGTGGTGGCCGCGACCCTGGCGAAACAGGGGTTTGTCGGCGCGACGGAATCGGTGGAAGGCAAACATGGACTGCTGGTCGGCTACACCGACCATGCCGATGCCAACAAGGCGACCGCGGGGCTCGGCACAACCTATGAGACCATGAAGATCGGGGTCAAACCCTATCCGAGCTGCCGCTACACCCATGCCGCGATCGATGCGCTGATCGCCATGCGCCGGGAGCACAATTTGACGCCAGAGCGGATCGCCAAGGTGGAGATCGGCCTGCATCGCAACGGCATCACGCTGACCGGCGACCCCGACACCAAGCGCCATCCGCGCAGCATTGTCGGCGGCCAGTTCTCGATGTTCTTCACCGGCGCGCTGGCGCTGGAGCAAGGCAGCTTCGGCTGGGACGATTACAGCCGGCTCGGCGATCCGGCGATCGACACGCTGGCCGACCGCATTGAGGTGGTGCAGGACGACCGGCTGGAGAAGGGCCGCACCCATCCGTTCGGCGCACGCGTCAGTATCACCAGCGATGATGAGACCCACGAACGGCTGATTGCCGACCCATCAGGTGAACCTGCGTCATTCCCCGATGCGGCGGCAATGCAGCAGAAATTCCTGCAGCTCGCACGTCCGGTGCTGAACACCCGCGCGGACACGTTTGCGGATGCGATCTTGGGGCTGGAACGGTTTGCGAAGGTGAGCGAGGCGACGCGGTTGGGACGCTGAGGCCTTTGTCGGCTTTCTCGTGATGTGCGACGTGCGTCCACACAACTTGTGTCATCACCGGGCTTGTCCCGGTGATCTCGCTTAGGAGGGCAGTGCGTCCCTAAGCGGGATTGCCGGGTCAAGCCCGGCAATGACACGATGGGGATGGTGCGCCCCCAAAAAATCAAATCTTTCCGAAATCTCCGCCGCGGCCGAGCCCGGACGAAAATCGCGCCGCGCCCTTGGCGGCTTCGGCGCGCAGCGGCGCCTCGCCGCCTTCGCCCTCGTGGCGCAGTGCATCGGCAATGTTCTCGCCCCACTGGGTGTAACTCGACATCCGATCCGCCCGCATGCAGATCTGCGGAAACTGCGAGATCTGCTCAGCAAGCCGCTCGGCCTCCGCCCGCGCCGTGCCCTCCAGCACCACGCGATTGGCAAGCCCGAACGACAGCGCCTCATCCGCGGCAACCGGACGCCCCGTCAGGATCATGTCGAGGGCGCGGCTGTGCCCGATCAAGCGCGGCAATCGCACGGTGCCGCCGTCGATCAGCGGCACGCCCCAGCGCCGGCAGAACACGCCGAACACAGCGGACGTGGAGGCCACGCGCATGTCGCACCACAAGGCCAGTTCGAGCCCGCCGGCCACCGCCGGGCCTTCCACCGCCGCGATCACCGGTTTCGACAGCAGCATCCGCGACGGTCCCATCGGCCCTTCGCCTGCCGGATCACTCAGCGGCGCGGCGGAGACAGTTTTCAGATCATAGCCGGCGCAGAAATTGCCGCCAGCGCCGGTGAATACAGCGACGTGGCTGGACTCGTCCTTGTCGAACTCGGCGAACGCCGCGCGCAGCAGCAGCGCCGTTTCATGATCGACGGCGTTGCGGGCCTCTGGCCGGTTGATAATGACGGTGGTGACGGCGCCTTGCTTCTCAACGATGACTTTGCTCACGACATAAAATCCCTTCAGATCCTGCGCTCGCGTCCGGCCCAGAACGGATCGCGCACCGCGCGGCGCAGCAGTTTGCCGACCGGGCTTTTCGGCACCTCGTCGATGAAACGAACTGATTTCGGCACTTTGTAACCGGCCAACCTGTCGCGCGCGAAGGCAATCAGCTCGCCCTCCTCCACCGAGGTGCCGTTGCGGACCGCAACAAAGGCCGCCACCGCCTCACCCCATTTGTCGTCGGGGATGCCGACCACGACCACTTCGCGAACCGCGGGATGCGCGGCCAGCGCATCCTCGACCTCACGCGGATAGACGTTGTAGCCTCCGGTCACGATCATGTCCGAGGTGCGGTCGACCAGATAGAGATAGCCATCTTCATCGAAGCGGCCGACGTCGCGGGTGCGGATCCAGCGACCGGGCAGGATGGTCTGCGCGTTGAGCTCCGGCGCGTTGTAATAGCCCGCCATCGCGAACGGCGCGCGCAGCACGATCTCGCCGCTCTCGCCTGGCGCGACATCCTTGCCGTCCTCGTCGATCAGGCGGATTTCGCAGTCGATGCTCGGGCGGCCGCAGGCGGCCAGACGCTTGTCGGCGCCAGGACCGACATGATCGTCTTTGCTCAGCGTCGTGATGAACAGCGGCGCCTCCGTCTGCCCATAATACTGGATGAAGCGCGGTCCCCACAGTTTCAGCGCTCGCTCCATGGTCGGGCGCGGCATCGGCGAAGCGCCGTACAGCATGGTGGTGACCGAGCGCATGTCGACCTCGGTTATGCCAGGCTGATCGAGCAACATGCCGATCATGGTGGGAACGAGATTGAGCGCGGTCGGCTTCCAGCGCTCCAGCGCCGCGATATAGGCTGTTGGCACGAAGCCGGGCAGCACCGCCGCGGTGCCGCCGCGAATCCAGTACGGCAGCACGAAACAGCCGCTAGCATGGATCAGCGACGCCGCATGCAGCATGATATCGCCGGCCTTGATCTCCATATTGTTGAGCACGTTCTCGCTCATCGCCGCCCAGCTCGCCTGGGTGTGCAGCACGGCTTTCAGCTTGCCGGTGGTGCCCGACGTGTAGATCGCGATCACCACGTCATCGGGCTCCGGCGTGCGCGGGGGCAGCGTGTCCGGCTGTGTCCGCGCGAGGCGCACGAGATCGTTGTCATCGTCCGCGCCCAGGCTGCGGATTTTCAATCCCGGGATCAGTTGTGCCAGTTCATGGGCGCGCTCGGCGAGATCGGGGCCGAACAGCAGCCGCGTCACGCCGGCGCCTTCCAGCATCTGCTTCTGCTCGTTGGCCGACAGTCGCGAGTTCAGCGGCACCCGTGCCAGCCGCGCCTTGGCGCAGGCGAAGTCGATCGGCATGCTCAGGAGCGAGTTGTTGAGCAGCAAGCCGATGCGGCCCCCGACGTCGAGCCCCTCGCCCGCGATCAGAAAATTGGCGAATTGATTGGAGAGACGATCGACCTCGTCGAATGTGAGGCTTTGATCGCCGAACAGCACCGCGGTGCGCGGGCCATGATAGAGCGCGCCCCGCCGGACCATTTCCGTCATCAACACGGCCAACCTCCCTGACTTTTATGTGATTGCCGGCGATGTTAGCGGCCGCGTTCCCGGTGTCAATCGACGCCGGCGGCACACGGATGCGACATGATGAAGTCACATTCGCAACCGCCCGCCGCTGTGGAATTTCATCGCAACGTGGCCTATTTTGTTTGGAGCATGACCTTTTCGGAAAACCGGTATCCACTTTTCCGGTCATGCTCTATCGTCGGACCACCCTTTCGATGGAGACGACCATGAGCTGGCAGCCCTCTTCCGATCCCGTGCTTGGTGATCCGCAAACCTGCGATGCGCTCGAACTCGTGGTGGTGCCGCGGGTGCGCGACCTCGGCGACGGCTTCAACGTGCGCCGCGCGCTGCCGCACGGCAAGCGGCAGATGGTGGGCCCCTTCATCTTCTTCGATCATTTCGGCCCAATGCAGTTCATCGCCGGCAAGGGCATGGACGTGCGGCCGCATCCGCATATCGGGCTCGCCACCGTCACCTATCTGTTTGACGGCCACATCATGCATCGCGACAGCGAGGGCAACATCCAGGAGATCATGCCCGGTGCCATGAATCTGATGACTGCGGGCCGCGGCATCGCGCATTCGGAACGCACGCCCGATGTGCAGCGCGCGGTGGGGCAGAAGATGCTAGGCCTGCAGAGCTGGATCGCACTGCCCGCCGGCCGCGAGGAGATCGATCCCTCGTTCCAGCACTTCGACGCCACGCGGCTGCCGGTGGTGCAGGACACCGGGCTGAGCGCCCGCATCATCGCGGGCTCAGCCTTCGGCGCAACCTCGCCAGTGGAGATGGTATCGCCGTGGTTTTACGCCGAGGTGTCGCTGGAGGCCGGCAAGTCGGCACCGCTCGACGCCGACCACGAGGAGCGCGCGATCTACCTGGTGGAGGGCGAGATCGAGATCGCCAAGGACAAGTTCGAAGGCCCGCGGCTCCTGGTGTTCCGCCCCGGCGACCGCATCACCGTCAACGCGCTGAAACCATCACGCATGATGTTCCTCGGCGGCACCGCGCTGGAAGGCCCCCGCCACATCTGGTGGAATTTCGTCTCCTCCAGCAAGGACCGCATCGAGCAAGCCAAGGCGGACTGGAAGTCTGGCCGTTTCGCCCATGTGCCGCAGGAACACGAGTTCATTCCGCTGCCGGAGTAATTGAGCCCCGGCGTGGCGCGTGCTATGACTCGCCTCGCCGAAAAAGACATGGCCGGATCGGTAAGCCCGGCCAATTCCTACACGGGAATTCTGCTGCCGCTCCGCGGTGGACCCACGGCCAGACAGGGTGATGCTCTCCGAGCGCACGCTGCTGGCGGGTCCGTGCTCAGGTCTCATGAGCTTTGTCTGCCGGTGTCGTCGAAACGCTCCTGTCTGATCTTCAACCCCGACAGGAGTATTTTTGATGCGACTTGAACATGCCAACCTCGCGACATCGGATGTCGCCGGCCTCGCTGCATTTTTCGAACAGTTCTTTGGCTTCGAGCCGGTTGAACGCCGCGGCAAGGACGCCTTCGTCCTGCTGCGCAAACCGGACGGCTTCGTGCTGACCCTGATGAAATCCAAGGCGACGGATCCGGATCGCTATCCGACCGCGTTTCATCTGGGATTGTACTGCGACACGCCCGAGCAGGTGCACGCCAAGCATGCCGAACTCAAGACCGCCGGGCTCACCGTCAGCGACATCCAGACGCCGGACAGGGGCGGCAATGTCACCACGTTCTACTGCACGTCTCCGGGGAACATCATGATCGAGGTGGCGACACCACCCGGCTGGCTGGCGGAATCCTCGACTTGATCGTGTGAAAGGCGAGCACCTCGCCACCCACAGTCGTCATGCCCGGCCTTGTGCCGGGCATCCACGTCTTCCTTTTTATACGTCCCTAAGACGTGGATGCCCGCGACAAGCGCGGGCATGACGCACGTGATATGGATAAGCCGCGAGAGACGACGCGTAGCAGGCTCAGATCCCTGCCATCATGATGTACTTGATCTCGACATACTCTTCGATGCCGTGATGCGAGCCTTCACGTCCCAGGCCGGATTCCTTGACGCCGCCGAACGGCGCCACTTCCGTGGTGATGAGGCCGGTATTGACGCCGACCATGCCGGACTCCAGGGCTTCCGCCACCCGCCAGACCCGGCCGAGATCGCGTGAATAGAAGTAGGAGGCGAGGCCGAACGGCGAGGCGTTCGCCATGTCCACCACTTCCTTCTCGTCCTTGAAGCGATACACCGGCGCCAGCGGGCCGAAGGTTTCTTCGCGCGTGACCAGCGCATCGACGGGAACGTTCGCCAGCACGGTGGGCTCGAAGAACGTGCCGCCAAGCGACGAGCGTTTGCCGCCGGTGATCACCTTGGCGCCGTGCGACAGCGCGTCGGCGATATGCTCCTCGACCTTCTTCACGGCGTTGGCATTGATCAATGGCCCCTGCACCACGCCGTCTTCGGTGCCGTCGCCGATCTTCATCGCCTTCGCCTTGGCGGACAGCTTCTCGACAAACGCGTCGTAGATCTTGTCCTGGGCATAGATGCGATTGGCGCAGACGCAGGTCTGGCCCATGTTGCGGAACTTGGAAACGATCGCGCCTTCGACCGCGGCATCGAGATCGGCGTCATCGAACACGATGAACGGCGCATTGCCGCCGAGCTCGAGGCCGAGCTTCTTCACGCCGACGGAGGCCTGCCGATAAAGAATCTTGCCGACTTCGGTGGACCCGGTGAAGCCGACCACGCGCACCGCCGGATGCTCGCACAGCACCTTGCCGATGGCGGCGGACTCACCGGTCAGCACGTTGAACACGCCCTTCGGGAAGCCGGCCTTTTCCGCCAGCGCCGCCAGGGCGAGCGCAGTCAGCGGCGTCTCGGTGGCAGGCTTGAGCACCACGGTGCAGCCCGCGGCCAGCGCCGGAGAGACCTTGCGCGTGATCATGGAGCAGGGGAAATTCCACGGCGTGATGGCGCCGGCCACCCCAATCGGCTGGCGGATTGCCAAGAGGCGCGCATCGCCGCGCGGCGACGGAATGGTCTCGCCATAGATGCGGCGCGCTTCCTCGGCGAAAAACTCGACATAGGCGCCGCCGATATCGACCTCGCCCTTGGCTTCCGTGAGCGGCTTGCCCTGCTCGGAGGTGAGGATCAGTGCGAGATCGTCGCGGTTGGCGACAATCAAGTCGAACCATTTACGCAACAGCACCGCGCGCTCTTTCGCCGTGGTCCGCGACCAGGTTTTGAAGGCGCGCTCCGCCGCTTCAACCGCCTCGGTGGTTTCCTTGGCGCCGAGCCGCGGCACGCTGACGATGGTGGTGCCGGTGGCGGGATTGTCCACCTTGATCGACGGCGTGCCGACCCAGGCGCCATCGATGAAGCACTGGTCGCGCAGCAGCGACGGATCCGTCAGGCGGTCATGCAGGGACGCGCCCGTGGACGAAGATGCCCGGGCGGTCGCGGAAGCAATCGAGGTCGGAGGTGTCATCGAATCAAGTCTCCTGCGGGTTCACCGCGGAGAACAATCCGTTCAGGCGGCACCACTCATGTAGGTTTCACGGCGGCCGATCATGCGTTCGGCTGCGGTCTTTGCGTCCGCCTTGGTGGCGGTCGCGCAGGTGCGATAGTCGAGATCGGGTGGCGAAGGCTCACGCCTCGCGAACCACGATGTCAACGACTTTGGTGCGACCTGCAGCACCGAAAGCGCCAGCGCGAGATTATCAACCGCACCGAACGCGAACAAGGCACCGGACGAGCGGTAACGCACTTCATAGATACCAGGTCCGATCGGAGCTTCAATGTTTTCACCGCGCGCTGCCTTGGGATAGCGCTTCCACTCCGTCCAACTCGGAATCATGACCAAACCTTTCGCGGCCCAAGCGAAATACTCTTCGAGCATCTCGTCGCTGGGATGCCGCCTGCTCGCAAATTTGTCCCCAGGCTGCCCCTTGCGGCGGTCTGGCATTTCGGCAGGACAACAATCCACTGTTGCGGAAATCGTTCCGCAAAATTGTCGCCCGGCCGCCACTGATATGGCGATCGCAGGATTTTGCTGCAAGTGCGGTATCCGCCACGCGAAACACGGGTTCGTGAAACCGGCCGCGACCGAGTGTCACAAATCCCACGGCCTTTCGAGCGCATGGCCGTATTGTTTGAAGGCGTTGTGCGAGGCGCGCAGGCGACCAAGGGCTTGCCGGACAGAACGGCCCGGATCAAGATCGCGGCCTCAAGAAAAAACCAAAGGGAAACGCATCATGGGCAATTCAGCACAAATTGATCAGGTTCTGCGACGCGCCAGCGAAGCCGGCGAGATTCCCGGCGTGGTCGCCATGGCTGGCAGCAGCCGTGAGGTGATTTACCAGGGCGCCTTCGGCAAGCGGGACTTGTCGAAGGATCAGCCGATGACGACCGACAGCGTGTTCTGGATCGCATCGATGACCAAGGCCGTGACTTCGGCGGCGGCGATGCAACTGGTCGAGCAGGGCAAGCTGTCGCTCAACGATCCGATCGGCAAACTGCTGCCCGATCTCGCCGCGCCTCAGGTGCTGGAGGGCTTCGGCAGTGATGGCGCGCCGAAACTGCGGCCAGCGAAAACGCCGATCACGCTGCGCAATCTCATGACCCACACCGCGGGCTTCTGCTACGACATCTGGAACGGCGACATGGCCGCGTATCTGGAAAAAACCGGAACGCCAGGCGTCACGTCCTGCAAGAACGCCGCACTGAAAACCCCGATCACCAGCGATCCGGGCACGCGCTGGGAATACGGCACCAACATCGATTTCGTCGGCAAGGCGGTCGAGGCCGCCAGCGGGCAACGGCTGGATGCCTACCTGCGGGACAACATGTTCGCGCCGCTCGGGATGACCGACACCGCATTCAAGATCAGCCCGTCGATGCGCACGCGTCTTGTGGGCGCGCACGCGCGCGGGCCGGACGGATCGCTGACGCCGATGCCGTTCGAACTGGAGCAGGAGCCCGAATTCCACATGGGGGGCGGCGGTCTCTACGGCACCGCGCGCGACTACCTCACCTTCACCCAGATGATCCTGAACAAGGGCGGCGGCAACGGCCACCAGGTGCTGAAGCCGGAGACGGTCGCGCTGATGAGCCAGAACCACATCGGCGACCTCAACATGACCAAGATGACGACCGCTGCGCCACCCTACAGCAACGATGTCGATCTCTATCCGGGCATGGCGAAGAAGTGGGGTCTCAGCTTCATGATCAACACGGCGAAAACACCGGAAGGCCGCAGCCCCGGCAGTCTCGCGTGGGCCGGCCTCGCCAACACCTATTACTGGATCGATCCGGCCCGCGATGTCGCCGGCGTCATCCTGATGCAGGTGCTGCCGTTCGCCGACCACAAATGCCTCGACGCCTTCGCGGCGTTCGAGCGCGGGGTCTATGCGTCGCTGGATGAAGGCAAGCGCGCGGCGTGAGAAAAGCGTTCGAGATTCCGGGTCTGGCCCTTCGGGCCATCCCGGAATGACGACTCACTTATTCGGTCATTCCGGGGCATGCCGCAGGCATGAACCCGGAATCTCGATCGAACGGCACAACCTTAAACCGGCAGCCCGTTCTTCTGCGCCAGTTCCTTGAGCGAGGTCTGCGGCCGCGCGCCGACGTGCTGGATGACCTCGGCCGCCGCCAGCGCGCCGAGCCGGCCGGCGTCTTCATGGCTGGCGCCGCGCACCAGGCCGAACAGGAAGCCTGCCGCGAACAGGTCGCCGGCGCCGGTGGTATCGACCAGCTTGGTGATCGGGGATGCAGGCACCGCGGTCACCTTGTCCTGCGTCACCACCACGCAGCCCTTTTCGCTGCGCGTCACCACGGCAAAGCCGACATCGCTGCGCAGCTGCGCCAGCGCGGCATCGAAATCCGTCGACTGATACAGCGACAGCAGCTCGGCTTCATTGGCGAAAATCAGGTCGATGGTCTTCTTGCGCATCAAGGCGAGAAACTCGTCGCGATAACGTCCGACGCAGAACGAGTCCGACAGCGTCAGGGCCACCGTGCGCTTGGCGCCATGGGCGATCTCCGACGCCTTCACGAAGGCGTTCTTCGCATCCGCCGGATCCCAGAGATAGCCTTCGAGATAGATGATGGACGACGCGGCCACCTGCTCCGCATCGATGTCCTCGGGGCGCAGGTTCTGCGCGGCACCGAGATAGGTGTTCATGGTGCGCTCGCCGTCCGGCGTGATCAGGATGTAGGAGCATCCGGTGGCGGGGCCATCGGCCGCGGCCGGCGTGGTGAAGGTCACATTCGCGGCGCGAATGTCGTGGCTGTACATGCGCCCGATCTGGTCGTCCTTGACCTTGCCGACATAAACCGCGCGCGCGCCGAAATCGGCGACGCCGACGATGGTGTTGGCCGCCGATCCCCCGGAGATTTCGGTGGCCGGCCCCATGGCGCTGTAGATCGCCGCGGCGCGGCCTTCGTCGATCAGCGCCATCGAGCCTTTGGTCATGCCGTGCGCCGCCAGAAAGGCGCCGTCGGTCTGCACCAGGATGTCGAAGATGGCATTGCCAATGCCGAGAACATCGTATTTCGCTGTGGTCATCGACATCTCCGCAGGCCGCGATCGTACGGGCCCGGTCAGGTTTGTGTTGCACGGACGTTCGTGCAGAATGGGCCGACCTATCACGTCCCCGGCTTCGCCAGCAAGCCGCCAGAAGCCTAAAATGCAACCATGATTCGCCACGTCGTCACGGTCTCCTCCGGCACGCTGTGTTCACGCCTCCTGGGATTCGTCCGGGATTCGCTGGTGGCCGCGCTGCTGGGCGCCGGCCCCGTCGCCGACGCCTTCCTGGTCGCGTTCCAGTTCATCAATGTGACACGGCGGATGCTGGCCGAGGGCGCGCTGAATGCCGCCCTGGTCCCGGGCTACCTCCGTGCCCGCGAGGCCGGCGGAGGCGCCGCGGCGGCGTTCGCCGGCCGGGTGATGGGCACGACCAGCTTCATCCTGATCGTGATCGCGATCCTGCTGGGGTTGATGATGCCGCTGGTGATGGCGTTCCTGGCGCCGGGTTTCGTCGAGACCACGCTGCAGCTCGCGGTCACCGACGCACGGCTGATGCTGCCCTACTTTGCCTTCGTCGGGCCGGTGACGGTGATGATGGGTGTGCTCAATGCCGAGCATCGCTTCATCCTCAGCGCATTCTCGCCGCTGCTGTTCAACGTCACGCTGATCATCGTCACGCTTGCGCTGGTGATCTGGCACTATGACGCCGCCTATGCGTCCACCATCATGGCGACCACCGTCGGCATCGCCGGCCTGCTGCAGATGCTGGTGCTGATCCAGCGTCGCCGCTCGCGCGACGGCCTGGCCCATCCGGTCCGGGTCACGTTCGACGCGGACATGCGGGCCTTCCTGCGCAAGGCGGTGCCCGGCATGTTCGCGAATGCCGGGCCTCAATTCCTGATCGTGGCCGGCGCCATCATGGCCTCGTCGTCCCCGGCCGCGGTCTCGTGGCTCTATTTCGCCAACCGGCTGATCGACCTGCCGCTCGGCATGGTTGGCGTCGCCATGGGCACCGTGCTGGTGCCGTCGCTGACCCGCGCCGTGCATGACGACGACCGCTCCCTGCTGGTCAAGACCGAATCCCGCGGCGTCGAGTTCGCCGTCGGCCTGGTGCTGCCGGCGACGCTGGGACTGATCGTGCTGTCGGAAATGATCGTGCGGTTGCTGTTCGAGCACGGCGCCTTCACCGCCGCCGACACCAAGGCCACAGCGCAGGCGCTGATGGTGCTCGCCCTCGGCCTGCCGGCCCACGTGCTGATGAAGACGCTGTCGCCGGCATTCTTCGCGCGCGACGACACTGCGACGCCGCTGCTCGCCACACTCGCCGGTCTCGCAGCCGCGATCATCGCCGGCTTCGTGCTGAGTTCCCGATTCAATGCCAACGGCGTCGCCGCCAGCATCGCACTCGGCGCCTGGTGCTGCGCCGGCGTCCTGCTGTGGCGCGGCGCCAGCGCGTTCGGCCTGTCGCTCGATCCGCCGGCCCGGCGGCGGCTGCCGCGGATCGCGGGCGCGGCGCTGGTGATGGGCGCCGTGCTGTGGCTCGCCGCGACCTTCGTGACGCCGGTGATGGCGGGGGCGAATTTCACCGCCCGGCTCACCATTCTGGGCGGCCTGGTCGCCGTCGGGCTCGCGCTTTACGGGACGCTGCTGGAGCTGTTCGGGATCGTCAACTGGAGCCAGGCGATCGACGACTTGCGTGCGTGAGGCGACCGTGGCAAGGGACGCCCCGGACGCGGGGGAAACAGCCCTCGAACGACGGCCAGGAACGAAGCAAATGACGGCAAAACAACTGGTATTTTCCGGCGTGCAACCGACGGGCAATCTGCACCTTGGCAACTATCTCGGTGCGATCGTCAATTTCGTCAAACTGCAGCAGACGCACGAGTGCATCTACTGCGTGGTCGACATGCATGCGATCACCGTCTGGCAGGATCCGGCCGAGCTGACCAAGGCGACGCGCGAGGTCGCCGCCGCCTTCATCGCCGCCGGCATCGATCCGACCAAACACATTATCTTCAACCAGAGCCAGGTCTCCGGCCACGCCGAGCTTGCCTGGGTGTTCAACTGCGTGGCGCGGCTGGGCTGGCTCAACCGCATGACCCAATTCAAGGAGAAGGCCGGCAAGGACCGCGAGAACGCCTCGGTTGGCCTCTACGCCTATCCCAACCTGATGGCCGCCGACATCCTGGTGTATCGCGCCACCCACGTGCCGGTGGGCGAAGACCAGAAGCAGCACCTTGAGCTGGCGCGCGACATCGCGCAGAAGTTCAACAACGATTTCAGCGACCAGATCCGTGTCAACGGCTTCAATGACGGCCTGTTCTTTCCGCAGCCGGAGCCGCTGATCACCGGCCCCGCGACACGGGTGATGAGCCTGCGCGACGGCACCAAGAAAATGTCGAAATCCGATCCGTCGGATTATTCGCGTATCAATCTGAGCGACGATGCCGACGCCATCGCGCAGAAGGTGCGCAAGGCCAAGACCGATCCCGAACCGCTGCCGAGCGAGGAAAAGGGACTGGAGCAGCGGCCCGAAGCCGACAATCTGGTGGGCATCTACGCCGCGCTGTCCGGACGCGGCAAACCCGACATTCTCAGGGAGTTCGGTGGCGGCCAGTTCTCGAACTTCAAATCGAGCCTGGTCGATCTCGCGGTCGAGAAACTCGGGCCGATCGGCGCCGAGATGAAGCGGCTGACTGCCGATCCCGGCTATGTGGATTCGGTGCTGGTCGGCGGCGCCGATCGCGCCCGCGTGCTGGCCGACAAGACCATGGATACGGTGAAGGACATCGTCGGCTTCATCCGCAAACGGTGACGCGGACCCTGGTAACGCGATCAGGTCCGTAGGACGGATTAGCGCAGCGTAATCCGCCGCTATGCATGCGGCGACGTGCGTCGGCGGATTACGCTATCGCTAATCCGCCCTGCACGCCGATACCGGAACCTGCTTGCCGGCCACCGCGTTGGCGTGGCAGCATCAAGGCGGGCCAGCACCGGGATTTGCATGAGCACTCAGCGTCGCGCCTACGAATCCGGCCACAAGCCGAAATGCCTTGTCATCGTTGACGACACCGCGGAGGCCGATCGCGCCGTGTATTACGCCAGCCGCTGGGCGGTGCGCCTCGGCGGCGGCGTGGTGATGCTGCGGGTGATCGAGATCGAGGATCGCAACCAGCAGTGGCTCGGCGTCGCCGACATCATGCGCGCGGAGGCGCATGAAGAGGCCAGCACCGCGCTCGACCGCGCCGCCGGCCGCGCCAACGGCCTCGCCGCGATCACGCCCGAGCGGGTGATCCGCGAGGGCAATGCGAGTGAGCAGATCCTCGACGTGATCGAGAACGACACCGACATCGTGGTGCTGGTGCTGGCCGCCAGCGCCGGCGTCGAGGGGCCCGGGCCGATCATCACCAGCCTCGCCAGCATCGCCGGCACCTTCCCGATCCCGGTCACCGTCGTGCCGGGCGGCCTGACCGATGCGGATATCGACGGCCTGTCATGAGTGGGGCGGCCGCCCCTTCACCTCAATCAACTGGCCTCAAGCCCTTGATCCTGCTTTATAAGGGGCCATCTGAGGCTTGACGGCGGCCCGCGACAAACGCGTTCCAGAGCGCCGCGATCAAGGCTAAGATGCTTGTTCTATCAACCCCTTGGCCACGCCGGCCTTGAACCGGCGAGCGGCCGGAGACATCGATGTTCATCCAGACCGAAGCGACCCCCAACCCGGCAACCCTGAAGTTCCTTCCCGGCCGCGACGTGCTCGGCCAGGGCACTCTTGGACAAGGCACCATGGAGTTCGCCCGCGACGACGCCGCCCGCTCCCCCTTGGCGGAGCGGCTGTTCAACGTGCCCGGCGTCACCGGCGTGTTCTACGGCGCCGACTTCGTCACCGTGACCAAGGACGACAGCGACTGGCAGCATCTCAAGCCGGCCGTGCTGGGCGCCATCATGGAACACTACATGTCCGGCGAACCGCTGCTGAGCGACGGCGCGCAGCAGGCGGACGCGGACGAGTTCTTCAATGAAGCGGATGCCGAGACGGTCGAGACCATCAAGGAATTGATCGAAACGCGGGTGCGCCCTGCGGTCGCCAATGACGGCGGCGACATCACCTTCCGCGGCTTCAAGGACGGCATCGTCTATCTCGACATGAAGGGCTCCTGCGCCGGCTGCCCGTCCTCGACCGCCACGCTGCAGCACGGCATCCAGAACCTGCTCAAGCATTTCGTGCCCGACGTCGTGGAAGTCCGCCCCATGGCGTAACTAAGATTATGGCTTCATGAGATTATGGCCTGATCTTCCGACGGCGCTTATACCGCCGACAATTTCCAAAGGGGGCGAGCGTCGCGACGCTTGCCCCCTTAATCTTTTTTGCCAGGCACTTTCGCCGAACTTCGATCCCCGTTAACTGTTGGCGCCATGCTCATCCTTGCCATCGATACCGCACTCGACGCCTGCGCCGCAGCGGTGCTCGACACCGACGCCAACAGGCTCGTTGCACAGGAATCGCTGCCGATGAAGCGCGGCCATGCGGAAGCGCTGATGCCGCTGCTCGACCGCGTCATGACGGCTGCGGCGGTGCCATTCGGCGACCTCGACCGCATTGCGGTGACCACGGGCCCCGGCAGCTTCACAGGATTGCGCGTCGGGCTGTCGGCCGCGCGCGGCCTCGCGCTCGCCGCCAACAAGCCGGTCGTCGGCGTCACCACGCTGTCAGCGTATGCGGCCGCACCGGTGAGCGAGAACGGCGAGGCACCGGTGATCTCGGTGATCGATGCGCGCCATGATCAGGTCTATTTTCAGGTCGTCAGCGGCAGCGGCGGAACATTGATCCGTCCACGCATCGCGCCAATCACCGAGGCGCTCGACGCAGCGCGTTTCGGTGCGCCGCGCCTGGTCGGCAATGCCGCGCAGCTCGTCGCCGACCGCTGGTCCGAGCAGGACCGACCGGTCGAGGTCAAGCAACAACCCGCGCCGGAAATCGCATGGGTGGCGTGGCTCGGCGCTGCCGTCAGCCCGAACACCGCACCGGCGCGGCCCTATTATCTGCGCGCGCCCGACGCAAAGCCGCAGGCCACTGCGCAGCAGCCGCAGGCGTGATCGCGATGCGCGGCTGGTTCGCCACACTGTTCGACAAAAGCCCACCCGTGGTGGAGGCTGCGGCCCTGCGCGACGCGCCGGCGCTGGCACAACTGCACGGCGCATCGTTTCACCGCGGTTGGGGCGCCAACGAATTCGAGCAGATGCTGCTCGATCGCAGCACGCTGACGCATCGCCTGCGGCAGGGACGGCAGATCATCGGCTTTTCGGTATCCCGTCTCGCCGCCGACGAAGCGGAGATCCTGTCAATCGCGATCGCACGGGGACAGCGCGGCCGGGGGTTGTCGCGCGACCTGCTCCGCACGCATCTGGGACACTTGGCGGGCCGCGGCGTGAAAAAAGTTTTTCTCGAAGTCGAGGAAAATAATCAACCGGCGCGGCGGTTGTATGAACGGGCCGGATTCCGCGTGGTTGGGCGGCGCGAGCGCTATTACCGCGACGCCGGCGGGGAACAATTGAATGCGTTGGTGATGCAACGCGACTTGTCGTAAACGTCGCGCAATGGCAAAACAGGCCTCCACGAACCGACACGATATTGAGCATTTCATCCGGCGCGCCGCACATCGTGCGCCGTGACATGCTCGAACGGGATTGAACCATGACGACGCTGAAACCGGTCACCGCCTCCGATCCGACCGATATCGAAAAACGTTGCGCCGCCACCGGCATGCGCATGACAGAGCAGCGCCGCGTCATCGCCCGCGTGCTGGCGGAAGCCGTCGATCATCCGGACGTCGAGGAATTGTACCGCCGCTGCGTCGCCGTCGACGACAAGATTTCGATCTCCACGGTCTATCGCACGGTGAAGTTGTTCGAGGACGCCGGCATCATCGAGCGTCATGATTTTCGCGAAGGCCGCGCGCGCTATGAACAGATGCGCGACAGCCATCATGACCATCTGATCAATCTGCGCGACGGCAAGGTGATCGAATTTACCTCCGAAGAAATCGAGAAATTGCAGGCCGAGATCGCCCGCAAGCTTGGCTACAAGCTGGTGGACCATCGGCTGGAGCTCTATTGCGTGCCGTTGGACGACACGGCGGACAAGTCGTCCTGACATCCCATCGGGCACGGCCGCAGAGCTGCAGACGCGGAACGGTCGTCCCGGGCGATCTGCGGGGAAATCGCCAAATCCGCCGCCGAAATGGCCCATTTGATCCCTTCAAGGGCCTGAAAGCTGGCTTTTCCGGCCCTTTCACTATATCTGACCGGCAATCCCGCGCGGAATCCCCGCGCTTTCATGTCTGTTGGAAATAATGAGCGCGCCGCGCAAGCTGCATATCAAGTCATACGGCTGTCAGATGAATGTCTACGATGCGCAGCGCATGGTCGACACACTGGCGCCCGAAGGCTTTGTCGAGACGGCGAACGCGGATGATGCGGATCTCGTGATCCTCAACACCTGCCATATCCGCGAGAAGGCTTCCGAGAAGGTCTATTCGGAGCTCGGCCGGCTGCGCGAAGCCAAGGATGCGGCGGCCGAGAACGGCCGCAAGGTGACCATCGCGGTCGCCGGCTGCGTCGCGCAGGCGGAGGGCGCTGAGATCATCCGCCGCGCACCGGTGGTCGATGTCGTGGTCGGACCGCAAAGCTATCATCATTTGCCGCAACTGCTTGCGCAGGCGCAGCAGCGGGGACGCGCGCTGGACACCGAATTCCCCGTCGATGACAAATTCAATTTTCTGGCGCCGCCGAAACCCGCGGCGATTCGCGCGCGTGGCATCTCCTCCTTCGTCACCGTGCAGGAAGGCTGCGACAAGTTCTGCACCTTCTGCGTGGTGCCCTATACCCGCGGCACCGAAGTGTCGCGTCCGGTGGCACGCATCGTCGACGACGTGAAGCGGCTCGCCGACAATGGCGTGCGCGAAATCACCTTGATCGGGCAGAACGTCAACGCGTTTCATGGCGACGGTCCCGATGGCAAGCCCTGGCCGCTCGGCAAGCTGCTGCATCATCTGGCTGGCATTCCCGGCATCGTCCGGCTGCGTTATTCGACCAGCCATCCGCGCGATGTCGAAGACAGCCTGATCGACGCGCATCGCGACCTGCCGGCCCTGATGCCGTTCGTCCATCTGCCGGTGCAGTCGGGATCCGACCGCATCCTGGCCGCCATGAACCGCAAGCATACCGCCGATGACTACCGCCGGATCATCGACCGGTTCCGCGACGCCTGTGAAGACATTGCTTTTTCATCGGATTTTATTGTCGGCTTTCCCGGTGAAAGCGATGAAGATTTTGCTGCGACCCTCGCACTGGTCGCGCAAATCGGCTACGCTGGCGCTTATTCGTTCAAATACTCGCCGCGGCCCGGCACGCCGGCCGCGGACATGCAGGAGATGGTTGCGACCGCAGTGATGGACGAGCGATTGGCGCGGCTCCAGGAGTTGATCGACAGCCAGCAATCGGCCTTCAACAAGGCCACGATTGGGAAAACCGTCGACGTGCTGTTCGAACGCGCGGCACGCAATCCCGGCCAGATCGTCGGCCGCACCGCTTATCTGCAACCCGCTCACGTCATGGCCGGCCCCGACATCATCGGGCAGGTGCTGCCGGTGACCATCGACAGCCTGGAACGCTACAGCCTGCTGGGCGCGCTCGCGGCGCCGCCGCTGGATGCATCGCCTGCCAATTCTTCGTCCTTCGCGACACGGAGCGCGATCGCGTCTCCGGCCGAGACAACCGGAGCCTGAAAGCCCTTGCCAAAAAGCGCATCGGATTCGCCTTCTCTCTCACCTGGCCGCAAACTCGACCGCGATACTCAGAATTTGCAGACCTTGCAAAACGCACAAACGTCACTGACCGCGTCCGAAACGCAGGTTGTCGTCGCGTTCGACGATAACCGCGCCGCTTCGTCCCTGGTCGGTCCCTATGGACAGAACCTGGCGCTGATCGAACGCCGGCTCAACGTCGTCGTCGACCAGCGCGGCAACCACATCACCATCGCCGGATCGCGCGACGCCTGCGACGCGGCGCGACGCGTGCTGGAGACGCTGTACGAACAGGCCGTGCGCGGCCACGAGCTGGCGCAGGGCGACGTCGAGGGTGCGATCCGCGCCGTGATTGCCCAAGGCTCGCTGTTCGACTTCGACCCGAAACTCGCGAAATCCGCATTCGAGGAAATCAACCTGCGCAAGCGCCCGGTGCGTGCCCGCACCGCGGCCCAGGATTCCTACATCCGCGCGCTCAAACGCAACGAACTGGTGTTCGGCATCGGACCCGCCGGCACCGGCAAGACCTGGCTCGCGGTCGCGCACGCCGCGCAGCTGTTCGAGCGCAAGGAAGTCGATCGCATCATCCTGTCGCGACCGGCGGTCGAAGCCGGCGAACGGCTCGGCTTCCTGCCCGGCGACATGCGCGAGAAGGTCGACCCTTATCTGCGTCCGATCTACGACGCGCTGTACGATCTGATGGACTCCCGCATTGTCGAGCGCGCGCTGCAGAGCGGCGAAATCGAGATCGCGCCGCTCGCCTTCATGCGTGGCCGCACCCTGACCAACGCGGCGATCATCCTCGACGAAGCGCAGAACACCACATCGATGCAGATGAAGATGTTCCTGACGCGTCTGGGCGAAAACAGCCGGATGATCATCACCGGCGACCCGAGCCAGGTCGATCTGCCGAATGGCCAGCCGTCGGGCCTCGCCGAAGCCGCACGGCTGCTCGACGGCGTCGAAGGCATCGCGCAGGTCAAATTCACTGCCGAAGACGTGATCCGTCATGAGCTGGTGGCCCGGATCGTCGCCGCCTATGAAGGCCTGCCGCAGAAGCCCGCGGCGCCGAAGCGTTGATGTCTCCTTTATCTGCCGCAAGATCCAGATCGATGCCACGCCAGGAACCTCCCCTCACCGATATTCTCGTCAGCGCGGACTGCTGGCCGCAGGACGCGGGACATGAGGAAACGATCGTTCGCGCGATCGAGGCCGCGGCTGAAGCCGCGGCGGATCCCGCATCGAGCGGTGCCGAGATCGCCGTGATGCTGACCGACGACGCCGGCATCCAGACACTCAATCGCGACTTTCGCGGCCTCGACAAGCCGACCAACGTGCTGTCGTTTCCTGCCGCGGAGCCACCCGGTGACGCCGACGATGCGCCGTTCATGCTCGGTGACATCGCGATCGCCTTTGAGACGACACGGCGCGAGGCCGAGGCCGAACACAAGCCGTTCGACCACCATCTCAGCCATCTCGCCGTGCACGGGTTTCTGCATCTGATCGGCTACGATCACGAGACCGACGCCGAAGCCGAGGAGATGGAGGGCCTGGAGCGCACGATTCTAGCGCAGCTCGGCATCCCCGACCCTTACGCGTCCCAGACCGAGGTGGGTTAGGTGGTGCCGGACCCGCAGCCATCCGTGAGCGACCCGCCGCAGGAATCGCCCGGCGAAGCCACGCACGAACCGCGCAACCTGCCGGTCCCGGTGCAGCAGGGCGAGATCCTACGCCCGGCGTCGGACACCTGGTTCATGCGCGCGATCCGCTCGCTGTTTGGATGGAAGCCCGGATCGCTGCGCGCCGATCTCCAGGTAGTGCTCGACGCCACCACGCCGGACGAGACCAGCTTCTCCGCCATCGAGCGCACCATGCTGCGCAACATCCTCGGGCTGCGGGAACGCCGCATCGCCGACGTGATGGTGCCCCGCGCCGACATCATCGCGGTGAAGCGCGACATCTCGCTCGGCGAACTGATCGACGTGTTCGAAAGCGCGGCGCATTCGCGGCTGGTCGTCTACAACGACACGCTCGACGATCCTGAAGGCATCGTGCATATCCGCGACCTCGTGGCTTACATCGCGGCGCACGCGAAGGTCGATCCGGCGGTCAACGCCAAGCGCAAGAAGCCGTTTCCGGCTGGCCTCGATCTGCGCGCGGTGAATCTCAGCACCCCAATCGCCGACGCCAACATCATCCGCAAGCTGCTGTATGTGCCGCCGTCGATGCCGGCGCACGACCTGCTGGCCAAGATGCAGGCCAGCCGCATTCACCTGGCGCTGGTGGTGGACGAATATGGCGGCACCGACGGGCTGGTGTCGATCGAGGACATCGTCGAGCAGATCGTCGGCGAGATCGACGACGAGCACGACAGCGATGAACCGCCGGCCGTGGTGCGCCAGGCGGACAACTCCTTCATCGCCGATGCCCGCGCCAGCCTCGAGGATGTCAAGTCGGTGATCGGCGACAGCTTCGTGATCGGCGAGGCCGGCGAAGATGTCGATACGCTCGGCGGCTATCTGGTGGCGCAGGTGGGGCGGCTGCCGGTGCGCGGCGAGATCATTTCCGGCCCCGGCGATTTCGAGATCGAAGTGCTCGATGCCGATCCGCGCCGCGTCAAACGGCTGCGCATCGGCACCCGCAAGGATCGCTCGGCCTTGCGCCACCGTGAAACGCGACGGCGTGAAGCCGCCGCCGACGCGGCCGCGCGCAACCCCGACAACAGCGCGCCCCCGCCGGACGGAGCTCCGTCCTCGTGAGCGGCTCGGCAACTCTCGTCCCAGGATCCATCTCGAAACGACTCGGCGCCATCGGCCTCGGGATCATTCTTGTCTGGGGCTGGAAGCGGGCGCTGATTGCGCTGGCCGCCGGCGCGGTGTCCGCGCTGGCGATGGCGCCGTTCAATGCATGGCCGGTGCTGTTTTTGACTTTTCCGATCATGGTCTGGCTGATCGACGGCGCCGGCGCCGGGCGGCTCGGCGGCCTGCCGGCGGCCGCGCTGACCGGCTGGTGGTTCGGCTTCGGCTACTTCCTGGCCGGGCTTTATTGGGTCGGTTACGCCTTCCTGGTCGACGCCGATGTGTTCGGATACCTGCTGCCGTTTGCGGTGACCGCGCTGCCTGCCGGTCTCGCGCTGTTCATGGCATTCGGCTTTGCCCTGGCGCGCCTGATCTGGACCAACGACGCATCGCGAATCCTGTCACTGGCGGTCGGCCTCACGGTGAGCGAATGGCTGCGCGGCCATGTTCTGACCGGCTTCCCCTGGAACTCGTTCGGCTATGCGCTCACCGAGCCGCTGGCGTTGGCGCAAACCGCATCACTGATCGGCCTGTGGGGACTGACATTCCTCGCGGTGGCGATTTTCGCCAGCCCCGCCGTGCTGATCGATCGGCCGCTGGGACGCCGCTGGATGCACCTGGGACGCCGCTGGATGCACCAACCGTGGCTTCCGCCGGCGCTGGCGGTGCTCGTGCTGATCGCCATGGGTGTCTACGGCACCGTGAGGCTGGCCGGCGAGCCGGTCCGGCTGGTCGAAGGCGTCCGGTTGCGGCTGATGCAGCCCAATCTGCAGCAGGACATGAAGTTCAACTACTCCGCCAAGCAGGCGGTGATGCAGAAATACCTTGCGCTGTCGGATCGCTCGACCGGGCCTTCGACCACCGGCGTAAAGGACGCGACCGTGCTGATCTGGCCGGAATCCGCGTTTCCCTTCTTCCTGGCGCGGGAAGCCGATGCGATGGCGCAGATCGCCGCCTTGCTGCCGCCGAGCACGATCTTGCTGACCGGTGCCGTGCGGCCGCCGGACTCGCCGACCGGCCCCCACATCACGCGCGCATACAATTCGATTTATGCCATCGACCACGACGGCAGCATCCTGAGCGTCTACGACAAGCTGCATCTGGTGCCGTTCGGTGAATACCTCCCGTTCCAGCAGGTGATGGAGCGGCTCGGCTTCATCCAGCTGACCATGCTGCGCGGCGGCTACATTCCGGGCCTGCGCCGCAAGACCATGGAGTTGCCCCATGCGCCGCCGGTGCTGCCGCTGATCTGTTATGAGGCGATCTTTCCTGGCGACATCGTCCCACCGGGTGACCGCCCCGGCTGGATCGTCAATGTGACGAATGACGGCTGGTTCGGCATCAGCACCGGCCCCTATCAGCATTTGCAGCAGACCCGCGTGCGCGCCATTGAGGAGGGGCTGCCGATCGTGCGCGCGGCCAATACCGGGATTTCCGCCGTCATCGATCCGTACGGACAGATCATCGCGAGGCTTGGCCTGGGCGTCGAAGGTGTGCTGGATTCCGGGCTGCCGTCGGCGATCGCGGCGCCGCTTTACGCCAGACTCGGGGACCTGCCCGTGGCCATCCTGGTGGCGCTGGCGGCGATCCTGGTCGGCCGGCGCCGCACTAAAAAAACCACTTTACTGGGGCGATGATCGGTAAGATCGAATCATGGCAATTTCGCAGTGCGGAATTTTTCCTGACTTTTATCCTTGATGTGCGGCTCGTTTTTTGGGAATTAAGCTGGTTCTTTAATCAACTGATCAGTTACGATTTGACCTTGTCGCAACAAACGGCGTATTGGCCGTAAGATCCACGGACTGTTCATGACTGCCATGCAGGGGCGAGGAGCATGCTGATGTCGGCCAAGGCGCCCAATCCGGTTGATAAGTACGTGGGCAGCCGCGTGCGTATGCGCCGTATCATGTTGGGCATGAGTCAGGAAAAGCTCGGCGAAGCGCTCGACCTGACCTTCCAGCAGATCCAGAAATACGAAAAAGGCACCAACCGCATCGGCGCCAGCCGGCTGCAGCAGATCTCCGATATTCTGCAAGTGCCGGTGTCTTTCCTGTTCGAGGGCGGCCCGACCGGATCGATCAACGCCAATGGCATGACGGACGCGCCGTCGCCGGCCTATGTCTCGGACTTCCTCGCGACGTCCGAAGGCTTGGCGCTGACCCGGGCTTTTACCCGGATCTCCGATCCGAAGCTCCGCCGCACCATCGTCGACCTGGTCGAACAGATGGCATCGCGCGAGCAGCCCGACCGTCGCTGACCGCCCGGAGCGTTTTCCCGCGAAGTGGACACCGGTTCCCTCGCGACAGACGCGACGTGTTTGCGCATAGAGACCGTGTCAAAACAAAATGAGAGCTCTGTTCCGATTCTATCGGAATGGAGATGGCTCTGGAACCAACCCAGGATTTCCCTGTCGCCGGTCGATATCATCGCGCTTGCGCGATGTGATCCGGATATGGATATGCCGATGACAGACGAACCCGCCGGACCCGCCCGCGCCGATCATGGACAGGGCTCGTTCTTCGGACGGCGCAAGGGTCATAAGCTTCGCAGCCATCAGGCGGAGCTGATGAAAACGCTGCTGCCGCAACTGGCGCTCGACCTCGCGACCCCGGCGCCATCGGATTTGCGCGTGCTGTTCGGCGCGCCGGTCCAGGAGGTGCGCCTCGAGATCGGGTTCGGCGGTGGCGAGCATCTGATTGCCGAGGCCCGCGCATTTCCGCAGACCGGGTTCATCGGCGTCGAGCCCTACGTCAACGGCATGGCGAAGATTCTGACCGAGATCGATGCGCAGCAGATCGGAAACATTCGACTGCTGGCCGGCGATGCCGCCGAGCTGCTGGCCTGGGCGCCACCACAGGCCTTGCGACGCATCGACCTCATTCATCCCGATCCATGGCCGAAGCGGCGGCACTGGAAACGGCGCTTCGTTCAGGACGCGACCATAACGATGATGGCGCGGACGCTGGTCGCACGCGGCGAATTTCGCTTCGTCTGCGATATCGATCACTACAGCGCGTGGACGCTGGCGCATTTCATGCGGTCGGAGCAATTCCGCTGGACCGCGGAACGCGCCGACGACTGGCGGCTGCCGTGGCCGGACTACACCATGACGCGCTATGGCCGAAAGGCCGTGCGGGAAGGCCGCAAGGCCGCCTATCTGATCTTTCAGCGACAGGATTGACCGACGCCCGCCCGAGCGGGCCCGCTCGCTACGCCTGATCGACCTCGGCGTGGGCTTCGGCCGGGCGCTTCTGCCAGAACTTCAGCACCCGCTGAGCGGTGGCCGGCACCAGCCGCTCGTAGTTCATGCGCGCCTCTTCCATTTCCGGAATCGACGGATTGGGTTTGCCGGGTCCGATCCGCACAATGATCAGTGCGCGCACGGTGGCCCATTGCAGCCCCAGCGATTTGCCCATGATCAGGATCGGATCGTGACGTTCGCCCTTGATCAGATGGTCGATGATCGAGAGGCTGACACCCGTCATCACCGACAGCGTGGCGACGGTTTCCTCGTATTTGTGCTCTTTCGCGAACGCCAGCAGCGCCGCTTCGTTGAGCTCTTCCGCATAGCTGAGCGTCAGGATTTCCCGCTGCGCGCGGGCAAAGTCGCGGGCGCCGTTGCGTGACGCGGGCGCGGAGCCGATCCCGATCATCGCCTGGTTGATCGCTACCTTCTTGGCGGGAGACGCCATGTCGAACAGGCGGCGGCGGACGATATCTGCGGAGTGTTCGAGCAATTCCTTGAGCTGGTTCTGGGTAATGTCGTGGCGCTTGCCGATGGCCAGCGCCAGCACGCCGTCATCGCTGGCCCGCGTGATCAGGCCGGAATAGCCGGTGGTGGAGAACTGGGCGCCGGAGTTGCCGGCAACGCTGCGGATCACGTCGCGATCGCCACGGCGCACGATCACGTCGGTGATCGGCGGCGACAATGTCGCCCGCTCCGAGATCGCGAATAGGTGGCTCTGGCCCCTGGCGCCGGCGATCTCGATCAATGTCGGCTCATCGACCAGCGGCGACGACCGCAGCAGCGGGCCGGCGATGGCGATTTCGTCTTCATGCACCAGAAGCCCGACCAGCGATGGCGGGGCATTGGGGATCGGAGCGATCTGCTCGGCCAGCCGGGCGCGCGCATCGATTTCCACCAGCGGCACCAGGCCGATCAGGATGCCGTCGAACAGCTCGACGTGCTTGGGCTGGAAATGGGCCGCGCCCTGCGCGAACAGATCGGACAATTTGCGGATGATGTCGGCCTGCCGGCGCGCATCGCCGCCGTTGACGATCTCGTCGAGTTCCGGAATCACGGGTATTGCTGCGGCCATCACGCATCCTTGCCCGGCATAGGGGTTCACCCCT
>JBGMOD010000254.1:0-3416 GCA_041424235.1 Hyphomicrobiales bacterium
CGTCGTTTGGCTGCCCCTTAAACATTGATCGCTTTTTGAGTCAGACTCTGAGGTGCGAGCCTTGCGACGCAATTGCGTCGCTGGGCGAGCCTCGAAGGATGCACGGCCGGGGCCGTCGTCCTTCGAGGGCCGCGCTACGCACGGCCGCCTCAGGATGACGGATGACATTAGGCGAACCCAATTTCATCATGCTCTAGGACATATCGGCATATACCCATCACCGGCACGGCGTGATACACAATCGCTGCGCTTCATTTCGTGATGGGGACTCGGATGCTGGAAGGTCTCGACGCGGTCGTGCTTGCACGCGCGCAGTTCGCATTCACGATGTCGTTCCACATCATCTTCCCGGCGTTCTCGATCGGCCTCGCGAGCTATCTCGCCGTGCTCGAGGCGCTCTGGCTGTGGACCCGCCGCGAAGTCTTCATCAATCTCTTCAACTACTGGCTGAAGATCTTCGCGGTGGCGTTCGGCATGGGTGTCGTCTCCGGCATCGTGATGTCGTATCAATTCGGCACCAACTGGTCGGCGTTCTCCGACAAGACCGGGCCGGTGATCGGCCCGCTGATGGCCTATGAAGTGCTCACTGCGTTCTTCCTGGAAGCGGGCTTCCTCGGGGTCATGCTGTTCGGACTCGAACGCGTCGGCCACAAGCTGCACTTCTTCGCCACGCTGATGGTTGCGATCGGCACGCTGATCTCCGCATTCTGGATTCTCTCCGCCAATTCCTGGATGCAGACGCCCACCGGCTACGTCATCAATGCGGCCGGCCAGTACGTCGCCGCCGACTGGTGGAAGGTGATCTTCAACCCGTCATTCCCCTATCGCCTGGTGCACATGGTGCTGGCCGCCTATCTCACCACGGCTTTCGTGGTCGGCTCGGTCGGCGCCTTTCATCTGCTGCGCGACAGCGTCAAGGACGGCCCGCGCGTGATGTTCTCGATGGCGATGTGGATGGCGGCGCTGGTGGCGCCGGTCCAGATCCTGGCGGGCGACCAGCACGGCCTCAACACGCTGGAACATCAGCCGGCGAAAGTGATGGCGATGGAAGGCCACTTCCAGAGCCATCCCGACGGTGCGCCGCTGATCCTGTTCGGATTGCCGAGCCAGAATCGCGCCACCGTGGACTATGCCTTGCAGATTCCGAAAGCTTCATCGCTGGTCCTCAAGCATTCGCTGGATGCGCCGCTGAAGGGCCTCGACAGCGTGCCGCGGGAGAACTGGCCCTATGTGCCGATCGTGTTCTGGTCGTTCCGCATCATGGTCGGCATCGGCTTCCTGATGCTGGGGCTCGGCGTGTTCAGCCTGCTCGCACGCTGGCGCGGCGCGCTGTATCAGTGGCGCTCGCTGCACTGGATGGCGCTGATGATGGGACCTGCCGGCTTCATCGCCGTGCTGGCGGGCTGGGTCGCCACCGAGGCCGGCCGGCAGCCGTTCACCGTGTACGGCCTGCTGCGAACCACCGACGCCGCGTCCCCGCTCGCCGCGCCGGCCGTGGCGTCGTCGCTGATCGCCTTTGTCATTGTCTACTTCATCGTGTTCGCCGCGGGCGCCGTCTACATCCTGCGGCTGATGGCGGCACCACCGCATCACGGCGAGGAGGGTCCTCGCGCGGACATGCCGGGACGCGCCTCCGGCCTCACGCCCGCGGTCGCAACCGTCGCCGGCGGATCATCGCATCAGGGAAGGACATGAGCGCCATGCCGGACGTCCTGGACCTGACGATCATCTGGGCCTTCGTGATTGCATTCGCCGTGTTCGCCTATGTGGTGATGGACGGCTTCGATCTCGGCCTCGGCATGCTGTTTCCATTTTTTCCCCACAAGCAGGACCGCGACGTGATGATGAACACGGTCGCGCCGGTCTGGGACGGCAATGAAACCTGGCTGGTGCTCGGCGGCGGCGGACTGTTCGCCGCCTTTCCGCTGGCCTATGCGGTGCTGATGCCGGCGCTTTATACGCCGATCATCGCCATGCTGCTGGGACTGGTGTTCCGCGGCGTCGCGTTCGAATTTCGCTGGCGCAGCCAGCGCGAGCGCAATCTCTGGGACATCGCCTTCGCCGGCGGCTCGCTGCTGGCAACGCTCGCACAAGGCATTGCCCTCGGCGCGATCCTGCAGGGCGTCAAGGTCAGCGGACGCGTCTATGGTGGCGGCTGGTGGGATTGGCTGACGCCGTTCAGCCTGCTCACCGGGCTTGCGCTGGTGGCTGGATACGGCCTGCTCGGCGCAACCTGGCTGATCATGAAGACATCGGGCGATCTGCGCGAACGTGCCTACATGTTGAGTTGGCGGTTTCTGCTGGCGACATTGATCGCCATCACGGCCGTCAGTCTCGCCACCCCATTTCTCGAGGCGGAATATTGGCGGCGCTGGTTTGCGTGGCCGAACATCCTGCTCACCGCGCCGGTTCCAGTCGCGGTGGCTGTTATCACGATGCTGCTGCTGAAAAGCCTGAGCAACAAGCAGGACTACCGGCCGTTTTTCCTGTCGCTGGTGCTGTTCGCGCTGTCCTGTGCCGGGCTCGGCATCAGCATGTTTCCCTATATCGTCCCGCGCAGCATTACGATCTGGCAGGCGGCCGCACCGACCAACAGCCAGCAATTCATGCTGGTCGGTGTCGCGATCATGGTGCCGATCATCCTGATCTACACCGCGTTCGCCTACTGGGTGTTCCGCGGCAAGGTCGACCCCAACGCAGGCTACCATTGATGAACGGACACCGGCCGCCGTCACGCTCGCTCGGCACGCGGCTTGCGTGGTTCGTGGCGCTGTGGCTGTGCGGCGTTCTGACCGTTACGGTGATATCGTACGGCCTGCGGCTGTGGATCGCGCCGGCCTGAGACATGCGGAGATTGTGCTGCATCGGCAGTTCCGATTCCACTGCATTCAAATGTCACGAAATCAACGCCTTAGCTCTGGTATCGCTTGCCAGCCTGCAGCGGCTGCGCTTTGATGGCGCAGCGTCGAATGACGGTCGTTTGAAATGACGGTGGACCGAATGGCAATGATCCGACTTCTCACCTGCATCCTGGTTGCGAGTCTCGCGCTGGTGATCGTTCCTTCCTCCGAAGGCTTCACCCAGAACGCGGAAATGAACATCGACGATCAGCCCGGTTACGTGCCGAGCGATGAAGCCTTGCCGCCGGAATACCAGCGCCAGATGGTGTTCTATCGCACCACCGAGGCTCCCGGCACCATCATCATCCAGACGTCGGAACGCTATCTCTATCTGGTTCAGGGCAACGGCCGCGCGTTGCGTTACGGCATCGGCGTCGGCCGCGAAGGGTTCCAGTGGCAGGGGTTGCTGAAAATCTCGCGCAAGGCCGAGTGGCCGGACTGGACGCCCCCGCCGGAGATGATCCAGCGGCAACCTTATCTGCCGCGCTTCATGGCCGGCGGCCCCGGCAATCCGCT
>JBGMOD010000255.1:0-16906 GCA_041424235.1 Hyphomicrobiales bacterium
CGCTGCGCTCGCAGGCTTCGGCCTTCGGCGCCAACCTCTCGATCGTGCAGATCCGTCAGGACTTCAACAAGAACCTGATCAACGTGCTGCAGACCGGTTCGTCCAACCTGACGCTGGCCGATTCCAACGAGGAAGCGGCCAACAGCCAGGCGCTGTCGACCCGTCAGTCGATCGCGGTGTCCGCGCTCGCGCTCGCCAACCAGTCGAACCAGAGCGTGCTGCAGCTGCTGCGCTGATTTCGGCGAATTCGTCGATCCAATACGACGGCGGGGCTTCGGCCCCGCCGTTTTTTTGTGCCTGGAGCGAGGTTGGAGGGTTTCCGGGGAACTGAAATCCCTTGCGACAAACGCTGGGCGTCAGGAGAAAACGCGCCTCCAGCAGACTAAGGTTGGAGCGAGGTCATGCCCCAGCTCTGCGGCAGCGTCCGAAAGGACATGTGCGTCCCGTCGCTGAATGAGGCGGTCTTGAAGCCATAGCGGTCGAATGCTTTGGCCAGCGCTTGTTTTGTGAATATTGAGATGTGGCCATTGCGCGGCGCGATGTACCACCAGGACATGCCGCGGCTGTCGAAATCCGCCGGCTGCGTCAGAGTGGAATAGAACACTGCGCCAGGCTCTGCGACGCATTCGACGATCTGTGCGATGCTGGCCAGCGGGTCAGGCACGTGCTCGAGCGTTTCGAAACAGGTCACGAGGTCGAATTTGCCTTCGGGACGCTGGGCGTATTCCGGGATCATGGGATCGTAGGTCACTGCTTCCTTGAATCCGTTGGCGCGCAGCGCCGTACAGAACACGTCATTGCCACCACCGAAGTCGAGCACCCTCATACTGGCCTTGTGAGGAGCCCAGAGTTCTATCACCGAATTGGCAGTCCCCGTTGGGCGCTTGATTTTGTAGTCGGGATCGACCAGCTGATAGTCTTCGTTGTAGATGTGCGTTTTGAAGTCATCGACGCTCCAGTCGTCGAAGGCGTCGGTGAACAGGAAACCGCACGCCGCGCAGCGCCGATAATAGACCGGGATGCCTGCAAGCGGAGGTGCGACGACGCCAGCCGTTTCGCACGGCCTGTTCAAATCGACGACGCCATAAAGCGCCGTCGGTCCGTCGCAGATCTTGCAAGATAGACGCGCTGTCGACGCTGGCCTGAGGCCAAGCGGGTTTGACATGTTGATATCCCCTGAACCCCGCGCCTGAGTGATCCCGAGATGCCTTGTCTGGCGCTGCAGTGATCGGCGTTTTCCGGCATCAGACGGCCATCATGGCTAATTTTTTGTTAATTCGTGTCGGCCGCCCGCAATCGACAAGCTGTCTCATGTCGCGGCTGTCCAGCGGGAGCTGATTGTGTCGCCACACACCACGCGCCGAGCGCCCGAAACCGCTGCATCGCGCGTATAAAGTTTCGGTTCACTATACCCAATAAGCGGCTGTTAACCGCATTTTAAAAGCTTTTGTTCACCTTGTCGGTAGGTGAAATCACGAAGCCCGTTGGCGCGGGAAAAGCCGCCGGCGATGCACACTGAAGGAAGGCATTGAAAATGTCCGATATCGTCCTGACCTCGGCGGTCCGCCAGAATCTGCTCTCCCTGCAGAACACTGCCGATCTGCTCTCGACCACGCAGACCCGTCTCGCCACCGGCAAGAAGGTCAACAGCGCGCTCGACAATCCGACCAACTTCTTCACCGCGGCCGGTCTCGATGCCCGCGCCGGCGACATCGGCAACCTGCTCGACAGCATCGGCAACGGCGTGCAGGTGCTGCAGGCCGCCAACACCGGCATCACCTCGCTGCAGAAACTGGTCGATACTGCCAAGTCGATCGCCAACCAGGCGCTGCAGCAGCCCACCGGCTACAGCACCAAAGCCAACGTCGAATTCACTGGCGCGACCACGTCGCCCAGCGGCACCGTCAGCGCCTCGGATTTGAACGAAGACGTCCTCGCGGGCCAGAAGTTCACCTTCAAGACCTCGACCGGCACGACCACGATCACGCTTGGTGCCACGCCTTCGGCCCTCAGCGGCGGCGCCGCAACGGTCAAGTCGCTGGATCAGTTCAACCAGGCGCTCGCCCAGGCGGGCGTCAACCTCGCGGCTTCGATCACCAACGGCAACAGGCTCACCTTCACTTCGACCAATGATGGTGCGGGCCAGACCATTACCACATCGGGCACGGCTCCCACGACCCTCGATGCCGTCGACATCCAGAGCACCACGGCGGCCAATCCCGCGACCGCAGGCACGATCACACCGGTAGTGACCGACGCGACGTCGCAAACCGCTCGCGCGGGTCTCGTCGCCCAGTACAACCAGATTATCGATCAGCTCAAGACCACGGCGCAGGATGCGTCCTTCAACGGCATCAACCTGCTGGACGGCAACTCGCTGAAGCTGATCTTCAACGAGACCGGAAAATCCACGCTGACCATCGCCGGCGTGACCTTCAATCCGAATGGTCTCGGTCTTGCTCCGCTCACCGCGGGCACCGACTTCACCGACAACGTGCTGACCGGCAAGGTGCTGACCGCGCTCAACAACGCCAGCACCACGCTGCGCTCGCAGGCTTCGGCCTTCGGCGCCAACCTCTCGATCGTGCAGATCCGCCAGGACTTCTCCAAGAACCTGATCAACGTGCTGCAGACCGGTTCGTCCAACCTGACGCTTGCCGACTCCAACGAGGAAGCGGCCAACAGCCAGGCGCTCTCGACCCGTCAGTCGATCGCGGTCTCCGCGCTCGCGCTGGCCAACCAGTCGAACCAGAGCGTGCTCAAGCTGCTGCAATAAACGCAACGAAATACACGTTTCGGAACGGCGGGGCAGGGCCCCGCCGTTTTCTGTTTCATGCGCGGCGGCATCGGTTCCTGAAGCGGAAAACGTGCCTCATTGATGAAGCAAAGCCTTTTTTTTGATGCAGTTTTGCACTCGAATGATTCGGATATTCGTAATGATGATTCGTGGAAATTTTCCGGACGCGCGTTCCGCGGCGCGGCGATTTGCAGAGGGCGACGGCAATGGCGCTGAAGGTTGAATTGAAACCGTTCGAGCGAATCATCATCGGCGAGAGCGTCATCACCAATTCGGAGACGCGAACCACGTTCCTGATCGAAGGCGAAGCGCCGATCCTGCGCGAGAAGGACATCCTGACGGCGGAAACGGCCAACACGCCGGTGAAGCGGCTCTATCTCTGCGCGCAGATGATGTATCTGGAGAAGGACATCCCGAAATATCAGGAGCTCTACATGGGCTTCGTCAAGGATTTGCTGGAAGCGGTGCCGAGCTTTCGACCGCAAATCGAAGCCGCAAGTAAGTTAATTTTAAGCGGCTCCCTTTACAGTTCGCTAAAGGAAATCCGAAAGCTTATCAAGCGGGAAGAGGAGCTGTTGAGGTGACGAATGTCTAGTGCCGCCGCCCAAGCCTACGCACGTGTTGCGACCACCACTGCCTCTCCGCGTGATATCGAAGCGCAGGCTCTGCTGAAAGCGGCGAACAAGCTTCAGGCAATCATCTCCAACAGCGATGTGACCATCGAGCAGACCTACGAGGCGCTGATGTTCAATCGCAAGCTCTGGAGCATCTTCCTCAGCGACGTGCTGAGCGACGACAACAAGCAGTCGGTGGATGTGCGGCAGAACATCGCCAATCTCGGCATCTTCGTTCTGAGCCAGACTGCGGCGCTGCAGATGAGCCCGCAGCCCGAGCACATCAAGCCGCTGATCGAGATCAACCGCAATCTCGCGGCCGGCCTCAGCGGACGCGCCTGAGCCGCAATCGGACTCATAATCGGAAGGTCGAGCGATGGGTGACATTTTCAGCGTTCTCGCGGCGGGTTACACCTCGACGCCTCCCGCGATCCCGTCGCGTACGCCTTACGTGGCCGTCGATCCCAAGCAGTGGGAAGGCACCTGGAAGGGGACGTACTCCACCGGCGAGAAGTTTTCCTTCACCGTCTCCCAGGTCGACGGCTTTCGCGCCAAGGTGCGCTATCAGAGCGGCACTGGGCCGATCAAGTACCAGGACGTCCTGATCAAGGATAACGCCTTCCGGATGGGCGATTCCAAGTTCTTTCTGACCAAGGAAGGCCAGGGAACGATCAAGACCGTGGTCAGCAATCCCGCCACCGGACAATCGACGCTGAATTCGGCGCCTGTCAATCTCACCTGAGAGCTTGGCGCCGTCGACGCGTATGCTGTCGACGTTTTCTTCGAGTCGCAGTTGCGGCTCTTCCCCCGAGAAAAGCAGACCAACAACGAGGAGCGGTGTGGCGCCGCAGCTCGGCTCCGATTCAATCGGCGCCCGATGACGCATTGATGCGACACTTGACGGCCGCAACTTCTGCGCACAAGATAGAACCCGACGACAATTACATCTCAAGATTGCATTTGGTCTGATCCGTCGAGTTCGCGACGGGTCGCTGACGTTCGGCGCGTTCATGCTTCGAACCAATGTCAGCGTCGTCCTCGCGAGCTGGCCGGCGCATGATTTTTCGCTGGCCGAATTTCGCGCCGTCACTGATCCAAAGTTATTGATCCCAAAGTCGTTGATTCCAGAGCCGCTGATTCCAAACCGCCGATTCCAGATCGTCCGTGTCAGGACCTCAACTCGTTGATTGCAACGCGTCGATCCTCAGTACGGCGCCAGCAGGTCTGATACGAGCGAAGACAAAGAGACCAAGACCGACAAAGACAAAAGCGCAACGGGAGACCATCCAATCGGAGGCGATCGATGAAACGAGTCGGGCTTTTCCCAGTCTTGCTTGCGATGGTCGCGCTGACCGCCGCGCCGCGGATCACCGCTCCGGCCTACGGAGCAGGGTGTTTTGCGGCACCGTACTCCTGTTTGCCCGGGACCGACGTCAATCCGGCCACCGCGCCGGATTATCAAAGCCAATATCTGGCGTACGCCGGCTTGGTCTGGCAGGACTTTCTGTCCCTGAACTTTCCCGCGGCCACCGATGGCTCGGGCCGGCCGCTTCCCGAGCCGAGCTCGACCAATGGCCTGAACACCGGACGCGGTGAATACACCGCCGTCTGGCAGACCTGGTCCGAAGCGACGGACCTGTTCCAGCCCGGTGCGGCTTTGCCACCTCCGTTCGGCGGTGGGCACGTCCTGCCGAATGCCTGTGCACAACTGAATGAGGGTGCACGTCCAGTGTTGCGCCGCGTCGGCAATCAGGTTGTCACCGACATTCCGGTGCTGTCGGAATACATCCAGGCCAACCGCATGGGTCCCGTCGTGGACAAGCAAGGCGATTACGTGCGTTATGGCCTGAACTTCAATGGGCCGATGCACGATTATATCGTGCAGCACAAGTTGTACTCGGTCGAAGGCCAGCTCGTCCTGGACGCCGATAATCCGAACCGCGACAAGCTGACCGTGCACTTCCCGAAAGGGGTCTATCAGACGCAAACCGGTTCGATCTTCGTCAAGTCCTCATGGAAGATATTGACCGAGGCGGACAACGAGGGTGCGTTCTTTCGCACGCAAGCCTACGTGTATGAGGAAGCGGGGGGTGCGTTTCATGACGAGCCGACCGTCAAGGAACGCTGCCGCCTGCTGACGGTCGGTCTTGTCGGCTTTCATATCGTGCACTTCACGAACTCGGCGCCCGCATGGGTGTGGGCCACGTTCGAGCACAAGGACAACGCGCCGTGGCTTGCGGACTTTTCGCAACCGCTGCGGCCGCAACCGTACACCTTCTTCGATCAACAGACCTGCCCGCCCGCGGGCGGCTTGCCGAGCTGCACGTTCGGCGTGCTGCCCAGGCAGCCGTGGAATCCGGAAATTCCGGGGCAGGTGCCGACGCAACTGGTCCGGATCGCGGCGCCAGGCGAAGGAGCGATCCGCGCCAACAACGCCTATCGCACGCAACTGCAACAGGCCTACGGCACGACGGTGTGGAGCAACTATTTCCTCACCGACGTGCAGTTTCCGAGCAACACCCAGTCGACGGGCACGCCGGGCGTGAAGGAGATCAACCCGGCCTATCCCGATGCGCTGCCCTCGCCATCGTTCCTCGCCAACTCGACGATGGAAACCTACATCCAGGGCTTCCATTTCGGACAATCCACGACCAACGGCAATCAGATCCCTGTCGACGACCAGATGGTGTCCAACGGTTCACCGCCGGTCGATCCGTGGAGCGTGCCGCCGGCCGTGTTCAACCGCTCGGGCGGATCGGAACGGGTCTCGTCGAGCTGCGTGAGCTGCCATGCCGACGCCGCGATGACGACAGGCTCGAGCGGCAATTTCGTGTTCTCGCTCAGTCGCGCCCAGAAGACGGCAACGCCGGGCGCGGCGCGGTGAGAGCGGTTTGCAGTGACACATTGATCATGGGTCTCGATCACGCATCGTCCTGATCGGACCGCACCGGAAGGACAAGTCCCATGCCAATCGACCAACTGCCCATTCCCCGCCGCAACATCCTCGCGGGCGCCGGCGCGCTCGGGGTGACACTGCTCGCACCGAAGCTGCCGCTGTGGAGTCTCGCCGAGGCTGCTCCGGCCGTCCGCGCGCCCGCCAGTTTCACGGCGTTGTCCTCTGCGCTTGTCGGTGTCCCGGAGAAGTCGCTGGAGCCGCTGGTGCAGCAGGACAATTATTCGACCGCGGACGTCTTCTATGGCCTCGAAAACCTGGCCGGTGCCGCCGCGGTCCAGACGATGCTGGCCGAGTGGGAGTCCTATCCGCCGGGGATGCCGGCGCAGGTGAGAGCCGACCGGCTGCTGAAGAGCGGGACCGTGCTGCGCTCGGATGCGGTGGGCACGTTCTCGCGCCTCACCATGCTCGCATGGCTCTACGGCGTCTGGTACGGCGGGACCGAGGTGCAACGCAATTCCGCCGCGAGCCGATACATCGTCGATCCCGCGTATCGCCAGGACTTCATCATCTCCGGTCGGGCGTACAAGAACAGCTGGATCTGGCGCATCGCCCAGTCTCATCCGATGGGCTTCAGCCAGTTCAACTTCGGCAGTTGGGCGAGCCCACCGCCGACCTTGACGGACTACGGCATCACGCCGGTCAGTTGACACGTCCTCGCGCGTTCAGCCCATCGTCGTTTCGGATCCCGACAGGAGGCCCAGGTGGCAGGTCAAGTGGCAAGTCAGGCGGCAACTCAAGCGGCAGCGCAGCAGACCTATGACGTCGTCATCGTCGGCTCCGGACATGCCGGCGCCTTCATGGCGTACGAGCTCGGCATGCAGAAGAAACGCGTGCTGGTGATCGAGGCGGGATCGACCACGAACCGCAATCGCGAAGACTACATGGAGAACTTCTACCTCAGCACGTTCAAGTCTCCGGAATCACCATACCCGCCCAATCCGAACGCGCTCGATCCGGCGCGGACCAACACGCCGCGGCCGACGATCCAGGCGCTGGTGCTGGGGTGGAACGATCCGGCGAAATCCTACCTGACCTACAGCGCCGACTCGATGCCGTTCGCAAGCACCTATGAGAAGGTGGCGGGTGGGACGGGCCTGCACTGGATGGGCACGACGCTGCGCATGTCCCCGAACGACTTCAAGACCAAGACGCTGTACAATCACGGGCTGGACTGGCCGCTGAGCTACGACGACCTGGAGCCTCACTACGCGGCGGCCGAAGCCTTCATCGGCGTGTCGGCCAATGTCAAAGACCAGCGCCAGACCAACACGCCGTATCCGGCCGACTATCAGTTTCCGATGCCGGGAATTCCGGCCTCGATTCTCGATCAGATCACCAAGGCCCGTGTCGACGGGCCGCCGCTGACCAACGAGAACTACGGACCCAGCGCGCAAACGCTGGTGACGCCGACACCGGCCGGCCGCAACTCGGTGCCCTACGACAATCGGCGGGTCTGCCACGGCAACACCAACTGCACGCCGATCTGCCCGATCCAGGCGAAATACGATGCGGCCTATGCGCTGCACAAGGCGCTGGCGACCGGATACGTCGATGTCATGTACCAGACCGTTGTCGATGTCGTGACGGTCGACGCGGCGAACAAGGTCACCGGGCTGCATTATCTGACCTACGATTCCATCGCGGTGCCCGCCACGGGTGGCCGCACCGGGGAGGGCACCGCGGTCGGCAAGTACTATGTGCTGGCCGCAAGCGCGATCGAAAACGCGAAGATCCTGCTGAATTCCCCGACCGATCGCGGCTACACGGTCGCAAACAGCAGCGGACTGGTCGGATGTCATCTGATGGATCACCCGTGCTACCTGATCTGGGGGATGATGCCGGAGGGGACCCACGCCTACGGCTACCGGGGACCGATTTCCACGTCGGGAATCGAGTCACTGCGCGACGGTCCATTCCGGGCGAACCGCGCGGCCTGGCGTATTGAAATCGGCAACGAAGGCTGGAATTGGCCCACCACCGATCCCTACACGAGCGGTCTCGACTGGATCTACGGCAGCAACAACGGTGGGCTCAATCCGAAGTCCTCGATCGCCGGCAGCAACGACTTCGTCACCATCCTGAACGACCTGCTCACGCGCCAATTCCGCGCCGCGTTCCTGGTCGAAGAAACGGCCGATCCCCTCAATCGTGTTCAGTTGTCTGACACCCATGTCGACAATCTCGGCCTCAAGCGTCCAGTCGTCAGCTACAGGCTGTCGAACTACGTGATGGCGGGCTTTCGACAGGCGCGGGTCGCGTCAGCCGAATTCATGCGGCGGATCGGTGCGCAGCAGTTCACGGCATTCGATCCGACCGCCGGAACGAAGTTCTCGTTTGAAGGCCAGGACTACAATTACGCGGGCGCCGGCCATGTTTGCGGCACCCACATCATGGGAACGACAATCGACAACTCGGTGGTGGACAGCTGGCAGCGCAGCTGGAACCACGACAATCTCTACATCGCGGGATGCGGCTCGATGCCGAGCATCGGCACCGAGAACCCGACGCTGACCATGGTGGCGGTCGCTGACCGCACCGTGCAGCAGTTGCTGCAGCGGCTGTGAGTGTGACGGGGGCGTGATTTCTCCCTCGCCCCGCGCTTGCGGGGAGAGGATCGGGGCACTTTTTGCAGGCTCGGACTCGCGGAGAGTCCCCACCCGGATTGCTTCGCAATCCGACCTCTCCCCACAAGCGGGGCGAGGTGAAGCAGCGCTTGCGTCGATTCAATTCACGATCGATCCCGACAGTGCTCTACGCGGTCCGGTCGAGCTTGGCGCGTGCCGCCTGGTCGAGCTTTTCCTGGTCCTGCGCCCGCAGGTAGGCGCGCTGGCGCAGCCGTGCTTCATCGGGGAACTGGCGCACCACCAGGCTCGTGCGGTTGTCCACCACGCGATAGACGATTTCCGCGGCGGCGCGGTCGATCACGATCTGGTTGCTCAGGCTGCTGGTGTCGGGTTGCGGATTGTTGCGCGCGCTCGCCGACGCGTCGGCGGCCGATGTGGTTTTCGGCGGCGGCAACTCGGTATCGACGGCATTCCTCGCAGCGTCAGGCGTCGGCCTGACGATGGGCGCCGCAACCGGTCCCCCGACCGGCTTGATGTTGAAATCCGTACCCATGGAGCCCTCCTGGCTTCCGGTGAGTCAAATCCCAACCCTCTCCAATGGCAATCATAGGAATGTCATCTCAACGATGCGTTAGAAAACAGCACAAATGCCGCGTGCATTCGCCCGCGACATTTCGATTCAAATTGATCGGAGTTGCTGTCTGGCCCGCTCGCTGGATACGACTATCCGTTGCGAACGAGCCTAATCGGACGGCGTAAATTTAACTGCCGCGGAACGTGAGAGCATTTTAGTAAAATTTGAGAGATCGGTTACATCTCGATCCGTAGTCTGGATGAGCGAAGCGATATCAGGGACTCAACACCCGCTGAGCTGGAATCCCGGATGTCGCTTCGCTCATCCAGGCTACACGCCTGCGTGTCGCGCATTCTACATCGTGCGGCTGATGGTCAGCGGCGCGGCGTGGCGCGCGCTGGGGGTGCTGCGCTGCCCGGCGGCGGTGTAGGTCTGCGGCATGTTCTTCTTCTGCATCTCGCCGTTGACGCCGCGGATGATGCCTTCCGACACCGCGTGCGCCGTTGCCAGCACAGTGAGGTTGACCTGCAGCATGGCGCGGAACACGTCATGATGACGGTGCAGCGTCGCCAGCAGGTCCGGCGCCGATTGCGTGAAGTAGTCGTGGCTCCTCTTGAGCTGTTCGATGGCGCTGACATAGCTGCGCGACAGATCGGTCTTGCGCGGCTCGAGCAGCATCGCTTCACGGACCTGGCCGGCGCGCACCAGCGCGGTCTCGTTCTCGATGAGATCGAGCAGGGTCGTCATCACCTCCATCAGGCCATCGGACAGTTTGCGCGCGTCGGCGAGGGTGGAGACGGAGGCGGCGGATGCCGGCTGGGGCTGCTGGGTCATGGTGAAAGCTCCGAACTTTTTGCGTTTGACGCATTTTCTTCACGCGAACCGGTATCCACTTCGCTCGAAAACGCTTTAGCTGTTACGTGCGGCCTGCTGCATGATGAGGGAGCGATAGACGTCGCTGGAGATGCCGACGCCGCCGGCCTTGGCAAACGATCGGGCGTACTGGTCGGTGAGCATCGCGCGCCAGGGACCGGTGCCGACGGTGTCGCCGAACGGGCCGTCGCCCTTCAGGCCGCTGGTCATCTGGGAAAACATCGAGTTCAGGAACACGCTCTCGAGATCCTGCGCCGTGTTCTTGGCCTTGGCCTGCACCTGCGGCGAAACCTTCTTCAACGCGTTGTTGAAGGAGATGTCGTTGGCGCCGAGTGCGCCGAAAGGGATCGCGGCGTGGCTCATCACATCACCTCGATATCGGCCTGGATCGCACCGGACGCCTTGATCGCCTGCAGGATGCCGATCAGGTCGCGCGGGCCGATGCCCAGCCCATTGAGGCCGTCGACCAGTTGCTGCAGCGAGACGCCGTCCTTGACCAGCGCAAGCTTCTTGCCGTCTTCCTGCACCCCGACACGGGTGTTCGGCGTCACCACGGTACGGCCGCGCGACAGGGCGTTGGGCTGGCTGACCTGGGGGCTCTCCGAAATCGTCACGGTGAGGTTGCCCTGCGCCACCGCAACGGTGGCGACGCGCACGTCGCGGCCCATCACGATGATGCCGGAGCGTTCGTCGATGATGATCTTGGCGGCGAGATCCGGCTCGACCTGTAGTTGCTCGATCTCGGTGAGCAGGGCCACGACATTGCCCTTGAACTCCGAGGGAATCGAGAGCTGCACGGTCGAGGGATCGACCGGCTCGGCGGTCTTGGTGCCGAGGAAATCGTTGACGGCGGCGGCGATGCGTTTGGCCGTGGTGAAGTCGGCATTGCGCAGCGCAAGCCGGACGTTGGGCAGGCGATTGAGCGCGAATTCGATCTCGCGCTCGATGATGGCGCCGTTGGCGATCCGGCCGACAGTGGGCACGCCCTTGGTGATGCTGGCGGCGGCGCCTTCGGCCTGGAAGCCGCCGATCGACAGCGAGCCCTGTCCCACCGCGTAGACGTTGCCGTCGGCGCCGAGCAGGGGGGTGACCAGCAGGGTGCCGCCCTGCAGGCTCTTGGAATCCCCGAGCGCGGAGACGGTGACGTCGATCCGGGTGCCCTGGGTGCCGAAAGGCGGGAGGTTGCCTGTGACCATCACGGCGGCGACGTTGCCGGTGCGGATGGTGGCGCCGCGGATGTTGACGCCCATGCGTTCCAGCATCGCCTGCAGCGACTGCTTGGTGAAGGGAATGTTGTTCAGCGTATCGCCGGTGCCGTTGAGGCCGACGACGAGGCCGTAACCGATCAACTGGTTCTGGCGCACGCCTTCGATGTTCGCGAGATCCTTGATCCGCGACGTCGCGCTGGCCGATCCGTTCAACAGCAGCAGCGCGAGAATCGCCGCGCCCACTGCCTGGAAACTCCGTCTCATCCTCTGCTCCCCGCTGAGGTCTCGCGGCTCATGCGTCATGCTCCCCACGACACTGATCCGCCGTTAACTCAGCGAAAACCATGCCAGGAGGCTAAGCCATTGATTGGAAAGGAGATCGTAAGAGAGTGTGAGGTTCTGGAGCGGTTGCGCGGGCGTCGAACTTGCCGGTCGCGGCAGTTTTTGCCGGGCCGTTTACGTTTCATTAACCATAAAAGGCGAGGTTTCCTGAACAGATCACATTAAGGCCGGGATGCCATAACGGGCGGGCACATCCGGCTTGCGGATCGTCGGGCGTCACATTGCGTTTGCCCCACCTCGAAGCCGGAATTGGCGAGACCGCACCATGCGCATCTACGGATCCAACGGAACGACATTCGGTGCCCCGGCCTCCAATGCCCGCCGCACCAGTTCGACCGGCTTCTCGCTGCCCGACTCGGCCGAGACCACCGAGACCCGGTCCACCGCCGCGCCCAAGACCGTCGGCAACATCGATGCCTTGCTGGCCCTGCAGGGGGTGGAAGATCCACTGGAGCGCCGCAAACGCTCGGTCAAGCGCGGCAAGACCGCGCTCGATGTGCTCGATGACCTCAAGATCGGCCTCCTGGCCGGATCGCTCGATGCATCCACGGTGCAGCGCCTGCGCACCGCCGCAGCCGATCTCAAAACCACCTCCGGCGATCCCGGCCTCGATGCCGTGCTGTCGGAGATCGAGCTGCGCGTCGAAGTCGAGCTCGCCAAGGCCGGGCAGTTCTAACCTCAAACTCTGTTTGCAGGACTGGGTCGGCGTCAGCGGAATCCGCCGGCGCACGCAACGTCATATGCAGCGCCGCACGAGACGCACCGCGGTCATTGACGTGCGGTGCGCTACGCGTCTTGTTGGGCAGCAACGGCTTGATCGCGCGCCACGCGAAGTCGGTCAGCTCACGCGGATGCTCGTCCTAAGCCGTCATGGGGCGGTTCCGGCTGATCCGCCCCAAAAACCGCAAGATCGGTCGCGCACGTTACGGCCATCAGCGACTAACTGGTGCCGCCACGGAGGAAGGGACGATGACGGCGGCGCTTCAAAACCATCAGGCCCGGATGCAGCGGGTGCTGGACTATATTGACCGGCACCTCGACAGTGACCTGGACCTGGAAACGGTGAGCGGCGTTGCAGCCTTCTCGAAGTTTCATTTCCACCGGCAGTTTACGGCGACCTTCGGGTTATCCGTGCATCGCTATGTCCAGCTTGCCCGCATGAAGCGCGCTTCGCACCAGCTGGCCTACATGGACGCCCACAGCGTCACGAACATCGCGATGGATGCCGGTTACGATGCACCGGATGCGTTCGCCCGCGCCTTTCGGCAACGGTTCGGACAATCGCCTTCGTCGTTCCGGAAGTCTCCCGACTGGGAGCCGTGGCTTGCGGCCTTCGGGCCTTTCGACAACGCGAGGAGCAAGCTCATGCAGAAGACTTTCACCACCGACGACGTGACGATCCGCGATGTGCCGCCCACGCCGGTGGCGATCATGGAGCATCGGGGTGACCCGGCGACGCTGGGCGCCACCATCCAGCGGTTCATCGCGTGGCGCAAAGCCGCCGGCCTGCACCCCAGGACAAGTCCGACCTTCAATGTCTGGCGTTCCGAGCGACGTCCTGCGTCGCCTGCCGATTACAGCGTGGATCTTTGTGTCGGGATCGACCAGCCGATCGGGGCGAACGACGAGCAGATCAAAGCCGGAGAGATCCCTGGCGGACGTTGCGCGGTGCTCCGCGTTGTCGGCAGCACCGACAATCTGGAGCCCGCCGCGCTCTACCTTTATCGCGACTGGCTTCCGGCCAGCGGTGAGGAAGCACGCGACTTCCCGATCTATTGCCAGCGGCTGAGCTTCTACCCGGAGGTGCCGGAGCATGAGACCGTCGCTGAACTTTTTCTGCCGCTGAAATAGCGCTCTCTGACGGCGGCCTGTCCCTTTTCGATCAACAGAAACGGTCAGCGGCGCGTCGGGCGGGTTGGCGTCGGCGCAACCCGCCGACGCACGCAATCCCATATGCAGCGTTGTGCGAGACGCCCGCAGAACGGCGGATGACGCCGGCGCTGATCGCAGGCCTAGGCCGCTGCCGATTCCTTGCCCGTCGAATCGTAGCGCCGCTGGGCGGCCTGGACTTCCTTGAGATTATTCTCCGCCCATTGCCGCAGCGGATCGACTGCCTGCGCCAGCGTGGTGCCGAGCGGCGTGATCGAATACTCCACCGTGACGGGGACGGTGGCGATGGCGCGGCGGCGCACCAGGCCGTCACGTTCCAGGCTCTTCAGGGTTTGCGACAGCATCTTCTGCGAGATGCCGCCGATGCAGCGGCGCAACTCGTTGAAGCGGCGCGGACCGTCCATGAGCAGCAGCAACAGCAGCACCGCCCACTTGTCGCCGACGCGATCAAGGATCACCCGCGTCGGGCAATCGGCGGCATAGACGTTTCCCTTCATCCGGAGACTCCCAGTCTGGTTACCTTCATGTGATCTGGTGCGGCAAAAGTGCGTTCTTTACACCTGCACTCTTTTGGCTATCTGGTAACTATCAGAAACTTAATTCTGATCCAACCCCCTAGAAGCAGGCCCCAGAAGCCAAAGGATAGTCGTCATGAAGATTGCCGTTGTCGGCGCCACCGGACAGGCCGGTTCGCGCATCACCCAGGAGCTGCTCCGGCGCGGGCACCAGGTCACCGCCATCAGCCGGGACCCGGCCAAGGTGCCGTCGCAGCCGAACCTGACCGCGAAAAAGGGCGATGTGTTCGACCAGGCCGCCTTGACCGGCCTGCTGGAAGGCCATGACGTGGCCATCAGTTCCGTGCATTTCACAGCCAGCGATCCGGCCAAGCTGATTGCCGCGGCCAAGGCCTCCCGGGTCGGCCGCTACATCGTGGTGGGCGGCGCCGGCAGCCTCGAGGTCGCGCCCGGCGTGCGCCTCGTGACCACGCCGTCGTTCCCGCCCCAGTACAAGGCCGAAGCGGAGGCGGGTGGCGCCTTCCTGGACCGGCTGCGCCAGGAAAAGGAGCTGAACTGGACCTTTATTTCGCCCTCGGCCCTGTTCGTGGGCGGTGAACGGACCGGCCAATTCCGGCTCGGGACCGACCAGCTTCTGAGCGCCGCGGACGGCAAAAGCTGGATTTCCTTCGAGGACTACGCAGTCGCGCTGGCCGATGAAATCGAGAAACCGGCCCACGAGCGGGCCCGTTTTACGGTCGGCTACTGATCCCCTCAGTTCCGTGTTCATAAGACGCCTCAGGGGGTTGCCGGCCCCCTGGGGCGATATTGTTTGTCACATCGGCTCGCTATATAAGCGGCCCGCCAGCGGACTTTCCGGTGGCCTTGCACGGATTCGGTGATCAGTGTTGGACAAGGTGAAAAACTATCGGCCCTCGGAGAAGGAGCCTTTCATGAACGAGCGCCAGCGCGAGTATTTTCGCGCCAAGCTGCTCGCCTGGAAGGAAGAGATTTTAAGGGAAGCGAAGACCACGCTGCAGCAGTTGCAGGACGAAAACGTCAATCATCCGGACCTCACCGACCGCGCGTCGTCTGAAACCGACCGCGCGATCGAGCTGCGGGCCCGGGATCGTCAGCGCAAGCTGATTTCCAAGATCGATGCGGCGATCGCCCGGATCGATGACGGCTCGTACGGCTATTGCGAAGAGACGGGTGAACCGATTTCCCTGAAGCGGCTCGAGGCGCGTCCGATCGCGACGCTCTCGGTCGAGGCGCAAGAGCGCCACGAGAAGCGCGAAAAGGTTTATCGCGACGAGTAGATCGTCGCGATTTTTGTTTTAGGACTTTAACCGGTCGCGGCAGGCGCGGAGCCTTGCCGCGATTTTTTTGTCCCGGATTTTTGTGCCGCGGCTGCCGGCAAGCGTCCGATCGCCGAGGATGAAGCGCAAGGATCGATAGAATGGCGAGTTATGTTTTTCTGAACTCCTTTCCCAACGATCGCATGCCCTCCGGGGAAGCCGGGGAGTGGGAGGAATTCTGGCGCGACGGCGGCGTCGAGCTCGAGGCGAAAAACGGTATTCCGCTGTTGTGGTGGTGCCTGTTCGGCGCGACCGACCTGAAGCGAGCGCGGCTGATCGACGATTTCGACATCGGTGATCCGCAGCGCGACGAGATGATGGAGGAGATGGCGAACGGGGCGGAGGCGACCTATCCCTATCTCGTGACGGACAAGGCGCAGGCCTGCGCACGTTTCGCCGTGCGTCGCGCACGCGTGCTGGATGCAATCGGACAACAATTCGCCGGCGTCTATGACGGCTTCGGTCGATTGATCGAACAGCGCTTCGGTCCCTTCATTGGACTGCGCACCTCGGGTCTTCCTGATGCTGCGGATGCGGAAGGCGGCCTGCGCGACGTCGCTGTCGCGATGGACCGGCTGGGTGAGTCGCAGGGCAGCCCGTTCAACGCCATGGCGGCCGACTTCAGGCGCTGGAAGGCGCAAAATCCGATCTGGTTGCTGAGCGGCGCCGGCGAAGCCGGAGTCTGGCCGACGCCTGAACTCGCCGCGGCCTTTCCCGGCGGCGCGAGGACACGTGTCGGGAGTGCGTCGTCCACCCCCGGTCCGGCGCAGACCATCAAACCGTCCAGGCCGCTGCGGGGAGGGGCCCGATTCGCGGTCGAGTGGGGCGCCGCGCTGGTGGTGGGAGGCAGCGCGGTCGGGGCCTATCTGTGGACATCCTCCGTTCTGCTCGGAATCCTGGCGTTCGTGGCCGCGGTGGGGCTGGTGGCGTGGCTGCTGAAATCGAAGCTGTAGAACCCGCCGGCGCTGCCGTGATGCGGTTGAAGGCTCCAGCGAACAGAAATCGAGCAGCGGCCGGCCTTTTCTTTCCGCAGTTCGCCGGTTCATTGGACTTTTGATGATCGCGTGCTCGGCTAGACTGAGTTGCCGGCGACGCAACTTTACCGGCGGCGAGCCGCCTGGCACATCCCCGGCAAGTGAACCCGGCGGCTCGCAGTTGCCTTGCTCACCGAGTGTCCTTTTTGCGCATGATCGCATGGACCTCGGACGTAACCTTCGCGTTATCGGTTTGGTGTTA
>JBGMOD010000255.1:16916-30571 GCA_041424235.1 Hyphomicrobiales bacterium
GTTAGCGTCCCGGTTTTAGCATCCTGGCGTTATCGTCCCGATTCGATCTGCGAGGTGACATGCTCATGGATTGGTTTTACTGGGATCTCTTCTGGTCGCTGGCCGGCAGCCTGGTCTGGTTCATGACCATCGTGTCGCATCCCGAGGCGGAGATTTCCGGATAGGGCCCGACAGCGCTTCAGGGCTTGCCCGCCACATAGCCGTAATAGTTCTCCAGGAAGTCGGCCTCCGACAAGGCGGCGCCTTGCGGGACCTGATAATCCCGCTGCCCCCAGGTGAAGACCTTGAACTTCACGTAACCGCCCGAGCGGTCGATCGGCGACTGCAGCACCACGACATGGCTGGGGCCCCGTGATGTTTTGGTCTGCTTGTCCGCGTGCAGCATGTTGGAATGAATGAACAGGACCACGCTGTAGCCCTGGTTGAACAGCCGCGTGGCCTCGTCGGCGTTGTCGGCATCCTTGCTGAAAATATCGTTGGTTTCGTTCTGAACGTCGGAATAGCCGGCGCGCTTGAACCACTTTTCTTCTTCGGCGGGTGTCGTCCCTCCATCCTTGTCGTTGTACGAACTGAAATGATAGATCCAGTTTTCCGAGTCGCGCAGGCTCGCCATGGTCATCCAGTCGACCTGGGACATCAGCGCCGCGGCAGGAATGGTGTAGTTGCGGACGTCGTCTCCCGGCGCGATGTCAAAGCCGTCGATGTGCGCTTTTCCCCGCTCGTAGAGGTCGATGGCGAACGCGGCGTATCTGCCGGGATTGTCGTTGGCGACATTGAAGAGCATCGCGGCCGCTCCGCAGACACCCGCCTGGCCCTGGTCGAGCAGCCCGGGATTGGCGATCCGCATCAGGATGCCGACTCCGACCTCGTCTCGATCGAGATGCGGAAAGTATTTTGCGCCAGCGCCTTTCAGAAAATCGCAGGTCCGGTCGGCGGCCCATTGTTGCTTGTAGGTGGACAGGCTGTACGGTCCCTTGCCGGCGGTGTTTTTCCTGACTTCGTTGACGAAGGTTTCCAGCAGCTTGCGCGATCGCGGCGAGATGCTCTTGGAGTTCGTCGCGATGGTGGACAGGTCGGCCAGTTCGTCCGCGCTGACGACGCCGTCGCTAAGCGTGTTGCGGATGATCTCCACGACATCGGACTGATCGAGGCGATGATCGTCGCCCTCCATCCCCTTGCGCAATCCATCGAGGACGGATTTGGTCTTGAGGTCGTCCCAGGGCCCCTTCGGCGGTGGCGGCGCCGGAGGGCTATGCGTGCGTGTCGCCAGCGCTTCGAGTTTGGCGAGCATCGGGCCGCCGGGATCGACGAAGCCGGATTGACGGCCGAAGTACGTCTTCTCGAAATGCAGGATCGAGCGGTACAGCGGATCGCTGGCGATGCCGGCAACCACGCGGCCGCCGAGGCTTCCGCCCGTGCCGCCGTCGGCGGGCGGGATGCTGTTCAACAGCGAGATGACAAATTCCTGGTCGTCTTTCCAGTTCTGGCAATGGATGCCGGTGTTGGCATGTCGCCCCACGCGCCCTCGCAGCGATAGCATCGGAATCTCCGTCGCTCGGTTGACCGGAAAATGGTTCGATCATCGCTTCGGTAGTGTCGCGCGAGCCGCGAGAGGTTCGATCCCGGTCGCCGCATCCCATGATGATCGCGGTTTGTCCACCGAACGGATGAGGAAGCTTCCGCCGCCATGCCGCAGATGCAGTTTTCAGTCCCGCAAACGATCACGGCCTTCGGCAGGGGAGCTGCCGAAGGCCGCGTCGTTTCACCTTGCTGCGCCTAGGTTCGCCGCAAAGTGGGGAGCTCATCTCAGCGACGTCGGGAGACGCGGCGCTGACGTCGTCGGGTGGCTGCGTTTCCTCTTGGTTGCGGATCGGATTCCGGTGGCGTTGGAGCGTGTCCGCTCCGGCCGTGGTCGTTAGAACGGCAGCAGCACGTCGAGCACCTGCTGGCCGTAGCGCGGCTGCTGCACGTCGGTGATCTGGCCGCGGCCGCCATAGGCGATGCGGGCTTCCGCGATCTTGGTCGAGTCGATGGTGTTGTCGCTCTGGATGTCCTCCGGACGCACGATGCCGGCGACGATCAGTTCGCGGACCTCGAAATTGACCCGGATCTCCTGCTTGCCTTCGACCACCAGATTGCCGTTCGGCAGGATCTGGGTGACGACGGCGGCGACGTTGGTGGTGAGGGCTTCCTGCCGCTGCACCGATCCCTTGCCGTCGCTGGACGAGGTCGAATCCGCGGTCAGCAAACGTCCGGGCAGCGCCTTTGCGGCGCTGCCGCCAAGCAGCTTGGAGCCGAGGAAGTCGGTGGTGCCGCTGTCTTCCTTGTTGGTGCGGCTACGCTGGGTTTCGTTGGCGATGTTGGCGGTGTCGTTGATGTTGACCGTCACCGTCAAGAGGTCGCCGACCTGCGCGGCGCGCTGATCCTTGAAGAACGCCCGCGATCCGGTGCGCCACAGCGAGTTGGCGTTGTAGGATGCCGGCTGCGGCGTCGGCATCGGCATCTGCACCGGCTTGTAGCCGGGTTTGGCGGTGGGGTTGTCGATCGACGCGAGCGGCGGCTTTTCGCCGATCGCCGACAGGCGATCGATGGCCGAGCAACCGCCGGCGAGGCCGCTGATCCCGAGGAGGCTGAAGGCGAGCAGGGCGCGGTTGAACTCTCTGAACGTGCACATGAACTTTACTCTGCTTTCGTGGCGTCGGTCGATTTGTTGTCGGGCGTGGCAACGGCGGCGGTGGTGAGGATGCGAGGCGTGGCGATGGTGACGGAGACCTGGCCGGGACCGGTGACCACGCCCTGCACCGTGCGTTTCGACTGGGTGTTGATGACGGAGACGGTGTCGCCCTCGCTGCCGCTGTCGACCGCCTTGGCGCGCATGGTCAGATAGAGGCCGTCGGTCTGGTAGATCAGGGTGACCGATTGATCGCGCTGCACCAGGTCGGGCTTGGCGAGATCCGCCATCCGCAGCGCCTGGCCGGCGTTCATCGCCTTGCGGGTCTGCATGCCGAGCGCGCGGTCGCGGCGCGCAGGCTGCGGTCCGACTTCGGCCTTCGGCCGGCGCTCGACCACGATGTCGGACGATTTCAGCACCTCGTTGCGATCGACGCTGCGGGTGAGGACGCCGACCTCGACGGTCTCGATCGCCGTCCCGGTGAAGCGCAGCCGCGTCGGCACCGAGCTGTTGCTGTTGGCGACCTCGAACATCACGTCGAAGCGGCCGTTGCGCGGGTCGTAGCGGGTAGATACCGGCTGCAGGTCGCCGGTGTTGGACGCATCGAGTTGCAGCGTGCGCAGCTCGCGGTCGAACGTGACGGTGATGTTGGCGGCGTCGCCGAGGCCGTTGCGCCGCTCCAGCAGCGCCGCGATGCGCTGCTCGACATCCTTGGACGCCAGCGACCGCGACAGCCGGGTCACCGAAATCTCGCGGATATCCTTGGTGTCGATGCCGATGATCTGATGGGCGCGCAGCGTCGCCAGCACCTGGGAGGCCTGCAGCGTGCCCGTGGTGCCGAGATCCGGCGCGCGGTAGATCGCGATTTGCGCGGCCGTGCCGGCATTGTCGATGATGTCGCCGACCCGCACCACGTCGCTGGTGACGGTGACGTTGGCGCGCAGCACCGGCGTGGCGATGACCTCGGTTTCGGGGCCGGACTGCGCAACGGTGTCGGACTGCGCGAAGGCGGCGGCGCAACCACCGAGCAGCGCGGCGGCGACGACAAGGATGCGGATGCTCATTGTGATTCCCCTTTACCGGAACAGGCCGGTGGTGGACTGCATCATCTGGTCGGCGGCGCTGACCACCTTGGAGTTCATCTCGTAGGCGCGCTGCGCGGCGATCAGGTCGGAGACCTCCGACACCACTTCCACGTTGGACTGCTCGAGGTTGCCCTGCTGCATGTCGCCGAAGCCGTCGGCGTTGGCGAGACCGTCCTGCGGCGGGCCGGAGGCGGGGGTGTCGGTGAACAGGTTGTCGCCGACCGGCTGCAGGCCGGCCTTGTTGATGAAGCGGGTCAGGCCGATCTGCCCGACGGTGGTGGGCGTGGTCGATCCGGGCAGGGTGACCGAGACCTGGCCCTGGGCATTGATGGTGATGCCGGACGAGTTCTGCGGGATCGTGATGGTCGGCTGCAGCAGGTTGCCCTGCGCGTTGACGACGCGGCCGGTGCCGTCGGTGGTGAAGGTGCCGTCGCGGGTGTAGGCGAAGGTGCCGTCGGTCATCTGGATCTTGAAGAAGCCTTCGCCGCGGATGGCGATATCGAGATCGTTTCCGGTCTGCGCCAGCGTGCCCTGGGTCATCGAGCGCGGCGTGCCGACGGTCTTGACGCCGCCGCCGATGTCGATGCCGACCGGCATGATGGTGCCCTGGTCGGAGGCCTGCGCGCCGACCCGGCGCTGGTGGTCGTAGATGAGGTCCTGGAACGCGGCGCGCTGCTTCTTGTAGCCGGTGGTGCGCATGTTCGCGATGTTGTTGGAAATGACCTGGACGTTGAGCTCCTGGGCGGCCATTCCTGTCGCTGCGGTGTAGAGTGCACGCATGGATCAGTCTCCTCAGCTCGTTGGGTCAGCGAGTTTGTCCAGCGCGCTCTTGCGCATGTCGCCCTGCTGCTGCATGACCGACGAAATCTGCTGGTAGATGCGGGTAACCTCGATCATGCGGCTCATTTCCGCGACCGAGTTGACGTTCGACTTCTCGATGAACCCCTGGCGCACCTTCGACCTGGGATCGGCCTGCGCCACCACGCCGTTGGGCGCGGAGTAGAGGTTCGAGCCTTCCTTCTGCAGCTGCTGCGGCTGCGCGAAATTGACGATCCGCAGCTTGCCGCGCACCGAGTCCTGCAGGGTGGTGAGGCCCTCGCGGACGGTGATGGTGCCTTCCTGGGAAATCACGATGTCGCGGTCGTTCGGCTGGAAGGTGATCGGACCGCCGGTGCCGAGCACGAGATTGCCGTCCGTGGTGACGAGCTGGCCCTGCGAGTTGATCTGCAGGGCGCCGTTGCGGGTGTAACGTTCGCCGGCCGGGGTCTGAACCGCCAGCATGGCGTTGCCGTCGATGGCGACGTCGAGCGGGTTGCCGGTCTGCTCGGTCGGCCCCTGCTGCATGTCGCGCCAGGTGGCGCGGTCCTGCACATAGCTGAACACGCGATCGCGCCCGACGAAGTTGTCGGCATGCGCCACCGGCATCATGTATTCCTGGAACAGCGACTTGTCGGCCTTGAAGCCGTTCGTGTTCAGGTTCGCGACGTTGTTCGATATCACGTCGATCTGACGCTCAAGCGTCATCTGGCGCGATAATCCGATGAGGATGGTGTTCTCCATCGGTGGTTCTCCCCTTCAGGGATCGCGCAGTCGGCCCTCCCAGGCGTCCTGCCGATCCGGTCGAACCCTTGGCTCTCCCAAGCCGCCGGTTCGATCCCTTACAAAGCGAGAGTCGTGCCAGAGTTGAAATGTAAGCTATTTCAAATGCTTGTTCCGACGGAGGGGTGGTGAGGAGGCGGCAAGAAAGGACTTGTTGACCATGTTTGCCGGCAAAATTTTCCCAGTTGAATCACAAAAGAAAGATTCCGTTAACCATTGCGGCCCTACTTTGATTTCAACAGGGCGCTTGGGGCGTCGGCGGCATTAGTTTTGCGTTAATTCAGCCTGCTCGGCAGCATCGAGCTCATTCCCAGAACCGGGGCGAGCGGGCGATGGCAGACGATCAAACGGACGACGGCGCTGCCGAAGGCGGCGCGCCGAAAAGCAAATTCAAGCTCATCATCGCAGCCGTCGGCGTGTTCGCGATCCTGTGCGGTGGCGCGAGCTATTATTTCCTGTTCATGCGCCCCAAGGCGGCCGAGGAGAAGCATGCCGCGGAAGCGGCGGCGCCGAAGCCGCCGGTGTTTGTCGACGTGCCGGAGGTGCTGGTCAATCTCTCCAACCTGCCGGGCGAGCGGGTGCAGTACCTCAAGGTCAAGATCGCGCTCGAGGTCAAGGACCAACCGGTGGTGGCGCAGATCCAGCCCTCGATGCCGCGCCTGCTCGACATCTTCCAGACCTATATGCGCGAATTGCGGGTCGGCGACCTGCAGGGGTCGGCCGGGATGTTTCGCCTGAAGGAAGAGCTGACCCGGCGCGTCAACGCGGCGATCCAGCCCGCCCAGGTGAACGCGGTGCTGTTCAAAGAAATCCTGGTGCAGTGATGGGGCGGAGCTGAACCATGGCACCGGGCGACGTCGACCAGGATGCATTGGCCGCCGAATGGGGCGCGGCGCTGGATTCGCAGGATCCGGAAGCCGCGGCTGCGGAAGCGGCCGCCAATGAGCTGACCGAGGCGATGGCGGAGCAGTGGGCCGCCATGGTCGACGAGAGCAGCAAGGGGCTTTCGGCCGCGGCCGGCGAGCGCGTGCTGTCGCAGGAAGAAATCGACAATCTGCTCGGCTTCAGCGTCGGCGAGGTCAATCTCGACGACAATTCCGGCATTCGCTCCATCATCGATTCGGCGATGGTGTCGTACGAGCGTCTGCCGATGCTCGAAATCGTGTTCGACCGGCTGGTCCGGCTGATGACGACATCGCTGCGCAACTTCACCTCCGACAACGTCGAGGTCTCGCTCGACCGCATCACCTCGGTGCGGTTCGGCGACTACATCAATTCGATTCCGCTGCCTTGCGTGCTGTCGGTGTTCAAGGCCGAGGAGTGGGAGAACTTCGGCCTGTTCACCGTGGATTCGAGCCTGATCTATTCGATCATCGACGTGCTGCTGGGCGGTCGCCGCGGGCAGGCGGCGCTGCGCATCGAAGGCCGGCCCTATACCACCATTGAAACCAACCTGGTGAAGCGCCTCGTCGAAGTCGTGCTCGCGGATGCCGAGCAGGCCTTCCGCCCGCTCTCGCCGGTGACGTTCAGCATTGACCGGCTGGAAACCAATCCGCGCTTTGCCGCCATCAGCCGGCCGGCGAACGCCGCCATTCTCGTGCGCCTGCGCATCGATATGGAAGATCGCGGCGGCAATATCGAACTTCTGCTGCCTTACGCCACCATCGAACCGATCCGCGAAGTTCTTTTGCAGATGTTCATGGGTGAAAAGTTCGGCCGCGATCCGATCTGGGAAGGCCATCTCGCCACCGAGATCTCGCGCGCGCAGATCGCCGTCGACGCGGTGCTCTACGAAGCCGACATTCCGCTGAAACAATTGATGCAGCTGCAGGTCGGCGACACGCTGCCGCTCGGCATGCGCGCCGACGCGCTGGTGTCGGTGCGCTGCGGCAACGTCACCTTGACCGAAGGGCGGATGGGGCGGGTCGGCGACCGCGTCGCCATCCGCGTCACCAAACCGCTGCGCAAGCCGCACATGACGCTTGCGATGTTCGAAAAAGCCGATGAGCAGACAAAAATGATGGAGGCACAATGAACCACTCGCTGGGGATGATCATCGAGACGCTGGTTGCGATGCTGCTGGTGGCCACGATCGGCTACTGCATGCTGCTCAACAGCCGCCTCAAGCGGCTGAAGGCCGACGAGCAGTCGCTCAAGGCCACCATCGCCGAGCTGATTACCGCGACCGAGATCGCCGAGCGCGCGATCGGCGGGCTCAAGTTCACGGTGCGCGACTGCAACGAGAACCTCGGCAACCGGCTGGCCTCGGCCACCGATTTGACCGCCGTGCTGGACAAGCAATTGTTGGCCGGTGACGAACTGCTGCGCCGGCTGTCGCGGATCGTATCGGCCGGCCGCTCCGCCACTGACGCCAGCGAAACGATGCCGGCCGCGACCCCGGCGAGGGCGCACACCCGCGAGCAGGCTCGCGATATGGCTTCGTCGACGATGTCGCCGCAGGCGCTGCTCGCCGCCGCCCATGCCTTCTCCGAACGCAAGCGCGCGGCAGGCCTTGCGGCATGAAGTCGTCCCGCAACTTCCGCGTCATCCCCCTGGTCCTGGCTGCGATCATCGGTCTGGTCACGCTCAAGACCCTGGGGCTGGTGCTGGAGGGCGGCTATATCTTCAATGATCGCGACACGCCGTCCGCGCCGATCGCGGAGCAGATGTCGTGGGCGCAGGAGATGTTCAATTTCCCGTCGGGCAAATCGCGCGCCGTCGTTGCTCCCGATCCCGCTGACATCACCGGCTCGGTGACGCCCAAGAAGGACGAACCGGCGAAAACCGACAAGAAGCCCGAGACCGTCGAGGCCAAGCCTGCCGAGCCGCCGGCCGGCCTGGTGCTGCCCGACAAACCGGTGTCGGCGTCGGAGCGCGCGATCCTGGAACGGCTGCAGGAGCGCCGCCAGGAACTCGAGGCGCGGGCGCGTGAAATCGACATCCGCGAGAATCTGCTGAAGGCCGCGGAAAAGCGCATCGAAGGCAAGGTCGAGGAAATGAAGGCGGTCGAGGCGCGGATCGGCGCCGCCACCAACCAGAAGACCGAGGCCGATGCCGCGAAGTTCAAGGGCATCGTCACCATGTACGAGGCGATGAAGCCGAAGGATGCCGCCAAGATCTTCGACCGGCTGGACATGTCGGTGCTGATCGAGGTCGCGACCCAGATGGCGCCGCGCAAGCTGTCCGATGTCGTCGGCGTCATGCAGCCGGAGGCGGCCGAACGGCTGACCGTCGAAATGGCCCGCCGGGCCAGCGGCGACAAGACCGCCTCCGCCCTGGAGCTGCCCAAGATCGAAGGCCGGCCGCCGCCCGACGGCGGCAACTAGCCGTCGCCCGGGGCCGTGACCGTCGACCTCCGGCCGGGGTGCTTAACAGCTCCTTAAACGCCGGAATCTACAGTCGTTCGCGTGAGGTCGTGGGCCGCGGAGCGGCCGTGGGAATAGGCTGGAGACGTGAGCAGGACGCCAACGAGTCCCGGACGAGGCTGGCAGCTCGGCGAGGCGGCCCGGCTTTGCCTTGCGCCGCTGCACCTGCGTGCGCTGCCAGGCGCGCTGCTGCTCTCGGTCGCGATGCTCACGCTCCCCGTGCAGGCCCAAACCCAAACTCCAAACCAGGCGCAAGCCCAGCTCCAGCCGGTCAAGGGCGAGGCCTCGTTCGCCGCCGCGGGCGGCTTCGCCCGCATGGTGCTGAAGCTCGACGACGATGTTGATTCCGAGGTGATGACGGCGGGCTCGATTTTGGTCATCCGCTTCAAGAAGCCGGTCGATATTCCCGTCGACAAACTGGCCGACGCGGTGCCGGACTATGTCGGCATGGCGCGGCGCGATCCCGACGGCATGGCGATCCGTCTCGCGTTGTCGCGCAAGGTCACCGTGAACGCGATGACCGCGGGCGAGCGGATCTTCATCGATCTCCTGCCCGACAGCTGGAAAGGCCTGCCGCCGCCGCTGCCGCAGGAGGTGGTGCGCGAGCTCGCCGAGCGCGCCCGCGCTGCCGAGCGGGCGCTGCGGCAGCAGAAGATTTTGGCGGAGGCCAAGAAGCGCGCGCCGGTGCGGGTGCGCGCCTCGGTGCAGCCGACCTTCGTCCGCTTCGTGTTCGAACTGCCGCAGGGGACGGCGGTGTCTTCGTCGCTTGAAGACAAGAAGTTGTCCCTGGTGTTCGGCACGCCGCTGAATTTCGACCTCACGGATGCCAAGATCGCCGCGCCGTCGAACATCTCGGCGATCGAGCAGAAGATCGAAGGCGAATCCGCAACGGTGTCGTTCGCGGTGATCGGCGATGTCGACGTGAAGTCGTTTCGCGAAGAGGCCAACTATGTGGTCGATATCGGCTTCGACCAGGTCCGCAAGTCGTCGGGGCTCGCGGCGAGCGTTGCCGAAGCCAAATCCGAGATCAAGGCCGCAACGAAAGCGGATGCACCCGCGATCGCCAAGCCTGAGATCGCCAAGCCTGAAATTGCCAAGCCGGCAACCACAGCTCCGGCCGCCGTGCCGGAGAAATCCGCTGCGGTGATGCCGCCAGTGCCCGCGGACGCCGAACCGATCATGGAGCAGGTCAAGGCAGCGGCAGCTGCGGCACCGCCGCCAGCCGCAGCGCCGCAGGTGGCAGCGCCCGCGGTTCCCGCGGCCGATGTGCCCGCCGCAGCGCCGCAACCGGCACCGGCGCCGGTCCAGGCGGCCGCAAAGGTCGAGGCCGCGCCGGCCCAGGATGGCGCTGCCGTGACGGTGAGCGCCACCCGCAGCAGCGATGGGCTGCGCCTGGTGTTCCCCTTCAAGACCGCGACCCCGGCGGCGATGTTCCGCCGCGGCGATGCGATCTGGCTGGTGGTCGATGCGCAGGCGGCGATCAACACCGACGCCATCCGCCGCGATGGCGGTTCGATTATCGGCGATGTGGTCACGCAAAGGCTCGACAAGGGACAGGCGATCCGCATCCGCCTCGGCCGGCCGCAGCTGGCGAGCCTGTCGGGCGAGGGCACCGGCCTCAGTGTGATGCTGGCGGACACGATGGAAACACCGCAGCAGCCGCTGTCCGCCATCCGCAACATCGCCGACCCCGCGCGGGCACATGTTGCCGTGGCGCTGGCTGGCCCTGCCACCATCCATAAGCTGCGCGATCCGGAGGCCGGCGACGCGCTGACGGTGATCACGGCCCCGCTGCCGGCGCGTGGCTTCGTCAAGCGGCAGGACTTCGTCGAGTTTTCGCTGCTGGAGTCGGTCCACGGCGTCGTCGTCCAGTCCAATGCCGACGATCTCTCCGTCACCACGTCGCCCGATCGCGTGGTGGTGACCCGGCCCGGCGGCCTGACATTGTCGTCCGCGGACCTTGCGCCGCAACGCGCCGCGAGCGGCCCGCGGCCGATCTTCGATCTCGCGGAGTGGCGGCAGAACCGCGACGCCGTGTTCGGCAAGCGGGTCGACGGGCTGATCTCGGCCGCGGCGCAAGCCGGCGGCGACGCAAAGACCGCCGCGAATATCGATCTGGCAAAATTCTACCTGGCGCGCGGCTTCTATTCCGAAGCCAAGGGCGCGGCCGATCTGGCTCTCGCGGATGCCAAGCCCGGCACGGAAGATCCGACCGCGCTGATCGTTCGCGGTGTTGCCAACATCCTCGGCGGACACCCCGCCACGGGCCTCAAGGATCTCGCCAATCCCGTGATCGGTGGCGGCTACGATCTCCAGGTGTGGAAGGGCCTCGCCGCCGCCGGCCAGGAGAAATGGGCCGAGGCGCGCGAAAAGTTCAAGAACGCGGAGTTCTCGATCGCGGCGCTGCCCGACGACCTGCAGCGCATCGTGCTGAGCGCGGCGATGCGAGCCTCGCTCGAAGTCAGGGATTATGCCGGTGCGTCCGCGCGCGGCAACGACCTGGACCTGCTCGGCATTCCGCCCGGCATGATGCCGGCGGTCGCGGTGATGCGCGGGCAGCTCGCCGAGGCGCTGGGACGCGACAAGGACGCGCTGAGCGACTATCGCGACGTGCTGGCGTCCAGCGACCGCAAGTCGGCCGCCGAAGCGCGGCTGCACGAGATCGCGCTGCGGCGCAAGCACAACGACATCAGCACCGACGATGCCCTGCAGGGGCTGGAGACGCTGGCCGTGACCTGGCGCGGCGACACCATCGAGCTCGAGACCCTGCAGCAACTGGCGCGGCTGTATGCGGACGCTGGCCGCTATGCCGGGTCGTTTGCTGCCGCGCGTCTCGCCACGCGGCTGTCGGCGAACTCCGACGTGTCGCGGCAGATCGAGGATGAGACCTCCGCGCTGTTCTCGCAGGTGTTTCTCGGGCCGAAAGGCGACGACCTGCCGCCGATCGAAGCACTGGGGATGTTCTATGACTATCGCGAACTGACGCCGATCGGGCGGCGCGGCGACGAGATGATCCGCCGGCTGGCGGAGCGGCTGGTCAATGTCGACCTGCTCGATCAGGCGGCCGACCTGCTGCAATACCAGGTCGACCACCGGCTCGAGGGAGCGGCGCGCGCCCAGGTCGCATCGCGTCTGGCGACGGTCTATCTGATGAACCGCAAGCCGGATCGCGCCGCCACCGTCATCCGCGACACCCGCATCGCCGATCTCGCCGGCGAACTGCGGCAGCAGCGGATGCTGCTGGAGGCGCGGGCGCAAAGCGACATCGGCCGCCACGATCTCGCGCTGGACATGATCTCGAACCTCACCGGGCGCGAGGTGGTGCGGCTGCGCTCCGACATCTACTGGGCGGCGCGGCGCTGGCGTGAATCCGCCGAACAGGTCGAACTGTATTACGGTGATCGCTGGAAGGATTTCCAGCCGCTCAACGCGGTCGAAAAGGGTGACGTGATCCGCGCGGCGATCGGTTACGCGCTGGCCGAGGACACGCTCGGTCTTGGACGCTTTCGCGAGAAATACGGTCCCAAGATGAGCACCGGCGCCGATCGCGTGGCCTTCGATATCGCCAGCAAGCCGGCGGCGGCCACCAGCGCCGAGTTCGCCGAGATCGCAAAGATGGCGGCGTCGGTGGATACGCTCGACGGCTTCCTCCGCGAAATGAAGACCCGTTTCTCGGACATGACGACGGCCAAGGCCGTGCTGCCGCCGAACCCATCGCCGGCCGATCCGACCCCGACCGGTGCGTTGCCGAAGATCGGCAGCGTGAAGAGCGCGAACGCGGTGCGTTAGCTAACGTTCTTTCCGCTCTCGCACGATCTGCTGTTGCTCGTACCGAGCTTGCACCGCAGGCTCGTCTATTTTGCCGAGCACCTTGTCCTGTTCGACCTTTTCGACCCGTCCATCGAGGCCCGGCATGTGAGCTATTGTCGCCACCAGATGTTCGTCGGTGGTCGCTTGGCGCACGAACGGCTTGAGATATGCGTCCAAGAGCCCTTTGCCGGGGCGATCGAGTTCTTTTGTTAGCGCGTCGAGATAATCGGATTTGCTCGTCGCTGCCCAATCGATGCTGAAACCGGCGCGCTGAGTCAGCACAGAGTGAATAACCATGATAGTGCGCCCATTTCCATCCAGGAATGGGTGACCGTAAGCAAGATAACCCATGACCTCGCCTGGTCTGGAGGCGATCAGGTCTTTGTCCTGACCGTCTCGTAATGCTACGTCGATGGCGGCTCGAATATCTGCAGGATGTGCGAACAGCACATCGCCTCTTGTCACCGCAATATCGGGAGCGGTTTGCGTCCTGTCCTGTCCGGCCCAAGGATAAACCGCTTCGAACAGCGTCCTGTGTGTGGCGAGCACATGTTCATAAGACAGATGCTTGGCCTGTACGAGCTTCGCGAAGGCGTCATCAATGCCAGTGGTGAAGGACGAGTGTTCCAGTCGCCGCACGATATCGAGGTCTTTTTCGCTGGCGATATTGCGCAGATAGCCACGCGTCGCAAAGTCGCCGAATGGATCAAATGTCACGATTTGGCTTCGCGCAGATAACTGGCCTGTAGGCGCACGAGATCGACACGGCTGAGGTGGCCAGCCCGTTGCAGGGCAATCAACATTTGCTCGATTTCATCCAGTTCGACATGATCGCCAGCCAATCTCGTCATATGACGGGCCAGTTCGTCGCTCTCCGTCTGAACGTAGGCAACGTGATGCAGCTCCGCCATCCGTCGAATGGCAGCTGCTGTCGAGCTTTGGTGGCGTGCGGACATGAATTCTCCCACGCGCAAATATAGCATTATTAGCGATGAAAATCTATTACTCAGGCAAAAACCCAAATATTCCAATGGCTTTCGGAGCGCAGGCTTTTTACCCGCCGTAGCTCTGCACCAGGCTCCCCGCCACCAGCGACCAGCCGTCGACCAGCACGAAGAAGATCAG
>JBGMOD010000256.1:0-30328 GCA_041424235.1 Hyphomicrobiales bacterium
ATACGCAATACCCTACCCTCGCCCCCTGAACTATAGTACTATGAACCATGATTTACAAGGTGCATGTACTTTCGAATATGTGTAGGTGCGTAGTAGCCCGCATGAGCGGCAGCGACATGCGGAAACGGCACTGCGACAGATTCCGGGTATCGCTGGCGCTCACCCGGGCTACGGAGCCTCTCCCAACAAAACCTCGCTAACGTCTTCCGAGAACTGCTTTCGTTTCCCTGCGACCAGCACGCATCCGGGATTGCCGGGATCCAATGTCGCACGCGGCATGCCGTGATCGAGCAACGCGCGCGCGCAGCCGATCCAATCACCGCCTTCCACCGGCTCGTTGCAGGACGCCCATGACAGCGTACCGCAGGCATTGTCGCCAAAGCCATGTTCCTCGGTCCAGCTGGCACCATGCTCAAGCAGGAATCGCGTAAGGAAGGCGTCGCCGCGAAACACCGCGAGATTGAGCGCGGAGGCGCTCCAGTCCCCGCCGCGCACCGCAATCGGCCATCCCAGTTCGACCATCAGCTTTACGCCCGCGCTGCCGCCTTCACTTGCCATGTCCGGCAGCAATCGCAGTTGCGTTTCCGACAGCGACGCCGGCAGGTCCGGCCGCCGGGACCGGATACGCCTGGCTTCGCCGGCATCGCCGCGCGCGCACGCGGCGATAAACTGCTCGTCCTCGGAGACCGCTTCCGCTCCGCCCTTTTCACGCAGATATGCAGCGACGTCTTCAAGGCCGAACTGCAACGCCAGCCGGTAGGCGCTGACGCCATCAGGCGTGCGCACCGAGGGATCGGCTCCGGCGTTCAGCAGCGCCTCGATATGCCGGCGAGAGCGACGACGACGAATCGCCCACAGCAGCAGCGAGCCCCAGTCGGTCAGTGGCGCATTGCGCGCCGGCTCGTTCGGATCGCCGTCGTGTTGCAGCAGTAATTCCAGCGCGGCAGCATGATCGAGGTCGAGCGACCGGTAGAGCGCGTTGGTGCCGTCGATCCGCGCGCCATGCTCCAGCAGCAGACGGGTGCAGGCGGGGCTTTCCAAGGAGTGATACAGCGATTCATTGTCATTGGGATCGGCACCCGCCTCGAGCAACAGTTTCGTCAGCACCGGATCGTAGTTTTTTCCGGCGGCGCCATAGAGCGCGGACAGCGGAGTACGATCGTCGGGCTGGCTGAGGGAGGCCGGCGGCCACCGGCTGCTGATGCGTTGGTTGGGATCGGCACCGGCCGCGAGCAGAAACCGCGCGCAGCCGTGCAGGCGTTTGCGAGACTCCGCAAGCTCCAGCAGGCTGGAGTGCGTCACCGCAACAAGCGGCGGCAAATTCAAAGGACCGCCCGGACGATTCACCCAGGCCGGATCGGCCGCCGTCGCCCGCCGCAGTGCGTCTTCATCGCCGACAGCGCAGGACAGATAAGGGCTCCCGTCAGCGAGATCGGGATTCTCTGTCAGCACCCGAACCGCGACACGGGGATTGGCACGATTGACCGTGCCATCGACATCTCCCGCATAGACCAGTTCGAGCCAGCGCAGCACGCGCGTTGCACGGGCGTCGCGCGATGCGGACTGCACCTCCACGTATCGTTTCAAGTCGGCCCACGACAGGAAACCGAAGTCGCGCGCCACACACGACTGCGCATCATGCAGGCGCAATTGCAGCGCGACGATCTGCGCGTCGCTGCGGCCGGCGGCTGCCGGCAGCGCGCGGCGAAAGCTCTCGATCGCTCCGGCGTCGCCGTTGCGATACTGGCGGATGAGGTCTTTGGCTTGTTTCTTGAGATGATCGAGATTCAATCGATCGAGTGGGCGGATCATCGGAAACCTCCGTGCATGACGTCGCCGACGGTCCGCAACACCGGCTGCACAAAGGCAAAAACAAGATGTGAGCGCTGCAAGTGGGTTCGACCCTTCCCGCGGACCCGGGCGCGGCTTGCACCGCAAGATGAACATTATGACTGCGCCCGGCATCGGTCAACCCGACGGCGTTGCGAACGTCGGCCTGTAGCCCGCATGCGCGGCGGCGATATGCGGGAACGGCATCGCCACACATCCCGGGGTCGCGGCCGCGCGTGCGCGGACCCGTAGACTCGCCCGGGCTGCGAGCTTCATGAACACCGGCAAAATACGGCAGCGACAGCGAGCCCGAATTTTGCCGCGGACCGTGCAAGATTGCGGCCCATTGCGACCCAAATTGTCACCGAGAACCTAATTGGGACCTTGGGCGCACCTTGCGAGATGAACACATGCAGAGAACCAGGACGGTTGCATCGGCAATCACGGTCGCATTTTGCGCCAGTGTGGTTGCAACAGGTGTGATTGCAACAGCAGTCTCCTTTGACGCGGCCCACGCCGCCGACGAGTGCCTGAGCGCGCCAAAAGGCGCGGCGCCTGCCGGAGCTCACTGGTATTATCGCAGCGATCGCAAGACCAACCGCAAATGCTGGTATGTGGCAGACGAGGCGCCGAAGCCGCGGCAGGCAGCCTCGCAGCAGCCCGCGACGCCGCACCCGCAGCAGCCGGACACAAAACTCGAAGCCTCGACCGCCGATGCCCACGCCGAATTGCCGGCCGAGACGGCGCCAGCGGAACAGCCCGCCGAGACAGCCGCGGTGAAACACCCGGCCGAGCGCTCGCCCGTCGCAGAAGCGCAGCCTGTTCAATCCGTTACCGTTCAACCTGGTGCTGCTCAGCCTGTTGCTGTCGCGCCCGATCAGGTTTCGCGCGACACGGTTGCCGCAGCGCTCCGCGCCGCCGCGCAGTCCGGCGTCGCCCCCGTCAGCAATGTCGAGGTCGCCGATGACAGCGTCAATGTCGACGAGCCGGACGCCGATCCCCAGACCAAGCCCGCAGCCAGTGCCACTGTGGGACAAGCGCAAGCGGCGCCGAGTCCAGCCACAACGGAACCAACCGTCGGCCCGCTTCGCGCGGCGTTCGGCTGGATCCTGATCGGCCTCGGATGCATGACCCTTCTCGGCGGGATGTTTTTCGGATTTCCGTCAGGGCGCCGCCCGCAAGCACGGCAGCGTTTTGCGGAAACAATGTCGCGATAGCGCGGGGGCGCCTCAGTCCCCCAACCCATGCGCAATCACCTTGCGCATGACATTGGGCAGCGCCTCGTCGGCGAGGATCGCAATCCTGACCCAGCGCATGCCCTCAGGCGCACGCGTGCCGGTCGGCACCTGCGCGGTGTAGACCACGAGCTCCAGCGGAAAATGCGTGAACACGTGCGTCACCACACCGGCCTTGCGAGACCAGCGTGACGCTTTCGTGAGCGCTGGCGCCTGCTTCAGCGCGGCTTTGTCCTCATGCCCCGCCAGCCACTCGGAGGTGGGCACTTCGGTCATGCCGCCGAGCAGACCTTTTTCCGGCCGCGTCCGCAGCAGCAATTCGCCCTCGCGCGTCACCACGAACGCCGCGCCCCGGCGCAGCTCGCCGCTCTTCTTCGGCGCCTTGCGCGGAAACGTCTCCTGGTCGCCGCGCGTCAAGGCGGCGCAATCGTCATTCAGCGGACACAATGAACAGGCCGGCTTCTTCGGCGTGCAGATGGTGGCGCCGAGATCCATCAGCGCCTGGGCGCTGTCGCCGGCGCGCGCCGGCCCGAGCAAGGTAGCGGCAAGCCGCTGAATCTCCGGCTTCGCCTTCGGCAGCGCCTCCTCCACCGCGAACAGCCGCGACACCACGCGTTCGATGTTGCCGTCGACCGGCATGGTGCGGCGATCAAATGCAATCGCGGCGATGGCGGCGGCGGTGTAGGGTCCGATCCCCGGCAGCGCCCGCAGCCCCTCCTCGGTATCGGGGAACACGCCGCCGTGCTCGTTCGCGACAACGGCGGCGCAGGCATGCAGGTTGCGCGCGCGCGAATAATAACCGAGCCCGGCCCACATCCGCAGCACGTCGTCGAGGCTGGCGCGCTCCAGCGCAGCGGCGGTTGGCCAGCGCGCGGTGAATTTCTCGAAATACGGCCCGACCGCCTTGACCGTGGTCTGCTGCAGCATGATTTCGGACAGCCAGACCCGGTAAGGGTCCGCCGCCTCGCCCGGCAGCGCTCGCCAGGGCAGCCGGCGGCGATGACGGTCGTACCAGGCGAGCAGCAGCGCCGCGCGATCGGCCGCGTTGCCCGGCTGTTCCCCGGCGGAAGGTTTCTTTCGCCGCAGCGCGGCGCCTGATAGACTCATGACACTATGTATCCAGCACGCCCAGCCATGAACAAGCCCGGTCCGATCTCCGCCAAGCCGTTGTCCGTTCTCGCGGGCCGCGCCATCAATGATGTGTTCGCGCGCCAGGGCTTCGCCTCGCGCGAGCTGGTGACGCGCTGGGCTGAAATCGCCGGTGCGGAGATCGCCAAACACACCCAGCCGCTCAAGATCCAGTGGCCGCGGCCGGTCGAAGGCCAGCCCCAGGAGCCGGCGACGCTCATTTTGCGGGTGGAAGGGCCGATGGCGCTGGAAATCCAGCACACCTCCGATGTCATCATTCAGCGGGTCAATCGCTTTTTCGGCTGGAACGCCATCGGCCGGCTGGCGCTGCGGCAGGCGCCGTTGTCCCGCCCGACCCGCCCCAAACGGCCTCCCCCACCCGATGCCCGGGAGGTGGCCGCGGTCGCCGAAACCCTGGCCTCGGTCACCGATGACGACCTGCGCGCGGCGCTGGCCCGGCTTGGCGCCTCGATCAAGCGGAAGTGAGCCTCTCCGGGCGTGCCGGTTCCCGGCGTGCCATTGCCATAATTATCGTTTCAAGTTAGCGAACGTGCCAGTTCCTTGACCGCTTTTCCGGAGCCACGCCTTTGACCCTCACGCGCCGCGCTTTTTCAGCTCTCCTGTCGATGACCGGCGTTGCCGCCCTCATCGGTGTCTCGCCCTGGCGCCTGATCAGCAGCGCGTCCGCGCAAAGCCAGACCGCCGCGGATGTGGCCAAGCCGAGCCCGCTCGGCGACATGGCGCTCGGACCGGAGAATGCCTCCGTCACCATCGTCGAATACGCCTCGATGACCTGCCCGCATTGCGCGGCGTTCACGATCCAGGTGTTTCCCAAGCTGAAGTCGGAATACATCGACACCGGCAAGGTGCGGTTCATCTTCCGCGAATTCCCGCTCGACCTGAAGGCCGCCGCCGGCTCGATGCTGGCGCGCTGCGTCGCCAAGTCCGATGCCGGCAAGTATTTCGCCGTGGTCGACACCTTGTTCAAGCAGCAGGCCGACTGGGCGATGAACGACACCGTCAACTCGCTGAAGCGGATCGGCAAGCAGGCGGGTCTGAGCGAAGAGAGCTTCAACGCCTGCCTCAAGGACCAGTCGACCCTCGACGGCATCAAGGCGACGCAGGAATATGCCGCCGACAAGCTGAAGGTGAACTCGACCCCGAGCTTCTTCATCAACGGCACCCTGGTAAAGGGCGAAACCTCGTTCGAGGGTTTCGAGAATCTGATCAAGCCGCTGCTGAAGGCGTAATGCACGCAGCGGTTTCAGGCTCACGGGCCGGCGCGACAGCGACCGGCCCAAATCCAGGCTTGGAACAATGCGAGCCTGGAACCGGAGCCTGCTTTGAGGGCTTTGGATCTCGTCGGCACAATCCGGAGCGACGCCTTTGACCCTTACACGCCGCGCTTTTTCAGCTCTTCCGCCGATCGCGGGCCTTGCTGGCCTCGCCGGGATGTCGCCGTGGCACGTCATTGGACACGCCGCGGCGCAGAGTGCGGCGGAGGTCGCAAAGCCGAGCCCGCTCGGCGACATGGCGCTCGGACCGCAGGGCGCTTCCGTCACCATCATTGAATACGCCTCGATGACCTGCCCGCATTGCGCGGCCTTCACCACCGAGGTGTTTCCCAAGCTCAAGTCGGCCTACATCGACACCGGCAAGGTGCGTTTCATCTTCCGTGAATTCCCGCTCGACCTGCTGGCCGCGGCCGCCTCGGTGATGGCACGCTGCATCGCCAAGACCGATGCGCCAAAATACTTTGCGGTGGTCGATACGCTGTTCAAGCAGCAGAACGACTGGGCCGTGAAAAATCCGCTCGAACCGCTGAAGCTGATCGGCAAGCAGGCTGGGCTCAGCGAAGAGAGCTTCAATGCCTGTCTCAAGGATAAGAAGCTGCTCGACGGCATCAACGAGACCGAGGCTTATGCCTCCGACACGCTGAATATCAGGGGAACGCCGAGCTTCTTCATCAACGGTACCCCGATGCAGGATGAAGCCTCGTTCGAGAACTTCGAAAAGCTGATCAAGCCGCTGCTGAAGACCTGAAACCATTCGGGTTCCACCGCCGAAAGCGGTCGCGCGTCCGGCAATCTTGATCTAAATAGCTGAAAAAGTGTGGATAAAAGGCTTGGGATAAAGCCTTGGGAATCCCTGGCGGCCGGTTGCCCTCGCACCGCCGCCTCGCCATTGTCGGTCGCTACACGCCGCCGTCAGCGACTCAGTTAGAATGGGGTCCAGGTGCGCTATCGCCTTGGCCCGGCAGGGAGATTTCAGACCCTGCCAACTAGAGCAAAGTGTCCATGAAACTCACTCGCCTTCGCCTTCACGGTTTCAAGTCCTTCGTCGAGCCCACGGATTTCCACATCGAGCCAGGCCTCACCGGCGTGGTCGGTCCCAACGGCTGCGGCAAGTCCAATCTGGTCGAAGCGCTGCGCTGGGTGATGGGCGAGACATCGCACAAATCACTGCGCGCCACCGACATGGATTCGGTGATCTTCGCCGGCTCCGGCAATCGGCCCTCGCGCAACCACGCCGAAGTGGCGATGACCATCGACAATTCGGAGCGCAATGCGCCGTCGGCGGTGAACGACCAGGACATGCTCGAAATCACCCGGCGCATCGAGCGCGAAGCAGGTTCGGCGTATCGCATCAACGGCCGCGACGTGCGCGCCCGCGATGTACAGATCCTGTTTGCGGATGCCGCCACCGGCGCACGCTCGCCCGCCCTCGTCCACCAGGGCAAGATCGGCGAAATCATCCAGGCCAAACCCGAACAGCGCCGCCGCGTGCTGGAAGACGCCGCCGGTGTCGCCGGCCTGCATGCCCGCCGCCACGAAGCTGAACTGCGCCTCAAGGCGGCCGAAACCAACCTCACCCGCGTCGAGGACGTGATCGGCCAGCTCGCCGGCCAGATCGACGGATTGAAACGCCAGGCCCGCCAGGCGATCCGTTATCGCGAAGTCGCCGCCAAGGTGCGCAAGGCCGAGGCGATGCTGTTCCACCTGCGCTGGATGCAGGCGCACGCGGATGTCAATGATTCGGCGCAGACCCACGATCTCTCCGTGCGCGAGATGGCCGAGCGCACCCGCGAGCAGGCGGAAGCCGCGCGCATCCAGGCGATCCGCGCCTCCGAACTACCCGCGCTGCGCGACAGCGAAGCGCGCGCCGCCGCTGGGCTGCAGCGCCTGACCAGTGCGCGCGACCTGCTCGACCGCGAGGAAGAGCGCGCCAAGGAGCGCGTGACCGAACTCGAACGCCGGCTGACCCAGTTCGGCGCCGACATCGAGCGCGAACAGCGCCAGTCGTCCGACGCCGACGTGGCGCTGGAGCGCCTCGACGCCGAGGATGCGGTGCTCAAGGACGACATCCGCGCCCGCGTCGACAAGCGCAGCGGCGCGGACGAGCGCGTTTCGGAAGCCGAAGCAACGCTGGCCGCCGCGGAACGCACCTTCTCCGAACTGACCACCGCGCTTGCCGACCTCACCGCGAAGCGCAACCAGCTCGAAGCTAATGTGCGCACCCACCAGAGCCGCGTCGCCCGGCTCGACCAGGACATCGCCAATGTCGAGAGCGAGATCGCCAAGCTCGCGCAGGAAACCAGCGCGTTCGGCGACATCGAGGCGCTGACCGCGGCAATCGAGATCGCGCAGAGTGGCCTGGCGGACGCCGAGACCGCAACGCGCGAGAGCGAGGCCGCGCACCGCGTGGCGCGGCAGACGCTGGAAAGCTCCCGCTCGCCGCTGGTCGAGGCCGAGAAGCGCGTGCAGCGGCTGGAGACCGAAGCCCGCACCATCTCCAAGCTGCTCGACGGCGAAACCAAGAACCTGTGGCCGCCGATCATCGACGGCGTCACCGTCACCAAAGGTTATGAAAAGGCGCTGGGCGCCGTGCTCGGCGACGACCTCGATGCGCCGGTCGATCCAGGCGCGCCGATGCGCTGGACCGACATCGGCGTGCTCGAAGGCGATCCCGCACTGCCCGAAGGCGTCGAGTCCCTCGCCGCGCATGTGAATGCGCCCGCAGAGCTGGCCCGGCGACTGGCGCAGATCGGCATCGTGCCAAAGGAGCGCGGCAGCGAGCTCGTCGGGCAACTCAAGACCGGCCAGCGGCTGGTGTCGCTGGAAGGCGACGTCTGGCGCTGGGACGGTTTTGTCGCCAGCGCCCACGCGCCGACCGCCGCAGCGCGGCGGCTGGCGCAGCGCAACCGTCTCAGCGAGATCGAAGGTGAACTCGAAGAGGCCCGCTTCGACGTCGCCGCCAAACGCGAAGCCCTCGATAATGCCGAGCAGGATCTCAAGGCCGCGGCTTTCGCCGAAACCGCTGCGCGCGACGCCTGGCGCGCCGCCCAGCGCGAGAGCGATGCGGCGCGCGAGCGCCATGCCGCCGCCGAGCGCGAGATCAACCGCCATGCGGCGCGCAAGTCGGCGCTGACGGAAGCGCAGCAGCGCATCCACGCCGATCGCAGCGAAGCCCACGGTGCGCTGGAAGCGGCCGCGGAACAGCATGCCGAGCTGCCGTCCAGCGCGGAGACCGAAGCCCAGCTCGCCACCGTGCGCGAGGACATGGACGGCCACCGCCGGCTGGCCGCGCAGGTCCGCGCCGAGTCCCAGGCGCTGGCCCGCGAGGCCGAGCTCGCCGATCGCCGCGTGCAGGCCATCCTGGCCGAGCGCACCGAGTGGGCCACCCGCAAGCAGGGCGCGGCGTCCCAGGTCGCGACCATCGAAGCGCGCATCGCCGAAGTCACCATCGAGCGCGCCGAACTCGAGAACGCGCCGGAAGTGTTCGCCGAAAAGCGCCGCGGCCTGATCAGCGAAATCGAATTCGCGGAAGCGGCGCGCCGCACCGCGGCCGATACGCTGGCCGAGGCCGAGACGTTGATGGCGCAGACCGACCGCGAAGCCCGCGCGTCGCTGGAAGCATTTTCCGCCGCCCGCGAAGCCACCGCCCGCGCCGAGGAGCGCATGGAGGGGGCCAAGCGCCGGCTCGAAGACACCGAGCGGGAAATCCGCGAGACCCTCGAGGTCGATCCGCAGGCCATGTCCGGCCTTGCCGAACTCACGCCGGAGATGGAACTGCCGCCGGTGCACGAGATCGAGAGCGATCTGGAGAAACTGCGCCGCGACCGCGAACGGCTCGGCGCCGTCAACCTGCGCGCCGAGGAAGAGCTGCGCGAGGTCGAGACCCAGCACGGCACGCTCACCACCGAGCGCGACGACCTGGTGGAAGCCATCAAGCGGCTGCGCCAGGGCATCCAGAGCCTGAACAAGGAAGCGCGCGAGCGGCTATTGACCTCGTTCGAGGTGGTCAACGGCCACTTCAAGCGGCTGTTCACCGAACTGTTCGGCGGCGGCGAAGCCGCGCTGCACCTGATCGAGAGCGACGATCCGCTGGAAGCGGGCCTGGAAATCATCGCCAAGCCACCCGGCAAGAAGCCGCAGTCGCTGTCGCTGCTCTCGGGCGGCGAGCAGGCGCTGACCGCCATGGCGTTGATCTTCGCGGTGTTCCTCACCAACCCGTCGCCGATCTGCGTGCTGGACGAAGTCGACGCGCCGCTCGACGACCACAACGTGGAGCGGTTCTGCACTCTGCTGCAGGAGATGGTGAGCAGTACCGAGACGCGCTTCATCATCATCACCCACAACCCGATCACCATGGCGCGCATGAACCGGCTCTACGGCGTCACCATGGCGGAACGCGGCGTGTCGCAGCTCGTTTCGGTCGACCTCGAAGGCGCGGTCGAAATCCTCGACAAGAACGTGGCGTAACCACGCCACCCGCGGGAGGCGGTGACGCATGGCGTCCGATCTGCCTCCCGACCTGAAGGGCGCCCTCGACCGCCTGTCACAAGGATTGTCGCGCAACGACCTCGCCGCCCGCGCGGCCGGCATCTCCGCGAATTATCGCAGCGGCGGCAGTTCGACCATCATCCGCAATTCCGACGACGCCCTCGCCTATGCGATGGCCCGGATGCCTGCGACCTATGCCGCCATTTCCGCCTGCCTCGATGCGATCGGCGAAACCTGTCCGGACTTCACACCGAAAACCCTGCTCGATGTCGGCGCCGGACCGGGCACGGCGACATGGGCCGCAACTGACGCCTGCCCGAGCCTCAACGACTTCAGCCTGCTCGACGCCAATTCGGCGCTGCGCACGCTGGCGCTTGCGCTGGCGCAGGACAGCCCGCGGCTGGCGGCATTGCGCTACGAGGCCGGCGACGCGCGCAAGGCGCTGGCAGGCGCGACCGACGCGGATCTCGTGATCGCCAGTTATGTGATCGGCGAACTGCGCGACGGCGAGCGCAGCGGCTTTGCCGATGCCCTGTGGGCGAAAACGCGCGACACCCTGCTGGTCGTCGAGCCCGGCACGCCGGCCGGTTACGCCCGCATCATCGATCTGCGCACTCGCCTGATCGGACACGGCGCCCATGTCATCGCGCCCTGCCCGCACGATCTCGCTTGCCCGCTGTCGCCGCCCGACTGGTGCCATTTCACCCAGCGGCTGGCACGCTCGCGCGACCACAAGCAGGTCAAGGGTGTGGAGGCGCCGTTCGAGGACGAGAAGTTCAGTTATGTCGCGCTGGTGCGAACGCCGCAGCAGCACCGCCCCGCGGCGCGGGTGCTGGCGCACCCCGCCGTCACCAAGGTCGAGGTGACGGCGAAGCTGTGTCTCGCAGACGGCCACGCCGCGGTTCGAAAGATCCCGCGCCGGGACAAGGCAGCGTCCGCCCTTGCGAAACGCTGGCGCTGGGGCGATGCGGTGCCTGTCGAGCCCTGATGATTGTAGCCCGGATGAGCCAACCCTACTTCGATGTCGCGATCGCCGCCTCGTCGATCAAGGCGGACACCTCCACAGGCAGGGAAGCGAGCGAGGCATGGCTCGACTTCAGCGTGATGATCTTTTTCGCATTCAGCCGCCCTGACATGAATTTTTGGGCTTCCGGCGCGATCATCCGGTCTTCGCTGGAGATCTGGTACCAGGAGGGTTTGCTCTTCCAGGCCGGAACGCTGATGTTGTTGCTGAAGGTCGAGACCAGCGGCGCCTTCTGGGTGACGCCCATGACCAGGCCTTCGTCGGCGGTCAGGTCCTGGCAGAAGCTCTCGTGGAATTTGTCCTGCTTGATCCAGAGGTACTGATCGTCGTCGACGAACAAATTCGCCCCGCCCGGCGACGGATATTTCTGGGCCACGGCACCGGGACTTTCACCGGCATCGGGTGCGAAGGCCGCGATGTAGACCAGACCGACCACATTGTCGTGCGTGCCGGCTTCGGTGATCACGGCGCCGCCATAGGAATGGCCGACCAGCAGGACCGGCCCCTTCTGCGACGCGACCATCTTGCGGGTGCGCGCGGCATCGTCGGCCAGCGACGTCAGCGGATTTTCCACCGCATGAAGGTTCTGATAGCCCTTGCGCGTGAGCTCGACGATGACCTTGGCCCAATGTGCAGCTCCGCCCCAGAATCCATGAACGAGAACGATCGTTGGCTTTTGCGACATGGCGTGATCCTCTGCATGTGACAACATTGCTCAGATAACAGCCGACTATCGGTGTTTTTAAGACGCGGGGTCAATCCGCTTCGCTCCACCACAACCACCGGTATATTCAGTTCGGATGCGCCTGCTCAGATTGGGCGATTTTGACCGATTGCCTCACCCAGCCAAATACCTATGCTGGCGCACCGGGCCCGGGCTGAGCTTCTCGGAACGAAAGCGACTGTGTCGGCCGCACCATTGGAGAGAGAAAAACATGTCCGTCGACGGAAACTGGAAGATCACCATGAGCACCCCGATGGGTGATCGGGACGCAACGCTGGCGCTGACCAGCGCCGGCGGCACCCTGACGGGCAGCCAGTCCGCGGAAGGCAATTCGGCCGCGATCTTCGACGGGACGGTGAACGGCAACGACGTCGCCTGGAAGGTCGACATCACGAGCCCGATGCCGCTCACCCTTGCGTTCACCGGAACGGTCGATGGCGATGCCATCGCCGGCGAAATGGGCATCGGCTTCATGGGCAGTTTCCCGTTCAAGGGCACCCGCGCCTGATATCAGGGATCCCGCGCTCGCGTCATTTGCACCACACGCGAGCGCGTCCGCGGGACAAACCATCCACTGCGGCCGCGCTGTCATGTAACTGTTACACCGCCCCCCTAAATCAACGGTCAATAAAAGACTAACAGGCTTGGGGTCTTGGGGCATGGTGGCGTTTGCGTGGTGCGGCTTTGGCCGCAGGTTTTCTGTTGTCTTCACGGGAGCTGACAGCACCCGGTCGTTCCAAAACAAACATCTTCACGATCAGCCTCGACCAGACTCGCGCAAGTCGCGGGCGTCGGCGCGCAAGGCGCTGCTGGGTTCGGTTTCGGCGCTTGCGATCGGAGCCATGGTCGGCCTGAGCGATCCCGCCTCCGCGGGACAATTGCCGCTCTCGGCATTCCAGACCTACGATCCCTCCTCCGCATCGAGCATCGTTGCCGGTCCTTTTTCGCTCTATCAGGTGCCGCTCAGCAACCTGAAGCCAACGCAGATGAACGCCGGCTTCGCCGAGGTCGGCAAGAAGATGGCGGGCTGGGACCTGCTGTCGCCCGCCGCACTGACACCGACGCTGCTCACCGATATCGAGCCGGTGGTGATCGGGCCAGGCGGCGTGCTGTACCTGACCGACGGCCATCACACCTTCCTGTCGCTGCTGCTGTCGAACTACGGCGCCTCGAACCCGAATGTCTTTGTCAACGTCATCGCCAATTATTCCAACCTCACGCCAACCCAGTTCTGGGCCAAGATGCAGGCCAGCAACTTCCTGCTGCCGCTGAACAACGGCGTGGTGCAGAGCGTCGACCCGACGACAGGCGCGCCGATCCCGAGTTCGTTCCTCGGCATGACCAGCGATGTCTATCGCGGCCTCGAATACAGCATCCTGAAGAACAAGGGCTCGGTGCTGTTTCCGAACGCGTCGAATATCAGCGGCGCCACCGGCTCCAAGATCCCGGGCCTCGACAAGACGGCGGCCTACTATTCCGACTTCATCTGGGCGCAGGCCTATCGCAGCGCCAATGGCGGCCTCGGCCTGCCATATCTGACGCCCGGCGATGTCGCGATCGCCACCCAGTGGAATCTCAACGGCAACAACACGATTTCCCTGCCCGGCTCGACCGTGACCAAAGTGTCGCAACTGCCCGGCTACATCCTGCCGACCGGTGGCAGCCTCAACATCTCCAGCACCATCAGCGATACCACGCTGGCGAACGGCGTACTCGCCGGCGACGGCACCTTCACCGGCCTGCGCGGGTGGCAGCTCGGCTCGGTCACCATCGGCTCGTCGGCGCCCGGCTTCATCATGCAGCTTGGCGCCGATCTCGGGAGCACCGTAACCCTCAGCGGCACCAACACCTACACCGGCGGCACCACGATTCTGGCCGGCACGCTGAACATCACCAGCGCCGCAGCGCTTGGCGCCGCAAGCCCGACCGGCGCGGTGATCGATCCCAACAACATCGCAGCCAGCATCTACGCCAACAACGGCGTCGTCTTCAACAGCCTGAGCGAGGGCGGCGGCACACTGATGTTCAGCCCGACCACCACGGGCACACTGGTTTCGCCGTTCGTGTTCAATCGGCCGATCGCGGTCGACGGCGAGGTTGCGACCCTCAATCCGAACGGCAATGTGGTGAGCCTGACCGGCGAAATCATTTCGCTCGGCGGCGGCGGCACCGGGATCGGCAACGCCACCGGCGTCTCGGATCTCTCGATCAACGGCAGCGGCACCGTGGTGCTGGCGCCGACAAACGGCAGCAACCCCTACTTCTACGGCAACTGGATCATCACCAAGGGCACCCTGCTGGTGTCAAGCGATGCATCGCTCGGCAACACCACCGGGCAATCCTATTCGATTGGTCAGATCGACCTCGACGGCGGCACGTTCCTGGCCGGCGCATCCTTCAGCTCGGTGCGCAGCCTGTTCGTGACCAGCTCCAGCACCTTCGACACCGGCGGCTTCACCACGTCGTTCGCCGGATCGCTGACCGATATTCAGCGGGCGCTGACCATCTCCAACAGCAGCACGACCAACGCCGGCGCGGTCACGTTCGGTTCGTTGATCGTCGGCGGGACTGTCCCGCTGTCGCTGAGCGGCGGCACCAAGGGCGAAACGATCACGTTCACCAACGGCATCACGCGCTCCGCCAACGGAACGCTGCTGCTGCAGCCGTCGAGCGCGACATCGCTCGGCAATACTGAAAAGGTGTTCGCCGGCACCCCTCCGACGCTGACCAACGGCATCGTGTCGCCTTGGACCGCGGTAAATTCTGGCGCCTCCAACAATCCCTACGACTTCGTGACTTACGACACGAAGGGTTACGTGACTGCAATCTACACCTCCACCGACATCACCACCGCGACTTCCGCGAGCGTGGTGAAGCAGAGCGCCAGTGTCACGCTGTCCGGCAACGCGCAGGCCTACGCGCTCAATCTGCAAAAAGGCTTCAATGTTACCATCGGCGCAGGCAACACGCTGACGCTGGGCGACGGCAGTAATCCCGCCGGCCTGATCCTCAACGGCGGTAGCGGCTCTGGCCTGACCGGTGGCACGCTGGCATTCGGCGGTAGCGAAGGCGTGATCTGGAACAACGGCAGCAGCACGATCTCGTCGGTGATCTCCGGCAGTGGCGGCCTGACGTTCGCCGGTTCCGGCAACACCACCTTGAGCGCGACCTCCACCCAGACCGGCGCCATCACCGTCGATTCCGGCACCGTGACGCTGTCGGCCGCCAACGTGTTCGCCGGCGATGCCGCCGGCGTCATGCTGGCCGACTCCAAGAAGCCGAATCCCGCCGTGCTTGCGATCACAGCGAACAACGCCTTCACCACGCTCAACAGCATCGGCGGCAACAGCAGCGTGTTGCTGAGCAACGGCGCCGCACTGACCATCGGTGACACCTCGACCAACCTGAATTCGACGCTGTCGTCCGTCATCACCGAGAGCGGCAGCGCCGTGGCCGGCGCGCTGACCAAGAACGGTTCGGGGCTGCTCGACCTCTCCGGCATGAGCAAGGGAACGCTCACCCTGCTTTCGGGCTCGACGATCGTCGTTAATGGCGGCCAGCTCCGCGTTGGCGCCAGCATCTTCGCCACCGGCAGCACCAATGGTATCGTGCTCAATAATACGAGCGAACTACAGTTCGCCCAGAATGGCGGCGGCATATTCGCGGGCAACATCACCGGCACTGGCATGGTGCACCTGATCGGCGGCACGCTGCAGCTCACCGGCACGTCCAATACATACTCCGGTGGCACACTCGTCGAAGCCGGCTCGACCCTCGATCTGACCACGGCCAATGTGTCCAGCACCAATGCCAACATCGCCAACGCCGGCGGCCTCGTGGTGTTCGACCAGACGACCAGCGGCACCTACAGTGGTGTGATCAGCGACGGCAAACAGATGGGCACCGGCGCGGTCGCTTCCGGCAGCTTGGTGAAGGACGACTCGACCGGCGGCAATGGCGGCAATGTCACGCTCGGCGCCGTGCAGACCTACACCGGCGGCACCTTCGTCGAGGCCGGCACGCTGACCCTCGGCGCCAAGGATGCCGTCGTGGCCAGTTCCGGCGTCGACCTCGGCCGCGTCGGTGGCCCCACTGGGACGGGCGCCGCCGCCGCGGGCGGCGCAGCCACTGCAATTCTCGCTCTGGGGGCTGACAACACCATCAAGGGCCTGATGAACGAGACCGGCAACAACACCGCGGTCCAGCTCAACGGCAACAAGCTCACCATCAACACCGCGTCGAGCACCACCTGGACCTACGGCGGCGCGATCACCGGCGCCGGATCGCTCACCGTGGGCGGCCTCGGAACCGAAGTGCTGAGCGGCACCAACACCTTCACCGGCGCCACCACCGTTACCGGAGGAACACTCGCGGTCACCGGTTCGCTCGCCGGATCCGGCGTCACCGTCAATAGCGGCGTGCTCGGCGTCACCGGCACGATTTCGGCGCCTGTCCAGGTCAACAATGGCGGCCTGCTGGTCGGCACCGGCACCGTCGGCTCGACCACCATCGCCAGCGGCGGCACGCTGTTGCCGGGCAACGCAACCGGCACCCCGCCGCTGACCGTCAGCGGCAGCCTCGCCTTCCAGAGCGGCGCCTTCTATGCGGTGAGCGTGTCACCCACGGCGAGCGGCCTGACCGTCGTCACCGGCACCGCTTCGCTTGGCGGCACCGTGCAGGCCTCGTTCGCAAGCGGTGCCTACACCCAGATCCCGAAGGCCTACACCATCCTCACCTCGGCCGGGCTCGGCGGCACCACCTTCGGCGCGCTCACCGTCAACAACATGCCGGCCGGCCTGATCGCCACGAGCCTGAGCTATACCGCCACCGACGTTCGCCTCAACCTGACCGCGGCGCTCGGCCAGGTCGCCGGGCTCGGCGGCAACCAGTCCGCGGTTGGCACCGTGATCGATCGCGCGTTCAACAGCTCAAGCGGCGGCCTCAGCGGCGGCTTCGCCACCTTGCTCGGCCTGTCGGGTGCGGCGCTGCCGGGCGCACTGTCGCAGGCCTCGGGCCAGCCGGGCCCGAGCCAGCAGCAATCGATGCTCACCGCGGCGACCCAGTTCATGAACACCATGGGTGACACCACCGCCGCAGGTCGTGCCGGATCGCTCAGTGGCGGAGCCAGCGGCTACGCGGACGACGACACCGGCGCGAGCGCCTATGCCGCCAATGGCAAGCCGCGCTCCGGCGCCGAGCGCGAAGCCTATGCGGCAATCCCGACCAAGGCGCTGCGCCGCACCGATCTGTTCGAGCCGAGCTGGAGCGTCTGGGGCGCCGGTTATGGCGGCTCGTCCACCACCGACGGCAACGCGGCCGCGGGCACCAACACCACCACCAGCCGGATCTGGGGCTTCGCCACCGGCGCCGACTACCGGGTGACGCCGGACTTCCTCGCCGGCTTTGCGCTGGCAGGCGGCGCCACCAGCTTCAGCGTGGCGAACGGTCTCGGCAGCGGCCGCTCCGACATGTTCCAGGCCGGCGGCTTCGTCCGCAAACAAGTCGGCGCGGCGTATGTCTCCGGCTCGCTCGCCTATACCTGGCAGGATGTCACCACCAACCGCACCGTGACCATCGCGGGAACCGATCAACTGCAGGCGCGCTTCAATGCCGATGCGTTCTCCGGCCGCGCCGAGACCGGTTATCGTTTCATCACGCCATGGATGGGGCTCACCCCCTATGCGGCACTGCAGGCGACGATTTATCACCTGCCCGGTTATGCCGAGCAGGTGCTGTCCGGGACCAGCACCTTCGCGCTGAACTACGCATCGAAGGACACCACCGCCACCCGCAGCGAACTCGGCCTGCGCGCCGACCGTTCGTTCGCGCTGACGGACGGCCTTCTGGTGCTGCGCGGCCGCGCCGCATGGGCCCACGACTACAATCCGACCAGCAGCGTCACCGCCACGTTCCAGAACCTCGGCGCGGCCTCGTTCACCGTCAACGGCGCCACACCGGCGCGCGATGCGGCGCTGACGACCGTGTCGGCGGAGAAGATCTGGGCCAACGGCTTCTCGCTGGGCGCCACCTTCGACGGTGAGTTCTCCAACACCACCCGCTCATATGCCGGCAAGGGTGTTGTGCGCTACTCTTGGTGACATTGGCTATCGGGATTTCAGAACGGCGAGACTGCCACGGCAGTCTCGCGTGGGCAGTCTCGCCTGCCGCACTCAGGGGATCTCGTAAACCAGCGCATCATCCGTGATGCCGCGCAGCGCCGCGCGCTGCTCCACCGGATGCAGGCCGGCTTTCTCCAGGATCTTCGCCACATCGATATCGGTCACGATCGGCTTGGTGGCGAAGATCGAGCGGGTTTTCGCCAGCCCTTGCACCCGCGCCGCCATGTTGACGGTCTGGCCGAAATAATCCTGGCGGTCGTTGAAGGTCACCGCCAGGCACGGCCCTTCATGGATGCCGATCTTGAGCAGCAGGTCTTCGTTGCCGCGCTCCGTATTGATCTTCTGCATGGCGTCACGCATCCGCAGCGCCGCGGCCAGCGCCCGATCGGGCGTCGGGAACGTCGCCATCACCGCGTCGCCGATGGTCTTCACCACCGCGCCGGCCTCGGACGCGACGATCTCGTAGAGCACGCGGAAATGCTGCCGCACCAGATCGTAGGCGACGAGGTCGCCGACCTTTTCATACAGTTCGGTCGATCCCTTCAGGTCGGTGAACAGGAACGTCAGGCTGGTGATCTTGAGGCGCTGATCGACATCGAGCGTGTCGGTGCGATAGATATCACGGAAGGTCTGGTTGGTCAGGAGCCGCTTCGCCGTCAGGAACGGCTTGCGTTTGCCCAGCATGTCATGCAGCACATGGTTGGCGATCCAGACGCTCGGCAGAACACGGCGATGGGTGCGGTTCTCCAGCGCCAGCCGCAGCGGACCCGGCCGCATCTCCACCGTGCCGGTCGGCGCCTGCACAACGTTGAACACGATGGTCAGCGACTGCCGCTCCTTGGTCGGCTCGCCCTTGATGTCGATGAACTGCGTGGCATGCGTCACCGGATCGAACACGATGATGAATTCGGTGGGCAGTTGCAGCGAGACCAGCGCCTTCTCGCCGGGCGGCAATTCCAGCGCCTCCATCGAGAACTCGTCGAAATGCTGCTCGAGGTCGTCGGGCAGGTCGATGCCCGAACTCCAGAACACCTGGCGGCAGTACTCGACGAAGGGCAGCGTGTCGGGATCGTGGGCGGCGATCTTGCGCACCCGCGGATTGACCGTGAAGGTGACCTCGACCATCTCGTCGAGGGTCGGTTCATAGGCGGCCGAGCACAGCGCGCAATCGTATTTCTCGTGATCGAAGGTCTTCAGCGAGGCGCCGGCATCGAGCACGCCGCCACACCCCGGACACAGCATATTCCAGGACAGATCGAACAGGCCGATCCGCGATGCATGCAGGAAGGCCGCGATCGCGTGTTCGACGTCGACATTCGCAGCCGTTGCAAAACTCAGCGCGTTGATGCGGCAGAGATCGCGGTCGGATCCGTCCCGGACCAGGCGCTCGATGGCGTCGACGGAACGGCCGTCGGCGGTCTGCCGCAGGATATCGAATAAGGCTTTGGTTTCGCTCATGGCCCACAGTCGCGCAAAATGCCGCGGCGGGAAAGGATTAACTCGGGTGCGCGTGCGCCATCGATCTCACAATTTCGGGGTTTCCACCGCCCCGCCCAAGGAATAATTTCACGGCCACGGCGTTTGTCAGAGCAGACGCACACGCGTGCCGCGTCGTTTTTGAAAGGGAGTCAACAATCATGTCCAGGGCACTCGCCGCGATAGCGGCTTTCGCGCTTGTATTTTCCGGGTCCGTCGCGCTTGCGCAGATGGCCCCCGCCAAGACCGCCGACACCGCAAAGGGCAAGGCGCTGGTCGACGCCAAGGGCATGACGCTCTATGTCTTCGACAAGGACGCCGCCGGCAAATCCAACTGCAACGGGCCGTGCGCGCAGAATTGGCCGCCGCTGGCGGTGTCAGCCGATGCGAAGGCATCGGGCGACTGGTCCATCGTCGCCCGTGACGACGGCGGCAAGATGTGGGCCTACAAGGGCAAGCCGCTTTACACCTGGAAAAACGACAAGGCGCCGGGCGACACCACCGGGGACGGCTTTGCCAACGGCCTCTGGCATATCGCAGCGCCATAAACCATCCCCAATTCGGGAGCGATTTCAACGCCGAATTCGGCCACAAACTTTGAACAAATACAGTCTCCTGAGCGACTAAAGCGAGCGACGCCGCGGGGCAGCCCCTGCCCTGCGGCGATCTTTTCGTTTAGGTTGCGCCTCTCGTTGTTCATCAGGAGCCATTTCCCATGTCGACCGGCTGGATCGTTCTCGGCGTCATTGTCGTCCTCGCGATTTTCGCGCTCACCGCCTACAACCGCCTTGTCGCGCTGAGCCAGCGGGTCGGCCAGGCATTCGCCGACATCGACGTCCAGCTCAAGCAGCGCCACGATCTGATTCCGAACCTGGTCGAAACCGTGAAGGGTTATGCCGCCCACGAGCGCGGCACCCTCGACGACGTGGTCAAGGCACGCAATTCGGCACTCTCGGCGCAAGGGCCGGCCCAGGTCTCGGCCGCCGAAAACCAGCTCTCCGGCGCACTCGGCCGCCTGATCGCGCTGTCCGAGGCGTATCCCGACCTCAAGGCCAACGCCAACTTCCAGCAGTTGCAGGGCGAACTGTCCGATATCGAGAACAAGCTCGCCGCCAGCCGCCGCTTCTTCAACAACGCGGTCCAGGAATACAACACCGGTATCCAGCAGATGCCTGCCGCCCTGTTCGCCGGCATGCTCGGCTTCACCCGCAAGGATTTCTTCGACCTGGGCGAGAGCCGCGCGCAGATGGATCAGGCCCCCACCGTCAAGTTCTGATCCCGCTTCTTCTGATTTAGCTTCGCAAAACCAAGACCACCGCAGAGCAGCTGAACATGGCCGCATACGGTCTCTACACGCATATCGCATCGAACAAGTTTCGGTCGATGCTGCTGCTCGGCGGCCTGTTCCTGCTGATCTATGTGATGGTGTTCGCCGGCGCCCTGATCGCCGAGGCGGTGAGCAATATCGGCGGCTCGGTGGACTATTACCTTGCCGCCGCCACCCGCGACATGATCAAGGCGGTGCCGCTGGCCACCATCGGCGCCGCGCTTTGGATCGTGATCGCCTATTTCTTCCACCAGAAGATCATCGACGCCGTCACCGGCGGCCATGACGTGACGCGGCAGGAGCAGCCGCGCCTCTACAATCTGCTGGAAAACCTCTGCATCTCGCGCGGCATTCCGATGCCGAAGCTGAAGATCGTGGACAGCGATGCGCTCAATGCCTACGCCACCGGCCTCAACCCGCGCCAATATTCCGTCACCGTCACCTCCGGGTTGTTGCGCTCCCTCAACGACCAGGAGGTGGAGGCCGTGCTCGGCCACGAACTGACCCACATCCGCAACGGCGATGTGCAGCTGATGGTGATCGCGGTGGTGATCGCCGGCGTGGTCGGTTTTTTCGCCGAACTATTCTTCCGCATCTTCTTCAATTCCGGTTTCAACTTCAGCTTCGGCCGCAGCCGTTCATCGTCGTCTTCCTCGGACAGCGACCGAAAAGGTGGCGGCGGCGGGGCTTTCATCGTCATCATTCTCGCGATTGCCCTGATCGCACTGGCGTGGGGCCTGTCGCTGGTGGTGCGGTTTGCGCTGTCGCGCTCGCGCGAATTCCTCGCCGACGCCGGCTCGGTGGAATTGACCAAAAATCCCGATGCCATGATCTCGGCGCTGCGCAAGATCGAGAATCGCGGCGAACTGCCCGGCGCCACCTCGGCCGTGATGGAGATGTGCCTCGACAACCCGCGCGAGGGTTTTGCCGACCTGTTCGCCACCCACCCCTCGGTCGATTCGCGGGTGAAGGCGCTGGTCCAGTTCGCCGGCGGCCATGACCCCGGTCCGCTGGCCCTGCCTCCGTCCGTGGACGACACCGGCGCGCCGAACCCGGGCGGGCAGCCCTCGCTGCCGGGCAATACCGCGCCTCCCACCGGGCCGTGGAGCACTCCCGGCCAGCCGGCGTCCCCGCCGCCCGGCCCCTGGAACAAGCCCGCCGGGCCCTGGGGATAGCTCCGCCCGATCGGAATCTTGTCGGCTCATCGCGCTATACTCATTAACGAATTTCGCGATATGACCCCCGCGTTCGGGTGAGGAATTGAATTCTCGCTCGATTCTGCCATGGTCCGCCCCGATGCCCGGCCGGGGACTGGTAGTGCAGTTGGTCGGGAACTTAAGCGCGGGACTTGAGCGCAGGATTTGGGCGCAGACGGGACTAAGGGGATCTCATGGCAAAACCGGCAGTGATCGTGGTGGGTGCGGACAAGGGCGGGGTTGGCAAGACCACCGTGTCGCGCGCGGTTCTCGACTATTTCAACGCCAATAACGTTCCGACCCGCGCCTTCGATACCGAAGCGCCGCGCGGCACCCTGAAGCGCTTCCATCCGGACATCACCGAAATCGTCGACATGACGACGACCTCGGACCAGATGAAGATCTTCGATACCCTCAACGCGGGCACTTCGGTGACCGTGATCGACGTCCGCGCAGGCCTGCTGTCGCCCGCGCTGGCCTCGCTGCGCGACATCGGCTTCCTCGACGCCGCGAAATCCGGCCAGATCACCTTTGCCGTGTTCCATATCCTGGGACCGTCGATCGCCTCACTCGACGAAATCGCCGAGACCGCGAACTTCATGAACGGCGCCAAGTATTTCCTGGTGAAGAACTTCATCAACAACACAAGCTTCTTCGAGTGGGACCAGGCGACCTACAACTCCTATTTCCACCGCATCAAGGATGCGACCGAACTGACCATCCCGAAGCTGAACGAAATGGCCTACGAGCAGGTGGAAGTCGCCTCGGTGCCGTTCCTGAAGTTCGTCGCCAACAAGGGTCACAACGACGAAACCGCCAACTACTCGTTCGTTCTGCGCGGCTATGTCCGCCACTGGCTGGGCAATGTCTGGGGCGAATTCGACCGCATCAAGCTGACCGATATCGTCGGCTCCGGCGAAAAGGCAGGCCCGCGCGCAAAAAGCGCTGAGTAGGCCGGCTCCAACAATCGATCCAGGCACCGATCTGTGCGGTCCCTGGAGCAGGATAGATTGAGGTTGAATCAACTCCGTCATCCTGAGGCGCGAGCGTAGCGAGCCTCGAAGGATGCACGGCCGGGGCCGTCGTCCTTCGAGGGCCGCGCTGCGCACGGCCACCTCAGGATGACGGATGACATTGAGTAAACCTTATCTCATCATGCTTTAGGGCCGCATTTCCTTGATCTGGGGACACCTGCGCGTCATGCTGCGCATGGCGCGATATTGCCGTGACGTTCAGTTTTGACACATGAGCCGCACGCCCGTTTTCATCGTCTGTTCGACCCGCCCGTTTGTCGGCAAGACCTTGCTGTCGCGGCTGCTGGCGGAATTCCTGCTGCTGCAGCGGCACGATGTCGTGGGCTTCGACCTCAATTTGAAGGAGCCCTCGCTGATCGACTTCCTGCCGCGGGTCACCGAAACGGCCGACGTCATGGATACGTTCGGCAAGATCGACTTGATGGAGCGGCTGATCGTCAATGACGGCATCGGCAAGGTGGTCGACCTCGGCTTCCATGCCTACGACGAATTCTTCAAGATGATCGAGGAAGTCGGCTACATGAAGGAGGCCCAGCGTCGCGGGGTCGATCCGATCGTGATGTTCATCGCGGATTCCGATCGCGGATCCGGCGCAAGTTTCGCCAAGCTGCGGCGCACCTTCGCCACCTTCCCGATCGTTCCCGTCGACAACGAGCATGTGCTGCAGGGCGAGCCGCCCGCATCCTACGACGGCCTCCATACCTTGCGGATTCGCGCGCTGCCGCCGTTCCTGAAAACCTATATCGAGCGCCAGTCGTTCTCGTTCACCGACTTCCTGCGGCGGGACACCGACCAGTCGTCGGAACTCAACCAGTGGATCCGCAAGAGTTATCTGGCGTTCCGCGAGATCGAGCTGAATTTGTACAGGTACAGAGGATGAGCGCGGCTCTCCACCTGGAGGGCGGAGCTCGTATGGCGGATTAGCCCAACGGGTCCGCGCAAAGCGCGGCCCGATGACAGGCTCCGGCGTAATCCGCCGATGCACGTTTCCGAAGCTCGCGTGCGATGGCGGGTTACGCTGCGCTAACCCGCCCTACATCTCCGCGCTAACGACAACGTTATCCACCGGGCCATGCCTTCAATACGCGTACGCCGTCCGGCTCCGCTCCGGACCAAAGCTGCACCAGGTAGTGGTCATCCCCTTCGAGACCATCTTCGCTGAGGGTGTCCAGACCGGAAAAGCTGGCGCGCACGCCGAGCGGCCCTGCTTTCACCGGTAGTCGCGGAGCGGTGGGATCATAATCGGTCAAACCAGCCAGCACGAGCTGGCCCGACGGGCAATCGAAACGAGCTTCGACAACGTGCTGACGGTCGTCGAGATCGAACGCGGGGCGTTGGTCGTGCCATTCGACGCGGATCGGCACGGTCATATTGCGCGCTGTGTGGAGAACGACCGCATGCGGCCCGGCCACGAGGCGGCGGGCGATCGCGTCATCGGTGTAATCGTCGGGGAGATCGGAATGGGCCTCGTCGCGCAGGTATATCTGGAAGTAGTCGGCGAAGAGATGGCCTTGATACAGAACTTCAGACATGGCTGCCCCATCCCACAGTTCGTAGCGCGTAGGGCGGGTTAGCGAAGCGTAACCCGCCGACGCACGTTTCCGAAGCTTGCGTGCGATGGCGGGTTACGCCGGAGCCTGTCATCGGGCCGCGCTTCGCGCGGACCCGTTGGGCTAACCCGCCCTACAAACCCAGATCAATGCCCGTCAAACGCCATCAGCGTCCGCACCGGCACATCCATGCCCCGCAGCTTGTCGGCGCCGCCGAGCTCGGGAAGGTCGACGATGAAACACGCCGCAATCACCTCGGCGCCGATCTGGCGCATCAGTTTGACCGCGCCCTCCGCGGTGCCGCCGGTCGCGATCAGGTCGTCGATCAGGATCACGCGCTCGCCGGGATGGATGGCATCGGCGTGCACTTCCATCTCGTCGAGGCCGTATTCCAGCGAATAAGCGATCCGCACCGTGGTGTGCGGCAGCTTGCCCTTCTTGCGGATCGGCACGAAGCCGGCGGACAATTGATGCGCCACCGCGCCGCCAAGGATGAAGCCCCGCGCCTCGATGCCGGCGACCTTGTCGACCTTGGAGCCGGCCCAGGGCTGCACCAGTTCGTCGACGGCGCGACGAAACGACCGGGCGTCGCCGAGCAGGGTCGTGATATCGCGAAACATGACGCCGGGCTTGGGATAGTCCGGGATGGTGCGAACAACCGATTTCAAATCGCTCATACGGATCAATCGCCTTTCAATGCGGCTCGCGCGCAGCGCCAAGCCGGAATGCATTTTCAACAATACGAAGCCCGACCTCGCCGCCCAGCGACATCAGCGATTCCGGGTGAAACTGCACCCCGCCGATCGGCAGCGTCTTGTGCTCGATCGCCATCGCCACGCCGTCCTCCGTCGTCGCCGTCACCTGCAGCACGTCGGGCATGCTGTCGCGCTCGACATAGAGCGAATGATAACGGCCGATCACGATCTCGTTCGGCAGGTTTTTCATGAGTGTGCCGCCGCGCACCTGGACACGCGAGGGCCGACCATGGGCGGGCTGCGCCAACTGGCCGAGCTGGCCGCCGAAATATTCGCCGATCGCCTGCACGCCGAGGCAGACGCCGAACACCGGCAGCTTCCTGGCGATCGCCGCATCGAGCGTTTTGGCGATGCTGAAATCTTCGGGACGTCCCGGCCCCGGCGACAGCACCAGCAGGTCGAAGGCCTGCTTGTCGACCGTCTCCAGCGCATGGTTATGCCTGACGACGCGGACTTCGGCGCCGACTTGGCGGAAATAATCCGCCAGCATGTGCACGAAGGAGTCCTCGTGATCGATCAGCAGCACTTTCTTGCCGGAGCCGGATGCGTCCGGCGACAGTGCCGACAGCGGCTTCGGCGGATCGCCGCGCAGCGCCTGGAACAGCGCCGCCGCCTTGGTCTGGCATTCCTTTTCCTCGGCCACCGGATCGCTGTCGAACAGCAGCGTGGCGCCGACGCGCACTTCCGCGAGACCGTCCTTCATGCGGATGGTGCGGATGGTGATGCCGGTGTTGATGCCGCCGTCAAAGCCAACGCCACCGATCGCGCCCGCATACCAGCGGCGCGACGAGCGCTCATTGTCCTCGACGAACTGCATCGCCCACAGTTTCGGCGCGCCGGTCACGGTCACGGCCCAGGCATGGGTGAGGAACGCATCCAGGGAATCGAAGCCGGGGCGCAGGATGCCTTCGACATGGTCGACGGTATGGAACAGCTTCGAATAGGTCTCGATCTGCCGCCGCGCCAGCACCTTGATGGTACCGGGGACGCAGATGCGCGCCTTGTCGTTGCGGTCGACGTCCGTGCACATGTTGAGCTCGAATTCGTCCTTCTCCGAATTCAAGAGCTGGCGGATCTGCTCGGCATCGCCGATGGCATCGACGCCGCGGGCGATGGTGCCGGAAATCGGACAGGTCTCGACGCGGCGGCCGTCGGAGCGCACAAACATCTCCGGCGACGCCGCCACCAGGAATTCGCCGTCGCCGAGATTCATCAGCGCGCCGTAAGGCGACGGATTGATCTTGCACAGACGCTGGAACACCTCCGCCGGCGAACGTTCGCAGGGCTCGCCGAACAATTGTCCGGGCACCGCTTCGAACAGGTCGCCACGGGCAAAGGCCTCGCGCGCCTTCTGCACGGTGGCTTGATAAACACCAGGCGCGTGATCGGCAAAGCCCTGGCGCGGTGTTTTCGCATACACGCTTTCCGGCGTGTCGCGGTCGAGCCCCTCGGTCGATTTGTCCTTCCAGGTGAACTCGTAGGACAGGGTCACGCCGCGCCCGGTGGCGCGGTCGTAGGCCAGCAACTGATCGGGAATGTAGAGCACGATGTCGCGCTGGTCGGCTTCGCGGGCCCGCTTCTGCACCAGGTCTTCCATCTGGAACACCAGGTCGTAGGCAAAGGCACCGAACATGCCGTGCAGCGGATCGGCGGCATGGCTCATGGCCGCGATAATCGCGCGCACCAGCGACATGATGCTGGCGCGCCGTGTGCGCTGGTCCTCGTCCACCGGGGCATCGCCACGAACGATATGACCGGCAAGGCGCGTGGCGCTGCGCTCGGTGAACGCGACGCAGGGCTCGCTCAATGTGTCGGCAAGAAACGCGATCAGCACGCGGCCCCGGGCGTTGAGCGCATGGAGCAGGAAATTGACGCCGGTGGTCTCCAGCCGCAGCGGCGGATTGGCAAAACCGAGGTCAAAGCTTTCATAGCGCCCCGGCACCGTCGTCCCCGATGACAGCACCACGCCGCGCCGCCGATCCAGCAGCTCGATCAACCCGTCCAGCGCCGCACCACCGGTGAGGTGCGTGACCGTGCGCGAGATGGCAAGGCCGCTGGCGGTGCGATAGGCCTCCTGCGCGGGAAGCGAGAAAACGGTTCTGTTCATGGGGTCCTCTTAGGTCCTTTTAACGGAGCCGCCATGCAGAACACACGAACAAAAGGCCGTCGCACTGCGATGACGGCCTGAACGATGGGTGAGAAACTGGAATAAATCGCACCGGCCACCTTTTAGAAGGTGGGCCACCAAAGACGGGATGGGCCGGTCACGGTGTTCATGGGCGGCAAATCAACATGCCCCGGTCGGGGCGTCAAGGGGCGAAAATGCCGGTGATCGGGCGCATCCGGAAGCAGGCCGACGGGGCACGCGCGCGCATCCGCCCGGCAAAGCCTCGTTCCCTCCCCCCTTGTGGGGGAGGGTTAGGGAGAGGGGTGGCGGCAATCCGCAGCGGCAGAGATCGGATGTCATCACATCACGACCTCGAAATGCGGGGTTACCCCCCTCCCCAGCCCTCCCCCACAAGGGGGGAGGGAGCAGAAAAGCATCACCCGAGGCGGCCAAGAGCATCAAGCTCTGGCGCCAAGCCCAACAGTCGCCTCAGCCCAGGTGCTTCCTGAAGAAGTCGGCGGCCCGGCCCCAGGCCAGCTCCGCCGCCTCACGATCGTGCACCGCGACGCGCTGTTCGTTGACGAAGGCGTGCTCGGCGTCATAGCGGAAGAATTCCGCATCCTTGCCGGCGGCCTTGAGGCCCTTCTCGAAGCCGTCCACCACCTGCGGCGTGCACCAGTCGTCCTTGTTGGCGAAGTGGCCCTGCAGCGGCACCTTCACGTCCGCCGGCTTGGCGGCCTGCTCCGGCGGGATGCCGTAGAAGCAGACGGCCGCGCTCAATTCGGGAATCCGGGCCGAGCCGATGATGGTCACCGCGCCACCGAGGCAGAACCCGGTCAGGCCGACCTTGGCACCGTTGCGCTTGAGGTACTGGACGGCGCCGCGCACGGTCTGCTCGGTGGCGTCCATGAAATTGAGCGAGCCCATTTCCTTGTTGGCCGCTTCCATGTCGTGGTACGGCACCAGCACGCCGTTGTAGAGATCGGGCGCCAGCGCATCGAAGCCCGCCAGCGCGAAACGATCCGTCAGCCCTTTGATGTTCTCGGACAGCCCCCACCATTCCTGGATCACGACCACGCCCGGCGCATTGCCGCGCGATGCGTTGGCGAGATAACCCTTCGCCTCTTTTCCGTCCGGGCGCTTGAATGTGATGGATGTTCCCATGTGATCCTCCAGGGGGTCTTGTTTCGGGCGGCAGAATGCCGCCGGGACGCGCCATGTGCAATCGTGGAAATGAGCCGGCCATCTCACGAAGCGGCGACACAATGCGCCGCCAGTGTGTGGCGCGCATGAAAAAAGGGCTCCAACCGGAGCCCTTTTTGAAGACAGTGGCCTTGCGCACGCCAGAGCGTTTTCGAGCGAAGTGGATACCGATTCGCGTGAAGAAAACGCGTCAAAACAAAAAGCTAATGCGCGTTGGCCCACACCCGCTTCTTGGTGAAGTACAGCAGCGTGGAGAGCACCAGCAGGAAGATCATGACCTGGAAGCCGGTCCGCTTGCGGACTTCGAGCTTGGGCTCCGCCGTCCACATCAGGAACGCGGCCACGTCGGTGGCATACTGCTGAACCGTCGCCGGCGCACCGTCGTCATAGGTCACCTGGCCATCGCTGAGCGGCTTCGGCATCTTGATGGAGTGTCCCGGGAAGTACTTGTTGTAGTACGACCCCGACGGGAGATCGAAACCAGCCGGCGGCTTGTCCTCGAAGCCCTCCAGAATGGCGACGATATAGTTCGGGCCCTTTTCCTGGAACTGGGTGAAGAGATCGAAGATGAACTGCGGAAAGCCGCGCTCATAGCCACGCGCCTTGGCCATCAGCGACAGATCCGGCGGGGCGGCGCCGCCATTGGAGGCGCGTGCAGCCTGTTCGTTCGGGAACGGCGCCGGGAAGTAGTCCGCCGGGCGGCCGGGCCGCTCGAACATCTCGCCCTGGTCGTTCGGGCCGTCCTTGATCTTGTACTCGGCGGCGAGGCCGGCGGCCTGCGCTTCCGAATAGCCGGGACCACCGGGGTCGGCGATGTTGCGGAAGGCGATGTAGTTCAGCGAGTGGCAGGCCGAACAGACTTCCTTGTAGACCTTCAGTCCGCGCTGCAGCTGGCCCTGGTCGTACTTGCCGAACGGGCCGGCGAACGACCATTTCAGCGACGGCGGCGTCGCCTGGCTATGCGCATCCTCTGCGCGCGAGGAGCCCGCGCTACCCATCAGCAGCAAGCCCGCCAGTCCGAAAATCGCCAGCGCGGAGGCCGCGGTCTTCAGCTTGCCGGCCTTGCCGAGCACATCGTCGGCGATCGAGTTCGGCACCGGACGGGCCGTCTCGATCCGGCTCAGCACCGGCAGCAGGATCAGGAAGTGGAAGAAGTAGTAGGCGGTCAGGATACGTCCCGCGATCACGTAGATGCCTTCCGGCGGCTGCGCGCCGAGCCAGCCCAGCACCAGGCAGACCAGGACGAAGATCCAGAAGAACTGCCGCGCCAGCGGACGATACCGCGACGAGCGGACCTTGGCGCCGTCAAGCCACGGCAGGAACGCCAGCACGAGGATGGCACTGAACATCGCGATCACGCCGCCGAGCTTGCTCGGGATCGAGCGCAGGATGGCGTAGAACGGCAGGTAGTACCATTCGGGCACGATGTGCGCCGGGGTCACGCCCGGGTTGGCCGGAATGTAGTTGTCCGGGTCGCCGAGGAAGTTCGGCGTGTAGAAGATGAACCAGGCGAAGAACAGCAGGAAGCACGACATGCCGAATGCGTCCTTGATGGTCGCATAGGGCGTGAACGGCACGGTGTCCTTCTCGGTCTGCGCCTCGACGCCGGCCGGATTGTTCTGGCCTGCGACGTGCAGCGCCCAGATGTGCAGCACGACCACGCCGGCGATGACGAACGGCAGCAGGTAGTGCAGCGAGAAGAAGCGGTTCAGGGTCGGGTTGCCGACCGCATAGCCGCCCCACAGCAGGGTGACGATGCTGTCGCCGACATAGGGAATGGCGGAGAACAGGTTGGTGATGACGGTGGCGCCCCAGAAGCTCATCTGGCCCCACGGCA
>JBGMOD010000257.1:0-29907 GCA_041424235.1 Hyphomicrobiales bacterium
TTGGGGGAGAGCTGGCCGCGCGCGATCCGGTCTGGGACGGGGAGGGGTGGGGATGCGACCGGTCGCGGGTCTCGAATTCCTCTTGTTCAGCGCGCGCTCGCTGTCGCGACGGCGGGGCGGGTATCTCCGAGCGAGACCCAGACATTGGGATCGCTCTGACTTTGACGCTTGACGTAGCGATAGCCGGTGTCGGTCCAGGCCAAAACTTCTTCGTTCTGGTTGTCGAGAATGAACTCGCCCTTGTTCGACTTCACCGTCAGCACCGCATGGCCGTCGCCTTTCTTGTCGCGGACCACCGTGATCAGCAGCGCCTCGCGCGGCCAGCCCGCATCGATCAGCATCTTGCGTTTCAACAGCACGTAGTCCTCGCAGTCGCCGTAGCCATCGGTGGGATAGGACCACTTCTCGATGACGCCCCAGTGATCCATGTCGGTCATCGGCTTGATGTTCTCGTTGACCCAGCGATTGACGCGCAGGAGATCGCGCCATGCGGCCTGCGTCATCACGATATCGCGCGGCTGCGTTGCGCCGCCGCGGCAGTCGTCCGGATTGTCCGCGCAGAACTCGACCCAGCCGATTGGCGGGCGCGCGGTTTCGCCGACACCTGCGTAGAGACTAGCTTGCTGCACGCGCTCGCCTGCGCTGGCGTGTGCCGTCAACCCCAGCAGAATGGCGCAAACCATTCCGATGCCCTGTCCTCGAATACGTGACACTGTGGCCCCCGTTTTTTTTGTTGGGCCATCTGTCGCATGGACGATTTGCAGCGCCGCTAAATCGCCTCAGTCAATTCGAGACGAATGAAAATCAAAACTGGCGCATGTTCGATTCAAATTTGAATCATCTTGGCGGGAGATTTGAAGCAATCGAAATCGATTCAAATTTTATGCATTAAGCCCGAAGCGATTGCTGCGGCGGCGCTTTCCGGATCGCTGGTTGGCTGCGTTAACCGTGGGCTCGGCCGCAAATGGTTAGCAAGGCGGTATCTGCGCACGAAAAAGCCCGCCATCGGGCGGGCTGTTGTCGTGGATTGCTGGGGTCCGGCGTTTACCTGGCGGTGACGTTATCTTCGAGAGTGTCGGCCAGCTGGGGAAATGCGAACTCGAGCGCGAAGCCGTCTTCGAGGTGCCGGACCACCTGGGCCTGCACGCGGCCGATCATGACCTTGGTGCCGATCTCCGGGCGCGTCTGCGAAGAGATCGCTGCGCCCGACAGCGACATGTCGATGACCCGGCACTGCATTTCCTGCCCGTCGGCCAGCAGGATCCGCGCGCTGGGATTGCGCGGCACGATGCGGTCGTGACGGCGATCCTCGGGCAGGTTCAGGATCTGGCGGTTGGCGAGCCAGGTCAGTTGCGCCGCCATCTTGTCGCGCTTGCGCGGCGTGGCGCTGACAGTCATGGCGAAGCCGTTGTCGATGATACGGGTGATCTTGCCTTCGACACGGCCCAGATGGTCGAGATAGGCGATGACGCGATCGCCGACATTGCCGATCCCAGGCGCCAGCATGGCGAGGCCACCGGGCGACATGTTGATTACCTGGCAGGGAAATTCGCGCCGATCGGGCAGCATGTAGCGGCCGAGCAAGTGCACCTTGACGCGCTGAAAACGCCGCCGCTCTTCGGCAGCCGGAAAGGGCAGTTTTCGTTGCGCCAATACCATCAATATTTACCAGTCGACTGCGCGTCGGTATGGATGAACCCTACGGCTTGCAGGGTTAATGGACGGTTAGCATTTCCGTTTGCGGTTAATGCTCTTTGTCGCGTGGATTAACACCATATTGCTGCGATTCAATAGAGCTGACGCCGGCGAAGCACGACGGGCGAATGCGGGGGCGCTGTTGATGCGTGAGCGCTGCGTATCCATCGACATCGCTGGTCGAGAGGTGAGGTAGATTCAGCAGAGATTGAATTGAACTCGGCGATCTAGCGCAGGCCCTCATAGACGATGAAGCCGCGCGCGGTGGACCATCGGCGCAGGGCGCGGGCACGGGTGTTCGGGCGTGGCGCGATATAGCGCGATGAGGTCAGGTTGAAATCGCTCATCGGTCCGGTCGGCGCCTGGAACGGTGCGAGCAAACCGGTCAGGCTTAACGGCGTATGCGCCCGAGCACTGAAGGGCAGCAACAGCAGCTCGAGATGGGCGGGGGATCCGTCCGCCCCGCGAGCGGTGATGCCGCTGATGGTCGGCTGGGTTTCGTCGGCGACGATGGCGAGGATGTCGGCGATCTCGAACCGGCTTCCGGCCGAGAACAGGGAGGTGAAACCCTGGCCCTTGGCATCGCGCCCGATCAGGGCACAGACACGGGTGCCTGCGACGCGGAAGGGGTATCCGGCGGCCGGGTCGTTGGACAGCACGAAAATGTCCCCGAGAAGCTCGCGCACGGCTGCCGGTTCGATGTCGCTGCGGTCGGGGGCCGCTGCCACGCCGCGCTTTTCGTCCCAGTAGTTGAAAAAGGCGCGGTTTGACGGGTGCTTCATAACCTATCCCTGCCCCGGAGGCGTCCGGACCCGGACATTTCTGTCTCGTTACCGGTCACTCTTGGGCTCTCTCGTGTTGTGCAGGAGGGAGGTTGCAGCGTCCATGCCGCAGCCGTGTTTTGGCCGGCTTGTCCGTGGCTTTGTGGCGTTAACGTTAAATTAACTATGCGGTTGGGGCTTTTGCGTAGGTCCGCTAGTATCCGTTCACGTCAAGCGCGCGGCGGCTGTTCTCCACGGTCGTGGCCCGGTTGCGTAACAGGTGGCGTCAAACAGATTGGTCAGCGCGGGGAGGGGTGGGGATCCCAGCGACAAGGCCGCTCGATCGCCGATGTGCGATCCCTAAGGGAGGGCGAACAGCCCTCCCTTTTGACGTTTTGCGCCCTGGATCGCCCCCGAAACGCCGCTTGATCGTCCCAGGGCGGCTTGTTCCGGATTTGCTCTGCTGCGATGCAAAGGCGCGCTTGCGTGGGCGATCCAAAGCCGCCTATCTGGAGCGCTTGGCGGCCGTCCGACTCGGCTCGCCCCACCGACCTGCTGGGCCCGCGACCTTTGGATTCTCCGCGCGAACCGATTTTGACCATTCCCGGCGCCATGACGGCGCTGCTGGTGCTGCTGGCGGTCGTCCACCTGGTGCGGTTCCTGCTACCCCTTGAGCTTGGCGAGTGGATGATCTGGGCGTTCGGCTTTGTCCCGGCGCGTTATGACCTGCCATTGTCCGATCCCCGGTTTCCCGGTGGGGCCGGCGCTGCCATCTGGACCTTTCTGACCTACTCGCTGCTGCACGCAGACCTCAGCCATATCGGCTTCAACGCCTTGTGGATGCTGCCGTTCGGAAGCGCCCTGGCGCGCCGGTTCGGGGCGACACGCTTCTTTCTCTTCATGGCGGTGACAGCGATCGCCGGCGCGGTCGCGCACCTCATCACCCACCAGCATGAAGTCGCTCCCATGATCGGCGCGTCCGCCGCGGTGTCAGGCGCCATGGCTGGCTCGATCCGCTTTGCGTTCGGGCACGGAAGCTTTCTGGCGTTCGGGCGGCGCGGCGATGCCGAGAGTGCGGCGCAGGTGCCGGCGCTGTCGTTGTTTCAGTCGTTGCGCAATCCGCGCGTCCTGGCATTTCTGGCGGTCTGGTTCGGCGTCAACATTGTGTTCGGCATCGGGTCGATCGCAGTCGGTGCCCAGGCGCAGAGTATCGCCTGGCAGGCCCACATCGGCGGCTTCCTTGCCGGTCTGTTGCTGTTTTCGCTATTCGATCCCGTACCGCGGCACAGCACGCCGGAGGCCGATCCGTCCCCTGCCGACATCGCCGACGGCAATTAGCTCTGCTGCGTCAGTCGCTGCGCCGCAGGCGAACGGTGTTCGCTGATGCCGCAAAATCGTGGCCGCTCAATGCGGCCGAATGGCTCCCATCCGTCCGGCGTCTTGCGAGTTCACTCAAATTCATCCATCATCTTCGAACCAAATCGACACTGCGCTGTTTTTGATAACTGAAAAATACAAGTCCGCGGCATCTGCAAAGCGGTCGTTTTTCTCAGGAGGCGACAATGACGGTAAGGGCGATTCTCAATTCCAAAGGACATCAGGTGCTGGGCGTCGAGCCGGACGCCAAGCTGTCCACGGCGATCAAGATGCTGTCCGAACGGCGGATCGGCGCCGTTCTGGTGATGAAGGATCAGCATCTGGAAGGGATCCTGTCCGAACGCGACATCGTTCGTGTGCTTGGCGAGCGCGGCGCTGGTGTCCTTGACGAACCGATCAGCGCCGTGATGACGCGCAAGGTGGTGACCTGCAAGGAAGCCGATACGGTCAGCTTCATCATGGAAACCATGACATCGGGCAAGTTCAGGCATCTGCCGGTGATCGAAGGCGATAGGGTGGTCGGCTTGATCTCGATCGGTGACGTCGTGAAGTGGCGAGTCCACGAATTCGAGCGCGAGCAGGAAGCGCTGCACGAATACATCAAGACGGCATAAAGGCTGTTCAGACGGCGCCGCGACAGGTCATCACCGGCTCGCTTACGGCGACATGCTCTGGTTTTGACCGATGCCCGGCGTATTGCTGGAGGTCGGCGACAGGATTGCGATCGCTTCCTGGATCGATTCGATGTTGCGCTCGGCCGCCCGCGCACCGTGCGCAATGGTCTCGTCGGCGCGATGAAAATCGAACCAGCCGATCTTTCCGACCCGCGGCGAGATCAGCACGTCCGGCGGATCGCCGGCGAGGCGTGCGCGGGTGATGCGGTCCTGCATGATGTTGAAGGCTTCGACCATCACCGTGGAAATTCCCGGGCGGTCGCCGCTGCCGAAGAACTCGCGTTTCATGGTACGCTCGGCGGAAAAGAACTTGCCGATGCCGCGCTTGGGCGCCGGCGCTTCGACCGTCTCCTCTGCCGTCTCCTCGACCGCGCCATAGGTCGAGATGATGGTGCCGTGTCCGAAGACGTCCGTGCTGACGTTGGCCGCGATGACGATTTCGGCGCCGAGCGCGCGGGCCGCTGACACCGGTACCGGGTTGACCAGCGCGCCGTCGATCAGCCAGCGGTCGCCAATCGCGACCGGCGAAAAGATCCCGGGCAGGGCATAGGAGGCGCGCATGGCGTCGACCACGCGGCCGTGGGTGAGCCAGATCTCATGCCCGGTCTGAACTTCGGTCGCGATGGCGGCAAACCGCAGCGGCAGATCGTCGATACGGGTCTTGCCGATCGAGGCTTCGAGCTGTGCTGCGAGCTTGTTGCCGCCGATCAGGCCGGAGCCGTTGAGGCGGATATCGAGATAGCTGAAGATGTTTTTCGGCTGCAGGCTGCGCGCCCACTCCTCCAGCGTGTCGAGATGACCGGCTGCATAGCTGCCACCGACCACAGCTCCGATCGAGGTGCCGACCACGATATCGGGAAGGATGCCGTTGGCGATCAGCGTGCGCATGATGCCGATATGGGCGAAGCCGCGCGCCGCCCCTCCGCCAAGCGCCAGTCCGATCGTCGGTCGCCGTGTTGGCCCAAGGCCGGCCTTGTCGCGGTTACGTCCGATCAAACTTTCCAGCACCGGTCTCTCCCAGAAGACGGCGAAAGGCCGCCGCCCGACACGATCCGCATCACTAAAAACCCATATAGGACCTAATTGTGCCGTTTGCCTCAGGCCGTCAGGATAACAAATATGAGCGTGCAGCATGCCTCCGAAACGACTGATCCGGCAGAGGATCTGAACACGTGGTGAATTGAGCGCACAAAGGCTTGAATTCGCCGCGTTTTCGGTCAAAAACGCTGCGATGATGCCCACCAGCCCCCATTGCCGGCCCGTTAGGCGACGACTGACGGCTGGATTGCGCGCACTTCTGATGGTGCTGGCGTTGGCGGGCCCGCAAGCGGCTCTTGCCCAGATGTTCAGCGATCGGCCGCCACCGGTTCCGCCTGGCTCGGTTCCGGAGGCCCCGTCGGGGCCGGCGATGAACCTGGCGCCCCCCTCGGGGCCGGCCGCCGCACCAGCCCCATTGCCCGCTCCGATCACCCAGCCGCCGGTGGCCGCGGCACCGCTGGCCGTGCCGCCCGCGGCTGCCGCCGTTGCCGCGCCCGGGCAGGCCGTGCTGGCGCTGACAGCGCGCTACGGCAAGGATCTCCCCGTGGTCAACAGCGGGCTGGTCTGGCGCATCTATTCCGACAAGCCGGACGCCACGGGTGCATTCAAGCTGATCCGCGAGGAGCGCACGCCCACGCCGAACATCGTGCTGGCTCCCGGCAGCTATGTCGTGCATGTCGGCCTCGGTCTGGTCAGCGCAGTGCGGCCGGTCACGTTGCGGCAGGAAACGACCCGGGAATCGTTCGATCTGCCGGCCGGCGGTCTGCGGATCGAGGGCCGCGTCGGCAGCAGCAAGATTCCGCCGAACCAGATCGCGTTCGACATTTTCAAAGGCAGCCAGTTTGAAGTCGGAGAACGCGCGCCGATCCAGCAGAACGTCTCCGCCGGCGATGTGCTGCTGGTGCCGGAGGGCACCTACTACATTATCTCGAAGTACGGTGACGCCAATTCGATCGTGCGGTCCGATATCCGCATCCAGGCCGGCAAGTTGACCGACGTCATCGTCACCCATCGCGCCGCGGTGGTGACGCTGAAGCTTGTCGGCGACAAGGGCGGCGAGGCGCTGGCGAACACGTCGTGGTCGGTGATCACGCCTGCCGGTGACGTGATCAAGGAATCGATCGGCGCGTTTCCGCGCGTGATCCTGGCCGAGGGTGAGTACCGTGCCATTGCCAAGAACGAAGGCAAGGTGTTCGAGCGCCCCTTCAATGTGGTGAACGGCGTCGACGGCGAGGTTGAAGTCGTTGCGCGCTAACGAGATATCGACGCGTTAAATGCAATGCATTTCCGCCAATGATTTCCTAACCATCGAGTGTCTTAAAAACTTCATAATCACCATCCCTCAGGAACTCTTTACCTCTCGTCAATACGGCAAGGTTGAATTAACCGCGAAATCTCTGGGCGTGCGCAGGTTAAGGGGATCCCGTGGGTGCTGTCAGGAAGACGGTCGAGGAAGAAATCCTCACCGAAACATTGAGTGACGTCTCGACCCTGCGACGAAAATGGTTTGCCGCGTTGCGTCCCGGTCAGCAACTGCCGGCTTATGAGGAAGTCGTGCTGGGCAGCATGGGCCGGCTCGCCGACCACATGGCGCTGCTGCAGGGCTGCGGCGAGACGCTGACCATCATGCGGACGGGACGCGCACTGCGGCAGTGGCTGGGTCAGGATGCCTGGGACACCCGCGTCAGTGATCTTGCGCCGGAATACGAGGGCGTGCTGTCGGAAGCGGCCTTCAATGCGCTCACAAGCAGCCGGCCCTATGCGACATCGGCCTACAATGTCACCAACGGCATCGTTCGCACTTTCGATATCTATGCCATGCCGATGGCCTGCCGGTGGGGGCCTCCGCTCATTTCGGTCTACGTGCACGAGCGTGGCCAGGGCTACAGCCTGGTCGACACCATCTTCAGCGCTACCGACGGAGGCTTTCTGGCGCTTGCCGCATGCCGCAATGTCAGCCACACCACCGTCGACTTCCAGATCGTGGATCTCAACCAGGGCGCCTCGCAGTTGCTGCGGCAGCCCGTGGAGGCGCTGCGCTGGCGCCGCCTCAGCGAGGGGCAGCACGATCTGGCCACGCCGGATGTGCTGCGCCGCCTGTGCGCGGTGATCGAGAGTGGCGAGCCGGCGCAGTTCGAGATCGCATCGTCGGGCGGCACCCATATCAAGATCAGCGTGGCCGCGATCGGCGACTTGCTGTCCGCGACATTGACCGACGTCACCGACCTGAAGCGGCGCGAGCAGTCGTTCCGGCTGCTGTTCGAGAACAATCCGATGCCGATGTGGGTGTTCGACGCCGAGAGCTTCGAATTCCTCAGCGTCAACGATGCCGCGGTCGCGCACTATGGCTACAGTCGTGAGCAGTTTCTGCGGATGACGATCGGAGATATCTGGCCGCGCGACGAGCGCGACGTTCACTTCCAGGCGTTGCAGGAGCTGAACGACAGCTACCAGTCGCGGCGCAGCTGGCGGCATATTCTTGCCGACGGCAGCGAGATCGAAGCCCTGACCTACGGCCGCCGGGTCGGCTTCGGCGAGCGCAGCGCGTTCCTGGTGTCGATCATCGATGTCACCGAGCGGCGCAAGGCCGAGGCGAAAATCTCCTACATGGCGCATCACGATGCGCTGACCGATCTGCCGAACCGGGTGACGTTCCAGCAGCGCCTGCAGCATACGGTGGAGCAGTACACCCGTACGGAGCGCACGGCGGCGGTGCTGTGCGTCGATCTGGACATGTTCAAGGCGATCAACGACTCGTTCGGCCACCCGGTCGGCGACCGGCTGCTGCAGCAGGTCGCCCAGCGCCTCAAGGCCGCGCTCGGCGCCGGCGATCTCGCCGCCCGGCTTGGCGGCGACGAGTTTGCCCTGATCCTCGATCCGATGCCAAGCCCGGCCGAGGCCGGCGAACGGGCGACCCGGCTGATTGCGGCACTCAGCGCGCCCTACGAAGTCGATGGCCGGGAGCTGACCATCGGCGCCAGTGTTGGCATCGCCATCGCGCCTCTTGACGGCGACACATCGGAAATCCTGCTGCGCAACGCCGATATGGCGCTGTACCGGGCGAAAGCCGACGGCGGCGGCGGCCATCATTTCTTCGAGATGGAGATGGACCGGCAGGCGCAGTCGCGCCGTTTGCTGGAGGCCGATCTGCGCCATGCGTTGGCGAAAGGTGAACTCGAGCTGCACTACCAGCCGCTGGTCAATCTCTCGGCCGACCGCATCACCTCGTTCGAAGCACTGCTGCGCTGGCGCCACCCGGAGCGCGGCATGGTGTCGCCGGCCGAGTTCATTCCGGTGGCAGAAGACATCGGCCTGATCGTTCCGATCGGCGAATGGGTGCTGCGGACCGCCTGCGCCGATGCGGTGCAATGGCCCTCGGACATCAAGGTTGCGGTCAATCTTTCGCCGGTGCAGTTCAAGAGCCGCAATCTCGTGCCCGCGGTGGTGGCGGCACTGGCGCATTCGCAGCTCGCAGCCGACCGGCTTGAGCTCGAAATCACAGAATCCGTGCTGCTCGCGGAAACCGACGCGAATCTGCAGACGCTGCACCAAATGCGCGGCCTGGGGGTGCGGATCTCGATGGATGATTTCGGCACCGGTTACTCCAGCCTGAGCTACCTGCGCAGCTTCCCGTTCGACAAGATCAAGATCGATCGCTCGTTCGTCCGCGATCTGCCCGATCGCGCCGACTGCATCGCCATCGTGCGGGCGATTTCAGGGCTGGCGCAAAGCCTGAGCATTCCGACCACGGCGGAAGGCGTCGAGACGAGGGAACAACTCGACCAGTTGCGCGCCGAAGGCTGCACCGAGGTGCAGGGCTTTCTGTTCAGCCCGGCGCGGCCGGCAGCTTCAGTCGCCGAACTGCTCGTGCGCTTCGGCCGGAATGCGGCGCAGGCAGCGTGAGCTATCCAGCGCCATCAAGAAACAGCCGATAGGCCGGATTGTCGGTCTCATCCCAGTAGGGGTAGCCTAGTTGATCGAGACGGTCGCGAAAACGCGGCCGATCATCGACGGGCACCTGGATGCCGGCGAGCACGCGCCCATGGTCGTCGCCGTGATTGCGGTAGTGAAACAGCGAGATATTCCAGTCGGGCGTCAAACCGTCGAGGAATTTGAGCAGAGCGCCCGGGCGTTCGGGGAAAGCGAAGCGCAGCAGCAGTTCGTTCTCGATTCCGACCACGCGTCCACCGACCATGTAGCGGACATGGAGCTTGGCCATTTCATTGTCGGTCATGTCTTCGACGTCGTAGCCCTGACGGCGCAGGATATCGATAATCTCCCGTTTCTCCCGCTCGCCTTCGCTGAGACCCAGCCCAAGGAAAACGTGGGCCGGCCCGCTGCCCGACAGGCGGTAGTTGAACTCTGTGACCGGACGCGGTCCCAAGGCCTGGATGAAGGCGCGATAACTGCCTGGTTGCTCGGGGATGGTGACCGCGAGCAGCGCCTCGCGGCGTTCGCCGATCTCGGCGCGCTCCGCGATATGGCGCAGGCGGTCGAAATTGAGGTTGGCGCCGCTGTTGATAGCGATCCGGCTGCCGCCGGTCGTCGTATTGGGGAGACCGAAGGCCTTCAGGCCGGCCAGCGCAAGCGCCCCGGAGGGCTCGGCAATGGCGCGGGTGTCGTCGAAGATGTCCTTGACCGCGGCGCAGATCGCGTCGGTGTCGACCGTCACCACCTCGTCGAGAAACTCACGGCAGAGGCGGAAGGTCTGTTCACCGACCTGGCGCACCGCGACACCGTCGGCAAACAGGCCGACCTGGCTGAGGGTCACACGCTCACCGGCCTGCAGGGACGCTGCCATGCCGGCGGCGTCTTGCGGTTCGACGCCGATGACCTTGATGTCGGGGCGCAGGAATTTGATCGCGGTTGCGACGCCGGCGGCGAGGCCGCCGCCGCCGATCGGTACGAACACGGCTTCGATCGGATCGGGGTGCTGCCGCAAGATCTCGAGGCCGATGGTGCCCTGACCGGCAATGACGTCGAGGTCGTCGAAGGGATGAACGAATGTCAGTCCCTGCTGCAGCTCGATCTGGCGGGCGTGGGCGTAGGCCTCGTCGAATGTGTCACCATACAGGATCACCTGTCCGCCGCGGCGCTTCACCGCGTCGATCTTGATTGCCGGAGTGGTGCGCGGCATCACGATAGTCGCCTCGGCCCGCAGGCGCTGGGCGGCGAGGGCGAGCCCTTGCGCATGATTGCCGGCGGAGGCGCAGATCACGCCCCGCGCCAATGCGTCGGGCGGAAGCGAGGCAAGCTTGTTGTAAGCGCCGCGCAGCTTGAAGGAGAAGACCGGCTGCAGGTCTTCGCGTTTGAGAAACACCGGTGAGCCGAGGCGTCCGGTCAGTCTCGGCATCGGGTCGAGCGGGCTCTCGATCGCGACATCATAGACGCGGGCGGACAATATCTTTTTGATCAAGTCCTGCATAAGCCAAGCTTTGTACAAGCAAAGCCCGGCATGAGCAAAGTCCTTGCTGACCAGAGCCGGATCAGCACGTCGGTCAGAACCGGGTGACGAGGTCGCTGAGGTTCGGCCGGGGACGATCCTCGACCGGCTTGTCGATGCTGCCGATATGGACGAAGCCCGCGAGCTTCTCGTCGGCGCGCAGGCCGAATGCGGTGAGCACGTCGCGATCGAAGGCGAACCAGCCGGTCAGCCAGTTGGCGACATAGCCGAGCGCGTTGGCGGCGGTGACGATGTTCATGGCGCTGGCGCCGGCGGAGAGCTCCTGCTCCCACGGCGGCACCTTGGGATGCGGCTTGGTGGAGGACACCACGGCAATCACCAGCGGTGCCTCGGCCAGGCGATTTTTCTCGGCTTCGATCTGCTCGATGGTGGCGCCGGGGTTCTTTGCCGCAAACACCTTGGCGATGATATCGCCGGCTTTGCGCCGCGCGTCGCCTTCGAACACGATGAAGCGCCATGGCGCGATCTTGCCATGGTCCGGCACCCGGGCGCCGATGGTCAGAATGGTCTCGAGTTCGGCAGGCGAGGGGCCTGGGCCGTTCATCTCGCGCGGCTTCGCGGAACGGCGGGTCTTCAGCAGTTGCAGGGCATCGGGCATTTGGGCACCGGTCACTTGTCGAATACGTTCGGGCGAACACGAGATATCGGATCGCGCGGGGCAGGTGGCAAGACGCCGCGGTTTGGGACTGCTCTAAACCGCGGCGTTGCTTTCTGCGTTGAGGCGAATATTTCCGCCGGTTTCAGTCGTCGCCCGCCCGGGCTCGCTTGACGTCCGGCGGCGTTGCCTCGTCAACCAGCGCGGCAAGGGCTTCGTCGAGCGGCATCACGGTCTGGCCGTCGCTGCCGAGCCGGCGGATCGAGACCGAACGGGTCTCGGCTTCCTTCTTGCCGACCACCAGCAGGGCCGGGACCTTCGCCAGCGAGTGCTCACGCACCTTGTAGTTGATCTTCTCGTTGCGCAGATCGATGTCGACCCGCAGGCCGGCGCGTCGCGCGGCGGCCAGCACCTGTTTGGCGTACTCGTCGCCCTCCGAGGTGATGGTCGTCACCACCGCCTGCGTCGGCGCGAGCCACAGCGGGAAGTGGCCAGCGAAGTGCTCGATCAGGATGCCGGTGAAGCGCTCCATCGAGCCGCAGATCGCGCGATGCACCATCACCGGGGTCTTCTTCGAACCGTCGGCGTCGATGTAGAACGCACCGAACCGCTCCGGCAGGTTGAAGTCCACCTGCGTGGTGCCGCACTGCCAGTCGCGGCCGATGGCGTCGCGCAGCACGTACTCGAACTTTGGGCCGTAGAATGCGCCTTCGCCGGGATTGATCGCGGTCTTGATGCGGTTGCCGGACTTGCTTTCGATCTCCCGCAGCACCGTTGCCATCACGCGCTCGGCGTGATCCCAGGCCTCGTCGGTACCAACCCGCTTTTCGGGGCGGGTCGACAGCTTGACCGTCAGTTCACCCTCGAAGCCGAAATCCGCATAGGTCGACAGGATCAGGTCGTTGATCTTGAGACACTCGTCGGCCAGCTGCTCCTCGGTGCAGAACACGTGGGCGTCGTCCTGGGTGAAGCCGCGCACGCGCATCAGCCCGTGCATGGCGCCCGACGGCTCGTAGCGATGCACCACGCCGAACTCGGCGAGGCGCAGCGGCAGGTCGCGGTAGCTCTTCAGCCCATGCTTGAAGATCTGCACATGTCCCGGGCAGTTCATCGGCTTGATGGCGAACCAGCGCTTGTCCTCGGCCTCGTCGCCGGCGGATTGCGCCGCGAACATGTTCTCGCGGTACCAGTCCCAGTGGCCGGAGGTCTCCCACAGCGACTTGTCGAGCATCTGCGGCGCGTTGACCTCGTCATAGTCGCCGGCGAGGCGGCGGCGCATGTAGGCGACGATGGTCTGGAACAGCGACCAGCCCTTGGCGTGCCAGAACACGACGCCGGGGCCTTCCTCCTGGAAGTGGAACAGGTCGAGCTCGCGGCCGAGTTTGCGGTGATCGCGCTTCTCGGCTTCCTCGAGCTGCTTGAGGTAGGCGTCGAGCTGCTCCTGCTTGGCGAACGCCGTGCCGTAGATCCGGGTCAGCATCGGGTTCTTGGCGTCACCGCGCCAGTACGCACCAGCCACCTTCATCAGCCTGAAGGCGGTGCCGATCTTGCCGGTCGAGGTCATGTGCGGACCGCGGCAGAGGTCGAACCAGTCGCCCTGCTTGTAGATCTTGAGCGACTGGTCTTCGGGAATGGCGTCGACCAGTTCGACCTTGAACAGCTCGCCCTTGTCCCGGAATACCTGCTTGGCTTGATCGCGGCTCCAGATTTCCTTGGTGAACGGCGCGTCGCGCGCGATGATCTCGCGCATCTTCTTCTCGATGGCGGCGAAGTCTTCCGGCGTGAACGGCTCGTTGCGGAAGAAATCGTAGTAGAAGCCGTTCTCGATGGTCGGGCCGATGGTGACCTGGGTGCCGGGCCACAGCGCCTGCACCGCTTCGGCCAGCACGTGCGCGGCATCGTGCCGGATCAATTCCAGCGCGCGGGGATCGTCGCGATTGATGAATTCGATTTTCGCGTCGTGCTCGATCGGATCGGCGAGATCGGTGAGGACGCCGTCGAGCGCCATCGCCACGGTGCGCTTGGCCAGCGACGGCGAGATGCCCTTGGCGATGTCGAGGCCGGTGGTGTTTCTGGGAAACTCGCGCTTGGCGCCGTCCGGGAAAGTCAGCGACAGCGGCTGGTCGGCGGGGCGAAGGTTGGCGAGTCCGAACTTGAACGTGGAATCCGTCATGGTTTTCTCCTGAAGCTCACTCCTGCGAACGAACGCAGGTAAGCGGGCCCGGAAATAACCCAGCGCGGGGGCGGGGGCAATCGCCGCGGGCGGTTTTCAGGGGCGTTTGGCGAAATTTTGATTGCAAGATGGACTTGATACAACCGCCTTGCTAGCCTGCGGCCATTGCAAGTTTCCGGTTTTGGCCTCCGTGGGCTCCATGAAATTGCGCTGGTTTGTCCTGGCCGCGCTCGGCCTAGCCATTGGCTTGATGTCCGCGGCGTCCCGGGCGCTCGCTGCCGCGGAGCCCGCAAAGCCGGCGGACCCGGCCCCGCCGACAATGATCTTCTACATCGCCAAAGGCCGCCCGGACTCCTGCGGCCGCGGCTGCGACAGCTGGATCGCGGCGGAGGGCAAGATCGATTCCGGAGCGGCCGTGCGGCTGCGGGCCTTTCTGGGGCAGCACAGGGATCCGAAGCTTCCGCTGTATCTGAATTCCCCCGGTGGCGACCTGAGACAGGCGCTGGCCATGGGCCGGATGCTCCGGCAGCACAAGGCGGTGGCGCAGGTTGCGAGAACGTCGGTCAAGGAGTGCGGACCGGGGCCGCAGACCGACGATGCCTGCCTGAAACTGAAGCAATCCGGCCGCGAACTCGCCGCCGAGCCGGTCACGCGCGGCGCGATGTGCCTGTCGGCGTGTCCGTTCGTGTTGTTCGGCGCGCCCACGCGGGAAGTGGCGCCCGATGCGGTGCTCGGTGTCCACTCGCCCCGCATCACCTTGCTGGTGCGGCGTGGCAATCCCAGCGAGCGCATGCGCGAGGAGGCACGGAGCGCGCTGTGGACCGCGCCGACCGCAGCATGTCCGGCTATCTGGCCGAGATGGGGATCGATCACGGACTGCTGGACGTCGCCAGGACCGTCAAGTTCGAGAGCATGCGGGTGCTCACCCGTGACGAAATCGTTCAGTTCGGGATTGATCGCCGCGAATTTGCAGAGACGCAGTGGCTGGTCGAGAACGGCAATCGTTTCGCGAAGAAGCTCGCACTCGAAAAGAGTGAGCTGCAGAGCGGATATCACTTGCTGCAATGGCGGTTGTCGTGCACGTCCGCTGACGCGTTTCGCCTGGATTACCAGCGACAGGTCGATCCGGCGAACATCGTATCCACGATTGCGCTGTCAGTTGCCGACGCAAAGCCGCTCTATTTCAGGTTGCCGCCGTTCAAGGCCGGCGGATTCGAACTCTGGACCGCACGCGTTTCGACGACCTTTGTTCAGTCGGCTGCCGCACTGCCGACACTGGAAATGTCCGAAACGTCATTCAGCCGGAGTGGGCAGCGCCAGGTCCATATCGAGCGGCTGTCGACGGACGGACTGCTCACATTGATGCCGGATTTGCTCGCCTTTTGCCGGCCGGCCGCGAGCCGTATGGAGCCCGTGGTGAACGATATCAAAGCCGGCGATGCCGCCGCAGGACCTGCAAGGTGAAGCCACGGCGTCGGGTTTGGCGGACCGCGCCTTTCGTCGTTCCGGAAATCGATGCAATTGCATTAAAGTCGGTGCCCTGTTATCCAGTTGCGATGGCCAGCCGCTTTGCTTCGACCTCGTTGATGTTCGGGAATTTCGTCACCGGTCTTGCGGTGATGTCGCCGGCGGGAATGCTGGCCGATCTCGCAACCGGCCTTGGGGTTTCCGTGTATCAGGCCAGTCTGCTGATCACATTCGGCGCGGTGCTGCTGTGTATCGGCTCGCCGCTGATGACGTGGCTGACCTCCACCGTCGATCGCCGGCTGCTGCTGTCGGGCAGCATGCTGGGCGTCGCCGTCGCCCATGCGGCCGCATTCGTCGCGCCGGATTATCCCAGTGTGCTGGTGCTGCGCCTGGTGATGCTCGCCATCATCGTGGTGTTCACGCCGGTCGCGGCGGGGACCGCCGCCATGATCGTTGCCGAAGACCAGCGGCCGCGCACCATCGTGTATGTTTTTCTGGGCTGGTCGCTTGCGCTGGCCTTCGGTATGCCGCTGGTCACTTACGTGGCCGCGCATGTGGGCTGGCGTGAGATGTTCGGCCTCATCGGCGCACTGGCCCTGCTGGCGTCGATCCTGGTGCTGGTTTTCCTGCCGAAAGGATTGGTCGGAACTCCGGTGGAGCTGCGCACCTGGATCGCGCTCGGCAGCAATCGCCTAGTGCTGCTGCTGTTGCTGATCACCACGCTGCAGGTCGCGGGCCAATTCTGCACGTTCCCGTACCTCGGACCGCTGCTGTTGAAGTTCACCCGGGCGACGCCGGAGACGATCGGGCTTGCGTTCGGCATCTTCGGAATCTGCGGCCTGGTGGGGAACGTCTTTGCGATGCGCTCCGTCGGCTGGATCGGCGCGTACTGGACATCGGTGATCTTTCTCGTCGCGCTGCTGCTGGGAAGCATGGTGTGGGTGGTGGGGGCGGGGATCACCGCGCTGCCGGTGCTGCTCGCCGCCAGCGTGCTGTGGGGCCTAGGCTTCGCCGCGATGAACTCGATGCAGCAGACCCGGCTTGTCGGTGCGGCGCCGGCTTTTGCCAGCGCATCCGTCTCGCTGAACACGTCGATGCTGTATGTCGGGCAGGCGGTCGGCTCCGGACTCGGCGGACAGTTCTTTGCCCATGATCAGCTGCACGCCAACGGCTATGCCGGCATCGCCTTCATGGTGCTTGCAATCGCCGTGTTGTTTCTCACGCGCCCGAGATCCGCATTCGCCGGCGCGTGACAGCAACGCCACAGGCTGCAAGCGATCGCGCGCGATGCAAGCGTAACGAATTGCATTGCTTGTCAGGGCTGATAAAATTTCAGCATCAACTGTTCTCATCTCCCATTTGAGAGTGTCATGCGTTGTGTTGCCGGACGTCTTGTCGTCGGACTCGGTTTGAGTCTCGTGTTATCTGCCTGCGCATCGGTGCCTCAGCCATGCCTCTCGCCGGCGCAAACCATGGCTACGGCCGAGATGTTTTTCGGCCGCAAGATCGGCGACCGCATCGGCGTCAGCGAGGCGGCATTCGCGCAATTCACCGCACGCGAGATCACGCCGCGGTTTCCCGATGGACTGAGCGTGATCGATGCCAGCGGGCAGTGGAAGGATACCGAGCGCGGAACCGTGGTGCGCGAACCGAGCAAGGTGGTGCTGATCACCTTCAAGGACGATGCGGCGAAACGTGCCGACCTCAGCGCCATCGCCGAGGCCTACAAGCATCAGTTCAAGCAGCAGTCGGTGATGACGTCGATCAAGACGGCCTGTGTCGGATTTTAGGTTTTGCCATCGTTGACGCCACGCCAGCGTGCGTAGCGCCACGGCAGATACCAGCGCGCGCCGGCCGGGATCGTGGCCACGACATTGTCGATCCCTGAGGTGCCCCAGGGCTGGCAGCGCAGCAGCCGCGCCAGCGTCATCCAGCCGCCGGCCCACAGGCCGAACCGCCCGATCGCTTCCTCGCCATAGGCGGAGCAGGTCGGCAGATGCCGGCAATGAAACCCGATCAGTGGCGACAGCGTGTAGCGATAGGCCAAAATCATCGCGCGGCCGGCATTGCGGGGCAGGCGCTGCACCGTCTGCGCACAGGTCGCGCAATGGGGCGAGAGTTTCAGGGGCGGTTTCATATCCATTGTTTCAGCGGGTGTTTTCCGGTCATCGGCCGCGCAGCCGGTTCCATCTTTGGGAACCGTTTGGCATGGTTTCCGCGCCACACCCCGCGAAATATCACATGGTTTGAACTGCACCGCACCAAAGTTTCATGGACGCGAATCCCCGCTGCGGCTACCGTTTTGATAACGGCGGTGTGACAGCAGTGTCGCACGGCTTGGTCCGATTTCCGTTTTTGGGGCGGGGAAGGAACCAACTTTTGAACGGCTTGCTGACGGTCAAAACGTGGCTGCGTCTGGGTGCGGTCGCGGTCGTCCTGTCCTTGCCCGGCGCATCGTGGCCGGGGACGGGCGGCTCTGCACACGCCGGCGACACCCTCGAGCAACGCAAGCTCCCGATGCGCTTCGCCTGGCATGAGAGTGCCGGACGCGATGGTCAGCTCGTGGCCGCCGTCGGCACCATCACCAGCGATACGCCGAAGGATTTTGCCGATTTCGCCGAGGGGCGTGACCTCAAAGGGGTAACGATCGTGCTCGACTCCAGCGGCGGTTCGGTGCTCGATGCCATCAAGCTGGGGCGGCAATGGCGCGACCTGGGCGTGACCACTACGGTCGGCATCGTGACGGAAACCCAGACCACCGACGGCACCAGGTCGAGCATTTTCTCCGACGCCTATTGTGAATCGATGTGCGTGTTCCTGCTGCTCTCCGGCAAGACCCGCACTGTGCCGGAAGGCGCCCATGTCCGGGTGCACCAGATCTGGATGGGGGACCGCGCCGACGATGCCACGGCCGCGACCTACAGCGCCCAGGATGTCATGATCATCGAGCGCGATGTCGGCCGGCTCGCCAAATACACCTTCGAGATGGGCGGCAGCGGCGATCTGCTGGCGCTGTCCCTGAGCGTTCCGCCGTGGGAGCCGCTGCACGAACTGACGCGCGCGGAATTGCGCCTGACCAACATCGTCACGGATGATGCGGTGGCCGAGGCGGCAGCGAAAACCAATGCGCTGGCGAGAGAGTCGGCGCAGGCGGGCGGCAAACCGATTCAGGACCGTTTTGTCGCCGGCGCGTTGTCGCTGGACAATTCGGGTCCGGTGAAATCGACAAAGACGGCCGAGGCGGGGGCGCCGACCGGCGCGGTTGCGGCGACACGGCACTGATTGCGTTCGTGTCGCCGCGGCCGCGTGAGGCGGCTGCATTGATTTTCCAGTGATTGCGGATCTAGCTCTGGGCGGCGTCCAGCGACGCGGACTTGGCCTCGGACTTCTGCCCGGTCTTGTCACCAGAAGACTTGGCTTCAGAAGACTTGGCTTCGATCTGGCCGATGGCATCCACCACCGCATCGAATGTCAGCAGGGTCGAGGCGTGCCGTGCCTTGTAGTCGCGCACCGGTTCGAGCACGGCGATGTCGGCCCATTTGCCTTCGGGCGGCGCGCCGTTCTCCTTCAGCATCCGCCGCACGGTCTCACGCAGTTCGCGCAGTTCGGTGGCGCTCGAGCCGATCACATGCCGTGCCATGATCGAGGATGAGGCCTGGCCAAGCGCGCAGGCCTTCACGTCATGGGCGAAGTCGGTCACCACCGGGCCATCCATCTTGAGATCGATCTTGACGGTCGAGCCGCACAGTTTGGAGTGGGCGGTGGCGCTGGCGTCGGGGGCCTCGAGGCGGCCGAGCCGCGGGATATTCCCCGCCAGTTCGATGATTTTCTTGTTGTAGACGTCGTTCAGCATGGCAGGTGCATACCACGGTTGCGGAGCCGCCGACATCAGCGGTCATGCCGCCGGTCTTGGCGGGCTCCTCGGCCTATCCTATATATGTACCGGGTCGCAGGAATAAACCCGCCTGTTTCCCATACCCCCGGAAATAGAGAATTTCTTCCGGTCGTTACGATGATATGGGTTGCGCGGATGTCGGTGAAACCCCGATATCCGCAGGAGAGGCGTCCGGCAGCCGACAGTGCTGTTGCGGCGACCGGTGACACTCCGGCTCTCTGCTGAGGGCCGGTCGAACGGAGAGCTGAATGGACGCGATCATCAAGCCGATACGGGCGAACCAGCCGTCGGAAATCCCCGCCTCGGAATTTCAGGCTTCGGCCATCCAGGCCGATCTGCCGCGCCCGTCGCGGGAGGAAGCCGAGCAGGCGGTCAAGACCCTGTTGTCCTACATCGGCGAAAACCCGGCCCGCGAGGGACTGCTCGATACGCCCCGCCGCGTCGTCGAAGCCTACGACGAACTGTTCCAGGGCTATCACCTGTGCCCCGCCGAAGTGCTGAACCGCACTTTCGGCGAGACCGCCGGCTATGACGACTTCGTGCTGGTGCGCGATATCGAATTCCATTCGCATTGCGAGCATCACATGATGCCGTTCTACGGCAAGGCGCACATCGCCTATACGCCGGTCGAGCGGGTGATCGGACTGTCGAAGCTGGCGCGCCTGACCGATATCTTCGCGCACCGCCTGCAGACCCAGGAGCATCTCACCGCGCAGATCGCCGGTGCGATCGACACGGTGCTGAAGCCGCGCGGCGTCGCCGTGATGGTCGAGGCGGAGCACACCTGCATGTCGGTGCGCGGCATCGCCAAGCACGGCGCGAGCACCATCACGACGCGTTTCACCGGGCTGTTCCGCAACAATCCCGATGAGCAGAACCGGTTCCTGAATCTGGTGCGGCAGCATCAGCGCGGCTGATCGCTGCGATCAGTCGCCGGCGCGCGCCGACAAGGCTGTTTTAAACGCGCATCTGTTCTCATGTCTGTTTTTCACCGCCGGCCGGCCCGTCACGGTCCGCCGGTGCGGAGCGAGGGTATCGCCGTGGCTGCGACGAACGAGATCGAAGAGGGGCTGGTGCTGCGTCCGAAGTTCGACGCGGCCGGCCTCGTCACCTGTGTCACCACCGACGCTGGGAACGGCGACGTGCTGATGGTCGCGCACATGAACGAGGAAGCGCTGCGCAGGACCATCGACAGCGGCGAGGCCTGGTATTTCAGCCGCTCCCGCGGCGCGCTGTGGCGCAAGGGCGAGAGCTCCGGCCACGTCCAGCGCGTGGTCGAGATGCGGCTGGATTGCGATCAGGATGCAGTCTGGATCCGGGTCGATCAGGCGGGGGGCGCGGCCTGCCACACCGGCCGGCACTCCTGCTTCTATCGTGCGGTGACCCGTGGTCCGGACGGTGCGGCGACCATGGCGTTCGTCGATTCGGACAGGGTGTTCGACCCCGCAGCGGTCTATCGGCCCCCGACCTGACCACCAAGGCGGCTAAAAAGCGGCGGAAACGGCGCTCCAGCCACGGATTAACCTCTCGTTTACCATAATCGTTCAGGTTCGCCGATGGTCGAACAGGCCGTGTCGCCGGGGAGCGGGGCACCTGAACATGACGGTCGACACCACCAGCGTTACCGCGGGCTTCGAGTCCGTGCGGGCGCAGATCACTGGCGCTATCAAGCAGGCCGCCAATGCAACCGGCGCCAGCTTCGAATATCTGCTGTCGGCCGCCAAGATCGAATCCAACCTCAACCCGACCGCAGCCGCGTCGACCTCGTCGGCACGTGGTCTTTATCAATTCATCGAGCAGACCTGGCTCGGTACGGTGAAGGAGGCGGGGCCGGCGCTCGGCTTCGGCAAGTACGCCGACGCGATCAGCAAATCCCCATCCGGCACCTATTCGGTGAGCGATCCCGCCACCCGTGACGACATCCTGAAGCTGCGCGACGATCCCGCCGTCAACGCCGCGATGGCCGGGGTGCTCACGCAGTCCAACAGTTTCAAGCTGACGGGACAGATCGGCCGCCGTCCGACCGATGGCGAACTCTACATCGCGCACTTCATGGGCGTGGGGGGCGCGGCGAAATTGATCACCAAGGCAGAGGACAGTCCGCAGGCGAATGCGGCCCAGCTGTTCCCCAACGCAGCCGCGGCCAACCGTCCGATCTTCTACGACCGCAGCGGCAACGCGCGCAGCGTGTCGGAAGTCTATTCGGTGCTGACGTCGCGCTATGCCAGTGCCGCGAACTCGCAGAGCACACGCACAGCCGTCGCCGCACTCGGGCAGGGCTCGACGACATCACCGCTGGCCGTCGCCGCGCCCGCCGACAATGCCTTCTACCTGTCGGGCTTTCCGCAGGCGCAGCAGGGGGCCTCGGCCTCGTCGTCGCAGCAGGTGCAGCCGGCCTTCCGCGCGCTGTTTCAGGCCGGCGATCGTTCCGAGCCGGTCTCGCCGGCGGTTCGTGAACTGTGGGGCAAGGGTGGCTCGATCACCTCGGATATCGCGCCGACATCCGCCTCCGCACAGGGGTCGGCAGCAACGGCCGGTGTCGACCGTCCCCGGCCGTTCGACCTGTTCAGCGATCGCGCGGGCACATTCAGCAGCTAGAGAGCTCTTCGCGCGACGCGCGTCCCGGAACCTGATCCGGAGAAGGATACCGGTTCGCGCCCGGAAAAACGCGCCGAACGCGGTCGGGTTGGTGTCTGGTTGCCGCCGCACCTTAATAAAACGTCAATAAATGCAGGCAGTTATGGTGAACGCTTTGTTAAGCGTCGTGGTTTATTTTGTGTAAGTGGCATCCATGAGGGTGTCGTTTTTCAAGTTGCGTAGCCGGCAGAACCTTAATGATCGTTCGGCACTTTATCAGTTGGGTACGGACAGCTCCCGCAGGGGAGCGCGCGGAGGCCACGCGGGCTTTGGCCCGGGCCTGGTTGATCTCCGATCTGTCGGAGGACGACCGCGCCGCCGCCGAGGGCGCGTTGCTGATGCTGCTGGACGACGGCTCGCCGCTCGTTCGCCAGACCATGGCAGAGGTGTTCGCACGCAGCGCCGATGCGCCGCCGGCCATCGTGCAGGCGCTGTCGGTCGACCAGCCCTCGGTCGCTCTGCCGATCCTCGAACATTCGCCGCTGCTGATCGATGCCGACCTCGTCGACATTGTCGCCACCGGCAATTCCGACACGCAGTGCGCCATCGCGCGCCGGGCCGGCCTGCCGCCGTCGATCGGCGCCGCCATCGCCGAGGTCGGCCATGCGGCCGCGACGCTCGAGCTGATCGAGAACCCCGATGCGGCGCTGGCGCCGTTCTCGCTGGACCGGATCGTGGAGCGCCACGGCCATCTGGCCGCGATCCGCGAAGCGCTGTTCGACCGCGATGATCTGCCGTCATCGACGCGGTTGGCGCTGGTCGCTAAGCTCTCCGACACGCTAGCGCAGTTCGTCACCGCACGAAGCTGGCTCAGCGCTGATCGCGCCGCCCGGATCGCCGCGGAAGCCACCGAACGCTCGACGGTGAACATCGCTGCCCGGTCGCGCGGCGACGACATGCGCGACTTGGTGCGTCATCTGCGCGCCACCGGACAGCTGAACGCGGGTCTCATCCTGCGTGCGCTGCTGTCGGGGAATATCGAGCTGTTCGACGCGGCGCTGGTGGAGCTGACGGGGCTGCCGCCGGCCCGCGTCTCCGCCCTGGTTTACGATCGCGGCGCGAGTCTCAACGCGCTGCTGGCGCGGGCGGGATTTCCGGAATCCACCTTCGCCGCCTTCCGCTCCGCCGTGGAGGCCGTGCACGAGATCGGCTTTGCGGGCAGCATCGAGGGCATGACACGGCTGCGCCGGCGCATGGTCGAACGCGTGCTGACGCAATGTGAAATGGCGAGCTCCGAGGCGACCGAGCCTTTGCTTATCCTGCTGCGCCGCTTCTCCACCGAATCCGCCCGCGAGGAAGCGCGCCTGTTCTGCGATGAACTCGCGGCCGGCAATGCGCTGGAGCCGGTCGAGGATCGGCTGATCGCGGCCTGAGGCGAAAACGCCTGGTTCATTTTGCGAGTTATGCGAAGGCGCTCCACCCTCCGTTGTCATCACGGGCTTGTCCCCAGCGACTTGGCGAAGCCAAGTCGCAGAGATCTCGCTTAGGGGCGCAGTGCGTCCCTGATCGGGGTTGTGTCAGCGACTTGGCGTGGCCAAGTCGCTGAGGACAAGCCCGGCAACGACAAAGGATTTGGTGAACGTATGGCCGAAACAGGCGCGCGGTAGCTTCGCCTAGTCCGCCGGAACGATGCTTGGCGCGAGGATCGCTTCCAGGTGTTCGGGGCGGTCCTGATTGGCGTCGATCAGATACTTGTCAGCCATGCCGCGCAGCTTGCGGCTCAGTTCATCGGCCAGGCCCAGTTTGTCGATCCGGGCATGCTCGCGCACGATGGCCTGGATCGCACTCACATGGTAGGCGATCAGATCGGCTGGGACCTGGTCGAGGCTCGGGGCATGCTCGATGATGCGGCACAGGCTTTCGGCTGCCGCTGCGGCGATTGGATAACCAAACGTGGCGGCGTCACCCTTGACGTCGTGGGCGGCGCGGAAGAACTCTTCGCGGATCTGGGGCGTAAAGCCGTTTTTGACGATGGTCGCATGCGCCTTGGCGAGACGCTCGCACTCGGTCGCCATCCAGTCGTTGAATTCGCCGGACAGGTCCGCCAGCGCCTGTTCGGCGCGCGCCACCGGATCGTCCTTGTCGTCGTCCGCTACCCGTCGCACCGCGCGGCGCAGCGGATTGGGCTGGGTGATGATCTGGTAGTCGGCAAAGGTCTCGACCTTGAGAGCGGGCGGTTTGTCAGCGGCCATGTCGTTGCCTTCGCGATGTGCGGGTCTGCTTGAACTGGGTCAGCTTGAAATGCGGGCTTTGTCGATCAGCGCCGCCTGCGGCATCACCTCGGCCTTGCCGCCGGCGCGGCGCTCCGGTCCGATATAGGCGTTGACGGTGTTGCGGCGGCGGTCGGGGCCGAAATAGCTCTTGGTCCGGATGAACGGGCGAGGGTGGGCGACCACGCTCAGGATGCGCTGGTACAGCGCCTTTGCCGAAATCGGCTTGGCCAGGAATTCGGTGACCCCGGCGTCGCGGGCGACCATGACACGGCGCTTCTCGGAATGCCCGGTCAGCATGATGATCGGGGCATACGGATTGCCGACCGCGTCGGGCTGGCGGATGATCTGGGTGAGTTCGAGCCCGTCGAAGATCGGCATCGCCCAGTCGCAGATCAAAATGTCGGGCACCGAATGGCTGTACATTTCCAGCGCCGTGGCGCCGTCCTCGGCTTCATAGACTTCGCGGGCGCCGAACGAATGCAACAGGGTGCGCAGAATCCGCCGCATGTGCGGATTGTCGTCGCAAATCAGAAACCGCAGCTTGTTGAAATCGATGCGAAACATAATGCGGCCCGGCGGTGCCCGCCACCAGACGGATACACTTGCCGTTAACTATAACGGGGCCGGTCTTAAGGAATGGTTGCCGGACGGTCCGGTCAGTAGCTGAACTGCTCGCGCAGGATGCGTTCCTCCAGGCTATGGCCCGGGTCGAACAGCATGCGCATCGCGATGGTGCGGTCGGAAATGATCTCGACCCGCTGCACGTCGCGGGCTTCTTCGTTATCGGCGACCGCGGCCACCGGGCGCTTCTCGCCCTCGAGCACCTCGATCACCACAAAGGCCGTGTTGGGCAGCAGCGCTCCGCGCCAACGGCGCGGCCGGAAGGCGCTGATCGGGGTCAGCGCCAGCAATGCCGCATTGATCGGCATGATCGGGCCCTGCGCCGACAGGTTGTAAGCCGTCGAGCCCGCGGGGGTCGCCACCAGAACGCCGTCGGCGATCAATTCCGGCATCCGTTCGTTCTCGTCGACCAGGATGCGAAGCCGCGCCGCCTGGTGGCTCTGGCGAAACAGGGCGACCTCGTTGATGGCGTGATGGATGTGGACATTGCCGTGGACGTCGGTGGCGCGCATCAGCAGCGGATGGATGACCGTGACTTTTGCGGCGTCAAGGCGCTCACCCAGCCCGTGAAAGCTGAACTCGTTCATCAGGAAGCCGACGGTGCCGCGGTGCATGCCATAGATCGGCTTGCCCGAGCGCATGTGGCGATGCAGGGTTTGCAGCATCAGGCCGTCGCCGCCGAGCGCGACAATCACGTCGGCGATGTCGGGGTCATGATTGCCGTAGGTCTTGGTCAACTGCTCGAGCGCCTGTTGAGCCTCGGCGCCGGGGCTCGCAACAAAGGCGACACGGTCGTATTGTTTCGAGACGGTCATTGGGGTCGAACTCGAGCACGGGACCGCGGCGGCAGCATAAAAAGGTCCAACAGGTCAAAGTCATGGAACGCGCGGTTCTGGTCTATACAACCTTCCCCAGCCTTGTCGAGGCGGAAGCGGTCGGCAAGGTTATCGTGGAGCGAAGGCTGGCGGCCTGCGTCAACATCCTGCCCGGGATGGTCTCCCACTACTGGTGGGAGGGGGTGGTCGAGCGGGCCGAGGAGGTGGTGGCGATCTTCAAGACCCGGGATTCGCTGGCCGGCGCGGTGAGCGACGCCGTTCTCGAGCACCATTCCTATACGACACCGGCCGTCGTGGTCGTGCCGGTGGAAAGCGTGGAGCGCAGCTATCTGGGCTGGCTGCTGAACGCGACACAGCCGGCGTCGTCCTAAAGCATGATCCGGAAAGTGGAAACCGGTTTTCCGAAAAGATCATGCAGACAAAGACGTCCGCCGGCTGCCGCCTGTCGTTAAGTCGAGCTCAGTAAACCAGATGCGCCGTCGTGGTCGTGCCGTCGATCGCGTCGGCAAGCGAGCGATATTCCGGGCAGCTGGTGCCGCAGAGCTGTTCGATCCTGGCGAGATTGACGCGCGCCATGTCACGGTGGCCCTGTTCGACCTGCCACATGCCGTAATACTGCCAGGTCTTGACGTGGTTCGGGTCGGCCTTCAGCGCGCGCTCGTACCAGACCTGCGACAGCTTGTAGTCGCCGAGCTTGCGATAGGAGTATCCGATCAGGTTGGCGACATCGGCGCGATCGTCCTGTCCCAGCGCCTTCAACTGGTCGATGGCCGCCGGATAGTCGTTGCGCTCGTAGATCGTCGCATAGGCGGCCCGGTATCCCTGCAGGAACGCGGGATCGTCGAGGCTCGAACTCTTGTCGGCCTTCTTGCCCTTCTTCGGCGGCTTGGATTTGGTGTCGGAGGCTGGCGGCGAGGGGGTGTCGGAGCCGGCGGCGAAAACGGGATTGCTCAGCGTGGATGCCGCACCCAACGCCAAAACAAATGCAGCCAAGGTCAAAGAACGTGTCAGACGTGTCGTCATGCATGTCTCCTGTTGCCGTCGACGCCCGGTCATCGCGGAAATCCTAACCGAACTGTCGTGATGAAAACACCCGTCGGATCGTAACATTCCGGTGGGAGGGCCGATATTTCGGCCGGATCGCCGGAACGGGGGATCATGGGCTCGCCGAAACATGAGCAATATTTCATGCAGATGAACGACGTCTGTCCGCCCCCCTCACAATGAGTTCAGCGGCGGGGCTCTAGGGTTCACCTCGACGATCACAAAAGCCGGCCACCCCGACCGGTGCAGCCGTGATCACCACCGAGAGGACATCATCATGTTCAAGACCATTTCCGCCGCTCTGCTCGCTGTTTCGATCGTCGCCGCACCCGCCATGACAACTGCAATGGCGGCTGGCACGGTCAAGACCGATGTCGCGCCGGTCACCAAGTCGGTGACGACGAAGGCTCAGGACACCAAGGTGCTGGGTGCCAAGACGCTCGATGCCAAGGTTCTCAATGCCAAGGCCAGCATGCACAAGCGCCACCGCCACCACATCCGGCATCATCGTTTCCACAAGCACGCCGTGGTGATCAAGAAGCACACGGTTGCGCATGTGGTGAAGGCGAAGCCGATCACCAAGCGGATCTCCTCGGCCAAGCCGGTTGCGGCGAAGACCAAAGGCTAACCTCTCCACCAACGGGACGGCCGGTCGCTCTTTGCCCGCCCCGCCATTGCGTCCGGCCCATCCCGTCGAAAGAAAACCCCGGAGTTCGCTCCGGGGTTTTCCGATTCGTTGGCGACGATCGCCAAAACCGGTATCCACATTCAGACGAATTCCATTTAAAACGACAACAGGATTGGATTCTTTCCGACGTGAGCGGGTCATTGGCGACAGTCTGGCGCAGCATAGCCGTCCTGGGCCTGGCCCTGACGGTCACGGCGTGTGCCAGCACCGATGAAAACGCCCCCTACAGCGGCGGCAGTGCGCTGGCCGTGCAACCGTTCCCCGCCAATTACCGCGCCGACATCCTGGCGTTCATGCGGACGTATCTTAACAATCCGCAGGCTGTGCATGAGGCTGTCATCGCCGAGCCGGTCCAGCGCAGTGTCGGAAGCCAGCAGCGCTATGTCGCCTGTGTGCGTTATGTGGCGAACGGGCAGGGCGACGCGGGCAGCGGCGAGCGCGCGGTGATTTTTCTCGACGGCCGCCTGGAGCGGTTGATCGAAAAGGGGCGTGAGCTCTGCGCGGGTGCGACATATCAGCCCTTTCCCGAGATGGAAAAGCTCACACGCTGATGCCGCAGGCAAACAGTGCTGAGTGAACAGAATATTCTCGATTTTTCAAACAGGGCCTGACACATCGGGAACAAATTTCACTGGCTGTAGTTTGTAAGGGTTCACATCTGCCGCGTCTTGCCGGCGTTTATGTTTTGAAATATTTCCAGGGCCATCACCTGATGTTGAGATCGATTGGGCGCCTGCTGCTGTGTCTGCTGCTTTGCGCAGGCGTGGGGGCGGTGGCCGCCTTTGTCACCGCGCCGGAAATCAACAGCTGGTATGTCAATCTCGCCAAGCCCTCATGGACACCGTCGCGCGGGGTTTTCCCCGTCGCGTGGACCATCCTGTACGCGCTGATGGCGTTGTCGCTGTGGCGGCTGTGGGATCGCACCATTCCATCGCCGGCGCGTCGTGAGGCGATGCTGTTCTTTTTCTTTCAATTGGCGCTCAACGCGGCCTGGTCGCCGGTGTTCTTCGGCCTGCACAATCTTCACATCGCGCTCGCCGTCATCATCGTGCTCGTGGTGGCGATCGTGGGCACGATCTTCACCAGCGCGCGTGTCGATCGTCCGGCGGCTTGGCTGCTCGTGCCCTACTTCTTCTGGGTGGCGTACGCGACCACCGTGAATGCCGGTGTGGTGGCGATGAATTGATCGCCGCCATCGAGCTGCGCGGCAGGCGCATGCGATGCGGCGCGATCGAATGCGGCACAAACGCGCAAATGTGAACGTGCGACACGCAATGCAAGACAGCGCGCATCAAAAAGACGTTGGTTTGTTCGGATCGATTTCGTGCCGTCGTCACGCCGCCGCGGGAATGCCGCAAACAACTGCCGCGATGACGTGAAGCCATGCAGCAAGTGCATTTCCTGCAGTGTTCTGCTGCTACGCAGCAATGCTTAGAAGCGGTCGAATAGTCACAGGGATTTAATCTGCCGGACTCAACTTGGTCACGTTGTTGGGTCACTTGTCCCGCACCATTCGATATGGAGAGTGTGCATGGCACGAGGTTCCCACAACGAGTTCGACTCTGAGTTCGTTTCAACGCTGAGGGCAGTGTTGGACGAGGCGGTGAGACGCATTTCCGAAGAAAATCGAACGCCGGCCACCAAGGCCAAGATGGCCGAGCGGATCGTCAGGAGTGCCGCAGCGGGTGTCACCGATGCCGGCGAACTGATCTCGGAAGCGGTCGAAGAAGGGCGCGTTCCGGCGGCCTGACCCATGCGACACGGCGCGGCTTGATTGAGGGACCGTCGCGATCGGACACACAGACTGATCGAACAGACCAAGCCATAGACAATACCAAACGTCAGAGGACAAAAGGCTCCGGATCACCGGGGCCTTTTTTAGTAAGCGAGTGCCCGGGCATGATTCGGAGGCCGTCTCGATTGCAGCCAGAATAGAGCTGCAAGAATCGGACATACGAGAATCGGCAGGCGGACTCCGTTACCGTGTTTCGGCAAGAGGTCGGCCGACAAATAAATTGCGAGACTCTTCGCCGGCGGCAGCGTCAAATTCGAGCATGTCCTATGCGATTCTCAGATCGACATGTGACGAAGCGGCGCTGCAGGCGGCGCTCGTAGCCGCGTTGCTGGCCGCCATTGCGGTGAACGCGATGTTGCTGGTCAGCTTTATTCAATAACTCCAGCTATAGATCTCCCGCACGCTCTCACGCAGGTTCTGTGTCTATCTGAACTGCGCGCGGCAGGGCGGGCTGAGTTTGGCGACGTTCTTCTGCATGCAGGCCGTGACCCGCGCGACATTTGGAATCGCATCGCGGCAGACCCGGAAGGCATCGGCCCGGCAGGCGCGCCGCTGTTCCGGCGTGCCGGCGGCGTGGCTCTCGGCTGCGAATGCCGTGACCGACAGTAACAGGGCCATGATCCGGGAGACGTGTCGGACGTGTCTGCTCTTGAGCATTGTGGGTGCCTTTCTGAAGCGGCCTGATTGGGATTTTTGCGCGTCCGCGATCCTTCTGTAAATCCATTGCGTTTTTTGGTGTGAAATCAATAAAATCCGCCGGCCACCGGCTTCGGTCCCGGCGTCGTCGCCCCCAGGGTTGTTTTGATCGGCCTGCGGTCTTGTTCCTCGCCGGAGACGCTGCTAGCAGTTCGCGCAGTGGGCCGGCTTAGCTCAGCGGTAGAGCAGCGGTTTTGTAAACCGAAGGTCGGGGGTTCAATCCCCTCAGCCGGCACCA
>JBGMOD010000258.1:0-29526 GCA_041424235.1 Hyphomicrobiales bacterium
CACCATCGCGATATCGCGCTTGACCACCATGGTGGCATCGACGGTCAGCGCCTTGGCGCCGTCGATCCAGAACAACACACGTCCCGCGTCATCCGGCGGACGCGCGACCACTGCTGCGATCCCGGTGCCGGACCAGTCGAAGCTGATCTGCCCACTTGCTTGCGTCCCCGTCCAGAACGTCTCCCCTCTGTCGTCCACGGTGCAGGTCCAGCCGTCGTTGCGCGACGGCGTGAGACTGACGGAACGCTGCCATATCACGAACTGGAAGGCATCTGAATGGAGCGGCGCCGGCAGTGGAGCAAGGGGTGCGTCCGGCACACCGGGCCTGTCAGCATCCGCCAACAGCGCGGTGACGAGCCCCGCCGCGGCCGCATGTCCCTTATCGTTGGGGTGCGCGGCATCGGCAAGGAAATCCGACCAGCGTAATCGCCCGGCCGCCATCTCCGGCCACAGCGCATCGCGGAAACTCACCATCGGCAACCGGTAATACGTCCCGACTTCGGCCTGCATCTCCTGCAGATTGCCGCCGCCCTCCCACATCATGAACAGCAGAAGCAATGCGGGCGCGTTCGGCCGCGCCAGGATCTGCCGCACCAACCCTTCATAGGCGGGGCCATCGGCGCCGGCATCGTTCACCGCGAACTCGACGATGACCATGTCAGGCGCGGCATCCAGCAAGTCGCGCTTCGCCCGGAATGCACCATACAGCGATCCCGTGCCGCTGATGCCGGCATTGACCAGGCGAATCTCGCTGCGCGGAAACCGCGCCTGCCACCAAGCCCGTACCCGGGAGACGTAACTGTTTTCCGGCACGCTCGCGAGCGACCCCACCGTGATCGAGCCGCCGATCACACCGAGAGTCACCGGCTCGCCGCGGCGGGCTTTCGCCAAGACGCGCTGCAGCCGGGCGAGGTCGGCGCCAGGAAGCCGGGATCGCGCGATCATCTCCGCCGTCAGCGGGTCGCCCGCCGCCGCGGCGCCGCGGCCCCATCCCGTGCTCAATCCCATACCCATGACACAGGAGCCGAGCAGCAAGCTCGCAACGCGCCGGGACAAAACCGGCCGCGCGAACGGCATCATGCCGGCACTGCGCTCCGCCGCCATTTGCGGCTGGCCGTGAGGAAGGGACGTTCGACCAGATGATAGCAGACCGATCCGAACACCATGCCCGCGGCAATGGCGATCAGCGTGCACGCGAGATAGGCGAACGGCTGCTGCACGTCGAACAGCCGCTTCGCTACGGCCCACACCGCGGCCACCGCGAAGATGTGGTACAGGTAAAGCGAGTAGGATGTATCGCCGATATATTTCAGCACGACGTTGCGCGGCAGCCGCCCGGCAACCTCGATTTGCAGTCCGATCATCACAATGCAGACCGCCGTCGCCGACATCAGCAGATGCACGGGCAGAAGCGCGTGTTCGGCGTTATCCCATGGGATGATGTAGAACAATGCCAGCAGCACCGGCAGTGCCGCGCACAGCACCCACCGCGCCGCCGACCCGCGCATGGCAATGCCGTGGCGATAGAGCTGCGCGACAACGGCGCCGAGGCAGAAGCCGATCATGCTCATGCTGGTGTAGAACGCCTGCACGTGGGTGGGGTGCTGCAGCACGAGCCCGATCGCAACCAGCACGGTGAACAGGCCGCACAGCACCGCCGTGCGCGCTTTCGACCCGAGGAAGAACAGGCTGGCGAACGCCACGTAGAAGAACGCCTCGTAATCCAGCGTCCAGCCCAGTGTCAGCAGCGGCGCTTTCGGATCCACCGAGGGAATGAACAGCAGCGACTTGATGAAACCCTCGACGGTCGGAACGGTGGTGCGGAACTGGTTCGGCGCCGCCAGCGCCAGCACTGTGATGAGAATCGTCGCCGCCCAGTAGGCCGGCACGATGCGAATGGCACGACGCCCGAGAAAATCCTGTGGCCTGAAGGTGCCGCTGCCGGCAATCATGGTCATGATGAAGCCGCTGATCACGAAAAAGACCTCGACACCGAGCCGTCCGGTCTTCAGCAGCACCATATTGTATTCCACGATCGGCCACTGCAGCACATGGGTGATCAGAACGCTCAGGGCCGCAAGCCCGCGCAGATACTGGACCGACACCAGTTGCCCGTGTCCATTTACCGTCTCAAAACGAGCCGCAGCCGCATCGCTCTGTCCCATGGTGGCACGCCCTTTCGCCGTTTGCGCGTTCGATGCGGACGCACGTGCAAGAGGCGGACCCGGCAAATGCGAGCGAGCGCAGAACGATCGGCGCAGCGATGAAACGGTTAACAGGCGATCCGCGCATCATGCCCAGGCACCGCATGGATCGAGGAACCCACATAACCCACAGATCCGGCCGCGGCTTGTTGCGGCGCCCCACAGGAAGGCGGTGATAGATCGGATGGGCTGCGGCATCAGCCGCAGTGCTCTCATCGGAGACAGCCCATGCCCGGCACTTCCATCACCGCAGGACCAACCACCGTCGACCGCCCGCTGCTGGCGCCCGGCGACGACATCACCGTCACCACGTCTTTCGATATCGGCCAGAATCTCGGCGCGACGGCGTTCAGCATTCAGCTCTACCACATCGCCAGCAGTGAATCGGTCGGCATCTATACGAAGGGGCTACCGGCCAGCGAGCTGACCAATGGCGCGACCGTTCCCCTGACTCATACCTTCACGATTCCGGCGAATGCACCGACCGGTCCCTACCGCATCTCGCTCACCGCCAACACCGCCGACAGCAACTGGACATTGCTGTTCGCCGAGACCAACACACTGAGCTTCGACGTCGAGCCTGCGGTGATCACCGCCGGTCCGACCACCACAACTCCGTCCACCGTCATTCTCGGCGGCACGATCGCCAGCGCGACGTCGTTCACGATCGACCAGAACCTGGGCAATACGGGCCTTTCGATCCAGCTGGTGCATATCGCCAGCGAGGAAGCGATTGGCATCTACACGGAGGGATTTTCCGCCAGTCAGCTCACCGCCGGCAGTGTCGTTCCGCTGTCCCACAGCTTCACCATTCCCGCCAATGCTCCGACCGGCGCCTATCGCGTGTCCCTGACGGCGAACACCGCCGACAGCAACTGGACCCTGCTGTACATTTTGCCGATCGCGCAGAGCTTCAGCGTGCAGACGCAGGCGGTGTCGATCTTTCCGCAATTGGCGGGGGCGTTCGTCAACTGGGGCGATGACGGCCGCGAGTCCAACATGGTTGTCTGGGAAAGCTGGCTCGATCAGGTCCCGTCCTCGGTCCCGGCGATCGATTATTACGGCGGCTCCGTGTGGTCGGACTATACCGACAACGACTGGCTTCCGGGCTTCTGGCTCAACGTCAACCCCAACCGGAAACTGGTGTGGAGCATCCCCCTGAATGTCTCCGGCACACCGCTCACCGACGTCGGCGCCGGGTTGCATGATGCGGAGTTCATCCATGCGGCACAGAAGATCGCGGCCGCGCAACCCCATGCCGTCATTCGTGTCGGCTGGGAAATGAACATCGCCGCGTCGCCGTGGACGGCGGTCAATCAGGCTGCCGGCTACATCGAAGCCTATCGGCGGGTGGTCGCCATCTTCCGCGCCGAGTCGTCCACGTTCACGTTCGACTGGTGCCCGGGCTGGGGATCGCAGGACATGGCCGCCGACCTCGCCTATCCCGGCGACGACGTGGTCGACTACATCGGCCTCGATGTCTACGACTACACCGGTGGGACGTCCGTCCAGCAGCGCTGGACCGACAACTACCTGAACGCCGCATTCGGCCTGACCTGGCAGAAGACCTTCGCCGCTGCCCACGGCAAGCTGATGAGCTATCCGGAATGGGGCGTCGGCCAGGCCGGCGACAATCCGTACTTCGTCCAGCAGATGTACAACTGGTTCGTCGATAATGCGGGCCAGATCGCCTACGCCTGCTATTTCGATGTCGACGGGGCATGGCCGACGCAAATCGATGACGGCGAATTCCCGCTGTCGCAGGCGAAGTTCGTCTCCCTGTTCACCCGGCCCTGACACGGGCCTGATGGCACCCCGGCGCGCGAGCTGGAGAGGCTCGCACGCCGCGAGGTGAACCGGCCGATCAACGTGACGAACGGCGGAACAGAAGCAGCACGGAGATCATTTTCGCCCGCACATTTGCGTGAGGCGCGAACATCCTTCCAAGATGGCGGCCGGACCGAGATTGTCATGCTGCGATGACGCATGTCGGCGCGACAGCCGGGATTTGCTGCATAGCGCCATGCAGTTCAGGCTCTGCTGCAAACGCCGCAGCCGGACTATCTATCTATGGAACCGGCGCTTCCGCGCGCAGCGCGATTCGTGCGCGCTTTTGCATTTTGCCCAAGACCCGATCGATCATCCCATGGACGCGCGTTCTCCCGAAAAGCTGGCGATCGAACCCGACGGCTTGCCTCCGGAACGCCGCCGCTGGGCTATTTTCGCGATCTTCATTGCGGTTGCCATGGCCTCGCTCGACACCGCGATCGCCAATGTCGCGCTGCCAGCCATCGCGGCCGACCTTCATGTCAGCCCCGCCGACGTGGTCTGGGTGGTTAACATCTACCAGATCGTCATGGTCGCGACCCTGCTGCCGTTTGCGTCGCTGGGCGAGATCGTCGGCCATCAGCGCATCTATCTGGGCGGCCTGATCCTGTTCACACTGGCGTCGCTGCTGTGCGCCTTCGCATGGTCGCTGCCGACCCTGCTGGTGGCGCGCGCCCTGCAGGGCATCGGCGCCAGCGCACTCATGAGTGTCAACACCGCGCTGGTCCGCTTCGTGTATCCGCGCCGGCTGCTCGGTCACGGCTTCGGACTGAACGCCATGGTGGTCGCCACCGCCTTCACGGTCGGGCCGACGGTGGCTTCCGGACTGCTGTCGGTCGGACCATGGACCTGGCTGTTCGGCATCAACGTGCCGTTCGGCATCGCGGCGGTCCTGATCGGCATGAAAACATTGCCGCAGACCCCGCGGGCCGTTCATGCGTTCGACTTTCTCGGTGCGCTGATGACGGCCGCGTGTCTCGGCCTGTTCATCGTGGCGCTGGGAAGCGCGGCGCACTATGCCGACCTGAGAGTCGTCGGCCTGGAGCTGATCGGCGCCGTGGTGATCGGCGCGCTGCTGATGCGCCGGCAGGCCGGCCATCCGGCGCCGATGCTGCCGATCGACCTGTTCCGCCGGCCGGTGTTCGCGCTCTCGGCAGCCACCGCGATGTTCTCGTTCGCCGCGCAGGGCCTCGCCTTCGTCTCGCTGCCGTTCTACTTCGAGCACAGCCTCGGGCTGACTGCCGTGGCGACTGGATTCCTGATTACGCCCTGGTCGCTGGTTGTCGCGATCATGGCGCCGATCGCCGGCCGCCTGTCCAACCGCTATCCTGTCGGCATTCTCGGCGGTATCGGTCTCCTCGTTCTCGCCGTGGGCATGGTGCTGCTGGCCACGCTGCCGGAGAATCCGAGCATCATCAATATTGTGTGGCGCATGGCGGTGTGCGGCTTCGGTTTCGGCTTCTTTCAGTCGCCCAACATGAAAGCCTTGATGTCGAGCGCGCCGCCGGACCGCAGCGGCGGCGCCAGCGGCATCGTCGCCACGGCGCGCCTGACCGGACAGACCGCAGGCGCGGCGCTGACCGCCCTGTGCTTCAGCCTGTTCGCGGCGCAAGGGCCGACGATCGCGCTGGCGTGCGGCGCCGGCTTTGCCGCTGTCGGCGCGGTGATGAGTGTGCTGCGGCTGGTTGCCAAAACGCCGGCCAAGTAAATCAGGCAGCGTCGAATGTCTTAGGCCGGCTGCAGTTTTCGCAGCGCGCCTCTGAAGCGAAGGCTGCGTTTACCAGCGAGCGCGGTGGCCTCAATCTCCGCGCCGGTTTCGGTGTAGGTGCCGGAGAAACCAATGCCGACCTCATAGCCGCCGAAGATGTGCTGTTCGCCCTGGCACGGCGTGTGTTCGCTGTTGACCAGCGATCCCTTCCAGCGGCCGTTGGCCGAGGTGTAGGCTCCGATATAATGGAAAGATGCATCGCCGCCATGGATCCGGCCGTCATGCAACACCATCACGCCGGTATTGCCGCCGCCGACCCCGTCGAGCATCGTGATGTGCATGGAATAGAGACCGTTGCCAATGCCCTCCGCGCCGGGCGCCGCGACACCGGGAGCCAGATCATCTCCGATCGGGGTCATCACCGAGCTGAACGCGACACCGGGAAGTTCCGCCGCGCAGCCTTCGAAATGAACCTGCTCACCCCGTTGCCGGCCCTTCAGCGTCAGCACGATCTTGTCGATGCCGAACAGCGGCCGGTAGTTGGGATCATCATTGTGACGCACCGTCGAACAAACGACGGAGATCTCATCGCTGCTGTCATCATAGCTGCCGATGAATGCGAAGGCTGAATTGCCCCCGAGAAGCTTGCCGTCGCTGGCATGGATCACGCCGCGTCCGGTTCCGTGGATTGTCCGGAACTCGACCTTGTAAAGCCCCTGTTGCACGGCACTGTCCCCGCCGAAGCCCGATTCCAAGCCTTCAGGCAGGCTTCGAACCGGAATCCGGCTTTGTCTTTCCGCGCAACACAAGCCCCGGGGTCCCGCCCGCGGCTTGCCGCATCGGAAAAACGGCTTCCACCTTGCGCTCACGCGATCCCAAGAAAGCTGGTCGGATCTGATCGTGCTCGCGCGCCCGCCGGCAGCCTATTATCGCCGCCCGGTTGCAGCAACGGCATCCATGCGCGCAGCAATATCGATCGCCGAACCGCCGGCCTTCCGGCCGCCGCGATCATCGCACCGCCGCCTGACCGGCGATCAGTAGCTCTGTGTCAGGTAGTCGACGATCTTGCCGGCATCGGCGTCGTCGATCGGCGCGCCGAACACCTTGATCATCTTGGTGACTTCGGCCTGCCAGAAATCCTTCTTGAACTTCGGCCCCTGCGGCTGGGTCTTGATGTAATCCACCGAGTGGCAAGCCGCACAGTTGTTCTGCACCACCTCGAGATTCGGCCCCGGTTTGAGCGCCGCGGTCTCGTCGGGAAGCTTGTAGGAAACCGGCTTGGCGCTCACCGCAGCCGAGCCGATCGCGACGGCAGCCAGTGTCACAATCACAGACATTCTCTGAGCAAACATGACCGATCCCCTCAGGCTGCCGTGACGGACGTGGTTTCAATCACATTGCGCATGTATCCGGGCGGGTTCCATTGCGCGGTGGCCGGTTGAGTCTGGCCGGCCTGGTTGGTGGCGCGCACGCGGATGTCATGATTGCCGGCCGCAAGCGTCACCGGAAGCTGCCATTCCCGGAACGAATATTTGCCGAGATCCTTGCCGAGCTTCGCCGCCATCCATGTCTTGCCGCCGTCGGTCGACAGGCTGACCTCCTTGATGCCCTTGCCGCCATCGAAGGCGATGCCCTTCACCAGCGTCGGGCGGCCGGCCTTGACCTTGGCGCCGTTGGCCAGATTGGTGACGAACGAGCGGACATTGAAACGATTGATCGGAATGGTGGCTTTCGGCGCCGTTCCCGGCTCGACACAAGCGCAGTCGGTGTCCGGAATCCGGTAGGCGCTCTTCATCCAGAAGCCGTCGAAGGTGTTGTCGATCACCGTGATGTCGTTGAGGTGCTTGACCCAGTAGGTGCCGTAATAGCCGGGCACCACGAGGCGCAGCGGAAAGCCGTTCAGCAGCGGCAGGTCGCGGCCGTTCATGGCGTAGGCCAGCATCACCTCACCGTCGCGGGCGTGATCGATGTCCAGCGCCTTGACGAAATCCGGCGTCTTGTCGAGCACGGGACCATCCATGCCGTTGAACGTCACTTGTTTCGCACCCTGCTGCACACCGGCCTTGTCCAGCACCGCCTTCAGCGGCACGCCGCGCCAGCGCGCATTGCCCATGGCGCCGTTGCCGAGCTGACCGCCGGCGACGCGCGGATTGGAAAAGCCACGGCTGTTGCCGGAGCACTGGTTGACGGCGACGATCTCGACCGACGGCAGCTTCCGGATCTCGGCCATCGACAGCTTCAGCGGCTTGTCGACCTTGCCCTTGATCTCTACCGAGAACTTTTCGGCGTCGATATCCAGTGGAATGTCGGCCAGATGATAGCGCACGAAGAACGCGTCGTTCGGCGTGATCGCGCCGTCGTTGAACACCGAAAACGGCGTCTCAAGCTGCGGCGGGCGGCTGGTGAGCCCAATCATCGGGCGCTTCTGCGGATATTTGACCAGCGGCCGATCGCCATTGTCGAACGGCAGGTTCACCGTCTCGGCGGCAAAAGCGAATGTCGAAGCGAAAGATGAAGCAGCTGCGGAGGCCGCGAACATGGCTCCGGAGCGCACGAGGGTGCGTCTGTCGATCACGGTGATCCTCCCGACCGTTGCCTCACGTCCATATGACGATCGGCTGTTGTCACACTGGCTCCGCAATCGCATTGCGGAGCAGATGTGATCATCAAATCAGCAGGGAGGATGGCGCGGCTCGAACAAGTCCGCAAGAGTCCGGGGCAGGTTACGTTTCAATTTCGCAACGCACCCTCGATAACTTTAGGCGAATGCGACGCGAACGACGCACTCACACCATTTCGAAGCGAACTTTTTGCGCGCCCTTCCACAGCACGGTTTTGCCGAGCTCGGGAAGGCGTTCCAGTCCGGATGTCAGCGTGATGAAATGGTTGCCGGCCAATTGACCCATCTTGCTGGCGAAATGCACGCCGCCATAGGCCAGCAGGATTTCGGTCTCGCTGATGCCGCCGGGATAGAGGATGATCTGGCCCGGCGCCGGATAGCTGGTGTGGTTCTCGTAGCCGACCCCAAAATTCAGGTCGCCGAGCGGCAGCCAGACACCTTCACCGCTCCACCGCACATGGATCATGTGGCTCTCGAACGGCATCGCCCGCTTGAACGCCTCGCAGGTCTTGGGCGCCAGCGCGTCCTCGAAGCGGGCATCAAAAGAGAAATCTCCGGCGCGGATCACGAGTTGGCTCATGTCGATCTCGTCAGTGTTGGCGGCCACAGGCCGATGGCATCGATATCAGGCGGCGAGGCCCGGACTTGGCCGGTATCGCCGGCCCGGTCAATACCGTGCCGCAACTGCGAGACGAAGGCAATTCGCATCAGTCCCCAAGGCCGCCATCAGGACTGGCATTTTGCCGGGCCCAGGGCCGCTCAGCGCTGCGGCATCCCTTCGGGAACGATGGTCTGGATGATCGAGGCATCCAGCGCTTCATAGTCATGCAGGCCGATGGTGGCGTAGAGCTCGGCGCGGGTCTGCATCTGGTCGACCACCTTGTGGGTACCGCCGTCCCGGGCGATCGCGGCATAAAGTTTTTCCTGCGCCTTGTTGGCCACCCGCAGCGCCGAGACCGGCCAGATCACCATGGCATAGCCCATGGCCTCGAATTCCGACGCGGTAAAGAACGGCGTCTTGCCGAATTCGGTCATGTTGGCGAGCAGCGGGACGCCCGGCATGCGCTCTGCGAACGCGCGGAACATCTCCGCGGTATTGAGTGCCTCCGGAAAGATCGCGTCGGCGCCGGCCTCCATATAGAGCTTCGCCCGGGCCACCGCCCCGTCGAGGCCTTCGCTGGCAGCGGCATCGGTCCGGGCAACCACGACCAGATGCCGCCGCGCCTTGGCCGCAGCGGCCACCTTGGCCGCCATATCGTGTGCGTCCGCGAGTTTTTTGTCGTTGAGGTGGCCGCACTTCTTCGGCAGCAACTGGTCCTCGATGTGCACGGCGGCGGCACCGGCCTCCTCGAAGGTGCGGACCATATGCATCACATTGAGCGCTTCGCCATAGCCGGTATCGCCATCCACCAGCAACGGCAGCCCGGCGGCGCGAACGATCTGGCGAATGAAAAAAGCCACCTCGTCGACCGTGATGATGCCGAGATCCGGCAGCCCCATCGAAGCGGTCATCGCCGCGCCGGAGAGATACAGGCCGGAAAAGCCGGCGGCCTTTGCCTGCAGCGCAGCCATGCCGTTGTGGGCGCCGGGCAGTTGCAGGATGCCGGGTTGCTGCAGCAGTGCGCGGAAGCGTTGGCCGGCATAGCCCGAAGGGAGATCGGATGCGACGAGATAAGGCATGCTCAAGTCCTCAAGCGGCGCGCGGGGTGGGCGCACCATGGTCGCGCCGATCAAGCGGCACGAATGTGCGGTTTTCGGGACCCACGTAATTCGCCGAAGGCCGGATGATCTTGTTGTCGGCCCGCTGCTCGATCACATGCGCCGCCCAGCCCGAGGTTCGCGCGATCACAAACAGTGGCGTGAACATCGCGGTCGGCACCCCCATGGCGTGATACGACACCGCGCTGAACCAGTCGAGGTTGGCGAACATCTTCTTGGTTTCGCTCATGACCGCCTCGATCCGATCGGCGATCTCGAACATCCGTGCGCCGCCGCTCTCGGCACTGAGCCGGCGGGCGACCTCCTTGATCACCTTGTTGCGCGGATCGGCGATGGTGTAGACGGGATGGCCGAAGCCGATCACCACTTCCTTTGCGGCGACACGCCGGCGGATATCGGCCTCCGCCTCGCCCGCATCGCCATAACGCTTCTGGATCTCGAACGCGACTTCGTTGGCGCCACCGTGCTTGGGCCCACGCAGCGCGCCGATCGCACCGGTGATAGCCGAATACATGTCGGCACCGGTGCCAGCGATCGAGCGCGCGGTGAAGGTCGAGGCATTGAACTCGTGTTCGGCATAAAGGATCAGCGAGGTGTGCATGGCGCGCGCATGCGACGCGGAGGGTTTGCGCCCATGCAGCAGGTGCAGGAAGTGGGCGCCGATGGACTCGTCGTCCGTCTCCACCTCGATGCGGCGACCGTGGTGGGCATAATGATGCCAGTACAGCAGCATGGAGCCGAGCGAGGCCATCAGCCGGTCGGCGATGTCGCGCGCACCGGGCGGGTTATGGTCGTGCGTCTCCGGTAGCACGCAGCCAAGCGTCGAGACGCCGCTGCGCAGCACGTCCATTGCATGGGCCGCCGCCGGCAACTGCTCAAGCGTGCGCAGCACGGCAACCGGCAAGCCGCGCAACGCCTTGAGTTTCGTCTTGTAGGCGGCGAGTTCGCTTTGCGTCGGCAGGCTGCCGTGCACCAGCAGGTGTGCGATCTCCTCGAACTCGCAACTCTCCGCCACATCGAGGATATCGTAGCCACGATAGTGCAGGTCATTGCCGCTGCGCCCCACCGTGCACAGCGCGGTATTCCCGGCGACCACGCCGGACAACGCCACGGATTTCTTGGGAGCTGGTTTGGTGTCCGTCATCATGCCCTCCCTGATCAACCGCCAGCCGCGCGCCGCGCTGCGACCGATGCGGCGGATTGCCAGTCAAAAATGCCGCGGCTAGATGTCTCGCCAAGCCGCTTCGGATCGACCGCAAATGTGAGGTCAGTCAACTCGCCCGGCTTCAGCGCCGTCAGCCGCTCGACCGCCGCGAGGAACCGGCTCTGTTCGGCCGGCGCGATCACGCCCTCCGCAAGGCTATGGAACTTGTTGATGTAATCCGGGCGCTTGAACGGGCGCGCACCGAGCGGATGAGCATCAGCCACCGCGATCTCGTCGGTGATCACCGAACCATCCCTCAGCGTCACGACCACCCGGCCGCCGAACGCCTTCTCGCCGGGATCGCGGCTGTGATAGCGCTGGGTCCAAGCGGCATCTTCCACCGTGGAGATCTTGTGCCACAGCGCAACCGTGTCCTTGCGACGAGCGCGCTCCGGCGCATAGGACTTTTCGTGATGCCAGCCGCCGTCTTCCAGCGCCACGGCGAAGATGTACATGATGGAGTGGTCGAGGGTTTCTCGGCTTGCGGTCGGTTCCATCTTCTGCGGATCGTTGGCGCCGGTGCCGATCACATAGTGAGTGTGATGGCTGGTGTGGATCACGATATCGGCGATCTGCGACAAGTCGCCGATTTTCGGACCCATGCGCCGCGCCAGATCGATCAACGCCTGGCTTTGATATTCCGCCGAGTGCTCCTTGGTGTAGGTGTCGAGGATCGCACGCTTGGGCTCGCCGCGCTCCGGCAACGGCACCAGGTATTCCGCCTTCGGGCCACCGAGCAGCCAGGCGATGAAGCCGTCCTCGCCTTCATAGGCCGGCGACGGCGCACCCTCGCCACGCATCACGCGATCGACTGCCTCGATCGCCATTTTGCCCGCGAATGCCGGCGCATAAGCCTTCCAGCTCGAAATCTCGCCCTTACGCGATTGCCGCGTGGTGGTGGTGACATGCAGCGCCTGCTGCACCGCCTGAAAGATCGTCTCAGTCGGCAGGTTGAGCAACGCGCCGATGCCGGCCGCCGCGGACGGACCGAGATGCGCGATATGGTCAATCTTGAATTCGTGCAGGCAGATGCCCTTCACCAGATCGACCTGAATTTCGTAAGCCGCGGCCAGGCCGCGCACCAGATCCGCGCCCGACAGGCCGCCATGCTGCGCCACCGCCAGCACCGGCGGAATATTGTCGCCGGGATGCGAATAATCCGCCGCCAGGAACGTGTCGTGGAAATCGAGCTCACGCACCGCCACGCCATTGGCCCAGGCCGCCCATTCCGGCGACACCCGCGCGCTGCGCTCGAGCCCGAATACCGTTGCGCCGGGCTGGAACGGATGGGCCTCCGCCTGCGCCCGCGCACTTGCAACGGGCCGCCGCGCGATCGACGCCGCCGCCACCGCCGCATTGTCGATGATGCGGTTGCCGATCATCTCGACGACATCGGCCTCGACTGCGACGTCGTCCGACGCCACGGATGCGATCTTCCAGGCCAGTTGATCGGCGCGATCGAGCGGCTCGGCGGACTTATAGGTGCGGACGGAATGCTGCTTCACGAGGCCATTTCCTTGTCGGCTTGAGATACGTGTTTGGGTTTCGGAATGCGGATCGGCCGGCCGCCGGCATTGACAGCGACCATTTCGAACGTGCCGCGCACCACCGCCTTGCGATGGCCGCTCATCAGGTCTTCGCGGATCATGTCGACGGCCACGGTCATGGCGCTGCCGCCGACACGCACGACCGATGCGACGAGTTCGATCAGCTCACCCACCCGCACAGGCTCGTCAAACGCGATCCGGTCGGAGCACGCCATCACCACATTGCAGCGGGCGCGCCGGGCGGCTGCGACGAACGCCGCCTTCCCCATCAAGCTCAGCGCCGTGCCGCCAAACAGCGTGCCGTAGTGATTGGCGTGACCAGGAAACACCATTTCCACAAACCGGGTTTCGACGGGCTCGGCTTCGCTCAAGGCGACATCTTGCATCGGACAGGCGCTCCCAGCGACTTGTGTTTCTCTCTGAACTTCGCAATATCCACACATTGGATCGCTGAAAATGGTTGAAACAGCGTAGTTTTGCGAAGGAATCAACGCAGAATTGCAAAGTTTGCAAAGTCGGGAGAGCGGCATGAAAAAGGCTTTCATGGGCGTACGGCTGAAACGCCTGCGGGAGGAGCGGCAGCTCACCCAGGCGGCGCTTGCGGGACGGCTCGGCATCTCGCTGAGCTATCTCAACCAGCTCGAGAACAACCAGCGGCCGCTGACCGTGCCTGTGCTGCTGGCGCTCAATGCCGCGTTCGGCCTCGACGTCCAGATCTTCGCCGAAGATGACGAGGCGCGGCTGATCTCGGATTTGCGCGAGGCGCTGTCGGATCCGGCGCTTGGCGAAACCATCGCCACCGCCGAGTTGCGCGAGCTGGCGCTGAACATGCCGGCGGTCGGCCGCGTACTGGTCAGCCTCAACCAGAAATATCGCCGCGCGCTGGAGCAGACCGCAGCGCTGGCGGCACGGCTCGGCGAGGACCGCCAAGCCGAAGCCACCATCCTGCCGTCGACACCCTTCGAAGAGGTGCGCGATTTCTTCTACGCCCAGCATAATTATTTCCCGGTGCTGGATGAAGCAGCCGAAGCGATGGGCGCGCGCATGCAATTGCGGATCGGCCAGCCGATGCCGGCACTGCAGACTTATCTGGCAGACCATCACGGCGTCAGCGTTGTGATCGATGCGGTCGACGATCTCGCCTCTGGAACCCAGCGCCGGTTCGATCCCCAGACCAGGACACTCTATCTGTCGCCGCGCCTGCGGCCGGGACAGCAGGCATTTCAGCTTGGCACCCAGATCGCCATGCTGACCCTCGACAACGAACTGCGCACCTTGGTCGAGAAGGCCGGGCTCACCAGCGACGACGCCCGCGGCCTCGGCCGCATCGGCCTCGCCAACTACTTCGCCAGCGCGTTGATCCTGCCGTACGCGAAATTCCTCGCAGCCGCCGAGCAGCGGCGCTACGACATCGACCTGCTCGGCCATCAGTTCGGCATCGGCTTCGAGACCGTGTGCCACCGACTGAGCACGCTGCAGCGCCCGGGCGCACGCGGCATTCCCTTCTTCTTCATCCGGGTCGATCGCGCCGGCAACATCTCCAAACGCCAGTCGGCCACCGACTTCCATTTTTCGCGGGTCGGCGGCACCTGCCCGCTGTGGAATGTCTATGAAGCGTTCGCCAGTCCCGGTCGGATCCTCACCCAGTTGGCGCGGATGCCGGACGAGCGAACGTATCTCTGGATCGCGCGCACCGTGTCCCACGGCCGCGGCGGCTATGGCGCACCGGGCAAGAGTTTCGCGGTGGCGCTGGGCTGCGACGTCCGCCATGCGGAACGCATCGTCTATTCCCAGGGCCTCGACACCACCGATCCGTCCTCGGCGACCCCGATCGGCGTGGGCTGCAAGGTGTGCGAACGCCTCGCTTGCCCACAACGCGCCTTTCCCGCCATCGGCCGCGACCTGACCATCGACGACACCCGCACGCGCTTTGCGCCGTATGCGACATCGATGTGAGGGGATCAGTTCGCGCCTGAGAAGAATTTCCACCCTCGCCGCAAAAATGAAACGTCTTTGCGGATCACAGGCCGGTAGCGGCATCTTTGGCAAACTCCCTCACGGGATGCGGCTAGACTCGTTCCAAAGTCCTGAGGACGGAGGAACGCACGATGAAACACGAAACTCCGCTGCAGTTTGCCGCCAGCGACTACCGCCTCGAGGATCGCTACACCAAAAACAACGGCCGGGTGTTTCTCACCGGCACCCAGGCCATCGCCCGCATCGCCTTCGATCAGGCCCGGCGCGATCGCGCCGCAGGACTGAAGACTGCCGGCTTCATTTCCGGTTATCGCGGTTCGCCGCTCGGTGGCGTCGATCTCGAACTCTGGCGGGCCAAGGATCTGCTCAAGGAGCTCGACATCGCATTCATGCCGGCGGTGAACGAGGATCTCGCCGCTACCGCCGTGCTCGGCTCGCAGCAGGTCGAAACCCAGCCGGACCGCGAGGTCGAAGGCGTGTTCGGGCTCTGGTACGGCAAGGGCCCCGGCGTCGATCGCGCCGGCGACGCGCTCAAGCACGGCAATGCCTATGGCTCATCGCCCCATGGCGGCGTGCTGGTGGTGGCGGGCGACGATCACGGCTGCGTCTCGTCGTCGATGCCCCATCAGTCCGATGTCGCGTTCATGACCTTCTTCATGCCGACGCTCAATCCGGCATCGATCTCGGAATATCTCGCGTTCGGTGAATACGGCTATGCGCTGTCGCGTTACTCGGGAATGTGGGTCGGCTTCAAGGCGATTTCCGAAACCGTGGAGGCCGGTGCTTCCATGGAACTCACGCCCGACCGCATCTTCAACACGCCGGATTTCACCCCGCCGCCCGCCGGGCTGCACTATCGGTGGCCGGACCTGCCGGGCCCACAGATCGAGCAGCGCATGGCGGCGAAGAAGAAAGCCGTGCAGGCCTTTGCCGAAGCCAATCCGATCGACCGGCACATTTATGAACTCACCCACGCCAGCTACGGCATCGTGACCACCGGCAAGGGTCATCTCGATCTGATGGAAGCACTGCGCCTGCTCGGCCTCGACGAGACGGCGTGCCGAACATTGGGCATCGACATCTACAAGATCGGCATGGTGTGGCCGCTGGCGGTTCACGACACCCTCGCCTTCATCCAGGGTAAGCGCGAGGTGCTGGTGATCGAGGAGAAGCGCGGCATCATCGAAAGCCAGCTCAAGGAATACTTCTACGATTTTCCCGGTTCGAAGCCGGACCGCATGGTCGGCAAGACCGACGAGAACGGCGACGACCTGATTCCGTGGATCGGCGAGCTGTCGCCGCGGCTTCTGGCACCGATCGTGGCCGCGCGGCTCGATGCGTTCTTCCCCGAACTGGAGCTGCCGGCAAAAGCCCGTGCACTCAAGGCCCAGGACGACCGTCTCATCCAGATCCCGGGCGCGACTCGCACGCCCTATTTCTGCTCCGGTTGCCCGCACAACACCTCGACCAAGGTGCCGGAAGGCTCCAAGGCGCTCGCCGGCATCGGCTGCCATTTCATGGCAAGCTGGATGGACCGCGAGACCTCGTCGCTGATCCAGATGGGCGGCGAAGGCGTCAATTGGACCGCGGCATCGATGTTCACCGGCAAGGGCCACATCTTCCAGAATCTCGGCGAAGGCACCTACTACCATTCCGGATCGATGGCGATCCGCCAGGCGATCGCCGCCAAGGCCAACATCACCTACAAGATCCTCTACAACGATGCGGTGGCGATGACCGGCGGCCAGCCGGTCGACGGCCCGATCAGCGTGCAGGCCATCGCGCATTCGGTGCGGGCCGAGGGTGTTGCGCGCATCGCGCTGGTATCGGACGATCCCGACAAGTTTGCGATGGCTGATTTTCCGCAGGGCGTGACCCTGCATCATCGCCGCGATCTCGATCCGATCCAGCGCGAGCTGCGCGCGATCCCCGGCGTCACCGTCCTGATCTACGAGCAGACCTGCGCCACCGAGAAGCGGCGCCGCCGCAAGCGCGGCACCATGGTAGATCCGCAACGCTTCGCGGTGATCAACGACCTGGTCTGCGAGGGCTGCGGCGACTGCTCGGTGGAATCGAACTGCCTGAGCGTCGAGCCGAGGGAAACGCCGTTCGGCCGCAAGCGCAAGATCAACCTCTCCACCTGCAACAAGGACTTTTCCTGCGTCAATGGTTTCTGCCCGAGCTTCGTCACCGTCGAAGGCGCGACGCGCCGGCGGAAGACGATCGATCACGGCGGCCTGCTCGACAAGGCCACCGGTCTTCCGGTGCCCACGATGGCTGTGCTGGACAAACCGTTCGACTTGCTGGTCACCGGTGTCGGTGGCACCGGCGTGGTCACCATCGGCGCGTTGATCGCCATGGCGGCGCATCTGGAAGGCAAGGGCGCCAGCGTGCTCGACTTCACCGGCTTCGCCCAGAAATTCGGGCCGGTGCTAAGCTATCTGCGGCTGGCCGCGCGTCCTGAAGATATTCATCAGATGCGGATCGACGACGGTGCCGCCGACGCCCTGATCGGTTGCGACGTAGTGGTGTCGTCATCACCGAAGGCGTCCGCCACCTATCGCAGCGGCATGGGCGCGGTAGTCAACTCCGCCGAAATGCCGACCGGCGACATCGTGCGGCAACGCGACGCCGACCTGAACGTGACGGGCAGGCTCGGCGCGCTGGCCCGTACCATCGGTACGGCGAACCTGCACGCCATCGACGCCAACGCGCTGGCCGAGCGCCTGTGCGGTGATGCGGTGTTCGCCAACATGATCATGCTCGGAGCTGCCTGGCAGCAGGGCCTGGTACCGGTGTCGCTGGACGCACTGATGCGCGCCATCGATCTCAACAAGGTCGCCGTCGACAAGAACAAGGCTGCGTTCGCGATCGGCCGTCTCGCCTGCGCCACCCCCGAGGCCCTGTCGCAAGACGGCGGACCGGCCGACGTCACCGAAACACTCGATGCCGTGATTGCACGACGCGTCGATTTCCTCAGCAGCTATCAGAATGCGGCCTGGGCGCAGCGCTATCGCACGACTATCGACCGTGTTCGTGCCGCGGAACGGTCGCTCGGCACCGAGACGCTGACCGACGCGGTCGCGCGTTCCTTGTTCAAACTGATGTCCTACAAGGACGAATACGAAGTCGGCCGCCTGCACATGGAGACCGGTTTCATCGGCAAGCTGCGCGATGAATTCGAGGGCAACTTCAGGATCAACTATCATCTGGCGCCGCCGATGCTGCCGCTGGGCAAGGATGCACGCGGCCGTCCGCGCAAGATCCAGCTCGGACAATGGATGCAGCTGCCGTTCAGGGTGCTTGCACGCCTGAAGGGCTTGCGCGGCACCCCGTTCGATCCGTTCGGCTATACAACGGAGCGCAGGATGGAGCGCGACCTGATCGGCTGGTACGAGGATCTCATTGCATCGATGCTGGCCGAACTGCCGAATGGCGGCGCGGCGCGTCTTCTGCCGATCGCGACAGCACCGATGGATATTCGCGGCTACGGCCCGGTCAAAGACAAGGCGGTGCGCGAGGTGCGCGCGCGGGTCGATGCGTTGGTGTCGAAACTAACCGACACCACAAAACCACAATGCGCGGCATGACCGCAACTCCCATATGGGAGTGAAACGCGCGGTCCGAGAAAGCGCTCCGTCGTCATCTTCTTCCTGAATAATTGATGCTCCATCGACTGTCGTAGATATCGTCGCCCAACGATGAACCTCCCATCCTTTCGGGGGCACAGATGCAAGGGTCCGATTGCGCTGAGGCGCGTGTCGGGAGCCGAACGACCGCGAGAGCGTTCGGCTGGAATGCCCTTGCAGGACCACACCTCCGTGGATCCATGTCTTCTGGAGGCCTTCAATGGCGAGCGACACCGACATCCTTATCGGCAAGTGGACCGTCTGGGTCAAAGACTGGGTGTGGGAGTACGAGTTCTCTCGCGGCGGCATCGTGACCTGGCGGGATACGCGGAGCGCGGAAAAAGGCACCGGCCGCTGGATGGCCTCGCCGCAACTCATCAACATCAGCTGGTCCGGCTCGTCCGCCACGGAGAGTTGGAAGCGTCCGATATCCGCCATGAAGCAGAAGACCGGCTGGTACAACGCCCCCTATTACAAGGGGCCGTACGAGATGGAGAAGATCACTCAGGTGACGCCGCCGAGCTGGTCCCAGCCGGAGGACGAGATCGAGATCGACGTCATCACCAACGATCCTCTGACTCAGCCGACCTACATCGACAAACTGTGTCAAGCCGTCGCCTACGGGATCTACCTTGGCGGCTTCTGGGTCTACGTTCCACAATCGATCTCGCAGTACCCGATCGAGATTCCGGAAAAATTCGTGTGGTTCGGCGCGACGCGATCGGAACGCGTCTCCGACCGGATCTTCGACAGCCAGGCTGACGCGCTGTCAGCGGCCGGCGGCGCCAATCCGGACCGCATCGCCTACTACTGGGGCGTCGGCGGCAAGGTGGTCTGTCCGACAGCCTTCACGCTGCGAACCGCACCGACCATCGTCAACACCGCGAGCATCGTGGTCGATCGCCTGGTCAACGATGTGCAGCGCGAGCTGATCGACATTATGGCTGGACTGGTGCTTCGTGTCGGACTTTCGATCGCCGGCGACGTCATCAACCGCATCGTCGAGGTGCGGCAGCTCAAGGTGCGCGACGCGCTCGGCAAATCCGCTACGCAGCGGTTTCGAGAAGCCAAGCTGAACGCGCGAACATCGCCTTCGGTCGCGGCAGGGCCCGCGGCGGAGCGCTTGAGCAGCACCGCCAGGGACCTGCAAGGCAAAAGCCCCGCCCGAGCCGTGGAGGTGCTGTCGTCGCCGAAAACCTATCGGCATACGATCACCGCCGACGTACCTCCGGTCAGTTACGCGCGCATCGAGATGGAGGGATCGTTGCGACTGTCCACCGGCGCGAGTGCGCACTATGGCGAAGGCGTGTACGCCTGGGAGCCCGGCAAGACCGGCGTCGGCACCTATATCGATATCGAGGTGCCCGCGGGCACCGGCGTCGAGACGCTCGACTTTGGCAACTCGCGCTGGGTGCGCATGGTGCCGCCGAGTGGCAACACCCTGCCGGTCAAGATCGTCGGCACCAACATGCCGCAGCCACAGATCGATTGGGGCCGCAGCCTCCTGAAACAGTGACGTCACGCTGGCAAGCTTTGTCCCCGGCGACAGGCTGGCGAGCAAGACGGAGCCGAGACGAGCGGCGTAGGCATTGCCCCAACGTTCGCGTCTGGCCTATGCATCGGTTGTTTTGACGCAGCGACCGCTGCAGCCAAAGTGACGTGGCCGCATGACACCAGACCAAACGACCGCCGGCACGGCGGACATCACGCTCTATTTCGCGCCGGCCAGCCGGTCATTCACCCCGCTGTGGCTGCTTGAGGAACTCGGGATTCCGTTCCGGTTGAAACGCCTGACCCTGGGCCGTGGCGATCACAAGACCCCGGCTTTCCTGCGCGTCAATCCGATGGGCAAGGTTCCAGCGCTGCGCGACGGCGACATTCATGTCTCTGAGAATCCGGCGATCTGCCTGTATCTGGCGGATCGATATAGCTATGGAACGCTGGCACCGGAGCGCGATCACCCTGCGCGCGGTCCTTATCTGACATGGATGGTGTTTTCCACGGCGGTGTTCGAGCCGTCGACCTACCGCGATGACCCGCAGGATGCGGAATCGTCCAGTGGGCGGGGCTGGGGCAGCCGCGCATCCGTGGTCGATACGATTGATCAGGCCTTGCAGCGCGGGCCCTGGTTGCTTGGCGATGCGTTCAGTGCGGCCGATGTCATGCTGGGCTCATTGCTGTCGGTCGCGCTGTTCAATCACCGGATCGAGGCGCCACCGCCGTCGTTCATCGCCTATAACAAGCAGCTGGAGGCGAGGGCCGCCTATCAGCGCGCCGCGGCCACGACCTGGGGCGGCACAGCCTGATCGCGTTGCGCGGCGCGCCCTTTTACCCCGCAACCACCGCAAAGCCCCGCGCCCGCAGGCCGCGCCGATCGTCGTTCAGCGACACCAGCAGCCGCGCGCGGCTGCCGCCGATGTGATCAGCAAGCTGCGAGGCCGCGGCCTCCGCATCACCCGCCTTCACGCGCGCGAGAATCTCGTGATGCTCCCGCCAGGCGCGATCGAGTGCCGCCTCGTCGCGCACCTCGAGCCAGCGCGCGCGGGACAGCCGCACCATGGCGTCTTTCACGCCGCGCACCAGGAACTCGTTGCCGGAGAGACGCGCCAGCTCGATGTGGAAGTCGGTTCCGACGCGATGCCATTCCTCGCGCGAGGTCTCCGCGTCGCAGGAGTCGAGCAGGCCCTGGATCGCCTCGATCGCGCCGGGCTCGCAATGCGCGCAGGCGAGCCGCACCGCGGCGACCTCGACGGCTTCGCGATAGACCGAGATCTGCTCGAGCTCGCCGAGATTAATCGGCGCCACTGTCCACCAGCCGCGATCGTCGCGGCCTACCAAACCTTCAGTTTCCAGCCGCAGCAGCGCGGCGCGGATCGGCGTGCGTGACGCGGCGAAGCGCGCCTCGATCCAGCGTTCGGTCAGGCGTTCGCCCGGCCCGATGGCGAGGCCGAGGATCATGTCGCGAAGCTGCTGCTCCACCTGCTGCATCTGAGACATGCGCCAGCCAGACCCCTTCCGCATTGACACCCGAGCACCGTCAATGCTCAATGTATCCCAATTTGGTATCCCAAACTCGAAGCCCTGGCAACCGCTTGAATCAGCAAGCGAACCGGCCCCAGCTGGACCCCGACAATGACCCTCGACAGCACCGCGCCCGCCGCCACGGGAGAAACCGCGCACTGGCGGCGCAACCTGATCGTGGTCGTGCTCGGCTCCTTCACCACCATCGTGGCGATGACCCTGCTGCTGCCGTTCCTGCCGATTTATGTGGAGCAGCTCGGCGTCACCGACCACGCCGCGATCGCGCAATGGTCGGGCGCGGCCTACGGCGCGGCCTTTTTCGCGGCGGCGCTGGTGGCACCGCTGTGGGGCCACCTCGCCGACCGCTACGGCCGCAAGCTGATGCTGATCCGCGCCAGCCTCGGCATGGCGATCGCGATGCCGCTGATCGGCATGGCGCACAATGTGTGGCAGCTGGTGCTGCTGCGGCTGCTTGTCGGGCTCGCGGGTGGTTATGCCTCGGGCTCGATGATCCTGGTGGCAACGCAAACGCCGAAGGACCGCTCCGGCTGGGCGCTCGGCGTGCTGTCATCGGGCATCATGGCGGGCAATCTGGTGGGGCCGCTGATCGGCGGCGCGCTGCCGCCGCTGATCGGGATCCGTGACACCTTCTGGCTCTCCGGCGCGGTGATCTTCGTAACGTTTCTCGCAACATGTTTCTTCATCAAGGAAGATGCACGCCCAAAAGGAACAAAAGCCAAGGCCGCGAGCGGCGGATGGGGCAGCATTCCTGACAAGGGGCCGTTGCTCGCCATGCTGGCGACGGGCCTGCTGCTGATGGTCGCCAACATGTCGATCGAGCCGATCATCACCGTCTATGTCGCCGAACTGGTGACGGACACCAGCAAGGTGACGCTGGTAGCCGGTGTCGTGATGTCGGCCGCGGCGCTGGGCAGCATCCTCTCCGCTTCACGCCTCGGCAAGCTCGCCGACCGCATCGGACACTGGACCGTGATCATCGGCGCGCTGACGGTGGCGGCTTTGCTGCTGATCCCGCAGGCGTTTGTGACACAAAGCTGGCAACTGATCGCCCTGCGTTTCCTGATGGGCGTCGCACTCGGCGGATTGTTGCCCTGCATCGCCGCCGTGATCCGGCACAATGTGCCTGACGGTGTCGCCGGCGCAGCGCTGGGCTATTCGACGTCGTCGCAATATGCCGGCCAGGTCGTCGGGCCGCTGCTCGGCGGCTTCATCGGCGGCCACATCGGCATGCGAGCGGTGTTCCTCGGCACCTGCGTGCTGATGGCGCTCGGCGCCCTGTACAATTGGTGGACGCTGGCTGCGCGACGCCGGCTTGCGTGAAAAACACAACGCCACTCAAAATCGTGTGATGGCGCGAAAGCTGCCATGCAGGAAATCCGCTTGTCCTGAACTGGGCGCGGCGCAACACTCCAATACCTGCCTTTTCGCTGTTACGGCATTCGGTCATTCCCCGGGAGGAAACCATGTCCAAGCGCAGCCCTTCACTCGACACCGGACGTCGCAACTTCCTCAAGGGCGCAACGCTTGCCGGCGCCGCGGCCCTCACCACGCCGGTTGCCGCCAATACGCCTCTCGGCGGCACACCGTTGCCAGGCGACTCCGAGCCGCGCCCCAAGGCCCAGCCTCCGGGGCCGAGGCTTGCAGCGGCCGAAACATCGCCACCACCAGCCGACACGGATCCGGTGATCCAGACCAGCAGCGGCGGCGACTTCATGGTCGATGTGTTCAAGACACTCGACATCGATTACCTGGCGATGAACTGCGCCTCCAGTTTCCGCGGCCTTCATGAAGCCGTCATCAACCACGGCGGCAATACCAAGCCCGAGATCATCACCTGCCCGCACGAGGAAATCGCGGTCCACATGGGCCAGGGCTATGCCAAGATGGAAGGCAAGCCGCTGGCGATGATCTGCCACGGCGTGGTCGGGCTGCAGCATGCCACCATGGCGATGTACAACGCGTGGTGCGATCGCGTGCCGGTGTTCGTGATGGGCGGCAACATCATGGAGGCGAACAAGCGCGCCCCCGGCGCGGAATGGGTGCATTCCGCCATCGACCCGGCGGCGATCACCCGCGATTTCGTCAAGTGGGACGACCAGCCGGCCTCGCTGCAGCACTTTGCCGAGTCCGCGGTGCGCGCCTACAAGATCGCCACCACCCCGCCGATGGCGCCGGTGATGCTGTCGCTGGACGCCGAGCTGCAGGAAAATCCGATCGAGAATCCGGGCCTGCTGCGGATCCCGAAACTGTCCCGGGTGATTCCGCCACAGGGTGACGACGCCGCGCTGGCGCAACTCGCCAAGATGCTGGTCGCCGCCGAAAATCCGGTCATCATCTGCGATCGCGTGGCGCGGACGCCGGCCGGCATGCCGCGGCTGGTGGAACTTGCGGAAACGTTGCAGTGCGCCGTGATCGACAATTACGGCCGCATGAACTTCCCCTCGCGGCATCCGCTCAACCAGTCGTTCCGGCGCTCCATCATCGCGCAGGCGGATGTCATCCTGGCGATGGAACTCAATGAACTGTGGGGAACGCTGAGCGACTTCAACGACCGGATCGTTCGCACCTCGTCGCCGAAGTACAAGAAGACCGCCAAGATCGTCACGCTCGGCACCCGCGACCTCTACATGAAATCCAACTACCAGGATTTCGGGCGCTACCAGGAGGTCGACCTGGACATCGCCGGCGATGCCGAAGCCAGCCTGCCGAGCCTGATCGAACAGGTGAAGCGTCTGGTCGACGAGGGCCGCAAGTCCGCGTTCGAGGAGCGCGGCAAGAAGCTCGCCGCCGCCAAATTGGCCAGCGTCGAACAGGCGAAGTCCGATGCCACCATCGGATGGGACGCGAGCCCGATCACCACGGCACGGCTGTGCGCCGAGGTCTACGGCCAGATCAAGGATGAGGACTGGTCGCTGGTCGGCACCTCGATCGGGTTGGCATGGCCGCACAAGCTCTGGAATTTCGACAAGCCGCACCAGTGGAACGGCGGCGCCGGCGGCGGCGGCGTCGGCTATACCCTGCCGGCGTCGCTCGGCGCCGCGCTCGCCAACAAGCGGCACGGCCGCCTGACCCTGGCCTTCGGCGGCGACGGCGATTTCATGTTCGTGCCGAGCACGCTATGGACGGCGGCGCACCACCGCATTCCCATGCTCTACATCGTGCACAACAACCGCGCCTATCACCAGGAGTACATGTATCTGCAGGCGATGGCTGCGCGTCATGGCCGCGGCATCACCAACACGGAGGTCGGCACCACCATCAAGGATCCGTTCGTGGATTACGCGGCGGTTGCGAAGGGCTTCGGCGTCTATGGCGAGGGCCCGATCAACGATCCCAAGGATCTTGGTCCCGCGCTGAAGCGCGCGATCGCGGTGGTCAAAAGCGGACAGCCCGCACTGCTCGACGTTGTGATGGATCAGCGCTGAGGACATGGCCATGAAACGATTCGTTTTTGCATCGATTGTCGTGGCCGCCGTGCTCGCAACCGCGTGGACGGCCGGCGGGCGCACCGCAGCGCGCGCGGATGACACGCCGCCGCCCGGCGATCCCGTCAACGGCCAACGCATCTATCTCGCCGACGGCTGCTTTATGTGCCATGGCCGCGCCGGACAGGGCGGCCGATTCAACTACCAGACCCCGGCACTGGCGCAGATCGAGCTGCCGGTCGAGTCGTTCATCGCGTTCCTGCGCGAAGCCCCCAATGACATGCCGTCGTTTTCCAGCACGGTGCTCTCGGACAAGGACGCCGCCGACATCCACGCATTCCTGCGTTCGCTGCCCGGACCCAAGCCGACAAAGGACTTTCCGCTCCTCAACCAATGAGCGGATGTTGCCCGACGCGCATTACCGCGAATTCATCCACCTGAATTTCGCGCTCACCCCGCATTCACGTCTGCAACTCTAGTTTCCTCGTGGGGACTGATTGAACCCCGAGGAGACGACGATGAAACTGACACATGCACTTGTTGGACTTGCTGCGCTTGGCGCTGCGGCCCTAACGACTGGAGCCGCGTCCGCGATGCCGATCGGCCTCGCCACCACAGCCGGCCAAGCATCGAACATCGAGCAGGTTCGCCTGGTCTGCAACCAGTGGGGACGTTGCTGGCACGTGCCCGGCTACTATGGCTACGGCGGCTACGGTTACGGTCCTCGCTGGGGTTACGGCGGCTGGCATCACGGCTGGCGCCGCTGGTGAATGAAAGAAGAGGGCTTCGGCCCTCTTTTTTTTGCCTGGCTTTCTGAACTCCGAGGCGCGAGCGGGTCGTTTTCGCCTGAAAGCACCTGCTCCCGGCATTTTGGCGGCCAACGCGAGCTCCATGTCCAATTCGTAATCCCAATGAATTGAACCATCGCGCCCTCCGGCAGCACGGATATTCATTGCTGCTGCCGGCCGGACGTATTTCGCGGTGAACGCGCATGATCAGATTTCAGAGGGCCGTCCCATTCTGGATCCGCGCCGTGCTGCTGGCGGGAGTCGCCTGCATCGCGATCGGCGCCGGCCTCATCTCGTATCGGTTCTACACGCGGCCGGTGACACTGACCCTTGCCGTAGGCGCGTTCGACGACAAGGGGAAACAGATCGCCTCGATCATTGCCGGGCGCCTTGCCGCAATCGACTCACCGATCAGGCTGAAAATCGAAACATCCAGCAACAGTCTGGACGCCGCCAAGGCGCTGGTCGCCGGCAAGACCGACCTTGCGATCGTCCGGGCCGATGCGGGAGATCTCACCCAGGCGCGCACCATCGCGGTCACCGCGCACGATGTGGTGATGATCGTCGCGCCACCCGGATCGACCATCACCAGCATCGCCAAACTGAGGGATCATGCCGTTGGCGTGGTCGGAGCCGACATCAACCACAAGGTCGTCGAAGCGCTGAAAAAAGAATACGACCTCGCCCGCGCGAATGTCACCTTCAAGGATGTCACCGCCGCGGATGCGCAACGCGCCGTTCAATCCAGGGAGGTCGCCGCCCTGCTGCTGGTGGCTCCCTTGAGCGGAAAAACCCTGTCCTTCGTGCGCAGCCTGTTCCACGATGAGCCGAATTCATTTCCCGTGCTGATCCCGATCGAGTCCGCGGCCGCCATCGCCGACAAGAAGGGGCCCTATGAAAGCTTCGACATCCCAAAAGGCACCATGCGGGGCGCACCGGCCGTTCCGTCCGACGACGTCACCACCTTGCGCGTTGCCGACTACCTGATCGCGAACAGACACCTCAACGCCAATCTGGCTGCCGACCTGACCAAGAAGATCATGAATGTCCGCAGGGATCTGGTCGCCGAGCAGCCGGCGCTTTCAGGTATCGCGTCGCCCGATGTCGATCCCGACGCCTACATCTCCGTGCATCCGGGGGCGGCGGCCTTCTACAACGGCACCCAGCAAAGCTTCATGGACAGGTACGGCAACGCCATCTACCTGACGCCGATGGCGTTCGGCGCGCTGGCCTCGATCTTCGCCGCGGCATGGCGCTTCCTGGGCGTGCGGCCGATCGAAACCAGGCAGGCGATGCTGGCCTCGTTCTGCAGTTTGCCGGAGCGCATCAGACAGGCCCAAAGCGAAACCGAGCTCGCGGAACTCCAGGCCGAAATCGACAGCATCGTGCGCGCCCAACTGGAAAAGGCCCTGGAGGGAGACGAGAGTGCACCAGAGTCCTCGACCCTGATCGCGGCCGCGCATCGGCTGGATAACCTGATTCACCAGCGCCGGACTATCGGGGTCGCCGCTGCCGATCGAACATCGGGGTGATCGGCGAACGCACGGCCACACCGATCCTGGTCTCGGTGCTCTCAGCAGCCGCAAACGCGACCGCCGTCACCCCATCGACGCCACCAGATTGTCGAGTTGATCCATCGATTCGCGCATGCCGTGCTCCATGCCGGCCGCCAGCGCCGCCTCGCGGGCGGCCTTCGACGGGTACATTTCATGGGAGGTGAGATATGTCTTGCCGGCGCGCTCATCGAACGTGACCGAAACGATCACCGCGCCTGCATTCGCCATCGGCTCGAAGATCTGGGTGTACACAAGACGGCTGTGCGGTGTGACTTCACTGTACTGGCCGGAAAATCCGAACTCGTCTCCGCCGGCCTGCCGCAGGACATAACGGTAATCGCCGCCGACACGAACGTCGGCTTCGCAAACAGCCACGACGACGCCGTGAGACTTCGGCGCCCACCAGCGCCGGACCAGTTCCGGCTTCGTCCAGGCGTCGAACACGATCCGCGCCGGCGCATTGAACATGCGGGTGATGATGATTTCACGATCAGACCTGAGTTCCATCGTCGTCGCGTTCATCGCAGCCACCTCATTTTCTTTTCCGGCGTCCATCGGACTTTTCCTGGGCCACCAATTCTTCGACCAGTTCGTCCAGCCCCTCAAAGCGGGCGTCCCAGAGCTGCCGATAGCGCTCGAGCCAGTCATGCAATTGGCGAAGCGGCTTCGCACGCAACTCATAAACGCGCTGCTGGGCGCGAGGCTGCACATCGACGATTCCAGCCGCCTTGAGCACCCGCAGATGTTTCGATACCTGCGGCTGATTGAGTCGCAGCCGCTCGCCGATATCGTTCACGGGACGCGGCCCCGAGCGCAATAATTCAACGATGCGAAAGCGGTTGGGCTCGGCAAGAGCCGCGAAAGTCTCGATCATGATCATAATATGCCTCAACAGGAATATTCCTGTCAAGGCATATATAAACTCAGGCCTGCACGCGTGGCCGCGCCAGCAGGATTTCCAATCACCTTTGTCGGGAAAGTTACGCCGGCCGGGTGGCGAGCCAGATCCGGTGCCGCGCGCCCTTGCGCGCACCGGTCGCCCGAACCGCGACGTCGTCCACGGAAAATCCGGCCCGTCGCAGGCGCCGGGTGAACGCATCGTCCGGGCCTCCCGACCACACGGCGAGCACGCCTCCCGGCCGCAGCGCGGAGTAGGCCTCTCGCAGGCCCGCTGCGTGATAGAGCCAGTCATTCCCTTCGCGGGTCAGCCCTTCCGGGCCGTTGTCGACATCGAGCAGGATCGCGTCATAGGCCGATTTTTTGGATCGAATGACGTCACCGACATCGGCCTGCCGCAGATCGACGCGCGGATCGTCCAATGCGTTCTCGAAGATTCCGGAGAGCGGCCCGCGCGCCCAGGCAATCACCGCCGGCACAAGCTCGGCGACAACGATCCTGGCCTTGTCGCCGGCCACAACCAGCGCCGCGCGCAAGGTAAAGCCCATCCCCAATCCACCGATCAGAATCCGGCGCTCCTTGCGATCGGCGGTCCGCGCGCAGGCAAGCGTCGCGAGTGCGACTTCCGACCCGCTCAGGCGGCTGTTCATGAGCTGATTTGCGCCGAGCATGATCGAGAACTCCGACCCGCGCTGCATCAGCCGCAAGGTGTCGTTCGTTCCGGGAATGGCGCCGGTATCGATCAGAGTCCAGGGGATCATGAAAACCTTTTGGAAGCAGGCTGTCGGAGCGAGGTGGCGCGGCGCGCCGTCCATGCGCGGATGAACTCCGTGCGGCTTATCATTGGCCGCCGCCGACGGAAAGGTCGATCCTCGGGCGACAGAAGCCCGATTTTATTTGACCGACAATTTGAGCGGAATCATCTGATGATCCGCGCAGGTCATCGCGCCGGCTGCATCCGACATCCTGCCGCTGTAGGTGCATTCGAGGCCGGGCGCCGACAAGGTCGCCGTGACACGCGACGACCACGACGACATCTGCAGATGCAGCTCACCTGTCTTCTGCTCGGGACCATCCTGGGTGCACAGGCCGACATGGGTCATGGTCAGCGGTCCGGCATACTCCCTGGCACGGCCGGACGTCTTGTCCGTCACCGTGGCGCTCAATTCCCACTCACCGGCAAAACCCGCAGCGCCCGTGATCTGCAGCGATTCCGCTCGCGCGGCTGCCGATGTCGCGAGCGTACCCAGAAGCATCAGAACACAGAAGGTTCTCACGACATCCTCCCGATGATCGTCCGCCGCATTCGCATCGTCGCTCTCGGTTTGATCGTCGAAATCTCGCCAACACATGAGCTGTTCCCTCCCCCCTTGTGGGGGAGGG
>JBGMOD010000259.1:0-29369 GCA_041424235.1 Hyphomicrobiales bacterium
GACGCCGACGGCTATTTCTGGGTGCACGACCGCAAGAAGAACATGATCATTTCCGGCGGCGAGAACATCTATCCCGCCGAGATCGAACGGGTGCTGATGGAACATCCGGATGTCGCCGATGTCGGCGTCATCGGCGCGCCGGATCCGAAGTGGCAGGAAGTGCCTGTCGCCTATGTGGTGCGCCGCGCCGCGTGCGTGACCGAGGCGGACGCGTTGAAGGCGCAACTGATGGCGAACGTGATGGCCGAGTTGGCGCGCTTCAAGGTGCCGCGCGAGATCGTGTTCGTGGATGACCTGCCGCGCACGGCGCTGGGCAAGGTGCAGCACTTCAAGCTGAAAGATGGCGCAGGGAGAAGCTGAGTGAAGATCACGGTTCTTGGCGGCGGCAATGGCTCGTTCGCGGCGGCAGGCGATTTCGCGCTGCAGGGACACGAGGTGCGGCTGTGGCGGCGCGACGCCGACCTGGTGGCGCGGCATCGCACCGAAGGCTCCCGCATTGCGGTCAAGGATGCGCGTGGCCGCCATGAGGTCAAGCTGGCGCTGGTGACGACCGACATTGCGGACGCGGTGCGCGGCGCCGAGCTGATCCTCTGCCCGGCTCCCGCTTTTGCGCAACATGACATCGCGGCCGCGCTGGCGCCGCATCTCGCCGACGGCCAGGTGGTGTTCCTGCCGCCCGCCACCTTCGGCTCATACATCTTTGCCAAAGCCGCCTTTGAGGCCGGTAACCGCGCCAAAGTCGCCTTCGCCGAAACCGGTACCTTGCCGTGGCTGGCGCGCAAGCACGGGCCGTTTGAAGTGGCCATCACCATCCGCGCCAAGCGGCTGCCGGTGGGCGTGTTTCCGCTGGATGATGCAGACCGCGCCATCGCCGTCATCAGCCAGGCGTTTCCCGGAGTCATCGAGCCGTGCGGCGATGCGCTGTCGGGCGCGCTGATGAATGCGGGGCCGATCATCCATCCCCCACTGATCGTGATGAATGCGGGACCGATCGAGCATTTCGAGCGCTGGGACATCCACAAGGAGGGCACCCAGGCCGCGATCCGCCGCGTCACCGATGCGCTCGACGCGGAACGCATCGCGATCCGTGAAAGCCTCGGTTATGGCGCCTCGCACTTCCCGCTCGCCAACCACTATGCCAGGGAAGGCGAAGAGTGGATGTACGGCCGCGGCTCCCACGACCGGCTGACCGATTCCGGCGACTGGCGCGAGCAGCTGGTGCTGCGCGAACATCGCTACATGCGCGAGGACCTGCGCGTCGGCCTCTCGTTCCTGACCTCCGTAGCGCGGCTCACCGGTGTGCCGACGCCGCTCGCTACCGCCTTCCTCAGCATCGGCGGCGCGATCTGCGGCGAAAACTTTCTGGACGGCGGCCGCACGCTGGACAGCCTCGGGCTCGGCAAGCTCGACCGCGCCGGCCTGCTGGCACTGCTGCAAAAGGGATTCACCTGATGCCGGCATCACCGCGTCCCGCCATTGCCTGTCTCGGCGCCGGCCGCATGGGCCGCGGCATCGCCGTGGCGTTCGCCTACGCCGGCCATGATGTCGCGATCGTGGATTTCAAGCCGCGCGATGCCGATGCGTTCGCAAAGCTCGCAGGCGAAGCTCTGGCCGATGTCCGCAAGATCATCGAAAGCCTCGGCAGACTCAACGCGCTCACGCCTGACAACATCGACACGCTGATGGCGCGCGTGCGCGTGGTGCCGGAGGCTGAGGCCGGTGCGGCGCTCTCCGGCGCTACCGTGATCTTTGAGGGCGTGCCCGAAGTTGTGGATCTCAAACGCGAGGCGCTGGCGCGCGCCTCGGGGCTTGCGGGCCCGACACCGATCATCGCCTCCACCACGTCGACCATCCTGGTCGACGACATTTCGCCCGCGGTCGCGCACCCCGAGCGCTTTCTCAACGCCCACTGGCTCAATCCGGCGCACCTGGTGCCGCTGGTGGAGCTGTCGCCCGGCGCCAACACGTCGCCCGAAATCACCGCACGGCTGACGACGATCCTGGAAACGATCGGCAAGGTGCCGGTGGTCTGCGCCGCCCATCCCGGCTACATCGTGCCACGGATCCAGGCGCTGGCCATGAACGAGGCCGCGCGCATGGTGGAGGAAGGCGTCGCCAGCGCCGCGGACGTCGACAAGGCGATCAAATACGGCTTCGGCTTCCGCTTCGCGGTGCTGGGCCTTTTGGAATTCATCGACTGGGGCGGCGGCGATATTTTGTACTACGCCAGCCGCTATCTCGCCGGCGCGCTCAACAACGAACGCTACATCGCCCCCGACATCATCGAACGCAACATGACGAACGGCCACATCGGCCTGCGCACCGGCCAGGGCTTTCTCGATTACGCCGGGATGGATGTGGATGCCTATCGCGAGGCGCGGCTGACGGAATTGGCGGAGCAGTTGAAGCGGATGGGTTTGGCAAAAGCGCCGGTGCTGGATTGAGGGCGACGTAAGGGGCGCACTGCTCTTCAACAAGAAATACCGTCATGGCCGGGCTTGTCCCGGCCATCCACGTCTTAACAACCTTCACCACAAAAGAAGGCGTCATGGCCGGATCAAGTCCGGCCATGACGCCGAGAATTTGGATACGTTGCTCCTATTCTCAGTCCTCCACAAACGCCCTCAACCGTCCCAGTGCGCCGTCCCATTGCCGCGACACCTCATCGAGATAATGCCGCGCATCGGCGATCGGTTTCGGCTCGAGCTCGAACAGGTTTTCGCGGCCGGTGCGGATGCTGCGCACCACGCCGACCATTTCCAGCACCCGCAGATGTTTGGTCACCGCCTGCCGCGACAAACGCGTGCCTTCGGTGAGGCGCGAGATCGACTGCGGCGTGCCGGTGCTGAGCCGGCCCAGCACCGACAGCCGGGTTTCATCGCCCAGCGCCGCGAAGATCGCCGCGCGGGTTTTCAGCGCCGCCGCGGCACTACGCGCCACGTGCCAGATACTCCGCGATGTTTTTCGTCTGCTCGGCCCAGCCGCCGTCGTTCATGCGAAACGCCTCGGCGCGACGGTCGGCGGGGATCTTGTCGAACCCGGACTCGACCACGCGCAGCAGCGTGCCGGTGGCAGTCTTCTCCAATGTAAACGTCACCAGCGTCGGCGGCTCGGCGGAATAATCCTTGTCCGGATCCACCGCATAGGGATGCCAGGTGAACGAGAACAGCCGCTCCGGCTCGATGGATTGCACCACCGCTTCCCATTTCAGGTGCTCGTAGCCGGGATAGGTGATATGGCCGCGCGACACCTGCCCCGTCGCAAACGGCGCGTCGATCTTGACCCGGAACCAGGTGCCGAATTCCTCGTGGTTGGTCAGGGCCTTCCAGACCCGCGACACCGGCGCCTTCAGTTCGATGGACTTTTCAATGCTGTCACTCATGCGCAACCTCCTGGTTGCGCGTTGATGTAAACGAGGCCGGCACAATGCGCAACCTCTTTGTTGCGCTTCGCCACAAATGGAACCGGCGCCGCATTCGGCGCCGGGGGAACCCGATCGAGGAACGAGCGCGTTAGCCGAACACGTCCTGCACCACACCGGCCTTGATCACGGCCACACCGTCGAGCTCGATGGTGGTGCCCATCATCGGCAGGTCGAAATGGCCGGCGGTGTAACGCCCGGCGAATTCATTGGCGCCGGTGGAGAACAGGAAGTTGCCGGGCACGGCGCGCAGTTCGGTGCCGTTGGTGTCGCGCTGGTCGTACATGGTGAGCGCCTCATAACGCGCGCCGGGGTTCATGCCCCAGCCGACATGCGACACCGCATAGGCTTCGCGATCACCCCAGGCGGCGAGATAGGAGCGCATCATGGCCGCATCCGCGCCCTCACCCTTGAGGTCGACGATGTAGTCGTCCTTCAAAGTGAGATGGATCGGCGACGTGAGATAACGCTTGAAGGTGAGATTGATGTCGCCGGGCGCCATCACCAGCGTGCCGTTGATGGTGCCGCTTTTCGGGAAGCTCACGACAATGCCGCCGGGCCAGTGCGCCAGCGTGCCGGGGCGATCGGTCCAGCCCCACACACCGACGGTGGAGGCGCCCTCCATGTTGACGTCGAGATCCGAACCCGCCGCCGATGTCACGCGCATCCGCCTGGTGCCGCGCAGCATCTTGGCGGCGGCCTTCACGCGTTTCTCGAGATTGGTGTCGGGCACCATGCGCTCCAGCGCTTCCGGATGCTCGTTGGAAATCACCAGAATGCGCGCGCCGGCCTTGAGAATGTCCGGCGTCTCCGGGGCATGCATCAGCCCTTCGATGGTGCAGTCGACCACGAAGCCGGCCTGCTGCAGCGCCGTGACCACCGGCCCGAGACGCTGGATGGCTTCGCTGGCGCCGGTAGAGCGGATCGGCACCACCTGGCGATTGCGCGGCGTCGGCAGCACGATGTGGAACGGCCTGGCGCCCATCCGCAGCAGCGCCAGCTCGGCGAGTTGAACATTGAGCGCGCGCGACTGGGTTTCCGACAGGATCGCGGCGGTGTCGCCGGGCTTGACCGCGCAGCGCTCAAAAATCTCGCAGAACGCGTCGATCCATTTGCCTTCGATCCGGTCAGCCAGCATCGCGCCCTCCTCTCGAGTCCTTGTTTCCAATGCTTATAAGCGTCTGCTTACGATTTCACGTTGGAGCCTAAGACGATCCGTGTTATATGAAAAGGAATATTTTTAGAGTTAAAGGACATGTCGGACCGCTTCTTACCCTCCTTTGTCGTTGCCGATGATGACTATAGTGGGTGCAGTGAGGCGCGACGCGTCTAACAAGTTTCAACCCGTGCGAGGTGGACTTGGCTGTCAAATCGATCAGGGATGACATGGTCCCAGACCCCGCGGCCGCGCCGCTGGACGCCAAGACGTTCCGCCAGGCGCTGGGACAATTCCCCACCGGGGTCACCATCGTCACCGCCATGCACGGCGATCGCCGCATCGCCATGACCGCCAACTCGTTCTCGTCGGTATCGCTGGAGCCCCCGCTGGTGCTGTGGAGCGCGGCAAAGACGGCGCCGAGCCACGATGCCTTCGTGGCGGCTTCCGGCTTCGCCATTCACTTCCTTGCCGCCGATCATCAGGAGCTGGCGCTGCGCTTCGCCGGCCGCGGCCCCGACAAGTTCGCCGGCATTACCCATGAACCGGGCGTCACGGGCGCGCCGCTGCTGACGGATCTCGCGCCGATCTTCGAATGCCGCACCTGGGCGCGTTATGAAGGCGGCGACCACACCATCCTGGTCGGCGAAGTGGTGCGGCTGGTGGAGCGCGCGCACGATCCGCTGCTGTTTCATTCCGGCGTGCTGCGCCGGATCGAGGCCGCGCGCCGCACGCCGGCGCTGCGCAGCAACAGCTTCGCGCGCACCTACCTCGCCTATCTGCTGGCCCGCGCCAGCTTCATCGTGTCCAACGAATTCCACGCCAAGCTCAAGACCTGGAATCTGTCGGTGCCGGAATGGCGGGTGCTGGCGTGCCTGATGGATGTGGAAGGATTACCGGTGGGCGAACTCGCCGCCATGGCGCTGATGAAACAGCCGCGGCTGACCAAGGTGCTCGACCGGATGGAGGCCGATGGCCTGGTCGAGCGCAGCAGCAGCGACGACGACCGCCGTCGCACCCCGATCCATCTCACTGCGAAGGGCCGCACCCTGGTCAAGCCGGTGCTGCGCGCCGCCAAGGCCCACGAGGCCGACCTGCTGAAGCGCTTCTCCGACGACGAACGCGCGATCATCAAGTATGCGCTGGATCTCCTGATCGATACCCAGGCGACTGCGCAGGTCTGAAACATCCGGCAACGCGCGATCGGCGGCGCGGTGCGGTGCGACCTGATGATTCACCGAGCGCCATTCAAGCCGAAGGCCGCGACGGATGATCACCCGGCGACGGCGGCGGCTTGGGCTGCTGATACAATCTTTCTGTCGAGATCGTCAGCCGGTACGAGCGGGCTTTGGGCTGATCCCAGGATTCGACAAGGGCACCACAACAGGAACAGAAGAACTGACCGGGTGTTCCGGTGAGGGTCTTGGCCTCGGCACGCGTGTAGGATGCACCACACTCACAGTTGACATCGGACATGATCATTCTGGAACCTGCAAGCCAGAGGTACCCCTGCCGACAGTGTGAACCGCTATCCTGTCAAATTCACGATAACAAAGCGGCTACAAAGAAAATTGATCCGCCGCAAGAATGAGAAATACGCGCGCTTCGCGCATTATCGCGCCGGGCGGCACAATCAACGGTTCCGGCGAACTGACAGAAGTCGGTTGCCGCTCGGCTACTTCTTTCCGACAGCGTGGCTCGCGGCCACCCGCAGTGGCGCCCGGCTGAGCTCATTGCCCGCCGCAATGGCCTTGCGCAAGAGCCGCAGGAGCGTCTCCGCCTCGCCTGCGGTCAGGCCACGCAACATGATCCGCTGCGCGTCCTCGACCGCCGGCTCGATACCGCGCAGGATTCGCCGTCCTTCATCGGTGATCTGCAACGCGCGGGCGCGCCGATCCCTGCTGTTGGCCTGGCGCACCACCAGGCTTTTCTGCTCCAGCCGATCCACCACGCCGGTGATGGTCGTGCGATCGTAGGCGATCAATCCGGCCAGCGTTGCCTGGTCGATTCCGGGTTGCGTCTTGATCGTGGCGAGAGCCGCGTACTGAACGGGCGTGAGGTCATATCCAGCCTCCTCGACCTCGGCATGAAAGATCGCCACCGCGATCTGCTGAAACCTGCGCGCCAGATGCCCCGGCTTGTCATTGGTGTCGCTCATCAAAGCTCTCCGGTCGACGGTGCTTGACAAGCATACTGATGATCAGCATACTTATCAAGTGGCGAGCAGGCTGGTTTGGCGTCGCCGCTCATGACGCGCCGAGACCTACATGTCTCCGCTGATCAGGATCAGCCCGGAAAAAGCCGCGCGACACGAGGAGGTTTCATGCAATTCCATCTCAACGGATACGCCCCCGGCGATCCGGAGATTTCGGATACCGCGCAGCGGCACGTCGCGCCCGGATGCTCCGGCACGGTTCCGGAAGAGGTCGACGTCCTCATCGTCGGCTGCGGGCCGGCCGGCTTGACGCTGGCGGCCCAATTGTCCGCCTTTCCCGATATCAAGACCTGCATTGTCGAGCAGAAGACCGGTCCCCTGCTCCGCGGCCAGGCCGACGGCATCGCCTGCCGCACCATGGAGATGTTCGAAGCCTATGGTTTCAGCGAGCGCGTGCTGAAGGAGGCCTGCTGGATCACAGAGACGACGTTCTGGAAGCCCGACGCCAAGCGGCCCGAGACCATTGTCCGCAGCGGACGGGTGCAGGACACCGAAGACGGGCTGTCGGAATTTCCACATGTGATTCTGAATCAGGCGCGGGTGCACGATTTTTTCCTCGACGTCATGCGCAAGTCGCCGGCGCAGCTCGCGCCGTATTACGCACGGCGGCTGCTCGATCTCCAGATCGACCCTGCCGCCACCGCCGGCGACAATCCCGCCTCCTGTCCGGTGACGGCAAAACTCGAACGCATCGATCCCGCGCACGAGGGCGAGATCGAAACCATCAAGGCGCGTTATGTGGTGGGCTGCGACGGGGCGCGCAGCACCGTACGCAAGAGCATCGGACGCGCTCTGCACGGGGACTCCGCCAACCACGCCTGGGGGGTGATGGATGTGCTGGCCGTCACCGACTTTCCGGATGTGCGTTTCAAGTCGCTGATCCAGTCCGCCAACCACGGCAGCATCATCATCATTCCGCGGGAAGGCGGCTACCTGTTCCGGCTCTACATCGAGCTCGACAAGCTCGAAGCCGGCGAACGGGTTTCCAATCGCACCATCACCGCCGACGACCTGATCGCGGCGGCGCGGCGCATTCTCAGCCCCTACTCGCTCGACGTGAAGGAGATCCCGTGGTGGTCGGTCTACGAGATCGGCCAGCGTCTCTGCGACAAGTTCGACGATGTGCCGGACCAAGCCACCGCGACACGCCTGCCGCATGTGTTCATCGCCGGCGACGCCTGCCACACCCACAGCCCGAAGGCGGGCCAGGGCATGAACGTATCCATGCAGGACGGTTTCAACCTCGGCTGGAAGCTCGCCTCGGTGCTGCGCAAGCGCTGCGCCCCTCATCTCCTGCACACCTATTCGGCGGAACGCCAGGCCATCGCCAAGGAGCTGATCGACTTCGATCGCGAATGGGCCACCATGCTGGCCTCAAGCAAGGGCTTCGATCCCGCGCAAACCCAGAGCTATTTTGTCAGGCACGGGCGCTACACGGCGGGCACCGCGGCGCATTACCGCCCCTCGCTGCTCACCGGCGAAACGACCCATCAGCATCTGGCCACGGGGTTGATGATCGGCATGCGCTTTCATTCCGCGCCGGTCGTTCGTCTCGCGGACGCCAAGCCGATCCACCTCGGCCATGTCGTCAAAGCGGATGGCCGCTGGCGCATCCTGGCCTTTGCCGGGGCCGAAGATCCTGCCGCGCCCCACTCCGGCATCCAGGCGCTGTGCGATTTTCTGGCCGAGGCCCAGGACTCTCCCGTGCGGAAATACACGGCAGCGGGAGAAGACATCGACGCAGTGATCGATCTCCGCGCGGTTTTCCAGCAGCCTCATCACGCGCTCGCCATCGAGGCCATGCCGTCCCTGCTCCTGCCCCGGAAAGGACGTTACGGCCTGTGCGACTATGAGAAGATGTTCTGCCCCGACCTGAGGAGCGGCAACGACATCTTCACCCTGCGCGGTATCGACCGTGAAAAGGGCTGCATGGTGCTGGTGCGGCCGGATCAGTACATCGCGCATGTTCTTCCGCTCGATGGCTATCAGCAGCTCGTTGCATTTTTTGATGGGTTCATGACGCCGCCGCACTGAATGCGGCGCGCGACGATGCGATCTCACATAACGCCGCGTGCGCTCACTTGTGCCCGTGACTCCTGAACATTTTTGTCACGAGAAGCATCGCGATCAGCGCGGTGGCAATCAAAGCCGAATAACGAATCTCCACGCGAGACAGCCCGATATCGTAGTGAGCGACATATCCGAGCGCGAAAGCAACCAGCGCCGCGGAGCCGGCGACGACGGCAAATGTAATCACCAAGAGCCGGTTTTCCATGAATGCCACCCGGTTAACCTGCTAATTTCGAATACGGTGTTGTCGCCACCTGTGCCTCGATCGCGCCCGGGCCGCCAGGCATCTTCGGCTTGCGCAGCCAGACATAAATCTGGCCCACGATCAACAAGACACAGATCGCGAGAAAAAATGCACTGATGGGATGCTCGATAAAGGTCATGAGATCGCCGCGGGAGATCAACATGCTTCTGCGGAAGTTTTCCTCGAAACGCGGTCCCAGCACAAATCCGAGCAGGATTGGCGCCGGGTGAAAATCGAGGCGCAGCAGCACGTAGCCTGCAAGGCCGATCACCAGGGTCTCGCCGACCTGGAACATCTCGTTGTTGGCGGCATAGACCCCGATGCAGACGAAGAACATCGCACTCGGATAGAGGTAGCGGTACGGAATGCTCAGGAGCTTCACCCAGATACCGATCATCGGCACGTTCAGGACGACCAGCAGGATGTTGCCGATCCAGAAGCTCGCGATCAGGCCCCAGAAGATGTCCGCGTGCTGGCTGATGAGCTGCGGCCCGGGAACAATACCGTGGATGATGAGCGCACCCAGCAACAGCGCCATGACGGTGTCACCGGGAATGCCCAGGCTCATGGTCGGGATGAAGTCGCCCTGCACAGAGGAATGGGTCGATGCTTCCGGGCAAGCCACGCCTTCGATCGCACCGCGTCCGAAACGCTCCGGCGTCTTCGATATCTTCTTCTCGGTCGCGTAGGACACGAAAGAAGCGATGGTCGGTCCGGTGCCCGGAATAAGCGCGCACAGGCTGCCGATGAAGGTGCCGCGGATCATCGGCCAGAACGCCAGCTTGAGGTCCGCCTTCGACGGAAACATGTCGGAGATCCCAACCTTGGCGTACTTCATGTCAACGGCTTCGGTATTGTTGATGCTGTTCAGGAACTCGGCGATGCCGAACAACCCGAGCGCCAGCGCGATGATTTCGACGCCGTCGAACAGTTCGGGGATACCAAAGGTAAGGCGAGGCTGTCCGGTCTCGATGTCCGATCCCACGATCCCGACCAGCAGACCGAAAACCGTCATCGCAATGCCCTTGAGCGGCGATCCCTTCGCCAGCGTCGAGCCCGCGAGCAAGCCAACCAGCATCAGCGAGCAGACTTCGGCAGGCCCGAACTTGAGAGCGACACTGACAAGGAAGGGAGCCAGGAAAATCATCTCGGTGATGCCGAACGATGCACCGATGAAGGCCGCGATAATGGTGATGCCCAGCGCGGTCCCGCCCTTGCCCTGTTTTGTGAGCGGAAATCCATCCAGACACGTCACAGCGTGAGGCGGATGACACGGGAGGTTCAGCAAAATCGAGCAGATCGCCCCACCGTACTGGGCGCCGTAATAGACGCCGGAGAGCATCAGGATCGCGGGCACCGGATGCATCCCGAAGGTGAGCGGGAGCAAAATCGAAATTGTGGCGACAGGTCCCATTCCCGGCAGCACGCCGACCAGATTGCCGACCAGCACACCGAGGAAGCAGTACATCAGGTTATGCGGCTCGAGCGCTACGCCAAAGCCATACCAGAGGTCGGTAATCGCTGTTGAAATCACAGGTCGAGCCCTCGCAGCAGCGGGAACGGAACGTTCAGCAGATAGTGGAAAAGCACAACACCGAACACTGTCACACCGGCTGCAAGGATGGCCGACGATTTGTACGTGGCTGTTTTGTCGCCAAGCGCGCACACAAAGACGCAGGCGAAGATCGCTGGGACCATGCCTGCATACTGCCCCAGGATAATGAACAGGACGGGACCGCCGATGATGCAGAGCCAACCGAACCATTGAGGATTGTCAGGCAGGAACTTGCCGTCGTCCGGTTCGGATGATCCCAACGCAGTGCCGGCAATCAAGACGCCAAGAAACGCCAGGACGATACCCAGCATGACCGGCATGAATCCGGGGCCCATTTGGGCAAGGCTGCCGAATCTGTAACCGGAGCCTGCCACTGCCGCCCCCACTCCGACCAGAAGCATCAGGCCGCCGGCATAATAATCCCGCTTCAACTTAAATCGACTGTTCAAAAGTTTCTCTCCCGGAATCGCGTCTTATTGGCTGGAACCAGTGTCCTGAATTCGAAGTTCGCTGTAATCTCAACAGACTGTGAGCGAACTTCGAATTCGACGACATGATCGAAAAGCGCAGGTTTTGGTATGAAAACTGACGTACCGCTCCGTTCGAGACACCTCTGCGGTTGACCGGTCATGCGAACTTGGCACGGACGTCGCTTCCGGCCAAGTCACGATCCAAAACGGAAGGCACAGCGATCGCAACCATAAGGGAGCGCGGTCAGATCGGCGGTCCCGTGTAAATAGCGCGGCCCCTGCCCGGACGATGCAGACGGCGTCATGGTCTCCAATTCAGATGAATAATGTCGTTTCCGACTTTATGATTAAAACCAATCGCCTGCCGCTGCATGAGCAATGCAGATTGTTCGTTATCGCTCCTTGGACATTGGACGTAATCGTGGCGCAGCCGGGACCGGGCCAGCATTCGATCAAAGGCGAATTCGGCCGCGTCCAATGACATGGCGGCTGGAAACGGCGCCGACATATAGATCTTGTGTTCTCTATCTGATGCTGCGAGGCAGTATCGCCATTCAACGGCCGCCGCCATTTGAGGAATGATAATCAGAAAAAACCCGATGCAGAGAACTTTCCCTTTGGCGATCCTCATCGGTCATTTCCGGCTCTCGAGGCGGCACATCGCGTTGTCCGCCCACCGATGCGGATGGCAGCCGGAGCGTTGACGGCAGCTACGAGCCTCCAGTTCTGAAACATAGTTCCGAACAGAGAAAAAAGCGCGGGCCGACAGGCCCCAATGCTTCCAAAGCGCAGATGCTCCGCTCGGCTATTTTTGTATATTATTTTTGGCCGGCGGACGGTCTAGTGTGACAAATGACATGTCTCGGCGTGACAAATCGCAGACCCTGTTCAACATGCATTCTACGATTTCCAAACGAGACCTCGGCATCGACAGGGATCACCACGTCACCGGTCATCGCGTCAGCGAGATGCCGCCCCTTTCACAGCGGGAACAATGGCAAGTGTTGCGAACGATATGGCCGGGGCAAGCCCGGCCATGGTGTCCTGATCGGCTCCGCGGCAGCAACCTCTACTGCGGTGCGGTGATCGGCCCCTTGAACTGCGCGACGCTCATCTTTGGCAGCATGCCGGTCTCGGCGTAGATGTCGAGCATCTTCTGGATGGCATCGAAGTTCGGCGCCGCCACCGGATCGCGGGCGAAGTCGTTGTCTTTCAACAGGTAGGTCTCCAGCACCGGGATCGGCGCCTTCATGACTTCGTTGACCACCTTCAGCGTCTCGTCGCGATTGGCCAGCGCCATTTTCATGCCGCGGGTGATATCGGCCACATAGGCCCTCACCAGATCGGGATTCTTTTCGACGAAATCCGCGCGGCAGGCTTCCGCGATCTGGACGATGTTCGGCATCACGTCCGACAGCGAAAACAGCTTGTGGATGCCTCCCTTGGCCTCGGCGCGCGCGGCAAACGGCTGGTTCATGTTGACGGCGTCGACGCGGCCCTGGCGCAGGGCATCCTCGGATACGGCGAAACCGACTTCGACCAACTTGATGTCCTTCTCCGGATCGACGCCGTTCTTCTTCAGCATCATGGCGAAGGGACCGTAGGTGCCACCGCCGAGCACGGAGATGCCTACCGTCTTGCCCTTGAGATCGGCCACGGTCTTGATCGGGGAATCGTCCTTCACCGCCCAGTACACCGAAAACCCGCCGGGCTTTTCATAGACATGCTGGGCCACGATATACGCCTTGAGACCGCCATTGACGGCACCGTTCGCCAGGGAGAGAACACCTTGCGTCGCACAATCCAGCGCGCCGGCGGCAAGCGCCTGGGTCATCGGCGAGGTGCCCTGAAACTGGGTCCACTCGATGTTGTATTTCTTGCCGATGTCAGGAAACTGATCCGGCCGCTTCATCATCCAGTATTTGGATTCCTCCGCCGGGATGGTCCAGCCGACGCGAATGGTCTGCTGGGCGAATGCCGAGGTCGCGCCGAGCAGAGCGACTGCCGCACACCCCGCGATTGTGATCCGTTTCACTGTTTGACGCATGTTCGAGTCCCCGTCCCTTCCCCATCCCTTGGAAAAACCATCTCTCTGAGAGCCGAGCGGAAGTGTTTCATGCCTCAAATGACCGGGCAACCCGCTTTTTTGCTCTGAAGCCGTCCCCGCCATCGTGCAATAGTCGTAGGCGAGCGTTGCGCGGCTTCAGGCATCCGGGAAGCCGCGCAGCAACACCTTGCGCACGCCATACAGCAATCCGTTGAGCGTCAGCCCGAGCAGCGAGATCGAGATCAGCGGCACGAACATGTCGACGGTCTGGAAGCTGCGCGCGGAGCGGACCAGCAGGTAGCCGAGCCCGTCGGTCGACGAGATCATCTCGGCGAGAAACACCACGATGCAGGAAATCACGAGGCCGATGCGGCAGCCGGTCAGGATCGAGGGCATCGCCGCCGGCAGCACCACCTTGTACAGGATCTGGCGCGACGGCGTGCCGGCTGCGAGCGCCGACCAGATCAGCTTCTGCTCGACCATCGAAGCGCCGTAGAATGTCGACAGCAGGATCGGAAACACGGCATCAGCGGTGACCAGCGCGATCTTCGAGGCGTGGTCGAAGCCGAACAGCAGCAGCAGCGCCGGATAGAGCGCCACTTTCGGCACCGGCGCCAGCACCCGCACGATCGGGCGCACCACCGCGCCAACAGTGCGGTTCACCGCCGCCGCAAGCCCGATGCCGACGCCGAGGATCACCGCAATGGAGAAGCCGACGAACAGCCGCAGCAACGTCGCGCTGGCCTGGCTGAGGAAATCACTGCCGGTGAGCTGTTGCGCCAGCCGCGCGAACACCAGGGTCGGCGGCGGCAGCAGGGCTTGCGGCGCATAGCCGAATGAGACGATCGCCTGCCACACGCCGAGTAGCAGCAGGATCGGAACGATCCCGAGCATCACGTCCCTGGGGATAGCGAGAGCCTTCATGAGACGCTCATCATGAGAAACTCAAGGGAATGTCTTGCTGCGGTTCGGACCAAGCCACCAGCGCGCGGCGCAGCTTGTCGAACGCCGCATCGAAGATGATCCCCAGCGCACCGATGATGATGATCATGGCGAACACGGTGTCGTACTGGCCCATGTCCAGCGCATTGAACAGGATGTTCCCTGCCCCCGACTTGCGCGCGATCATTTCGCTGGTCACCATGGTGATCAACGCCAGCACGAGGCCCGTGCGGCAACCGGTGAGGATTTCCGGCAGTGCCGCCGGCAGCACCACCCGCAGCAGGCGCTGGAAGGCCGTGAGCCCCATCGCGGCGCCGGACCAGATCATCTTCTCTTCCACGGCCTTCGCGCCCTGGAAGCTGTGATAGATCACCGGCAGCGTCACCGCGAGGAAGATCACCAGCGTCTTGGAGAGGTCGCCGACACCCAGCCACAGCATGATGATCGGCATCAGCGCCGCCTTCGGCACCGGATAGATCACCATCAGCAATGGATTGAAGAACGCCGCCACGGCACGGCTGCGGCCCATCAGCAAGCCGAGCGGAATGGCGACGATCACCGCAAGCCCAAGCCCGATCATCATGCGGCGAATCGAATCGGCGATGTTGAGCAGCGACTCGCGATCTCCAAGGATGCCCGGGATGGCGCGCAGCGCGTCCAGCGCCGATGGCACGCTGTCGGTGCGCAGTGTCAGCGATCCGAGCTGCCACAACGCCAGCAGACCGACGCAGGCCGCCAGCGGCGCGAGACGCGCGGTCCAGATCCGCCGCGTGTCCGCCCCCGTGCTCATGGATGCAGCCCGTCGTCCGGGCCGTCGTCGATCAGTTTCTCGATGTCGACCACATATTTCTGATAGCGCGGATCGAGCAGCAGTTCGGCGCGGCGCCGCGGCCGCGGCAGATCGATATCGACGATCTGCTTGATCCGCCCCGGCGAGCGCGTCATCACGATCACCTTGTCGGACAGGAACACCGCCTCGTCGACGGCGTGGGTGACGAACAGCACGGTCTTGCGGTCGCGCTCCCAGATGTTGAGCAGGTCGTTCTGCAGCCGGGTGCGGGTGTGGGCATCGAGCGCGCCGAACGGCTCGTCCATCAACAGGACGGCGGGATTGTAGGCGAGCGTGCGCGCGATCGCGACGCGCTGCTTCATGCCGCCGGAAAGCTCCTTGGGATAGAAGGTCTCATACCCCTTGAGGCCGACCATCTCGAGCAGCTTCCTGGCTCGCTCCTCCGCTTCGGCTTTGGCAACACCCTGCTGCCGCAGGCCGTAGCAGACATTGCCGAGCACGGTCTTCCACGGAAACAGCGCGAACTCCTGGAACACCGGGCCGCGGTCCGGGCCCGGCCCGGTGATCAGCTTGTCCCTGACCTTCACGGTGCCGGCGGTCGGCTTGACGAAGCCGCCAACGATATACAGCAGCGTGGACTTGCCGCAGCCGGACGGCCCGAGAATGGAGACGAAGGCGCCGTCGGCGATCGACAGCGAAATCTCCGACAGCGCCAGATGACTCTTGCGTCCGGAGGTCGCGAAGGTCTGCGACACGCCGGCGATGTCGATCATCGCGGGCGTGGCCTGCGGCGCGGCCATCGTTTCCCGATTGGCCGCAACATCCTGGCGCAACGGCACGGGGCTCATGCGCAATCCCTTGGTGTCAACACAGATCCCGGTTCCCAAACCAGCATGCGACGACTGTAACCCAGGTTCGAAATTATTTTAAGATTAAAATTAACGCGAGCTGCCCGAGGGAAAGACGGGATTTTGGGCAGCATGGCGGGTCTTTCGCTGGGATCATCACGGGCATGGTCCTGGGTCCTGATATCCGATGAGTCCCTAGCCCGGCTGAAGGCGGATTGTCTTGTTTCAGGGCCCGAACAAAAATCTTGTGCAGGCGCGCCGGGCGAACACTGTCACATCGGCCCGTCCGGGGCAATGCGCTGATTCCTCTATCAAATCGGGATCGAAACAGGAGACGTCGAAACAGGAGATTTGACGATCCGGTTCAACCGCAGATGGCGACCGGCCGCCCTGCCGTTTCATGCACACGTCAGGGCACATGCCCGCCCGCGCTCGGTGCGACCTTGCGCCTCTCAGCGCTGCGCCGGCTGCGACAACTCCTCCGTGATCCAGGCGATGAAGGCCTGCGCCGCTGCAGACGCCGCTCGCTCGGACGCCGGCACCACCGCGAGGCCGTCGGCGAACGCAACGAAGCCGCAGGGAGCCACCAGCCGGCCGGCGGCCAGATCCTCACCCACCATGCGCCGCTCGACCAGCGCCACGCCGAGGCCGGACAGCGCGGCTTCGATGCACAGATGGGTGTGCGGAAAACTCAGCTCCTTCTCATGGCTCACCTGAAGGCCGCTGTTGTCCTGCCAGACAGTCCAGGCTCGCGACGTATGTTCGTGCGTGATCCGGGCCGGACACGCCAGACGCCGGCGCTTGACCACGGCCGGATAATCCGATGCGCACACCGGACCGAACGCCACATCCGCAATGCGGATGGCGCGCGCCTGGTCGCGTTCAGGATATGACTGACGATCCCAAGCCAGAACGAGATCGGCGCCCTGGTGCCTGATCTCGCGCGCCGATGTCATCGAGAGCCGCACCCGCACGGCTGGATGCTTGCGATAGAAGCCGGGAAGATGCGGCACCAGCCAGCGCATCGCAAAGGTGGCGCTGCAGGCGACATGCACGCTCGGTCCCTGCGCTTCGTCCAGCACGCGGACCCATCCCTGCTCCAGTTGATCGAGCGCATGGGCCACCACCTGCAGCAGGTCGTCGCCTTGCCGGTTCAACCGCAGACCGGTGCCGGACTTCTCGAACAACGGGACGCCGGCATGGTCCTGTAGCGTCCGGATCTGACGGCTGACCGCGCCGTGCGTGCGGCCGAGTTCGTCGGCCGCCCGGGTGACGGACCCCAGCCGCGCGGTCGCTTCAAAGGCCTTCAGGGCGAACAGCGGCGGCAGGCGGCGCGACATGGCAGGCTCTTTTGTGAGTTTTAATCACGAATGCGCGAAGCGAACTCGATAACAAATTTCCGCGCCAAAGCCTAGAAGGACGAGCAGATCCAGTAGAGATCGGCCGGAGCGCGCACCGTCCGCCCGCTCACGTCCCAACAGACTTGTGCATGCGGATCACAGAATGCCTCCGTCCGGCGGTGCATCTGCATGCCCGCGCGTCACCCGAGAGAGGCCCGCACCATGACCGCCATCACACACATCCTCAGCAGCGAGATTCTCGACAGCCGCGGCAATCCGACCATCGAAGTCGATGTTGTCCTGGATAACGGCGCCCGTGGGCAAGCCGCCGTTCCCTCCGGCGCATCGACCGGTGCGCATGAAGCCCACGAGCGGCGCGACGGCGGAGAACGCTATCTCGGCAAGGGCGTGCTGGGCGCGGTCGACGCCGTCAACACCGAGATCCGCGACGCCTTGCGCGGCATGGATGCGCTGGCGCAAAACAGCATCGATCAAACCATGATCGCGCTCGACGGCACGCCGACCAAGAGCCGCCTCGGCGCCAACGCCATCCTGGGTGTTTCCCTCGCGGTCGCGAAGGCCGCAGCCGCGTCCGTCGGCTTGCCGCTCTATCGTTACCTGGGCGGTGTCAACGCACGGCGGTTGCCGGCCGCGGGCATGAACATCATCAATGGCGGCGCCCACGCCGACAATCCCCTCGACTTCCAGGAATTCATGATCATGCCGCTGGGTGCGCCGAGTTTCGCGGAGTCGGTCCGGATGGGCGCGGAGGTGTTCCACACCCTGAAGAAAGGACTGACACGCGCCGGCCATCAGACCAATGTCGGCGACGAAGGCGGCTTCGCCCCCAACATCAGGACGGCGCACGAGGCGATCGAGCTGATCATGGACGCGATCACCAAGGCGGGATACGCGCCGGGCCACGACATCGCCATCGTGATCGATCCCGCGTCATCGGAATTCTTCGAGGACGGTGCGTATCACTACAGAGGCGAGAACCTCGTCCGTTCGGTCGGTGAGCACGCCCAATACCTGATGGATATCGTGCGGCAGTACCCGGTGTGCTCGATCGAGGATCCGATGGCGGAGACCGATCATGCCGGCTGGAGACTCATCACCGAGAAAATCGGCACGACCTGTCAGCTCACCGGCGACGACGTGTTCTGCACCAACACTGCCCTGCTGGACGCTGGCATCCGCGACCGCATCGCCAACTCGATCCTGGTCAAGGTCAACCAGATCGGCACGCTGACGGAATCGCTGGAGACCGTGGCGCGTGCCCACAAGGCCGGCTACACCGTGGTGATGTCGCACCGCTCCGGCGAGACGGAGGATACGACTGTTGCCGATCTCGCCGTTGCCACCAATTGCGGACAGATCAAGACGGGATCGCTGTCGCGCTCCGACCGAACCGCAAAATACAACCGGCTGATGCGGATCGAACGCGAACTGGGCCGGGATGCGGTGTATGCAGGGCGTGACGCGTTTAACGTGGCGTTGCCGTCATGGTCAAGCTGACAGCATCATCGAGCAACCTGGGTCCTCTCGTCATTCCGGGGCGCGCGTGCAACGCGCGAACCCGGAATCCCGGAAGCAAATTCACTGCCGAACCGAAGACTCTGCACCCTGATCCGTCGGCCGAGATTCCGGGTTCACGCGCTCACGCGCGTGCCCCGGAATGACGAATGTTTGCCTCAATCTCAGACGTTCAGATTCATCCAGACCGACTTCGGCTCGGTGAAAGTCTCCAGCGCCTGGGCGCCGTGTTCGCGGCCGAAACCGGAGTCGCGCGCGCCGCCCCAGGGCAGCCGCACATCGGTGTAGCCGTAGGTGTTGATCCACACCGTGCCGGCATTGGCCTTCTTCACAAACCGTTGCGTGCGGCCGATGTCGCGGCTCCAGACGCCGGCGGCCAGGCTGTAGGCGGTGCCGTTGGCGATCCGCGCCGCGTCGGCCTCATCCCTGAATTTGATGACACTGACCACGGGCCCGAAGATCTCTTCCTGCGAGATCCGCATTTCGTGCGCGACATTGGCGAACACCGCCGGGCTGATGTAGTAGCCGCGATCGCCGACACGGCGGCCGCCGGTGGTCAGGGTCGCGCCTTCCTTCTCGCCGATGTCGACATAGTCGAGGATGCTCTTCATCTGCTTCTCGGAGATCACCGGTCCCAGCGCCGTGCCCTTGTCGGCGGTGTCGCCGATCCGCAGCGATTCCGCCCGCGCCGTCAGCCGCTCCACGACTTCGTCGTAAACCGCTTCCTGCGCCAGCACGCGGGAGCCGGCGGAGCAGACCTGGCCGGCATTGAAGAAGATGCCGGCGGCGGCCGCCTTGGTCGCCGCATCGAGGTTGGCATCGTCGAAGATCACGTTGGCCGACTTGCCGCCGAGCTCCAGCGACACCCGTTTGAAGTTGCCGGCGGCGCCACGCAGGATGCCGCGGCCGACGCCGGGCGAACCGGTGAAGGTGACCTTGTCGACATCGGGATGGTTGACTAACGCATCGCCGACCACGCGGCCGGGGCCCGGCACAATGTTGAGCACGCCGGGCGGCAGGCCAGCTTCGAGTGCCAGCTCACCGATCCGCAGCGCCGACAGTGACGTCAGTTCAGCCGGCTTCATCACGATGGTGCAGCCGCAGGCCAGCGCCGGCGCCAGTTTCCACATGCCGATCATCAGCGGGAAATTCCAGGGCACGATGACGGCCACCACGCCGACCGGCTCGCGCACCGTGTAGGTCAGCGCATCGGGGCGCGTGGACACCACGTCGCCGCTGATCTTGTCGGCCCAGCCGGCATAATAAGTGAGGGTGTCGATGGCCGAGGGCAGATCCTGGCGCAGCACGGCGGCGATCGGCTTGCCGGCATCGCGGCTTTCCAGTTCAGCCAGTTCATCGGCGTGCTGCTTCATCAGCTCGGCGAGCTTGAGCAGGATGTGGCCACGCTCAGCGGCGCGCATGGTGCTCCAGCGGCCTTCGAAGGCGCGGCGGGCGGCTGATACGGCGCGCTCGACATCGGCCTCGTTGCCCTCGGAGATCGTCGCAATCACCTCTTCGGTGGCGGGATTGAGGGTCTTGAAGGAGCGCCCGGACACCGACTCCACATGCTGGCCATCGATCAGCAACTGCTTGTGCGGGATCGCGGCGGTGGTGGTCGTGTTATGATAGTCATATGCAATCGACATCATATATCCTCCGGTTGTTTCCTTATCTTGTGTATTAAATATACCAGTGTAAATATGATATTGTGTGCCTATGGCCGCAAAGAACGGCCCAAATATATATGAAATAAAATTCATAACTCCGGGGAGCCCATGCATATCGAGATCGAGCCGGTCTGGCGGTTTCACAAGGAAGGCAGCCCGCAGACGGCGGTGGTGATGCTCGGCATCCTCGACGACATCCGCACCACCGGAAAACTGACCAGCGCCGCCCGCCGCGCCGGCCTGTCCTATCGGCATGTCTGGAACCTGGTCGAGCAATGGTCCGAATTTTTCGGCGTGCCGGTGGTCGAAACCAGCCGCGGCCGGGGCACGACCCTGACGGCGTTCGGCGAGAAGCTGGTGTGGGCGGGGCAGCGCATGCAAGCGCGGCTCGGTCCGCAGCTCGAAAACCTCGCCCAGGAACTCGCGACCGAGATCAAGCCGTTCCTGCATCAACGGCCGTCGGTCATCCGCGTGCATGCCAGCCACGGCTTCGCGGTTTCGAAGCTGCGTGAGTTGCTCGATCGCGAAGCCGGCTTCGCCATCGATCTGCGTTATGTCAGCAACCAGCACTCGCTGGTGTCGCTGGCGCAAGGCGCCTGCGATCTCTCGGGCGTCCACCTGCCGCGCGGTCCGCTGCGGGCGCAAAGCGTCAGGGCTTGCCAGGAGTGGCTCGATCCGCGGGAGGATCGTGTCATCAATTTCGTCACGCGCGAGATGGGCCTAATGGTCAAGCACGGCAACCCGCTGCGGATCACCTCTCCGAAAGACCTCGCCAACAGCCGGGTGCGCTTCGTCAATCGCGACCACGATTCCGGAACACGCTTGCTGTTCGATCAGCTGCTCGTCCTCCACCGCGTCGACGAGAGCAAGATCAACGGCGCACAGCAGATCGAGTTCACCCACGCCGCGGTGGCGGCTTATGTCGCCAGCGGCATGGCGGACGCGGCTTTCGGCGTCGAGGCGGCAGCACGGCAATTCGGACTGGATTTCATCCGGTTGCTGACGGAAGACTATTTCTTTGTCTGCCGCCGCGCATTCCTCGACACCGATCCGATGAAGCATGTGCTCAGCATCATGAAGGGCAGCGAGTTTCATCGGGAAGTGGCCAGCCTTCCCGGCTACGTCGCCTCCGACACCGGCATGGTCAGCACGGTGAAGGAGTTTCTGGACAGCGTGAATGCCGAACCGGCCTGACGACGTTGACCGAATGCTGCTGACAAGACCCGCTTGAACGTAAGCCTGTCAAACAGCATGCTTGTGGGACAGCGTCCTTTTTAGACGGCGTCCTTGGCAACCTTCAGCGGCTTTGCCTTGACGGTCTTGCTGGCCGGCTTGGCCGGGAAATCCATCGGTTCCTTGGTGAAGGGATTGATCCCCTTGCGGGCTTCCGTCGCCGGCTTCTTCACAACCTGGAGCTTGGCAAAGCCGGGAACCGTGAACTCGCCGGACTCGTTCAGCTCCTTATAGCCAACCGTCGCCAGATGCTCGATGACGGCTTTCACGTCACTCTTCGCCACCTGGCTCGATTCTGAAATCGCTTCAATCAATTGGGTCTTGTTCATCGGCATTGAGGGGTCCTTTTGATTCGAAAATGAGGTTCTAGCGCCCAGAAAGGGCTTGAGGAAGCCGCGATTGCGGGAAAACCCCGTATTTCAACGGAATTGCGACTCGTTCGCACGGCTCCCGGTCATGGGCAAAACGAAGGTATTCAACTGCTCTCAGGTGAATCCCGCGACATGATGCGGCTCGTAGGGCGCCTCCAGCGACGCGATCTCCTCCGGCGTCAGCTTCAGCGCCGTCGCCGCCACCGCGTCGGTCAAATGATGCGGTTTCGACGCACCAATGATCGGCGCCGTGACGCCCTGCTGCTGCAGAATCCAGGCCAGCGCCACCTGCGCGCGCGGCACGCCCCGCGCCTTGGCAACCGCGGCCACCTGCTCGACAATCCGGCGGTCGGAGTCCAGTGATTTTTCATAGAGCTTCTTGCCGAACGCGTCGGTCTCCTGGCGCTCGCTGGTCTCATTCCAGTCGCGCGTCAGCCGCCCGCGCGCCAGCGGGCTCCACGGAATGACGCCGACACCCTGGTCGGCACACAGCGGCAGCATCTCGCGCTCCTCCTCGCGGTACAGCAGGCTGAGATGATTCTGCATGCTGACGAACTCGACCCAGCCATTGAGCCGCGAGGTGTAGAGCGCCTTGGCGAACTGCCAGGCGTGCATCGACGATCCACCGATGTAGAGCGCCTTGCCCGCCTTCACCACGTCGTGCAGCGCTTCCATGGTTTCCTCGATGGGGGTTTGATAATCCCAGCGATGGATCTGGTAGAGATCGACATAGTCGGTGCCGAGCCGCTTCAGGCTGGCGTCGATCTCGGCGAAGATGGCCTTGCGCGACAGACCTGAACCGTTCGGTCCGGGCCGCATGCGATTGAAAACCTTGGTGGCAAGGACGATCTCCTCGCGGCGCGCGAAATCCTTGATGGCGCGTCCCGTGATTTCCTCCGAAGTGCCGTCGGAATAGACGTTGGCGGTGTCGAGAAAATTGATGCCGAGCTCGATCGCCTGCCGGATCAGCGGGCGGCTCGCCTCCTCGGTCAGCGTCCAGCTATGGCTGCCACGGCCGGCATCGCCGAATGTCATGCATCCCAGCGAGATGCGCGACACGCCGAGACCGGTCGAGCCGAGTTTCACATAGTCCATGGAAATTCTCCCGATGTCGTGAATTTACGAAGGCGTGAATCTAGAAGCCGGCTTGATTGCAGGCCGTCCGTCATGAGGAAAGGCCCCATCCGGGGGCCCTTCCACGACGGCTGGTAGTTGTCTCGAGATCAGGCAGTCTTGATCCAGACCGCCTTGACGTTGAGGTATTCCTCGACGTGCTGAATGCCGGACTCGCGCCCATAGCCGCTCATCTTGTAGCCGCCAAAAGGTACCGCCGGATCCATCGCCTGATAGCAGTTGACCCACACCGAGCCGGCGCGGATCGCCTTGGCGAACTTGTGCGCCTTGCTGACGTCGCGGGTCCACACGCCGCTGCCGAGACCGAAATTGGTGGCGTTGGCGCGTTTCACCAGTTCGTCCGGATCCTTGAACGAGATCGCCGAGATCACCGGACCGAAGATTTCCTCCTGCGCGATCCGCATATCGTCATTGACGTTGGCGAACACGGTGGGCGGGACGAAGTAGCCCTTGCCCAGCCCGCCGTCGGTCAGGCGCTGACCACCGGCGAGCGCGCTGGCGCCCTCCTTGCGGCCGATGTCGAAATAGCCGGTGACGCGCTCGAGCTGCTGCTCGGACACCAGCGGGCCGATCTGCGTCTCGGGATCAAGGCCGTTGCCGACCCGCAGGCCCTTGCCGAACTCGGCGACCTTGGCGACGAACTCGTCATAGATGCGCTGCTCGACGAACAGCCGCGTGCCGGCGCTGCAGATCTGGCCGGAATTGGCGAACACCGCCATCGCAGCACCAGGAACAGCGGCGTCGATATCGGCGTCGGCAAACACGATATCCGGCGACTTGCCGCCGAGCTCGAGCGACACGCGCTTGAGGTTGCCGGCGGAGGCGCGGATGATGGATTGCCCGGTGAAGTGCGAGCCGGTGAAGGCGACCTTGTCGACATCGGGATGCGCGGCGAGCGCCGCGCCCGCGGTCTCGCCATAACCCGGCACCACATTGACCACGCCGGGCGGCACACCGGCTTCCATCGCCAGTTCGCCGAGCCGCAGCGACGTCAGCGGCGCCTCCTCCGCCGGCTTCAGGATGACCGTGCAGCCGGTCGCCAGCGCCGGCCCTATTTTCCAGATGCTGGCGCCGAGCGGCCCGTTCCAGGGAATGATGGCGCCGACCACGCCGACCGGCTCTTTCAAGGTGTAGGAGAAGATCTCGCCCGGCAGGGAGTTGTCGATGGTCTCGCCGTGGATGGATGTCGCCTGCCCGGCATAAAAACGCAGCATGCCCAGCACGCGCTGTTTGGTGCCGCGGGTACGGCTGATCGGTGCGCCCATGTCCAGCGTGTCCAGCGAACTCAACTCATCGAAATGCTTCTCGACGAGATCGGCGAACTTGAGCAGCAGGTTCTGGCGCTCGTACGGCTTGACCTTGCTCCACGGCCCCTCGAAGGCCCGGCGCGCAGCCGCAACCGCGGCGTTGATGTCCTTCTCATCGCCTTCGGCAACGGTGGCCAGCAATTCGCCGGTGGCGGGATTGCGGGTCTCAAACGTCTTGCCGGATGCGGCGTCCACCCACTTGCCATCGATCAGCATTTTTTTGTGGCCGCCGTCGGCATAGGGGTGACGATTGATCGAAATCGGTTGAGCTTGAGCCATGGTGAACCCTTCTTGTTTTCCGATTTTTGAGTTTTGCTTGTTCCCGGTCACGTTATATCTGCATAGATATATCGAGTCCATTGACGGGCGCGCGGGGATGCCGTCCGAGCCACGACCTGAGAGGATGGCTGCCCGCCAGCTTACACAAGCATCGTGACGGGATCGCGGCGCGCCGTCAGATCAAATTCGCGTAGGACAGAAATCCGACGATATCGCCGGCCTGAACCCGCGTGACATCCTCAACAAGTTCGACCAGGCCATCGGTCTCGACCAGCGACGACAACAGCCCCGCACCCTCACGCGGAAACTTCACCGCTTCCAGATGGCCATCGTCGGCCCGGCGCAGGAACACCCTGACATATTCGCGGCGGGCAATCTTCTTCTTGTAGGAAAACGCCGCCCGCACCGGCATCGGGACGGGCCTGGTCCATGTGCCGCCGGACATCGCCACCACGGCCGGATGCACCACATGGACGAAAGTGACGAAGCTCGCCACCGGATTGCCCGGCAATCCGATCAGCGCTGTGCCGTCGATCACCCCCATGGCGACCGGACGGCCCGGTTTGATGGCCATGCGCCAGAGCACGAGATTGCCGACGCTCTCCAGTCCCGCCCGGACGTGATCCTCCTCGCCGGTCGAAACACCACCTGACGTGAGAATGAGATCGTGTCCCAGCGCCGCCTGCTTCAGCGCATCGGCCAACACGGCGCGATCGTCGCGCAGGATGCCGAGATCGCTGACCACGCATCCCAACCGCTTCAGCAGCGCCATCAGCATCACGCGGTTGGAATCATAAAGCTGCGCCGGACCGCGCGCCGCACCCGGCGAGACCACCTCGTCGCCGGTGGAGAACACCGCGACGCGGACCCGCCGGCGCACATCGATGGTGGTGAGGCCGAATGCCGCGAAAACAGCGACATCCTGCGGGCGCAGGCGGGTGCCCGCCTTCAAGGCCACCTGCCCCACTGCGACATCTTCGCCGGCGGGGCGCACGTTGGCACCGGGCTTCAGCCCGGGCGGCAGCACGACATCGCCCTTCGCGTCGAGCTTGACGTCCTCCTGCATGAACACGGTGTCGGTCCCATCGGGCATCGGCGCACCGGTGAAGATGCGCACCGCATGTCCCGGCATGACCACGCCAGTAGCCGACGCGCCGGCCTGCACCCGTCCGCCGACAGGAAACGCCTGCTCGGTTGTCGTCGGCAGGTCGCGGCTGGCCAGCGCATAACCATCGACAGCGGAGTTGGTGTAAGGCGGCAGCGGCAGCGGCGCGACGAGATCGACGGCGAGCGTGCGTCCATCCGCGTCGGCCAACGCAACGGTGTCAAGGTCGGTGACCGGCGCGATGCGGGACGTGATGATCGCAACGGCCTCGTCGACCGACATCATCGGTCCACCAAAGGCAAAGCAATCGTCGGAGAGTTGCGCCATGGGGTGAGTTTAACGTTCGCTGCCCAATCCGGCCAGCACATCCGCGATCGGCATTGCCAATCGCTCGATCAGGTTTCCAATAGCAAAGACATCGTCGAGATGAACCACCGGCAGCGTGGTGTCGATGGCAATGTCGGCCGCGATTCCTGCAATCCCCGTATCGCCAGGAAACAAAAGCCCCTTGGCGTTGGCGGCGCGATGCACCTCGATCTTGCGGTGCGGCACGGCCTTGAACCCCTCGACAATGACGAGATCCACCTGCGACATCTTGCGCAACAGCTCCGCCAGCGGCGGTTCGTCCTCGTCGCGCAGCTCGTGCATCAGCGCCCAGCGCCGGCCAGAGGAGACCAGCACCTCGCTGGCGCCCGACTGCCGGTGCAGCCAGGAGTCCTTGCCCGGCACGTCGACGTCGAAATTGTGATGCGCGTGCTTGATGGTCGACACCCGCAGGCCCTGCGCCACGAAATGTGGGATCAGGCGCGTCAGCAGCGTCGTCTTCCCCGCCCCGCTCCAGCCCGCCAGTCCGATCACCTTCATGCCTGCCTCGCCCTACGCAAACTTCTACCCTCATGGTGAGGAGCGCGGAACGCGCGTCTCGAACCATGAGGCCATTGACGCTTCGGCCTCACCCTTCGAGACGCCTGCTTCGCAGGCTCCTCAGGATGAGGGGAGCCGCTTGTGAGGCTCCAACACCCCGCTTTTAGCGCCGCTGGCCGCCCGAACACGATTGCAAAATCGACCGCGTTGTTTATCTCAATCCCCATGGCGGATCATCCAGCAACACCCGGGGTCATCCTCGCAGGCGGCCTGGCGCGGCGCATGGGCGGCGGCGACAAGCCGATGCGCACCATCGGCGGCCGCACCATCCTCGATCGGGTGATCGAACGGCTGAAGCCGCAGTGCGATGGCCTGGTCATCAATGCCAATGGCGATCCCACGCGGTTCGCCCCATTCGCCCTGCCGGTCACGGCCGACAGCGTCGCGGGGTTCGCGGGGCCGCTGGCCGGCATCCTGGCCGGGCTCGACTGGGTGGCGGCGAACCGGCCCGGTATCACCTGGGTGCTGAGCACCGCGGGGGACTGCCCGTTCCTGCCGCGCGACCTGGTGGCGCGGCTGCATCGGGCGCGAATCACGGAGAACGCGCAACTCGCGGTCGCCGCATCCGGCGGCCAGGCGCATCACGCCATCGGGCTGTGGAACGTGTCGCTGCGCGGCGATTTGCGCCGCGCACTGGTGGTGGACGTCTGCCGCGCCATCCAGCGCTTCACCGCGCGCTACAAGCTCGCCACCGTCGACTGGCTCGATGCCCCGCTCGATCCGTTCTTCAATGCCAACACGGCCGAGGATCTCAGCGAGGCCGAACGCCTGGCGGCCCGCTACAAGGGCTGATTGCAAGCCCATCATGCCGGAGTGAATCCCGCCGCCGTCAGCGCAGCGCGGCTATCAGCCGATGCCAGCGCCTCGAGAAACGACTGCACCGATGCGCGATGCTTTCGCGCCGAGACCAGCGCAAAATCATAATGCTCTTCCGCCAGCGGAATGAAGCCGAGTCCGGCGGCCTGCGCCACCGGCGCGATGGTCATGCCCCAGTCGGCGCGACGCTGCGCCACCGCCGCGGCGACCGCATTGTGCGAACGCGGTTGATTCCAGTAGCCGTCCGGACGCGCGCCGCCGAGCAGGCGATCGATCAGGATGCGCGTGCCGGCGCCCTGGTTGCGATTGACCATCAGGCAGGCGGGATCGGCGAGCGCGACCTCGACCGCCTGCTGCGGTGTGCGGCCTTCGAACCGGACATCGCCCTTACGGAACACGACGCCCTGCATGCGTCGCCAGCCCGGCACGAGCTCAAGGCCGGGCACCAGATAAGCAGTGTTGTAGCTCTCGGTCGCTTCATCGAACAGATGGATCGGCGCGAGATCGCATTCGCCGCGCCGCGCGGCGGCGAGACCACCGAGGCTGCCCACCGCAATCGAGCGCACCAGCAGGCCTGCGCGCGCCAGCGGCGTGGTAACGAGATCAAGCCCGGTGCAGTGGCTGCCGACGATGACGAGATCCGGCACCTGCACATGCGGTGTGAACAGCGTCACCTGGACCTCGGTGTCCGCCGGCATCTGATCGGACAGCGCATCGATCTTGAGGAAGCCGTCAGCCTGCGCGAACGAGGTGATGGCACCGGAGCCCTTGCCGGAAGGATAGGCGATCAGGCCGTCGTCTCCATTTCCAGATCCTTGCACCAGCGACACCATGACGAATTCGGTGCGGCCGAGTTCGGAGGCGATGCGCACCGGGACTTTCGCCGTCACCTGCGCATCCGCGCGCGGCGGCAGGCCCGCCATCCGCCGCAGCACCGGCACGATCATGTCGTGGAAGGTGAACATCGCCGAGGTCGGAAAGCCCGGCAGCACGATCACCGGCTTGCCGTCACACACCGCGAGACACAGCGGCTTGCCCGGCTTCAGCGCCACGCCATGGGCGACGATGCCCGGCTGTCCGAGCCGCGCGATGATGCGATGGGACACGTCACCTTCACCCTTCGAGGTGCCGCCGGACAGGATCACCATATCGTAGGTGTCGAGCGCATGCCGCAGCACCGCCTCGAGTCTGGCTTCTTCGTCGGGAAACGCGCCGAGGAAATCCGCGTCGCCACCGTTCTCGATCACCGCGGCGGTGACGATGGCGCCATTGGTGTCGTAGATCGCGGCCGGGCGCAGCGGATCACCCGGCTGCACCAGTTCGTCGCCGGTCGAGATCACGGCCACGCGCGGCCTGCGCACCACCGGCACCTGCGCGATACCGCAGGCCGCGAGCATGCCGATTTCGCGCGACCCGATCAGCGTGCCGGCGCGCAGCAGCGCTTCGCGCTGGGCGATGTCCGAGCCGGCATAGGACACGAACTGCCCCGGCGACGCACCACGGCGGATCTCGATCGCGCTCTCGCCCCCAGGCTGGGTGTGCTCGACCATGACCACCGCATCGGCGCCGCGCGGCACCGGGCCGCCGGTCGCGATCGGCGTTGCGGTACCGGAGGCCACCGGCAGCACTGGCGCGGTACCGCAGGCGATGCTCTCATCGTTCAGCGCCACCGACACGGCCGAGGCCTCGCCGGCCGGCGCGGTATCAGCGGCCCGCACCGCGAAGCCGTCGACATTGGAGCGGTCGAACGGCGGCACGTCGATTGGGGCCGTGATGTCCTGCGCCAGCGGCAAGCCCAGCGCTGCGACCAGGGTGCGCTGTTCGCTGGCGGTAGCGCGTGGAAACAGCGCAGCCTCGAACCGCGCCAGCGCCTCCTCGCGCGAGAGAATGCTGAGGAAC
>JBGMOD010000260.1:0-3262 GCA_041424235.1 Hyphomicrobiales bacterium
CGTGGCCAGCACGTGCGTCAGGTCGGCGGGGCCGCCGCCGGTCAACAGGTACACGCTGTTGAAATCGCCCAGCGTCCAGATCATCGAAAGAATGAGCGAGGTGATGTAGAGCGTCTTCAGCGCCGGCCAGCTTACGAAGCGGAACTTCTGCCACGACGAAGCGCCGTCCACCGACGCGGCCTCGTACTGCTCCGTGGGTATGGCCAGCCGCCCCGCCACCAGGATCAGCGTCCAGAACGGCAGCGACTTCCACACGTGCACCACCATCGCGAAGGCCAGTGCCAGCGCGGGATCATTCAGCCAGTTGGGGCCGTCGGCACCGGTCAGGCGAAAGATGGTGCTGTTGATCACGCCCCACTCGGGGTTGAGCATGAAGCGGAACGACAGGATGGTCGGAATCGACGGCATCGCCCACGGCAGGATGAAGATCGCCGAGACGATCTTGATCCACCAGCGCGAGGTCACGAAGAAGCCCGACAGCACGAGTGCGACGAGCATCTTGAGATTGATCGCCACGACCAGGAACACGGCCGTGTTGATCACCGAGCGGAAGAAGATCGGGTCTTCGACCAGCTTCACGTAGCTTTGCGGATGGCGCGCGAGCCACAGCCCGTACCCCACCGGATAGAGCACGAACACCACGAACACCAGCAGGTAGGGCACGACCATCACCGCGCCCCAGAACTGCCAGCGCGCATGCCGTGCTCCGGGATTGACAACAGGCGCCGGGGACGGCGCGGCGGTGGCAGTGGCGGTAGAGCTCATGCGAAGAAGCCGCTGGTGTGGGTGATGCCGTGCCGCGTGCTTACTGCGCCGCCACCGTCTTGATGCGCGCGATCATCTCGTCGACCGCCTTGTCCACCGGCACCTTGTCGGTGACGATGCGGCTCATGGTCTTGGCCCACACGTTCTCGTTGTTCAGCACGGTGAACTTGTAGTTCTTGGTGAACTCGAAGGTCACGGTGCCAGCGGCGTACTGGTTGTAGACCGACAGGCGATGCGGGTCGGCCTTCCAGAAGTCGCGCTGCTGCGCGGCCTTGGTGACGGGGAACCAGCGGCCCAGCGAGCCTTCGACGTACGGCGTGAGGTTTTCTTCCTGCAGCAGGAAGGCCACGAACTCCTTGGCGCGCGCCTTGTTCTTGGCGTCCTTGAACACCACGCCGGTCTTCACTGCCGTGCGATAGACCATCTTGCTGCCGTCGGGCTTGCTCGGGAAGCCGGCCGTGCGGATGCGCTCGGTGTAGTTCTTGCGCGCTTCCTCGCGCTGCTCTGGCGTGAGCGAGGCGTTGGTCGAGTCATCGAGCCACTTGGCGGCAATGGAGATGGTCGCGTTGTGCGTCATCACGGTCGTCTTGTTGTGGAACGCGACGTTGTTGTCCGGATCTTTCCAGCTCGTCGACGACGGCGGCGTGCAGCCCTTGGTGTACGGCGCGGTGTAGTCGGTCATGGCGCCGATCAGGCCGGTGCGCACCTTCGGGTCATCGACCAGCAACTTGCCGTTGTCGTCCACCAGCTTGACGTTGTAGGCGTCCATGAAGGTCAGGAACGAATAGAAGGCATCGCTCGAATCCACGCCCATCGGCTGGCCGATGCCGAAGGTGCGCTTGCCCGATGCCTTGCGGCTGCCGGGCTGCACCTTGTCGCACCAGAAGGACCAGTAGTCCTTCCAGTTGGTGGGCACGTCGGACTCCTTGAAGCCGGCCTCGGCGAGCATGTCGATCCAGTACTCGATATGCATCGTCTGCTGCTTGATGGGGAAGGCGTAGTAGGCCTTGGCCTTCGTCTGGTTGTTGTAGAGGTACGTGGTCTCCAGCGTGTTGGGCGCGAAGCGGTCCTTCATGGGCGTGAGCACGCTGCCGATGTCTTCGAGCTTGCCGTCGTAGGCCCACTTGCCGGTGACCTGGAAGTCGTACACGTCGGCGTACGCCACGTCGGGCGGGCTGCCGGAGTCGAGCGCGGACACGGTCTTCGGAATCATGTCCTGCACCGGGTACTGCGACAGCTCGATCTTCACGTTCTTGTTCTTCTCCTCGAACTTCTTGATGGCCGCGAACAAGGCGTCGTCTTCCGCCTTGTAGAAGCCCTTGACCCACCAGACGGTGAGCTTCTCCTGCGCCGCGGCGTTGCCCGCGGCTATCAGACCCAGCGCGACCAGCGTCGGCGCGATCAGCGACTTGACGAGTTTCATGGTTTGTCTCCTTCTTCTTGGGTGGAAATTGCTCGGGGCGCGAGCGTAGGGTGAAAGAACCGGATGCGAACTGCGGACAAACGCCTAGGCGGCGCCGGAGTGCCTAGCCGCCCTTGAGCCTCGGCGGTGGCCTGCTCAAGCGCGGCAAGCGCCGGCGCGAGCCGAGCACGTCCTCGATGTCCCGGCGCGCGCCGTCGATGAGCCGGATGACCGCGCGCTCGGCCTTGCCCGGGTCGTGCGCGATCACCGCGTCGAGCACCGCGCGATGCATCGGCAGCGACAGCGCGGGGCCATCGGGCTTGGCCGTCGATATCTCGAAGCTGGTGCGCAGCAGCGCGTTGAGCGCCTTGCTCATCTGCGCGAGCATGCGGTTGTGCGCGGCGTTCAGCAGGCCGTTGTGAAAGCGCAGGTCGAAGGTGACGTAGTCGCCACCGTTCTCTATGGCGTCCTTCATGCCCGCGTAGGCTTTTTCTATTTCCTCGATTTCATCGGGCCCGGCCCGCTCGGCCGCAAGGCGCACCGCGGCGGGCTCCACCACGCGGCGCAAGTCCTGCAGGTCGCGCAGGAACTCGGGCGTGAGTCCGGCGCGCGCCTGCCAGGTGATGACGTCGGGGTCGAACCAGTTCCACTTGTCCTTGGGCAGCACGCGCGTGCCGACTTTCGGCCCGGTGACGATCAGTCCCTTGGCCGCGAGCGACTTGATGGCCTCGCGCACCACGGTGCGGCTCACGCCGAGTTCTTCGCCCAGGATGGGCTCCGCAGGGATCGACGCACCGATCGCATAGCGCCCCGCCACCACGGCTTCACCGAGCAGCTCGAGCGTTCGACCGTGGATGTTCTTGACCATGCGATGTGAATTTCGGTATCTCGTCGTTCCAAAAAACCAAGGCTCTGGCAGGCCCTCCGCGCTTATCATATGATGATTGAAATTGCCCTCCGGCAGGACAAACCCTGAGGTTTGACGCCGCAAAATCAGCAATCGGAGACAAACCCCATGAGCACAATCCCCAAGAAAAAAACCAGCGAACTGCGCAGCCAGCAATGGTTCGGCCGCAACGACCGCGACGGCTTCAT
>JBGMOD010000261.1:0-28018 GCA_041424235.1 Hyphomicrobiales bacterium
CGAAGCCGATCTGCATCAAGAGCGGCAGCAGGAACGGCAGCGCGCCGATGCCGAGCCGGAACATGAAGCCGCCGATCAGGCTGGCGCGCATGGTCGGCAGCCGCATCAGTGAGAAATCCAGCACCGGGGAGGCGGTGGTCTTGGCATGCCGCAGATACATCGTCATCGAAATGCCGCCGCAGACGATCAGCGCCGTCACCACCTGCCACGGCAGCAGATTGAGGCCGGCGACCGAGAGGCCGAACGCGAGGCCGGCGAGGCCAATGCCGGCGAGCAGAAGTCCCTTGAGGTCGAACCGCTCGGGATTATCGCTGCGGATCGGATCGATATGCCGCTGCGCCATGTAGATGCCGAGCAGCCCGATCGGGATGTTGATCAGGAAGATCCAGTGCCAGGTAAAATACGTCGTGATGAAACCGCCGAGCGGTGGCCCCACCACCGGCCCGATCAGTGCCGGCGTGGTCAGCCACGCCATCGCATTCACCAGCGCGCTCTTGTCGATGGAGCGCACCAGCACGAGGCGTCCCACCGGCGTCATCATCGCACCGCCGATGCCCTGGAGAATGCGCGCGAACACGAACTGCGTCACCGACGACGACAATGCGCAGCCGATCGATCCCAGCATGAACACCGCGATCGCGGTCGAGAACACCGTGCGCGCGCCGAAGCGGTCCGCGGTCCAGCCGCTGGCCGGAATGAACACCGCGAGCGAGAGCAGATACGAGGTGATGGCGAGCTTGAGGGTGAGGGGGCTGGTCCCGATATCGGCCGCGATCGCCGGCAGTGACGTCGCGATGACAGTGGAATCCATGTTTTCCATGAACAGGGCCGTGGCCACGATCAGCGGGATCAGGCGTTCCTTCTGCATGCGCGGGTCAAAACCTCGTTTTTGGATCGGGACGGCGGCGGAATGGGCAAGAAATCTCCAGGGAATCCTCAAGAATCCATGCCTCGGCCGTCAATAGGTTCGTTAGGTTTCGCCGTCCAGTCGCAATCGGGCAGGGGGCCCCGGCAGGAAGGCGGGACGCAGATGCGCCATGCGCAAAAAGCGCCTGTAAAACCGCATGAAACCCTTTGAAACGTCATGGTCCCATGCTATCGACCACCGCCAACCCCAAAGAAGGGCTTCGATTCGAGTACGGCACCGGGTGCCGGCGAACGATAGGTCTTTTCCGAAGGTTCTATTGCGGCGCGTTCGCCGCCAGATGGAGTTGGCAATGGCAGCTTTTCAACGACCGGTTTTCCAGGAAGCATTCACGTTCGATGACGTGCTGCTGAAGCCCGGCCTGTCGGAAATCCTTCCCTCCGAGGCGGATGTCCGTTCGTTTCTGACCAAGGCCGTTCCCCTCAACATTCCCGTGATGGCCTCGGCCATGGATACCGTGACCGAGGCGCGGATGGCGATCGCCATGGCGCAGGCCGGCGGCATCGGCGTGCTTCACCGCAATTTCGATATCGAGGGACAGGCAGCGCAGGTTCGCCAGGTCAAGAAGTTCGAATCCGGCATGGTGGTCAATCCGCTGACCATCGGGCCGGAGGAAACGCTCGCCGATGCACTGACGCTGATGAAGGACAACGGCATCTCCGGCATTCCGGTGGTGACCGGCGGCGCCCCCGGCAAGCCGGGCAAACTGGTCGGCATTCTCACCAACCGCGACGTGCGGTTCGCCACCGATCCGCGCCAGAAGGTCTCGGAGCTGATGACGCACCAGAACCTCGTCACGGTGCGCGAGAGCGTCGGCCAGGCGGAAGCCAAGAAGCTGCTGCATCAGCGCCGCATCGAGAAGTTGCTGGTGGTCGACGACCAGTATCGCTGCGTCGGCCTGATCACGGTGAAGGACATCGAGAAGGCGGTGGCCTATCCGCTGGCCTCCAAGGACGAGCAGGGCCGCCTGCGGGTGGCGGCCGCCACCACCGTCGGCGACAACGGGTTCGAGCGCACCGAGAAGCTGATCGAGGCCGGCGTCGACGTGATCGTGGTCGACACCGCGCACGGGCACTCCGCGCGGGTGCTGGAAGCGGTCAGCCGGATCAAGCGGCTGTCGAACGCGGTGCAGGTGATCGCGGGCAATGTCGCCACCACCGAAGCGACGCAAGCGCTGATCGATTCCGGCGCCGACGCCATCAAGGTCGGCATTGGTCCGGGCTCGATCTGCACCACTCGCATCGTCGCGGGCGTCGGCGTGCCACAGCTCACCGCCATCATGGATTCCGTCGAAGCCGCCCACAAGGTCGGCATTCCGGTGATCGCCGACGGCGGCATCAAATATTCCGGCGACCTCGCCAAGGCGCTTGCGGCGGGCGCCAGCATTGCCATGGTCGGCTCGCTGCTGGCGGGCACCGACGAGACGCCGGGCGAAGTGTTCCTGTGGCAGGGCCGCTCCTACAAGGCCTATCGCGGCATGGGCTCGGTCAGCGCCATGGCGCGCGGCTCGGCCGACCGCTACTTCCAGCAGGACATCAAGGATACGCTGAAGCTGGTGCCGGAAGGCATCGAGGGCCAGGTGCCGTACAAGGGTCCGGTCAGCAATGTGGTGCATCAGCTGGTCGGCGGCCTGCGCGCGGCCATGGGCTATGTCGGCGCCAAGACGATCTCGGATTTCCACGAGAAGGCGCAGTTCGTCCGCATCACCGGCGCCGGCCTGCGCGAAAGCCATGTCCACGACGTGACGATCACGCGCGAGGCACCGAATTATCCGGGTGGTGCGTAACCCGCAACGGGTTACACCTCTCCCCAATGGGGAGAGGTCGTCGCGCTCTTGCGCGGCGGGTGAGGGGGCACTCTCCACAAACTCCGCAATTGAAATCTATTTCCGACGTCGTTTCGCTGGCTGTTGCTGGCGCGACTGCGATCGACGTCGCGTGCGGCAGGGCCCCGGCGCGTTGGCCGACCTCTCCCCAATGGGGAGAGGTGAGATCAGCGCCTCGCTCGTCGCAACCTTTCTCGCTGCTTTACAGGCCGCTTCAAATCCTTTATAGAACCATTTAGTTCCAGAACTGGATGGTGCTGTAACATGCAATCAGACTCTCTCACCCTGACGTTCGCTGCTCTCGCGGACCCCACGCGGCGCGCCATCCTCGCGCGGCTGGTGGACGGGGAGGCCTCGGTCGGGGAATTGGCCGCGCCGTTCAAGCTGACGGAGAGGGCCATTTCCAAGCACGTCGCGGTGCTGGAAAAGGCCGGCCTGATCTCCAAGGCGCGCGAAGCCCAGCGGCGGCCGTGCCGTCTCGAAGCCGAGCGCCTGAAGGCCGTGGCCGAATGGATCGACGACTACAAAAAGCTGTGGGAGCGCAATCTCGACAGCCTGGGCGACTACCTCAAAACCATGCCGCACAAGTCACCAAGCAAGGGAAAATCGAAATGAGCACGACACATCCGGCCGGCGAGCCGACGATCATCATCACCCGTGTCTATGACGCGCCGCGCGACCAGGTCTGGCTGGCGATGACGCAAGCCGAACATGTGCGGCAGTGGTGGGGTGGGGCCGGTTGTTCCAGTCCGGTCTGCGAGATGGATGTGCGGCCGGGCGGGCTTTGGAACCATCTGATGCGCTTCGCCGATGGCCGCGAGCTTCATCTCCACTTCGTTTTCCTCGAGGTCGAAAAGCCCGCGCGTCTGGTCTGGCAGAACGCCGATCGCGACAAGGTGAAGGAGGGCTTGAACGTGCGGTTTACATCGACACTGGAAGACCTCGGCGAACGCACGCGCTGCATCCTGGTCGCGCACTTCGATTCCGTCGCTGATCGTGATGCCGCGGTCGGGTTTGGTTTCACCGGGCCGATCGAACGGAGCCACGACCGTCTGGCCGAGTATCTCAAGACGCTTTGATGGGAGAAAAAATGTCCCCCACCACACTGTCATCACCGGGCTTGTCCCGGTGATCTCGCTTAGGGGCGCAGTGCGTCCCTGATCGGGGTTGCCGGGACAAGCCCGGCAACGACAATCAAATATGCAGAATGCATTAATCGCCCTTCGGCTGATACTTCATCCGCGACGGCGCTGCGCATTCGCAGGCGTCGTCGCACACCGCGTGCGATGTGTCGCGCTCCAGTCCTTCCGCTGACATCACCCGCCAGGTCGATGTCTGTTTCGGCGGGGCGTAGTCGGGTTTGCGGAGCAGGGCGGACAACAATTGCCTGGTGAAACCGCCCTTGGTCATCAAACCGCTCCGTTGCCGCGCCGCCAGCCCGGGAAGGGATCGCGCAGGCCCGCCCATAGTTTTGGTCCGAGCGCCATTTCCTGTCCAGTCAACAGGCAGGCATCGAGTTTGGCGATGGTCTGGTCCTTGTCCATCTCCGGCGTGCCGATGAACACCAGTTCCTGGCGCCGGTCGCCGTAGGGGGCGGTCCAGTTGCGCATGACACCGGCGCGCCATTCTTCGTCCGCCGGCCAGTTCGGTTTGGGCGTGGCAGCCCACCACACACCGGCGGGCTCATGCCGCACGATGGCGCCGGCGCGCGACATCGAGCCGGCAAAGTCCATCCGCGACGCCAGCCAGAAGAAGCCCTTGGCGCGGATCACGCCTTGCCAGTTACTGGTGAGGAATTTGTGAAACCGGTCCGGGTGAAACGGCCGCCGCGAGCGATAGACGAAACTCCAGAAGCCATATTCTTCGGTTTCTGGCGTATGGCCCTGGCCCTGCAATTCCTTGAGCCAGCCGGCCGATTGGTTGGCCTTCTCGTAGGAGAATTTGCGCGTGTTCAGAATGCGATCCAGCGGCACCTTGCCGAACTCGGTGAACACGAGATCAGCGGACGGGTTGAGCTTCCTCAACACATTGGTGAGGAAGGTGCGTTCCGCGCTGGTCACGAGGTCGATCTTGTTGATCACGATGACATCGGCGAACTCGACTTGCTCCACCAGCAGTTCGGCGATCGCCCTGGTGTCGCCGTCGCCGGCCACCTGGTCGCGGTCGGCCAGAAGATCCACCGAGGTGTAGTCGAGGGTGAAGTTGAGCGCGTCGACCACGGTCACCATGGTGTCGAGCCGGGCGAGGGAGGACAGGCTCTTGCCGCTCTCGTCCTCGAACTCGAAGGTGGCCGCGACCGGCATCGGCTCGGAAATCCCGGTGGACTCGATCAGCAGGTAGTCGAAGCGCTGCTCGCGGGCCAGCACCTCAACTTCTTTCAGAAGATCGTCGCGCAGGGTGCAGCAGATGCAGCCGTTGGACATCTCCACCAGCCGTTCGTCCTGCCGCTTCAGCGCGGCACCGCCGTCGCGGACCAGGGCCGCGTCGATGTTCACCTCGCTCATGTCGTTGACGATCACGGCCACCCGCATGTTCTCGCGGTTGTGCAGGATGTGGTTGAGAAGGCTGGTCTTGCCGGCGCCGAGAAAGCCGGAAAGCACCGTGACGGGCAGTCGCTGCATCGATATCCCCAAATATATGTTATGTTATAACATAACATATCCCTAATGAGGCGCAATGATGACGAGGCCCGCAGGGCTGCTTTGCCGCTGACAGCGCCCCTTGTCAGCGGTCCGTCTGCACGCCTATCGAAGGAGCACAGTCGAGCAACAACTCCCGGAGGAAAGCCACCGATGTCCCAGCAAGCCCAGCGTATCGTCCTCGCAGCCCGTCCCGTCGGCGAGCCCAAGGCCTCCGACTTCCGCCTGGAGGATGTGGCGGTCCCGGTGCCCGGTCCGGGCCAGGTGCTGCTGCGCACGATCTGGATGTCGCTCGATCCCTACATGCGCGGCCGCATGAGCGAGGGGCCGTCCTATGCCGCGCCGGTCGAAATCGACGGCGTGATGGAAGGCGGCACGGTGGCGGAGGTGATCGCCTCCAACAATCCCGACTTCGCCAAGGGCGACATCGTACTCTCGCACAGCGGCTGGCAGACCCACGCGCTGTCCGACGGCAAGGGCCTGCGCAAGATCGATCCGCGGATCGCGCCGATCTCGACCGCCGTCGGCGTGCTCGGCATGCCCGGGATGACCGCCTACACCGGCCTCTTGGAAATCGGCAAGCCGCAGCCCGGCGAAACCGTGGTGGTGGCCGCAGCCTCCGGCGCGGTCGGCTCGGCGGTCGGGCAGATCGCCAGGATCAAGGGGGCGCGGGCGGTGGGTATCGCCGGTGGGGCCGAGAAGTGCCGCTATGTGAAAGACGAACTCGGCTTCGACGAATGCCTCGATCACCGCGATCCGGATCTGGCGACGAAGCTGAAGGAGGCCTGCCCGAAAGGCATCGACGTCTATTTCGAAAACGTCGGCGGCAAGGTGTGGGATGCGGTGCTGCCGCGGCTCAACCCGTTCGCGCGTGTCCCGGTGTGCGGCCTGATCGCCGACTACAATGCGCTCACGGGCGACGCGCCCGGGCCGAACCGCGCGCCGGCCTTGATGCGGGCCATCCTGGTGAAGCGGCTGAACCTGCGCGGCTTCATCGTGCGCGATTTCGCGGCGCTGCATGGCGCGTTCCAACGCGATATGTCGTTGTGGCTGCGCGAGGGCAAGATCAAGCACCGCGAATTCGTCACCGAAGGCCTCGCCAGCGCGCCGGACGCGTTCATCGGTCTCTTGAAGGGCGCGAACTTCGGCAAGCAGTTGGTCCGCGTCGGGCCGGACCGCGTCTAAACTGACCACGCGACACCACGCCACGCCTTCGTCACCTCTCCCACGGGAGGGGTGACACCATCATCCGGCCGACAATCAAAAACAAAAAAAACAACAAGGGAAGAGACATGCCCAATCGTGATGAGATGCCGGGCCAGATCGGCCCGTTCGCCGGGCTCGACGTGCCGTGGCTGCTGCGGCTGCAGGCCGAGCACCGGCGCGATCATCCGTTCCTGATCTGGGCGCCGTTCGACGCGCCGGCGCGGGCCTGGAGCTACGGCGAATTTCACGAGCGTGTCGGCGCGCTGGCGGCGGGGCTTGCCAAACGCGGTGTCACACCCGGCGACTGCGTGCTGATCCATCTCGACAACTGCATCGAGGCGATGCTGGCCTGGTTTGCCTGCGCCGAACTCGGCGCCATCGCCGTCACCACCAACACCCGCTCGGCCGCCGCCGAAATGGCGTATTTCGCCGAGCACTGCGGCGCTGTCGCCGGCATCACGCAGCCGGCCTATGCCGCGCTGATTGCGGGCTCATGCCGTCATCTGCGCTGGCTCGCGGTGATTTCGCACGATGCCGGCGCGCCGCCGGAGCAGGCGGACCGGCCAGCCCGCAGCGAGGCGTTCGAAGCGCTGTTCGCCGACAGTGCGGACCGGCCACGCCGCGCCGCCGATCCGTTGGCCTCGTGCAGCGTGCAGTACACCTCCGGCACCACATCGCGGCCGAAAGCCGTGCTGTGGACCCACGCCAATGCGTTGTGGGGTGCGAAGATCAACGCGGCCCACGAGGACCTGCGCGCCGATGACATTCACCAGGTGCACCTGCCGCTGTTCCACACCAACGCGCTGGCCTATTCGATGCTTGCGACCCTGTGGGTGGGCGCCACCGCGGTGATCCAGCCGCGGTTCTCGGCCAGCCGGTTCTGGGACACGGCACTGGCGCATCGCTGCACCTGGGTGTCGGTGGTGCCGTTCTGCGTCAAGGCGCTGATGGAGCGCGAGGTGCCCAAAAATCATCATTTTCGGCTGTGGGGATCGGCGATCTGCGAGCCGCCGACCGACAAGCTGTTCGGCGCCAAGACCATCGGCTGGTGGGGCATGACCGAAACCATCACCCACGGCATCGTCGGCGAGGTGTATCAGCCCAACATCCCGCTCGCTATCGGCCGCGCCGCACCGGAGTACGAGATCCGTGTGGTCGATGCGGACGGCGCGCCGACGCAGGTCGGCGAAACTGGCGATCTCTTGATCCGTGGCATCCCGGGCCTGTCGCTGTTCAAGGAGTATCTGAACAACGAGAAGGCCACGCGCGACAGCTTCGATGCGCAGGGCTATTTCATCACCGGCGATCGGGTGAAGCTGCTGGACAACGGCTTCATCCGGTTCGGCGATCGCGCCAAGGACATGCTCAAGGTCGGCGGCGAGAATGTCGCGGCGTCCGAGATCGAGCAGGTGGTCATCACGGTGGCCGGCGTGCGTGAGGCGGCCGTTGTCGCCAAAAAGCACCCGATGCTCGATGAAGTCCCCGTCGTGTTCGTGATCCCGGTGGCCGGGCTCGCCGGCGCGCCGCCCACGCTGCGGGACGACGTGCTGGCGGCCTGCAAACGCGCGCTGGCCGACTTCAAGGTGCCGCGCGAAGTTCACCTTGTCGACGACATGCCGCGCTCGACCCTGGAGAAGGTGGCCAAGGCGGAATTGCGCAAGCTTTTGGAGCAGGGCGCCGCCGCCTGATCCGTCACAGCATCGCGGCGAGCTCGGGCACCGCATGGAGATCGACGTCGACCTGTCCGGGTGCGCGCACGTGGCGGACCTCGAAGCCGTCGGGCTGGAAGGCATATTCCACCAGCCCGACTTCCTTCACGCCGATCGGCTCCTGTTTCTCGTCGGACTTGATGATGAAGGATGCCGACGGTGCCCAGATATGGCGGATGGTGCGGAAGGTCGTGTCGCGCCGCTGATGCACATGGCCGCAGGCAACCAGGCGCAGATCGACAGTGTCGAGCTGCGCGATCAGTTGGCTGCGCGCCGGCATCGGAACGTAGCGGAATGATTTGGCCGCAAGTTCCGGATCGTCGGGATGATGCAGGTAGAGCGGCTTGTGAATGAACAGGGCCAGCGGCCGGCCGCGCAGCGTCGAGAGTTCCGAGGCCAGCCACTCGGATTGTTCGGCTTCGCTCGCGAGTGCTGAGTTCATGATGAGCGAGTTCAGCCCGATAAAGCTCCATCCGGCGGCATCGAACCGCCAGCGGTCGTCACCGAAGGCTGCGATGAACTGCTGCCGGGGTGTGTCCGAGACACGCTGGTGTGGAGGCGCGCCGGTCGAGGTCGGGTTGTCGCCGATGTCGTGATTGCCCGGGATATATCGGCAGTCGACGGGCAGCGCATCGTGCAACGTTTTGGCGTAAGCGAGATCGTCGGGATGGTCGGAGCCATCGAACGCCACGTCGCCGCTGTTGACCACGAGGTCGGGACGGGTGTCGTCGATGTGCTGGCTGACGCGGTGGAAGTTTTCGACGAACGGCGGCACCCGCGGGGTCAGGTGCGTGTCGGTGATCTGCGTGAGACGGAAGACGGACATGACGTGCTCCTTTGCGAGAGCACGCTACGATTGTCAGATGTCAGTCAGATGGCTCGGCGGATGTTTAAAACAGGCGATTTGTGGCCCGGCTTTGTCTGCGCCATTCCCGTGAGGTATCTCGACTAACGCCCGGGCCGTCGTCCTTCGAGGGCCGTGCTGCGCACGGCCGCCTCAGGATGACGGATCACATCAATTGAACGCCATCTCAAGACGCCGCTCTCCACCACTGTTCCACGATGGAACCGGTTCGACGGTCAGCCGTTGGCCTCCCAGCTGTTTCCACGGGGCGAGGGCGATTTCCAAATGATGATCCAGGGCATTCTGTTTCCGGTTTTTATTCTGGTCGGGCTGACCTTCGTCCTGCTGTTCTGGACCGGGGGCTCGCGGTCGAGCTGGTCGATGATCGGGAGCGGGCGGCCGAGCACGGCGGATGCGGGTGCGGCGGTGTACGATCCGCTTCAACTGGTGACGCTGTTCTATGTGCTGGTCGCGCTGGCGCTGCCGCTGCGGCATGCGGACCTGGTGATGGTGCTGCTGGCCTGGGTGTTCGTCGTCACCCGCTTCGTCTATGCCGGGGTGCTGGTGACCTCCCGCGGCGAGCGCAACCGCTCGCTGGCCTATATTTCGGGCGCCCTTGTATTGCTGGCGATGTGGGTCTATTTCGCGCTTCGGATCCTTTTCCTGATCTGAACGCGCCCGATCCAACCGAAAGACCTGAATGACCCCCGCCGCACGGCTGTCCGCAGCCATCGAGATTCTGAGTGCCATCGACGTGCAGCGGATTCCGGCCGCCAACGCGCTGAAGGACTGGGGCACCGCGCACCGCTTTGCCGGCTCGGGCGACCGGGCTGCGATCTCGGGGCTGGTGTTCGACGTGCTGCGCCGGCGCGCGTCCAGCGCCTGGCTGCTGGATGCGGACACGCCGCGCGCCCGTCTGCTCGGCATGCTCAGGCTGGAGCGCTCCCTCGACACGGACGCGATTGCCGCGTTGTGCGACGGAGCGCGGTTCGCGCCGGAGCCGCTGACCGAGGCGGAGCGCTCGGCGTTGGCCTCGCGTTCGCTCGATGCCGCGCCGGCCCACGTGGCCGGCGATTATCCCGAATGGCTCGATCCGCACCTTGCGCGGGTGTTCGGAGATGCGCGGGTGGACGAAGCGGTAGCGATGGCCTGTCGTGCGCCGCTCGATCTGCGCGTCAACACCCTGAAATCTACGCAGGAGAAGGCGTTGGCCTCATTGGCGCATCTCGGCGCGGAGCCGACGCGCTGGTCGCCGCTGGGATTGCGGATCGCGCTCGGCGCCGATGCGCGCAACCCCGGCGTTCACTCCGAGGAGGCTTTCATCAAGGGCGGCGTCGAGGTGCAGGACGAGGGCTCGCAGCTCGCGGCGCTGCTGTCACGGGCCAAGCCCGGCGAGCAGGTGATCGATCTCTGCGCCGGCGCCGGCGGCAAGACGCTGGCGCTCGCCGCGATGATGCAGGGCAAGGGGCGCCTGATCGCAACCGATTCCGACAAGCGCCAGCTCGCGCCGATCCACGACCGGCTGTCGCGCGCCGGCGTGCACAACGCCGAGGTCCGCACGCCGAAGGGCACGGCTGATCCGCTGGCCGACATCAAGGCGTCGGCCGATCTCGTGGTCATCGATGCGCCGTGCACCGGCACCGGCACTTGGCGGCGCAATCCCGACGCCAAATGGCGGATGCGCCCGGGCGCGCTCGAGGTGCGGCTGAAGGGGCAGGCGGAGGTGCTGGACCGCGCCGCGGCGCTGGTCCGGCCCGGCGGGCGTGTCGCCTACATCACCTGTTCGGTGCTGGCGGAAGAGAACAACGATCAGGTTAGCGCGTTTGTCGGCCGCCATCCGGAGTTCGCCGTGGTGCCGCCGGCGGATGTGGTGAAATCGCTCGGCGCGGAGTCTGACGCGTTCGCCAAGGCCGTGCAGGTTTCGCCCGAAGGCTTGCTGATGACGCCGCGGCGGACCGGCACGGATGGGTTTTTTGTGTCGGTGCTGCGTGTGGGGGCGGGTGCGTCCGTCTCAGAGTGGTAGGGCGCGGCCTCAGGGGCGTGTCCCCAGCGTTTCCGTATTCACTGCGGCGGTCCGCGCAACGTATCATCCGTCATCCTGAGGTGGCCGTGCGCAGCGCGGCCCTCGAAGGATGCACGGCCAATGCTTCAATAGAATCGGCCGTCGTCCTTCGAGGCTCGCTACGCTCGCGCCTCAGGATGACGGAGTTGATTCAACCCAAACTCATCTCGCTCAATGCGACAGATGGTTGGCCGAGCCCTGCACGATCCGGCCGTCCGCGCCCACCCGCAGGTACTCGCAAATCTTCATCCCGCGTTCGTTCTGATAAAACACCACGACGCTGTCGGGGCTGACGAAGGTATCGATCAGATCGAAATGTAGGTCGGGCAGCAGCGTCAGCGCCTTCTGCCAGTACTGGCGGATGGTGCTCTTGCCGCGCAGGGTGCCTGAGGCGGCGAGGCCCAGCCGGATGATCACCTCCGAGGTCATCTCGAAGTCGTCGTCATAGAGCGTCAGCACGCGGTCGAGGTCGCGGGCATTCCAGGCGGCGACCCAGTCGCGGCCGAGTGCCGCCAGGTTCTCGGGTGCCTGATTCGATGGGGACATGGCTTCCTCCTGCTCTTTTTATAATATGTCAGTATTGCTTACCTATTTGGATTTGTCCATCGTCCTGAGAAGGATGTGGGCTGCGCGTTTGGATGGTTGCCGGATCGCGCCCGGTCGCGTAATTCCTCACCATGACAGCACACAGCGAAGCCTCCCGCCCGGCGCCCCTCACGGCGCCGGAGCATGACAAGATTCTGATCGTCGATTTCGGCAGTCAGGTGACGCAGCTGATCGCGCGGCGGGTCCGCGAGGAGGGCGTCTACTCCGAAATCGTCCCGTTCCAGAAGGCCGAAACCGCGTTCCGCGAGATGAAGCCGAAGGCCGTGATCCTGTCCGGGGGGCCGGCCTCCGTGCTCGACGACAACGCGCCGTCGGCGCCGATGGCGATCCTCGAGGCGGGCATTCCCGTGCTCGGCATCTGCTACGGCGAACAGACCATGGCGCAGCAGCTCGGCGGCACCGTGGAGGCCGGGCATCACCGCGAATTCGGCCGCGCCACCATCGAGGTCACTGACGATTGCGCGCTGTTCGACGGTGTCTGGGAGAAGGGCGGCCAGTACGAGGTGTGGATGAGCCATGGTGACCGCGTCACCCGGCTGCCGGAAGGCTTCCGCGGCGTCGCCAAGGCGGCGGGCTCGCCGATTTCGGTGATCGCCGACGACGTCCGCAAGTTCTATGCGATGCAATTCCATCCCGAGGTGGTGCACACCCCGGACGGCGCAAAACTGATCCGCAATTTCGTGCGCAAGGTCGCTGGTCTCACCGGCGACTGGACCATGCGCGCCTTCCGCGAGGAAGCGATCGAGAAGATCCGCGCCCAGGTCGGCAAGGGCCGGGTGATCTGCGGTCTCTCCGGCGGCGTCGATTCCGCGGTGGCCGCGGTGCTGATCCATGAGGCGATCGGCGACCAGCTCACCTGCGTGTTCGTCGATCACGGCCTGCTGCGCCTGGCGGAAGCGGAAACCGTCGTCGACATGTTCCGCAACCACTACAACATCCCGCTGGTGCATGTGGATGCATCAAAACAATTCCTCGGCGAGCTCGCGGGCGTCACGGACCCGGAAGTCAAGCGCAAGACCATCGGGCGCCTCTTCATCGACGTGTTCGATGCGGAAGCCAAGAAGATCGGCGGCGCCGATTTCCTGGCGCAGGGCACGCTCTATCCCGACGTCATCGAAAGCGTCTCGTTCACCGGCGGCCCGTCTGTGACCATCAAGTCGCACCACAATGTCGGCGGCTTGCCCGCGCGCATGAACATGAAGCTGGTGGAACCGCTGCGCGAACTGTTCAAGGACGAGGTGCGCGTGCTGGGACGCGAACTCGGCTTGCCGGAGGTGTTCGTCGGCCGCCATCCGTTCCCGGGCCCGGGCCTCGCCATCCGCTGCCCCGGCGAAATCACGACCGAGAAGCTCGACATCCTGCGCAAGGCGGACGCGATCTACATCGAGGAAATCCGCCGCGCCGGCCTCTACGACACCATCTGGCAGGCCTTCGCCGTGATCCTGCCGGTGAAGACCGTGGGCGTGATGGGCGACGGCCGCACTTACGATTTCGTGGTGGGCCTGCGCGCCGTGACCTCCACCGACGGCATGACCGCGGATTTCTATCCCTTCGATATGCGTTTCCTCGGCGCCACGGCGACGCGGATCATCAACGAGGTGAAGGGCGTGAACCGGGTGGTGTACGACGTGACGAGCAAGCCGCCTGGGACGATTGAGTGGGAATGATTTTTGCCCATCCCAGAGTATCCGGCGGTATCCAGAAATACGACATAAAACACTGAAATAACAAAGAGAATCGTTCAGTACCGTTCGGTGGCTATCGGGCGGTAGAGATCGGGCTTGACGTACTTTCTGACGGTATGCTTCCCCATTGCAAAAGCTGATTTCGTCCGATACCGTCAGGGTCTGAGCGCCCATGACGGTCTTTTTTTCTTTGTGACTTACTGAAAGAAAAAGAATTTCTGTCTAGTTGGTGCCCGAAAACGGCCTGACGGTCTTTTTTCGTGGAGGCGGCCAAAATGCTGACCGATGCAGCCCTTAAGCACCTGAAACCGAAAGACAAATTATACAAGGTCACCGACCGCGACGGCATGTATGTGCTCGTAAGGCCGTCGGGGATACTCACTTTCCAGCTCGATTATCGGATGAACGGGCGGCGCGAGACCGTCACGTTCGGCAAGTACGGCCCGGCCGGCCTGTCCCTTGCTCGGGCTCGAGAGCTGTGCATCGACGCCAAGCGGGCTATTGCCGAGGGGCGGTCGCCGGCGATTGAAAAGCAGCGGGACAAGCGCCGTCTCCTGGAAGCAAAGAGCTTTGGCGAGTTCGGCGAAAAGTGGCTGACCGCGGCGCCGATGGCGGACAGCACGCGGGCGATGCGCCGATCGATCTTTGAGCGCGAGTTGCTACCAGCGTGGCGGAACAGGCTTCTAACGGAGATCACGCCCGATGATCTACGCGCTCATTGCGGTGCCATCGTCGAGCGTGGCGCGCCGGCGACTGCTATCCACGTCCGGGACATTCTCAAGCAAATTTACGGTTTCGCCATCTTGCACGGTGAGAAGGTCGCCAACCCGGCTGATGACGTCGGGCCGGCCTCGATCGCGACCTTCGTGCCGAAGGATCGGTCACTCTCTCCCACCGAAATCAGGGTCATGCTCAAGCTGCTTGAGAAAGTGGCGACGCTGCCGACCATCAGGCTCGGCATGCGCCTCTATCTGCAGACCATGGTGCGAAAGAGCGAGCTGCAGGACGCTACCTGGGACGAGGTCGATTTCGAGAACGCCGTTTGGACGATCCCAAAGGAGCGGATGAAGCGCTCGAAGGCGCACAACGTCTACCTCTCGCGCCAGGTCCTCGACATCATGATCGCGCTGAAGACGTGCGCCGGGAATTCGAAGTACCTCCTGCCGTCGCGCTACGACGCGGATGCGCCCATGTCGCGTGCGACGTTCAATCGCGTCACCTACGCGGTTGTCGAACAGGCGAAGAAGGAGGGCTTACCGCTGGCGCCGTTCACAGTTCACGATCTGCGAAGGACGGGCTCCACGCTGCTGAACGAGTTGGGCTTCAACAGCGACTGGATCGAGAAGTGCTTGGCACACGAGGATGGCCGTTCCTCGCGCGGCGTTTACAACAAAGCGGAATACGAGGTGCAACGCCGCCACATGATGCAGGAATGGTCGGACATCATCGACGCCTGGGTCGGCGGCAAGAAGCGCATGCCGGTGCTCATCCCGCCTTCGATGCCGCTGTTTGAGCCAGATCCGGCTCTCGAACAGGGCGCGACCGCCGCTGCCTGACATCAGGAGATTGAGCGCGCGTGATGGGGATCGATCGGCGGGAGGCCAACCAGGCTTCGACCTCCGCCAAATCCCAGACGACGCAGCGCGGTGAGAGAGCGAAGCGCTGGGGAAAGTCTCCCCGCAGTTCCATTTCGTAGATGGTGCTGTCGGCAAGGGGCACCATTTCGCGGAGTTGCTGTCGACGGATGGTCCGCTTGATTGGAATGTCATTTCGGTGAGCCATCATCGTCTCCTCAGTTCGTCGTCTTGAGGAAATGAGCGCGATAGGCCCCGAAAGGGAAGGGAGCAAATTCAGGTGTCGGATAACAGGATACTGTGGCGTACAAATAGAAAGCTGTCTGGCCTGGCGATCGATGCACCCATCGCGCTGAAGGCACGGTCACTAGACCATCGATTCCATGAAACTTGTTCTATTGTTCCGGGATTCAACTGACGATGGAAGGGTTGTAGCCTGACCGAGGTTTGATTCGTGGAATGAAGGTATGGGTCATGGCAACATCGCGAAGTTCGATCAAGTTGACGATCAACAAAGTGGATTTGGCGCAGCTTGAGTCGATTGCACGGTCGCGGACGGAGCCTGCTGGCCGGGTCGAGCGATCGCGGATTCTGCTGGCTTACCGGCAAGACCCTTCGTTCTATGCGGTGGCCCGGACCATGGGATTGCATGCTCAAACTGTCCAGCGCTGCATTGAGCGAGCCAAGGCGGAGGGTGCGCTGGCGGCGCTGGATGAGCGCGCCCGTCCGGGCAAGGAGCCGACGATCACCGTCGAGGCCAAAACGTGGGTGGTAGCGCTGGCCTGCCGAAAGGCAAAGGAGTTGGGCTATCCGCATGAGGTGTGGACGACGCAGCTTCTGGCCGATCATGCCCGCGAGCACGGGCCTGCGGCGGGACATTCGTGCCTGAGCAGGCTGGCCCAAGGTACGGTCTGCAAAATCCTCGACGCGCAAGAGGTGAAGCCGCACAAGGTGCGCTACTATCTCGAACGCCGGGATCCGAAGTTCAAGGCCAAGATGGCGCAGGTGCTGTGCGTCTACCGCAAGGTGAGCGTCCTGAAGAAGGCCGCGGCCGCGGCGATAAAGAAACACAAGAAGCCGAGCGACGCGATGGCGGTCATCTCCTATGATGTAGAAGTTTGGACTTAATCTGACAGGCGGTGTCATAAGGCTCAAGGCATTGCCGGGGCCGGGCGCGGAGTGGTCGGGGTTACGCAGCGCCCGGCCCCGGCTATTCGAAGGACACCACCATGACCAAGGATCAGAAAGTCATTCGCGGCAAGGTCGGGCTGCTGGAACTCGCCAAGCAGTTGGGCAATGTCAGCCAGGCTTGCAAGATGATGGGCTATTCGCGCGACAGCTTCTACCGGTTCAAGGAGCTGTACGACACCGGCGGCGAGATGGCGCTGCAGGAACTGACGCGCAGGAAGCCTTTGCTGGCCAACCGGACACCGCCCCACGTGGAAGCCATCATTCTCGAGCTGACGATGGAGCAGCCGGCCTTCGGCCAGGTGCGGATCGCCAACGAAGTGCGCAAGCTGGGCCATTCGATCTCACCGGCCGGCGTGCGCGGCGTATGGCAGCGGCATGATCTGGAAACGATGAAAAAGCGGCTCAAGGCGCTGGAGGCCAAGGTCGCCCAGGAAGGCATCATCCTCACCGAGAGCCAGCTTGCCGCGCTGGAAAAGGCCAAGAGCGAGAAGGAAGCCCACGGCGAGTTCGAGAGCGAATGCCCCGGCTACTGCGGCGCCCAGGACACGTTCTACGTTGGCAACATGAAGGGCGTGGGGCGGATCTACCAGCAGACCTTCGTCGACACCTACTCGAAAGTCGCCTTCGCCAAGCTCTATGACCGCAAGACACCGATCACTGCGGCCGATCTGCTCAACGATCGGGTGATCCCCTTCTTCGATGCCCGCGAGGTGAGGCTGCTGCGGGTGCTGACCGACCGCGGAACCGAATATTGCGGCACCCCCGAACATCACGAATACGAGCTCTACCTGGCGGTGGAGGACGTGGATCACTCCCGCACCAAGACCAAGAGCCCGCAGACCAACGGGATCGTCGAGCGGCTGCACAAGACCATGCTGAACGAGTTCTACCGGATCGCCTTCCGCAAGAAGATATACCGCTCAATCGACGAGTTGCAGGCCGATCTCGATGAGTGGGTCACGAGCTACAACGAGCAAAGGCCGCATCAGGGCCGCTGGTGCTTCGGCAAAACCCCCATGCAGACCTTTGTTGACGCAATGCCGCTGGCGAAGGAGAAGATGATCGCGGCCTGATCCTACCGGACAGGCCCATGCTGACCACTCGAAGGCGCCAACTGTCCGATCAAGTGTCAGCTTCTACACCTATGACGAGAAGCCCGGCATTCAAGCCATCGCAACCACGGCCCCCGACTTGCCACCCGATCCCGGCGTGCACCCGACCGTCACGCGTGAGTTCGAATACAAGCGCCACGGCACGGTCAGCTTGCTGGCCGGCATCGATCTCGTCACCGGAAAAATCCACGCTCTGGTCATGGACCGCCACCGAAGCCGCGAGTTCATCGACTTTCTCAAGCTGGTCGATGCCGCCTATCCGGCGCACACGGCCATCCGTTTGATCCTCGACAATCATTCCGCCCACATATCCAAAGAGACGAATGCATGGCTCGCCGCCCGACCGGGCCGCTTCGAGTTCACCTTCACGCCCAAGCACGGCTCCTGGTTGAATCTGGTCGAGGGCTTCTTTTCCAAACTTGCCCGCTCTGTCCTGCGCCACATTCGTGTCGCATCCAAACAAGAACTCAAGGACCGCATCATGGCTGCCATGGATCACTTCAACCAGAACCCCGTCGTTCATACCTGGTCCTACAGGCTCGAAAAGGCCGCGCGATAGGATTCGAATTATGGAAACGCTCGACTAGTTCGAATCCTGTCGGGCGCGCCACCTACGCTAGACTGCGACCGCTAACCCGACGATACGATACCGTACGCAGGTGCATCCGATCGTGCTCCCACAAAGCGCCGCCCCAGCGTTGATGAAACTGATAACTACGTTTCCGCTGGAGCGCTATGATATTCCAGTCGTCGGCTTGCGAGTGCCGCCGGAAGCATCCGAGGCGCGCCAAAGCCACTACGACTGATTGATAAGCGTGGCCTGAATTCTCCCACAGGCTCCCCTTCTCGATGTAGGCCGTGCTCGCCCCGACACCCTCGATCGAGCCCTTCACCGCACTCCCTTCTACCGTGCGACGCCGGAATACATCCGCTCGGATCAGGACCCGGAAGTCTCGACCCTTAGTCGAACCCACACACGAACCCACACTAACCCACTGTCTAGACTATAGACTAATTTCCGGAGCTCCCTCACGTATTGCCATGAATATATTCTTGCATGGCCCGAGCCTCTTCGATCGCTTTGCGTTGTCGTGGCGGAACTGTTGTCGGTAGGCCCAATCAAAGATCGACTCGATTGATGTGTTGCGAGAGTCAGACATTGGCGTAGGTGTGTGTCTCCGCAGCGGCCCCGGGGTGGGTGACTGCGCCCATTGCCGCAGGCCCCACGGTTTGCGCATATTTCCATAGTGCCCCCGACTGGAAATCGTGACGGCGCGGGCGCCACTCCTTGCGGCGAGCCTCCAATTCCTCGGCCGAGAACTCGACATCGAGCGTGCCCAATTCGGCATCGATGGCGATGATGTCTCCGTCCTTCAGCAGAGCGATCGGGCCGCCAACTGCTGCTTCGGGGCCGACATGGCCAACGCAGAAGCCGCGCGTGGCGCCGGAGAAGCGTCCGTCCGTGATCAGCGCCACCTTGTCGCCCATGCCCTGGCCGTAAATCGCCGCCGTGGTCGCCAGCATCTCGCGCATGCCGGGACCGCCTTTCGGCCCTTCGTAGCGAATGACAATGACCTCGCCCGGCTTGTACTCACGCTTCTGCACGGCGTCGAAAGCCGCTTCCTCGGAGTCGAAGCACCGGGCCGGCCCGCGGAACTTGAGGTCCGTCATGCCGGCCACTTTGACGATCGCGCCCTCCGGGGCGAGTGTGCCGCGCAGACCGACTACGCCGCCGCTGGTGGTGATCGGGTCGGAGATCGGGCGAACAATGTCCTGGTTGGTCGGGAAGACCACGTCGGCCAGGTTTTCGGCGATCATCTTGCCTGTCACCGTGATGCAGTCGCCGTGCAAGTGGCCGCCGTCGAGCAGCGCCTTCAGGATCACCGACACGCCGCCGATCTCGAACAGATCCTTGGCGAGGTAGCGCCCTCCAGGCTTGAGGTCGGCGATATAGGGGGTGCGCTTGAAAATCTCGGCGACCGCATGCAGGTCGAAGTCGATACCCGCCTCGTGTGCGATCGCCGGCAGATGCAGCGCCACATTGGTCGACCCGCCGGAGGCCGCCACCACGGCGGCGGCGTTCTCCAGCGCCTTGCGGGTGACGATGTCGCGCGGCCTGAGGTCGAGAGCAAGCAGGTTCATCACCGCCTTGCCGGACGCTTCCGCGAAGGCGTCACGGCTCTCGTAGGGCGCCGGCGCACCGGTCGAACCGGGCAGTGCGAGGCCGAGCGCCTCGGAGACGCAAGCCATGGTGTTGGCGGTAAACTGGCCGCCGCACGAACCAGCGGAAGGGCAAGCGACACATTCGAGAGCGTGTAGCTCGTCCTCGGAGATTTGGCCGGCCTGGTAGCTTCCCACCGCTTCATAGACGTCCTGCACGGTGACGTCCTTGCCGCGGAAGCGCCCCGGCAGGATCGTACCGCCGTATATGAACACGCTCGGCACGTTGAGGCGGACCATGGCCATCATCATGCCGGGCAGTGACTTGTCGCACCCGGCAAGGCCTACCAGCGCGTCGTAGCAATGGCCGCGCATGGTGAGTTCGACCGAATCGGCGATCACCTCGCGGCTCACCAGCGACGACTTCATGCCCTGGTGGCCCATGGCGATGCCGTCGGTCACTGTGATGGTGGTGAACTCGCGCGGCGTGCCGCCACCCGCCTTGACGCCCAGTTTGACAGCCTGCGCCTGGCGGCTGAGGGTGATGTTGCACGGGGCCGCCTCGTTCCAGCAAGTGGCGACACCGACGAAGGGCTGTGCGATCTCTGCATCGGTCAATCCCATGGCGTAGAGGAACGACCGATGCGGCGCCCGCTCCGGGCCGACTGTCGTGTGACGGCTCGGCAGTCTGGATTTGTCGTAGTGATGTGTCATGGATCGGGTTCTCGCATTGAACTGGGATCAAGCTCTTTCAGTCCGCCGGTTCGAGCAGGCGCCAACGAGCTTTGCCCTCCGGGCAGAACACGCGCACTTGATCGGCCTCACCGACCGGCAGCAATTCTGGCGGTTGCCACGGCGATTGCACGAGCGTGACTGCCTCGGTGTTCGGCGGCAGGCCGTAAAACCGCGCGCCGTTGAGCGACGCGAAGGCCGCGAGCCGATCGAGAGCTCGTTCCTCCTCGAAAACCTGGGCGTAGAGCTCAAGCGCAAGGGGCGCGGTGAAGATGCCGGCGCAGCCGCATGCCGATTCCTTGTCCTGGATCAGGTGCGGCGCCGAATCTGTACCGAGGAAGAATCGGGGGTCGCCGGAGATCGCGGCCTTTCTCAATGCGAGGCGGTGACTCTCCCGCTTGGCCACGGGCAAACAGTACATATGCGGCCGGATGCCGCCTGCGAACATCGCATTACGGTTGATCATGAGGTGGTGCGCTGTGATGGTGGCGCCGATGGGACCCGCGGCGTCCTGCACATAGTCCACGGCTTCGGCGGTCGTGATGTGCTCCAGGACGATCCGCAGCGCCGGGAAATCGGCTCGCAGCCGGACAAGCACCCGGTCTATGAACGCCTTCTCCCTGTCGAAAACGTCCGTTTCCTGATCGGCCACCTCACCATGGATCAAAAGTGGCATGCCGACGGCCTGCATCCTCTCCAACACCCGGTAGACCCGGCGAAAGTCTGTCACGCCGGCGGCGGAATTCGTGGTGCTGCGCGCCGGATACATCTTGACCGCCGTTAACACCCTTTCAGCGAAGCCTCTTGCGATGTCTTCGGGACCGGTCTCATCGGTCAGGAAACACGTCATCAATGGCTCGAACCTGGAGCCGTCGGGCAACACGCGCCGGATCCGATCGCGATAGGCGGCCGCCTGGGCGGCCGTCGTCACCGGCGGATCGAGGTTCGGCATGACGATGGCGCGTCCGAACGTGCGTGCCGTCCAGGGCAGCGCCATCTGCAGCATGGCCTCGTCCCGAAGGTGTACATGCCAATCGTCTGGGCGGATGATGGTCAGTCGTGTCGTGGTCATGGGCTTGGCCGCGGATGGCGGGAGGCGAAACGGCGGGGGATGGTGCCCTCGCGATCGGCTCGCTCGCGGCTGGGACGGGCCTCCCACAAGGGGATGGGTTCCCGGAGTCCGCGTGGGAAAAAACGCCAGACAGGCGAACGGGTCATGTAAAGTCCTTCAGATGGAACGCATCCGCAAAGGCCGCCGCGAGCGCTGCCGAATCCAGCCGTTCCAGCAACGGCAGCCGGCCCAGGCAACGGGTTTTCCCAAGTTGGGGGATCACCGCCTCGGTATCCGGCACGCTATCGCCGACGAAGGCGACACCAAGGAGCGGGATCTGACGGGCGCGTAGCGCCTCGATCGAAAGCAGGCTGTGGTTGATCGTTCCCAGCGTGGTGCGTGCCACCAGCACCACGGGAATACCCCAGGCCCGGAACAAATCGGCGAACAGGATACCGCGGGTGACCGGGACGAGCAGCCCACCCGCACCTTCGGCGACGAGCGGCCCGGAAACCTCCGGCAACACAAGTCGCCGCGTATCAATCGCAACGCCATCGAGTTCTGCTGAGCGATGCGGCGACAGTGGCTGCGTGAGTCGATAGGCTTCGGGCAGGATCCGCTCCGCAGGGATCCCACCCAAGCGTGCGACCAGTTCGCTGTCGGTCTCATCTTCAAGACCAGACTGGATCGGCTTCCAGTAGCTCGCGCCGATCGCCCGGGTCAGCGCGGCGGCGAAGATAGTCTTCCCAACTCCCGTGTCTGTCCCCGTGACGACGATCTTCAAGGGAACACCACACTGTTCGCTGTGGCTAGCACACGCACGTCGTCCACGTCGATGTGGAGCGTCACTGAAATGCCCCGCCCCGGGGGCACCTGCCGCCCGGACCAGCGCCTGCAAGCGCGCGGAGCGCCCTGCTTGCCCTGCAGGATTTGCAGCGCGGAGAGGACGAGGCGGGGCATAAGCGGTGAGGGGGCTTTCGAGAAGCTAAAGCCGCGCGCGGATGACGAGTTAGTCGTGCAAGGTCTGGGGTGCACAGGCGAGCGTACTCCAGCAGCCCAGAGCCTTGCCGTAGGTGTGCAGGGTAACGACATGCTTGCGCCCCTTAGGCCTGCGGCGAGGCCCTGCCCATGCTCCTCGACGACGCTGGGCGAATGTGCCTCGTCGATCTGGAGGGAAGGCCTCGTGGCCGCCGGCACACTCGGGTTCGGTAATGACCGTCGCATTGCGCGGCGCGGTGAGGCGCTCGCCCGCGACCTGGCGGAGGTAGCCCCGGATGCAGTGATGTGCCTGACGGGAGCAGATGGAGCACCGTTGGTCATCAATCCTCTCCGGCAGGGCGAGTGGAGGACCGTTTTCCGATGGAATCCGGGAGTGGAGCTGTCAGGGCGTGGCTAGCGGCTTCGTCTGTCGCGGCCGCACGGGTTTTCCAGAGCGAGAAGATGACACCGCCCGCGATGATGGACAGGGTCACTCCGAGCGAGATCGCGGGGTCGACCTTGCCGACGATCTGATTCCAGAAGATTTTGGCCCCGATGAATACGAGCACGATTGCGAGCGCGTATTTCAGATACTCGAAGCGGTGCACCATAGCGGCGAGGGCGAAATAGAGTGCGCGGAGACCGAGGATCGCCATGATATTGGCCGTGAACACGATGTAGGTGTCGGTCGTGATGGCGAAAATCGCCGGCACCGAGTCGACCGCGAACACGAGATCGGCGATGTTGATCACGACGAGCGCCAGAAACAGGGGCGTCGCGAAGCGCGCAAGCTTGCCCGTCTCAGGGTCGAGCTTGCGGACGAAGAAGTGCGAACCGTGCAACTCGGCCGAGACCCGCATGCGCTTGGACAGGAAGCGCACGATCGGATTCTTCGACACGTCCTGCTCGCTCTCTCCCATGACGAGCATCTTGATCCCCGTGGCGATCAGGAAGGCGCCGAAGATGTAGAGCACCCACTCGTACTGCTGCACGAGCGCCGCGCCGAGCCCGATCATAATGCCGCGCAAGACCAGCACCGCGAGGATACCCCAGAGCAGCGCCCGGTACTGGTATTTGGCGGGAATGGCGAAGTAGCCGAAGATGAGCGAGATTACGAAGACGTTGTCGATCGAAAGCGCCTTCTCGAGGGCATAGCCCGTGAAATACTCCATGCCCGAGGTCGGGCCCATGGACCACCACACCCAGGTGCCGAACACCAGCGCGATCGCGATGTAGAACGCGGACAAGATCAAGCTCTCGCCGACACCGAGCTCTTTGTCCTGCTTGTGGAGTATTCCGAGGTCGAAGGCGAGCAGCGCGCCGACCACGCCGAGAAACGCGAACCAGAGCCAAGCAGACTTCCCAAGGAAATCGCTGGTCAGAAATTCGGCGAGCAGTTCCATCGGTAATCCTTACTTTTCGGGTGTTTGGGAGTACCCGTCGAATGCGTTACAGGCTCCCCATTGCGTCCATGGGCTCGTGGTGGTGTCGTCCTGGTTCTCGCCGTTGCGCAGCCGTGGACGCAGCATCTCAATGTGAGAGGAGGACTGGCAGCGGCGGGTTGGCGACGATGGTCTTTGTCGCGCCGCCCAGGATGAAGTCGTGCATCCGTGAGTGCCCGTAGGCTCCCATTACGAGCAGGTCGAGGTCGTGCGCGGTTGCATATTCCTCTAGAGCCTGTCCGATCGTGCGGCCCGCGGCGCCTTCCTCCTCCAGGACAACCTCGATGCCATGCCAGGCGAGATACTTCGCCAAATCCTCGCCTGAGTGCCTCGTATCGATCGTCTTCTCCTGTGTGATCGTCACCACCCGTATGGTCTTGGCGCGCTGTAGGATCGGTAGGGCATCGGCCACTGCCCGCGCCGCGGGCCGGCTGAAATCCCAAGCCACACCGACGATGTCGAGGGAAAAGGAATTGCTGCTTTTCGGCACTTCCGGGAAGACAATCGTCGGTCGTCCGGAGCCGAATATCACACACTCGGCGACATATCGCTGAAGAGCCTGCTCGCCGATCGGGATCATCACGACGTCGTGCATCCTGGCGTGTTCAGTCACGATGGTCGCGAGCTGCGAGCTCGGGCACGACCCGAGGATCTGGTCGTGTGCAACGCCACGCTGCGTCGCCATGCTTTCGAACACGCTGATCAGATTTTGGGTATTCGCCACACTCTTCTGACGCTCGGCCGCAATCATGCCGGGGATGTTAAGCAGTGCATTCGCAAGTGCGTTGCCAGCGTTCGGAATCTCTATTTTGCAAGTCAGCGCCGAGATGTGAGCACCCAGCGCTTCAGCGAAACCGATCGCTTGCTCGATCGCGGCAACCGGGGTCGGTTCGGGGTAGCTGCTCAACTGGAGCAGGACATCCTTGAAAGCCATTCTCTTATCTCCTCAATTGATCGGCTGCTTCACATTGACCGCGTCACGCGGCTCTGGGTTAGGAGCAAGCTCCGCGGTGATTGTGCATGAGCTGCGGAGATCGACCATGATGAGGGATGCGATATCGAGGTCGCCGCTTTAGGCGTTGCGGCGTCGATACAGGGCCGCGGAAGGAGAGACGCCGCCTGCTTGACGCAAGCGGCTGCTCCCTTCAGTCGAACAGCTCCGACAGGAACGACTTCTTCCGCTTGCCGTGGCGATAGCGGCTGTCATCGTTGTCATATCCACCGGATCTGTAGCCCCGGCCCGAGGGGCCGGCTTCGCGGCGGGCCGGCGCCGCATCTTCGATGCTGCGTTCGATGACCTTGTCCAGCTCTCCACGGTCCAGCCACACACCGCGACAAGTGGGGCAAAAGTCGATCTCGACGCCTTGGCGATCGGATAAAGTCAGCCCCGTCTTGCAGATCGGACAGGGCATCGCGGCGACTGTTTCTGCGGTTCGCATGGCTCATGCCGCCCCAGTTTGGCGGACGAACGCGAGCCGGTACATGCGATCCTTGATTGCGAGCCTGAGCTTCTTCAGCCGCAACAGCCGCAACGCGTCCGGGAAGCGCCGCTTGTGCTCCCGACGCACCTCGGCGTCCAGCTTGCTGTGGACCAGGAGCAGTCGGTAATTGAGTGCGTTCATAGCCTTTCCTCCAATCGATGATTTGATCGATCGGGCCAACCACAATGCAGCAACAGGGGGCGTGAACTGCATTGAGCTGGCCCGAAGCGGTCCGACATCGCGGTTGTCAGGGAGGACAGCCGCCAGAGGGGCCCGGTCCGCGAAAACCGATCTAGGCTTATGCGCGATTGACCGCCAATCGGATTTCGCCCGCGGAGCAATAGCAACAGGCTATCGCTACCGCCTGCGGTCGGTAAGCGTTTCACCCGATCTGGGTGCGGGCCTCTTCCTGAATCCGTTCAGCAATCGCCCGATAGGCATCCCCGTAAGCAGCACTGGATCGCCACGCCGCAGCGATGCTGCGCGTGAATTTCCATCCCAGAGGCTCCAGCACGTCGATGCCCGCTCGGCCTCCGACATCTGAGCCGATGTAAAGCTCCGGGAGGACCGCAAGCCCCACTCCTGAGCTGGCCATTTGATGAACGCTATCGAGGCTTGTGCCCTCATAGTCGCGTAGCAGTTCCATGCCGAGTTCGGCGCAGATATCGGCCACTTGGCGATGCAGATGGTGGGACCTGCCGAGGCTGAGAACCTGGGCGCCTTTCAAATCCTCGATGCAAAGTTCGGGGCGCATGGCGAGCGGATGGTCGGGAGGTGCGACGAGGAACAATCGCTCGCGAAACAAGGGCTGGACTTCAAGGTCACCGCCCTCGATCGGCAGCGGCCCGAGCAGCATGTCGAGCGCGCCTCGCGAAAGCGCGAGTGCCTGCTCTTCCGGAATGCCCTCCCTGATATGAAGCCTGAGATCGGGCTGCTCGCGGTGAAGCGCGGCGACGATGGGCGGCATCAAATAGGGACCCAGGGTGGGCGTCACTCCGAAGCGGAGTGTGCCCACGAGACGCTCGCCGGCCCGCCGCGCGAGGTCGCGAATGTCCTGCACCTCAATCACCAAACGTCGAGCCCGCGCGGTGATCTCGCGTCCGATCGGCGTCAACTCCGCGCCCGAGGTTCTTCGTTCGATCAGGGCGACTCCGAGCCGATCCTCCAGCGCGCGCAGCTGCTGGCTGAGCGTGGGTTGGGAGACGTGGCAGGCATCGGCCGCGCGTCCGAAATTCTGAAGGTCAGCCACGGCAATGAGATATTCCAGCTGGCGCAACGTTGGCATGGGAAGACTCCATAACGCGATAGCCAATACCTATCACGTTCGGGGTATCCTTTCGAATGGACTTAATCTCGAGCCCGATGCAACGTCCCCCTATCAGCACCTAGGCCCGTCACGCTGGTCGCGGGTGAAGGCAGATTGAAAGTAGTCCGAAGCCACCCGATATTCCTCGCTGACGGGCAGGTATTCTTCGGAAATTGGAGAATGAAAGTGGCAAACGGATTTGATCCACGGATAACAGCAGTGCCGGAACCGACCCGGATCGGCCGTGAAGACACGGCGATCGATGTGGGCCTACGGTCCTACATGCTGTCCGTGTACAACTACATGGCCTCCGGGGTGCTGCTGACGGGCATCGTGGCGCTGTTGTTCGCCAACAGCGGCTACGCGGCTGCCGTGCTCGGCGGGCCGGGGATCCTCAAGTACGGCATCATGTTCGCGCCCCTGGCGTTCGTCCTGGTGCTCAGCTTCGGCATCACTCGTCTTTCGACCGGGACGGCCCAATTGCTGTTCTGGGCGTTTGCGACGGTGATGGGTCTGTCGATGGCGTCGATCTTCCTGGTGTTCACGGGAACCTCGATCGCGACCACCTTCTTCGCGACCGCGGCGGCTTTTGCGGGGCTCAGCCTTTACGGCTATACGACCAAGCGTGACCTGTCGGCCTTCGGCATCTTCCTGATCATGGGCGTGGTCGGCTTGCTGGTGGCGATGATCATCAACCTGTTTCTCCAGTCGGGGACCATGAGCCTGGTGATCAGCTTCATCGGCGTGCTGCTGTTCGCCGGCCTCACCGCCTACGACACGCAGCGGATCAAGAGCCTGTACGCGCAGGTGGCGGGCACCGACATGATGGGCAAGACCGTGATCATGGGCGCGCTGTCGCTCTATCTCGACTTTGTCAACATGTTCACCTTCCTCCTCCAGTTCATGGGCCAGCGACGTTAAATCAGCACCGTGATGCACACGGTCCCAAGTGGGGACTCGTCCACGGACCGACGCCTGTTTGGAAGGTGCCGCGCGCATTGAAAACCAATGCGTCGAGGCGGTCGTCGCCCAATCGAGCCGACCCGTTTGTCCGGGATGGTTGGCCTAGCAGCTCGCGGAAGTTAGGCCATCAAACAAAAAAGCGGCCTCCATAGCTCGAGCTTGAGAAGGGAATGGCCGCGTGGACCTATCGACTTTCCCTCTTGAGGCGCTTCTGCCCTTCATCGCCATCGGCTTTGCGGCGCAACTCGTCGACGGTGCGCTTGGCATGGCATTCGGCGTCATCTCGAATACGCTGCTGGTGAGCCTTGGCGTTCCCCCGGCCGCAGCATCGGCGGGCGTCCACGCGGCCGAGAGCTTCACCACCGCAGCATCAGGCATCAGCCACATCGCCCATCGCAACGTGAATTGGCAGCTCTTCTGGCGGCTGGTGATACCCGGCGTGGCCGGTGGCATCTTGGGCGCCTATGTGCTGACTAGCAGTCTGCTGAAAAACCCCTCGCGGCGGCGCTGATTTACTGATTCAATTT
>JBGMOD010000262.1:0-27798 GCA_041424235.1 Hyphomicrobiales bacterium
GTCGCGGGCAGGGAGCCATCGCATGAGCATCAGCACGCTGCCGCAAACACACGCCACCGGCTTCTCGGTCCGTCGCGTCGGCGCGATGATGCTGCGGCACTGGTATCTCCTGACGTCGTCATGGCCGCGGCTGCTGGAACTGATCTACTGGCCGATGCTCACCTTGATCACCTGGGGATTTTCACAGAGCTACATCTCGCAGAATGCCGGCTTCTTTGCCCGCGCCGGCGGCACCTTCATCGGCGCGGTGATCCTCTGGGACATCCTGTTCCGCGGACAGCTCGGCTTCTCGATGTCGTTCCTGGAAGAAATGTGGTCGCGCAATCTCGGCAACCTGATGATGAGCCCGCTCAAAGTCAGCGAGTTCGTGGCGTCGCTGATGGTGATGAGCATCGTCCGCCTCGCCATCGGCGTGATTCCGATGACGGTGATGGCGGTCGCGTTCTTCGGGTTCAATTTCTACGGGCTGGGTTTCGCGCTGGTGGCGTTCTTCTGCAACCTGATCTTCACCAGCTGGTCGTTCGGCCTCATCGCCTCCGGCCTTGTGCTGCGCAATGGCATGGGCGCCGAGGGCCTCGCCTGGACGCTGATGTTCGTGCTGCTGCCGCTCACCTGCGTGTATTACCCGGTGTCCGTGCTGCCGCACTGGTTGCAGGTCGTCGCCTGGTGCCTGCCGCCGACCTATGTGTTCGAGGGCATGCGAGGCGTGCTGATCGATCACGTGTTCCATGCGGACCTGATGATTCAGGCCCTGGCCATCAATCTGCTGCTGTTTTCGGCCGCGATCGGGGCGTTCCTGCTGCTTTTGAACAGCGCCCGGATCAACGGCTCGCTGGTCCAGACCGGCGAATAATCCTGGGTTTTCAGGCATTTTGGCGTGATTCCGGCCACACCCGGCCGCTGATCTTTGCCATAGGCCGCATTAGTTCGAATTCGGCATTGACGGGGTGTCATTCAGGAGACACTTTGCCGCAACGCAAAAAGGGTTTGAGGGACAATCATGCCGATTGGCGAATTTGGCGGTGCGCCGGAACTTCCTGCCGAGGACAGCCCCGCGCTGACCACGCCGATGTACTGGATGTACGAGATGGGGCAGTCGTCGCTCAATCCCGCGCGTGCGATGTTCGACGCCACCAAGCTGATGTTCTCCAATCCATTCAACCCCTGGTCGCACACCCAGGTGGGCAAATCGATCGCCGCGGCCTGCGAAGTGTTCGAGCGCACCACGCGCCGCTACGGCAAGCCGGAGTGGGGCCTCGACACCACCGAAGTCAACGGCATGCGGGTTCCCGTCGAGGTCGAGACGGTGTGGGAAAAGCCGTTCTGCCGCCTGCTGCATTTCAAGCGCAAGCTGAGCCATCCGCTGCGGTTCCCGCAGCCGCGCGTGCTGCTGGTGGCGCCGATGTCGGGCCATTACGCCACGCTGCTGCGCGGCACGGTGGAAGGTTTTCTGCCGGGGCACGACGTCTACATCACCGACTGGGCCGACGCGCGCATGGTGCCGCTCTCCGCCGGCCGCTTCGATCTGGAAGACTACGTCGATTACGTCATCGAGATGCTGCATGCCCTCGGCGGCAACGTGCATGTTGTGGCCGTGTGCCAGCCTTCGGTGCCGGTGCTGGTCGCCGCATCGGTGATGGAAGCGAACAAGGATCCGCTGGTCCCTCACTCCATGACCCTGATGGGCGGCCCGATCGACACCCGCAGCAATCCCACCGCGGTCAACAAGCTTGCCGAAGAGCGCGGCATGGACTGGTTCCGCAGCAATGTCATCACCAAGGTGCCGTTCCCGCATCCCGGTTTCATGCGCGATGTCTATCCCGGGTTCCTGCAGCTCAATGGCTTCATCAGCATGAACCTCGACCGCCATGTCGACGCGCACAAGAACCTGTTCGCCAATCTGGTGAAGGGCGACGGCGATCTCGTCGACAAGCATGTGCAGTTCTACGACGAGTATCTCGCCGTGATGGATCTCACCGCTGAGTTCTATCTGCAGACCGTCGACCAGGTGTTCGTGCGTCATCTGCTGCCGAAGGGCGAGATGAAGCACCGCGGCAAGGCGGTCGATCCCTCGAAGGTTGAGCGGATCGCGCTGATGACCGTGGAGGGCGAGCACGACGACATCTCGGGTCTCGGACAAACCGAGGCGACGCATCGTCTCTGCAGTTCGATTCCGATGGATCGCCGGGTGCACTATGTGCAAAAGGGCGTCGGACATTACGGCGTGTTCAACGGCTCGCGCTTCCGCTCCGAGATCCTGCCGCGTATCTCCGATTTCATGGTGTCCTCGGCTCACGGCAAGGTCTCGGCGGCTCCGACGGCGGCGGCTGCGGAGTAGCCGATTACCGAAATCGCGTTTTTTCCAGCAAATAGCGCCTGATCACGTATCGTTCTCCTCAGGGGTCGCAAGCCTCTGAGAATGCTGGAGAAATATCCCCCGGGATTGCGTCCCCGCGATGAATCCAGAGTCACTGGATCGACCCGGGTTTCAGCAATAAAAGTGAATCATGAGTCCGGTTCCGACGCCCCGGATTTGGGAGACAACCTGCTAAGCCCTGCTATATGTTGGGCAAATGATTTGTTTCAGCGCCGCTAAATTCTCATGGCTGCGGATGTGGCAGACTCCGGGTGAACTTCTAGACCCCGGATCCTCTGACATGGCATTTCGAGCACTTCTTTATCGGCGCCCGGCCGAGCCACACTCTATTCTCGTGAAGTTTGGCTCGGCGATCTACTCGGTGCGGCTGCGGCGTCATCGCCGCGCGCGACGTTACACACTGCGCATTCATCCCAGCGATCGTGAAGCCATCCTCACCATGCCGCCGCGTGGTTCGATCGCCGACGCCAAGGATTTCGCCAACCGCCACGGCGCCTGGATCGCCGCGCGGCTCGGCGGATTGCCGAAAGCGATCCCGTTCACCGCCGGCATGACGGTTCCCCTGCGCAGTGTTCCGCACCGGATCGTGCATCGCGCCGGCGAACGCGGCACGGTGTGGACCGAGACCCGCGACAGCGGCGAGAAAATCCTCTGCGTTGCCGGCGGGATCGAGCACATCGATCGGCGGGTGCACGATTTCCTCAAGCGTGAGGCGCGCAAGGACCTGGCGAAGGCGTCGCTGGCCTACGCCGAGGACCTCGGCGTCAAGGTCAAGCGCATCACCATCCGCGACCAGTCGAGCCGCTGGGGCTCCTGCACCTCCGCCGGCGCGCTGTCATTCTCCTGGCGCCTCATTCTCGCGCCGGCCTACGTGCTGGACTATCTCGCCGCCCACGAAGTGGCGCATCTGGTCGAGATGAACCACTCCGCGCGCTTCTGGCGCGTGGTCGAGCGGATTTGCCCCGCCACCGAGCGCGCCAAAAAGTGGCTGGATACGCACGGCAATGATCTGCACCGGTACGGTGTGAAGGAGTAGGGCGGGGCGTTTCGCCACTCGACGCTGTCATGCCCGGCCTCGCGCCGGGCATTTCTGTTTGAAAGAGCATTTCTCTTTGAAGGCTGAGGCGCTTCGCCATTCTCAGCCGTCATCGCCCGGCTTGACCGGGCGACCCAGTAACCGGGGTATGCATGGTTTGAATAATGCGCTCGTGGCAACCGCTTCTCATGCCGTCGTTCAACCACGAGTCGCGTTGCCTACTGGATCGCCCGGTCAAGCCGGGCGACGACGCAGAATGTGTGATGCGCGCTTTGCCTTAAATAACCGCAAATCGCGCCCTACTGCGTATCCGGCGCCCACGGCGCGGCATCGGACGCCGATTGCGCCTTTGCCGACACCGGCGCTTCCGCGATCACCTCGGTCAGCGCGCGCAGCGCCTCGGGCACGCCTTCGCGGGTGACGCCGGAGACCAGCAGCGGCGTCTTTTTCGACGCGCGCTTCAGCCGCTTGATCTGTTCCTTCAGTTCCGCCGGGTCGACAGCGTCGATCTTGTTCAGCGCCACGATCTCGGTTTTCTCGGACAGGCTCTCGGCATAGGCCTCGAGTTCCCCGCGCACGACCTTGTAGGCCTTGCCTGCGTGCTCGCAGGTGGCGTCGATCAGATGCAGCAGCACCCGGCAGCGCTCGACATGGCCGAGAAAACGATCGCCCAGGCCGACGCCTTCATGAGCACCTTCGATCAAGCCCGGAATATCCGCCAGCACGAACTCACGCCCGTCGGCATTCACCACGCCGAGCTGCGGATGCAGCGTGGTGAAAGGATAATCCGCGATCTTCGGTTTGGCCGCGCTGACCGCGGCCAGGAACGTCGACTTGCCGGCATTGGGCAGGCCGACCAGGCCGGCATCCGCGATCAGTTTCAGCCGCAGCCACAGCCAGCGTTCTTCGCCTGGCTGGCCGGGATTGGCGTTGCGTGGCGCGCGGTTGGTGGAGGACTTGAAGTGCGCGTTGCCGAAGCCGCCATTGCCGCCCTCGACAATGATCATCTTCTGGCCCACTTCAGTGAAGTCGGCGAGCATGGTCTCGCGGTCCTCGTCGAACACCTGGGTGCCCACAGGCACTTTCAGCACGATGTCCTTGCCGTTGGCGCCATGGCGGTCCTTGCCCATGCCATTGGTGCCCTTCTGCGCCTTGAAGTGCTGCTGGTAACGATAGTCGATCAGGGTGTTGAGGCCATCAACGGCTTCCACGATCACGTCGCCGCAGCGCCCGCCATTGCCGCCGCTCGGCCCGCCGAACTCGATGTACTTCTCGCGGCGAAACGCCACGCAGCCGTTGCCGCCGTCGCCGGAGCGGATATAGACCTTTGCTTCGTCAAGGAATTTCATGGCCGTGGCGTAACATAGATCGCCGCGTTCTGCCTACTTTTCCGGGCGCGATTCGGCCCCAAAAAGCCGATTTCGGCAGGATTCGGCGCGATGGGCTGTCGTGCCGCAATGAGACGCGAGGCGCTGCGCCACCCACAGCCGTCATGCCCGCACTTGGTGCGGGCATCCACGCCTCCAGGGCCTCTCAAAAAGGAAGGAAGTCGTGGATACCCGGCCCAAGGGCCGGGCATGACGGCTGAGCAACGGTGATGCGCCTGGGTCAGCGACAGGCGCCCTTCGCGGAGGGTGTGGAGTGTTCCGTGCCTCTCACTTCCCCTTCCCACCCCCATCAAACGCACTCAGCACCGCCAGCGTCATCGCCGTCACGCCGGTGGTGATCGTCGGTTTCGGCACAGGCGCGAACAACGGCGAGTGATTGGACGGCAGTTCGGGGCCGGTTCCGTTCATGGCCGCAGTCACCCGTGCCGGTTCATAGACACCGATGTTGAACATCATGCCGGGCACGCCGGCATCGAGGAATTCGGAAAAGTCCTCGCTGGCGGTGCCGCCGGGGGCGGCCCTGGCGCTGCTGCCGAACGCGGCCTTCATCACCTTTTCCGTTGTTGCGACCACCGCGGCATCGTTGATGACCGATTTGGCGCCTTCGATGATCTTGATATCCGGCGCGGGAGCGTCCGACATCGCGGCCACCGCCTTGGCGGTGCGCTCGATGCCAGCCAGCATCTTGGCGCGCACCTCCGGCTTGTAGGAGCGGATGGTGCCGAGCAGTTGCACGTCATCGGGAATGATGTTCCCGGCGGTGCCGCCATGGATTGCGCCGATCGAGAGCACGCCGAACTCGGTGGGGTCCTTCTCGCGGCTGATCACGCTCTGCACATCGACCACGAAACGCGCGGCCATCATCACCGGATCGATGGTCCGCTGCGGCGCCGCGCCGTGGCCACCGCGGCCGTGGAAGGTCACGGACAGGCCGTCGGAGCTGGATGACCCGACGCCGGCGCGATAGGCGATGTGGCCGTAGGCGAATGGACCGTCATGCAACGCGAAGGCGAAGTCGGGTTTCTTGAAGCGGGTGTAGACTCCATCCGCCAGCATCGCCTTGGCGCCCGACACGATTTCCTCGGCGGGTTGTGCGATGAACATCAGCGTGCCCTTCCACTGGTCCTTGAGCCCGACCAGGGTTTTCGCGGTGCCGACCCAGCTCGCCATGTGAATGTCGTGGCCGCAGCTGTGGGCGACGAAGGTCTCGCGGCCGTCCCAGGTGGTCTTGTCATGGCTCGCGTAAGGCAGCCCGGTCTTCTCCTCCATCGGCAGCGCATCGAGCTCGGTGCGCACCATGATGGTGGGCCCGTCACCGTTTTTATAGATCGCTACCAGCCCGGTTTTGCCGACCTTCTCGGTCACCTCGAAACCAAGCGCGCGCATTTCACCCGCCAGCCGCGCCGCGGTCTTCACCTCCTGGAACGCGATCTCCGGATGCGCGTGGATATCCTTGTAGAGCGCGTCGAGTTTCGGATAGTCGGTCTCGACGGAGGCCTCGATCGCGGTCCGGAGCTTGACGGCATCGAGCTCGGCCCGCGCCGGCACGGCTGCAATCATTGCGGCGGCGCAGAGCGCGGTGGTGGCGAGCAGGGGCGTGATCCGTGTCATGGCGGCGAACTCCTCAGGGTGATCGCGGTGATGATCGGGATCACGCGGGCCGGCGTCAATCGTGATTTCCGCAAAGCAGAGACCTGCATTGTCGTCGGACAAAATGAGATGCGATGCGTCACTCCACCCACAGCCGTCATGCCCGCGCTTGGTCAGCGACTCGGCGGAGCCGAGTCGCCGGGGTATCCACGCCTTAGCGGCGGCTGTTGCAAAGGAAGTCGTGGATACCCGGCCCAAGGGCCGGGTATGACGGTTGAGGAGGCAGAGGCGCGTGGGCCAACCCGGAACGCCTGACGGCATACAGTGACGGCGGGCATCGCATGCAACAGGCACCGCATCCTCACCACCACCACATGCGACCAAACGTCCGCTGCACTATCCGCCGGGCACGGCTGCGATGATGAGGGTTGATCACATCAGCCGCAGCCTCTATCGACGTGGTCGCAGTCGGTCTTTCGCCGGGGAGCTCGATCTCGCAATGGCCACGATTCCTGATGCGCCGAGCGGCGCCACTCTTCGCTCGCCCGTGCTGGCCGGCATCGGCCTGATGCTGGCGGCTGTCTTCACCTTCTCGTTCGGCGACGCGCTCGGCAAATACATCGTCGCCACCTATTCGGTGGGGCAGTTGTTGTGGCTGCGCGCCTGCGCCGCGTTCCTGATCATCGCGCCGATGATCTGGCGCCAGCGCGGTGTGTTCGTGGGGCTGGAGCGGCCGGTTCTGCAGATCGCGCGGATCGTGTTCTCCACCGCCGAAGTCGGGATGTTCTTCCTCGCCGCGGTGTACCTGCCGCTGGCCGACATCATCACCTGTTATCTCGCGGCGCCGATTTTCGTCACCGCCGCCTCCGCCATCTTCCTCGGCGAGCATGTCGGCTGGCGGCGCTGGACGGCAGTGGCGGTCGGCTTCTGCGGCGTGCTGATCGCGATGCAACCGTCGTCGCACAGCATCGGCTGGCCGACCCTGATCGCGCTCACCGGCAGCTTGTCATTCTCGGTGCTGATGGTGATCACGCGTCTGCTGCGCAAGACACCCGACGTGGTGCTGGCCACCAGCCAGTTCGCCGGCACCTTCACGGTCGGTGCGGTGCTGGCACCATTCGGCTGGGTGACGCCGTCGCTGCCGGATCTGGGGTTGTTTCTGGTCGCGGGTCTCATTTCGGTGAGCGCGCTGTTCTGCCTGAACCGCTCGCTCAAGCTCGCGCCCGCCTCCATCGTGGTGCCGTATCAGTACACCATGATCATCTGGGCGGTGATCTTCGGGTATGTCGTGTTCCACGACGTGCCGTCGATGGCCACGCTGATCGGCGCCGCCATCATCATCGGCGCCGGGCTTTATATTTTCCTGCGCGAGCAGAGCTTGGGGCGGAGTGCCGAGGTGGTCGAGGCGCCACCGGGGTGAGAGGGCGTGCCAGGGGTGTGTGGTGGCTGCGCGGGACGCAGTGAGACGCGAGGCGCTTCGCCCACCTCAGCCGTCATGCCCGGCCGAAGGCCGGGTATCCACGACTTCCTTCGCAGCACCGCCGTCAAGGCGTGGATACCCCGGCGACTCGGCTCCGCCGAGTCGCTGACCAAGCGCGGGCATGACGGCTGAGGGCGACGAGGCGTCCGGGCCAACAAGAAGCCGCATGGTGGCCGAGAGCGGCGAGGCATTTCGACAAAACATACCGTAATCGCCGGACTTGTCTTGCCGCTCCCCGCCTCTCATCATCCGTCTCATCATGGGCGGGTACGTCTACATCCTGAGCAATCGCCCCAATGGTGTCCTCTATGTCGGGGTCACCAACAATCTTGTCCGCCGTGTCTTCGAACATCGCTCGGAAGCCGTTGAAGGCTTCACCAAACGGTATGGCGTGAAGCGGCTGGTTTATTTCGAGCAGTTCGACGATATCCGCACGGCCATCGAGCGCGAGCACGCCATCAAGCACTGGCCGCGCGCACGCAAGGTGCGGGTGATCACGGCCGACAATCCGAATTGGGATGGATCTGTTCGAGATGATTGCGTCGTAGGGGGATTTGGATGGGCGCAATGCCTCGCGCCACCCTCCGCCGTCATGCCCGCGCTTGGCGCGGGTATCCACGCCTTGACGGCGACGCTGCAAAGGAAGTCGTGGATACCCGGCCCAAGGGCCGGGCATGACGACAGAGGGTGCAGAGGCGCTGGGGCCAACAACGACCGCATGACGGCTGAAAGTGACGAGGTGCATCGGCACACATCGAACGTGCGCCTCAGCCACCACACTCACCTTCTCGTACTCGTCCCCCAGCTCTTCAGCGAAGCCCACACGCTGCGGTCCAGCCGAAACCGGTCCACCGGGGTGGAGGAGCCCAGCGCCAGGAAGCGGTGCAGTTCGACGCCGGTCCACTGGAAGCCGCACTTCTCCAGGATGTGGCGCGAGGCCGGGTTGCTGACACGGGCGCCGGAGACCAGGCGCTCGATGGCGTAGTCCTCGAACGCGGTGTCGATCACGGCGCGCGCTGCCTCGGTGGCGAAGCCGCGGCCCCAGTGCTCCACGCCCAGCCAGTAGCCGAGCTCCGGCAAGTCCGGGTTCTGCCAGTCGATGCCGACCATGCCGATGGGGGTGCGATTGTGTTCGATCAGGAAGACGGTGTCGCGATCGGCGGCGGCCGTGGCGGTGATGAAGTCGACGGCGTCATCGCGGGTGTAGGGATGCGGGACGCGACGCAGATTTTCGGCCACGCGGCGATCGTTGACCAGGCGCGCGATGGCTTTTACGTCCGCGAGGGTCGGCTGGCGCAACACCAGACGGGCCGTCTCGAGGACGACGCTACTTCCTTCGCGCAGTGTGGAGGTTGGAATTTCCTGCAACATGGTGATGCTCCTGGAGTGTTTCGTGTCGGACGACGCAGGTGAGAAACACGCAACGAAAAGGGGAGGTGGTTTGCCCACCTCCCCTTAGGAGCTTTTGGAGCTCCACCGGTTCAGCAGGACCGGTGGACTCGATATGTGTCCACCGTATTATTCGGCCGCGGCTTCAGTGATCGGAAGGACCGAAATGAAGGTGCGGCCGTTGGCTTTCGCACGGAACTCGACGCGGCCTTCAACCTTGGCGAACAGGGTATGATCGGTGCCCATGCCGACGTTCTGGCCGGGATGCCAGGTGGTGCCGCGCTGGCGCGCGATGATGTTGCCGGGAATGACGTGCTCGCCACCGAACGCCTTGATGCCGAGGCGCTTGCCCGCGGAATCACGGCCGTTGCGCGATGAACCGCCTGCTTTTTTATGAGCCATTGCTCGTCTCCGATCTCGTTTGAATCTGTAACCTGATTCCTTGACGGAATCATTTCACGATTTGTCACTAACGTCTGACCTTAGAGGGCTTCTTGGCGGTCTGGACGCTTGCCCAGACAGCCAACAAGACCACTTTCAGGTCGTTTTTATTCTCTGCCAGCCTTATTCAGGCTTGGGCTTTATTCAGCTTTCGGCTTCGGCGCGGCCTTCTTCTTGGCCGGTGCCTTGGCTTCGGCCTTGGGAGCAGCCTTCTTCGGCGCTGCCTTGGCCTTCACCGGGGCCTCGTCGCCGTCAGCCGGCGCCTCGACCACCTTCTTTTCCTTCTTCGGGCGCGGCCCGATGCTGGGCGCCTTGCCGTCGGTCAGGATCTCGGTCACGCGGATCAGCGTGATCTCGTCCCGATAGCCGCGCTTGCGGCGTGAATTCTTGCGGCGGCGCTTCTTGAAAGCGATCACCTTCGGGCCGCGCTTGTGGTCGAGGACTTCGGCCGCAACCGACGCACCAGCGACAGTCGGCAGGCCGAGGATCGGCGTTTCGCCGCCCACGACAAGCACTTCACCCAGCTGCACGATCGTGCCGACATCGCCGGCGATCTTGCCAATCTCTAAGACATCATCCGGAACGACGCGGTACTGCCGGCCGCCGGTTTTGATGACTGCGAACATCGTTGTTATCCTTCGTGTTCATACTCCGCGCCTCAGGGCGAACCCTGGGCCGGCTTTTTGTCAGTCGGTTATGGTGTAATGTCTAGCATCTCACAAAGATGACGTGAGGGACATGCCAAAACAAACGGCGCGAGAAATCCCGCGCCGGGTTGCTGGCTTTATAGAGTGTGAGCGCCCCGAGTCAAGGAAAACGGCCGCCAAAACCCGCCAAAAATGAGGGGTTTGGGTGGTTCTGGCTGTCGCGCGGGCTGGTTTGGGGGGCTCGCGGTGGCCCGATGCCGTCCCTCAGCCTCTGCCGTCATGCCCGGCCGCAGGCCGGGTATCCACGACTTCCTTACTGCGCGGCCAAGAAGGCGTGGATACCCGCGCCAAGCGCGGGCATGACGGCCGAGATCGTAATTTCCACCATCTTTTCAATATCTTGCTGCCGCCACCCTTCCCCATGAAACCAACCGGTTCCCCGCTCGTTACCCCCGCTCACACGAGGGAACTTCATGGCTGAGGAATTGGCGACCGCCGGCATCGGCCGGCATGGCGCGGAGCGGCTGCCGTCGGTTGACGTCGACAGCTACAACATCGAATTGAAGGACGAGGACGGCTTCCTCGGCGACCGCGCCAGCAAGGGCGCGTTCCAGGACATCCTGGACGACTGGCGCAAGCCGCTGCGCAAGGCGGGGGAAGATCCGTTCGGCAAGACGCCGTCGGCGGAGATCAGCAAGAAGGATCTCGACAAGGTGCTGGTCGGCGACGATGTGCGCGCCGCAGCGCTGGTGCACAGCGCGATCGAGGATTTCGCCACAGCACTGGCCCATGTCACCGATCGTTTTCTCAAGACCAAGGCCTGGGACAAGACCGAAAAAATCGTGGTCGGCGGCGGCTTCCGCCAGAGCCGGCTCGGTGAACTGGCGATCGCGCGCGCCGACATCATCCTTAAAGCGCAAGGCCACAAGGTGGACCTGGTGCCGATCCGTTATCATCCCGATGAAGCCGGCCTGATCGGCTGCCTGCATCTCGCGCCGTCCTGGATCTTCGAAGGCCACGACAGCATTCTCGCCATCGATATCGGCGGCTCCAACATCCGCTGCGGCGTGGTGGAAAGCCGGCAGAAGAAGACGCCGGATCTCTCCAAGGCGAGCGTCTGGAAATCCAGCCTTTGGCGCCACGCTGACGACGAGCCGACCCGCGAGGGCGCGATCAAGAAGCTGATCAAGATGCTGAAGGAGTTGATCGGCGAGGCGGAAGAGGCGGGGCTGAAACTCACGCCCTTCATCGGCGTGTCCTGCCCCGGCGTGATTGATCCCGATGGCTCGATTGAAAAAGGCGCGCAGAATCTCCCCGGCAACTGGGAAAGCAGCCGCTTCAATCTGCCGGCGGAGCTCGTCAAGGGCATCCCCCTGATCGGCGGCAACGACACCGCCGTGCTGATGCACAATGACGGGGTGGTGCAGGGCCTCTCCGAAGTGCCCTTCATGCAGGATCACAAGCACTGGGGCGTGCTCACCATCGGCACCGGCCTTGGCAACGCCCGCTTCACCAACCGCAAGGACAAGGTGAAGGACGACGACAAGGCGGAGAAGAAGCAGGATAAGAAAGACGAGAAGAGCGAGAAGAAGAACGGCAAGAAGGAGTGAGGAGGGCAGGATTGTCGCGCGTGCACAGCGCATCACGTCGCACGCAACGGGCAACATGCTTCAGCGTTCTCAGCCGTCGTGCCCGCGCTTCGCGCGGGTATCCACGTCTTCGCAGTTTTTCAGCAAGGAAGACGTGGATGTATCGGCGACTTGGCTTTGCCAAGTCGCTGGGCACAAGGCCGGGCATGACGGCTGAGGGGGCCGAGGTGCCCGACACCCGCAACCATCCATCGCTCTCAGTCTGCCCGAGACCGGTCAAGTCGATGCCGAAATAGCCGTTTTCGGCCCGTTATCCCGCGTTCCCGGCGCAATTCTCGCCCCTGCCGGCAAAATCCCCGCTCACACCGCCTTGTCTCCCCGGGAATCCTCGCATAGAACACGCCCACAACCGGACGGGCCTCGGCCCGTCGTTTCGGCCCCGCGGAGAGGTGGCAGAGTGGTTGATTGTACCGCACTCGAAATGCGGCATAGGTGCAAGCCTATCGGGGGTTCGAATCCCCCCCTCTCCGCCACCCTTCGCCCCTTTGGGGCTTCGGGTGGCAGGCCATCCTGCTTCGCGCCAAGGCGCTTCGCAGGATTGTCAGGTTTCCATCCGCGAAGCAGGATGCCCTCCGAAGCCTTGGCGAAGGAGGGCCGCTGACGTGCATTACGTCTACCTATTGAAAGCCTCTCCACGCAAGACCAGCGCTATGTCGGCGTAACCGACGATCTGAAGCGCCGCCTGGCCGAGCACAATGCCGGAAAGTCGACCCATACTTCCAAATTCGTCCCCTGGCGGATCGTGACCTATGTAGCTTTCTCGGAAGCGACCAAAGCGTCGTCTTTCGAGCGCTATCTCAAATCCGGCTCGGGCCACGCATTCGCTAGCAAACGTCTATGGTAAGTCCCGGTTCGTGCCATGGCACTTCGAGCCTCGAAACGGACCCGATTGTCGCAGCCCGCCCGCCGCCTCTGGACACCGGTTGTGACGCACAATTATGCTCGCCGCAGTTGGGGGGCATTCCAATGAAACGTTTCGGGTTTTTCACGGTCGCGCTTGCGTTGTGCGCAGCCATCGGCAGCGCCGATGCGCGCGGTCCGTTCGGCTCCATCAAGGTCGGCAACTGGAGCGGCGGCGCCTACACCAACGATCAGACCGGCGCCTTCACCCACTGCGCGGCGGGGGCGACGTATCAGAGCGGCATCTATTTCGTGGTGTCGGTTGGCGACGATCTGAGCTGGCGGCTGGGCTTCGCGCATCAGAACTGGAAACTGAATCCCGGTGAAGCCTTCCCGGTTGCGCTGACGTTCGATGGCCAGCCCGTCTTCAACGTGTATGCAAAGCCGCTCAATGCGAACCTGCTGCAGGTCGATATGCCGCCGAATTCGGCGCTGATCACCCAGTTTCGCAAGGCGAAGGTGATGACCGCCTTCACCCAGGGACAGTTGTTTCAGTTCTCCCTGGGCCAGACGGCGCAACTGCTGCCGTCTCTGCTCAATTGCGTCTTGAGCGTGAAGAAAAATGGCGTTGCCAATTCCGGCGACTTCGCCGTTGCACCGGCCGTCGCCAAGCCCGTTGCCGCGACGGCGGCCGCCCCGTCGAGTGCTCCACCGTCGAAGCCGGCCAAGACGTTCGACCAGACCGGCACCGGCTTCGTGGTGAGCGCCAACGGCCATGTCGTGACCAATCAGCATGTCGTTGACGGATGCATCGACGACATCCAGGGCAATCTGACCGGTGAAGCTCCGGTCAAATTGCGTCTCGTCTCAAGCGACGAAACCAACGATCTGGCTCTGCTCCAGGCGCCGGGCACGTTCAAGGATGCGGCCGTCATCCGGGAAAAGGCGATCCGCTCCGGCGACAGCGTCGTCGCGATCGGCTTTCCGTTCCATGGCCTGCTCACGTCCGACTTCACGGTGACCACGGGAATCGTCAGCTCGCTCAGCGGTGTTTTCAACAACACGCGCTACCTGCAGATCAGCGCCGCCGTGCAGCCCGGCAACAGCGGCGGCCCGCTGATCGCCTCGAGCGGCGAAGTGGTCGGCGTCGTCTCAGCGAAATTGAACGCTTTGAAGTTCGCCAAAGCCACCGGCAACATCCCCGAGAACATCAACTTCGCCATCAAGACCGGCGCGCTGCGGGATTTCCTCGACAACAGCGTGGTGCCGTACCAGACCTCCGATGCCAAGACGGAGCTGAAGACCGCCGACATCGCCCGCAACGCGCGGGCGTTCACGCTGCTGATCACGTGCAAGGCCGCGGAGAAGACCGAGAGCGCGAAGAACTAGGCGCGCAGGCTTACGGTGTTGCGCCAAGTCTCTCCTTCCCCCTGTAATCCGGAAGCCGCAGCGAATTGTACACCTGGCTGGCGTGCTCGCCGTGCGATGTCTCGCCCGATGCCTGCATCGCGGCAAGCGCGGCGTTGCGGGCTTCGAGCTCGTCCGGCGTCCGCGGCATGAGAAGGCTCGCGCCCTCCCTGGAGGCCAGCGCCTGGTTTGCTTCCATGAACGGCCGCGTGATCCGTTCATAGGACGCGAAGGCGTCGACGGGATCGGCATGCGCTGCCAGTTCTCCGGCCAGCACATAGGCGCCGACCAGCGCGAGGCTGGAGCCCTGTCCCGACAGGAACGAGGGCGCATGCGCGGCGTCGCCGACCAGCACCACGCGGCCGGACGACCAGCGCGGCATGTGAATCTGGCTGACCGTGTCGAAGAACAAGTTGTCCGCGCGCTGCATGGCCGCAAGCAGGCGTGGAATTTCCCAGCCGCCATGACGGAAAATGTCCGCCGTGCGCCGGCGTTGTCCATCGACGTCCGCATGGGACAGAAACGGCGGCTCATCGGTGGCGAAGTTCAGGAAGGCCTGCAGCGTGGGTGTGTCGCCAACCGCATACACGCCGGCAAGACGACCCGGCTCGGCATAGACCACGGCTTCGTGCGCGAGGCCGAGATCGTTCGGCAGCGAGAAAAGGTTGAAGCAAAAACCAAGATAGCGGTTGAACGGCGCTTCCGGCCCGAACACCAGCGCGCGGGTGTTGGAGTGCATGCCGTCCGCGCCGATCACGAGATCGAACCGCTGTTGCGCCCCGCTTCTGAAACGAACGTCGACGCCGGTCCCGTCGTCTTTCAACGCGTCGATGGAATCGTCGAACCGGTAGCGCACGTTCCGCTCGCGCGTGAGATCGTACAGAACCGATGTCAGCTGGCCGCGCGGCAATTCGATGTGACGTGCGGTGACCCCGCCGGCCAGCGCTTCCGGCGCGACGGTGGCGATCGGATGCCCGTCGGCATCGGCAAATGTCAGCTTCCGGGTGTCGATATGGGCCGACCGGAGTTGCGGCAGCACGCCCATGCGTTCGACCACGTCGATGGCGGTGCCCCGCACATCGATGGGATAGCCGCCGCTGCGAACGGCCGCCGCCCGCTCCACCACCGTGACGTCGAAACCGTACCGGTCGAGCCAGTAGGCCGTGGCCGGCCCGGCGATGCTGGCGCCGGAAATCAGAACCGAGCGGGATTTGGCGGCTTGGGTGTCGGACATACGGCTTCTCCGGGTCAATAAGATACGGTATGTATCTTAATTGGCCAAGATCGAACATTCAATAGGATGCATTATGCATCTTAACCGGAGGCGGGATGACAGCTGACAAAATCGGACGGCGCCGGGGCGCCCTGCTGGAGGACGCGATCCTGGACGCTGCCTGGGCGGAACTGGTTGAGCGCGGCTATTCTGGACTGACGCTGGAAGGTGTCGCCAAACGGGCGGACACCAGCCGGCCGGTGCTGCATCGGCGCTGGCCGAGCCGCACCGCACTGGCAACGGCGGCGCTCGGACGGCATCTCGCACAGAACCCGATCGTCGTGCCCGATCTCGGCAACGTGCGCGACGAGATCTGCCTTCTGCTGCGCGGCTTGTCCGACCGGGCCCGGCCCGACACCATCAGGCTGTTGTTCGACATGCAGAAGGACCTGGTGGACAGGCAGTCCAGCCTGGCGGAGATGAGGACGCAACTGCGGGCCGAGATCGCCAACTCCGACGTCATGCAACCCATCCTGGCGCGCGCGATCGCGCGTGGCGACATCGCCGCTGAGCGCCTCACCCCGCGGATCGTGTCGCTTCCGGCCGACCTTGCACGTCATGAAATGCTGATGACCTTCGCGCCCTTGTCGGAGACAGCCATCAGCGAAATTGTCGATGAGATCTTCCTGCCGCTGGTGAGCCCGGCGAATCCGCGGACCGCGTCGTAAGCGATCGGCGCGGCGGCGGACGATGCGCGCATGGGCTCAAAGCGTGTAGAATTTGAACCAACTCACGATCACGTCGTGGCCGGCGGGATTGTCGGGAACCTTGCCGGCGAACGGGGCGAGGGCCGTGGAAAAGCGTGTCTGAAGTTCGCCCGCCACACTACCGTGGGTCACGATGGCCGCGACGGGTTCTCCGTCGATCTCCATGACGATCTCATCCGGCGTCCACAACATGCCATAGTCGTGAAATCCCTTGGAGAGATCGTCCTTCAGCACTCTTTTGAAACCGACCGATTGATCCTTGCCGGTGGTCCAGTTGTGAAGGGAAATGCCGAGATCGCCGGGATAGTGCACCTCGGCAATATCGATTTCATATCCCTTGGTGACGACCCAGAAGGCGTTGTTGATCCCGCTGATATCCGCAATCCTGATGCGTGCTTCATAGAAGCCGTAACCGGTCGTGAATTTGCTCCATACGGTGCCCGTCGCCCATTTCTTGGCCGGACCGCAGGCCGTCGTCGGCAGCGTCTTCAGCGACAGTCCGGAGTTGCCGGGACTCACGTTTGCCGGTTGGCGGCACGCCAGCAGGCTTGATGGATTATCGGCTTGCGGCGCCCAATCCGACTGGAATTTCGCGGCATCCCTGAAATCCGTCGCATAGCTTGGCGTCTTGTGCCCGGACCGGAACGCGGCGATGTGCTCACGGTCCTGGGCCGTCACGTCGCGCCGTCGTCCCCACGGTTGATCGGGGTTGCCCCAGGTCGCCGGCGGCAGGGGCAAGGTGAGGGCAAACGCGGCGTCGAATCCCAAAAACACCAGCGGAGCAAGCACCCAGACCCACGTTTTCCTGTTGATCCTGTCGAGGACCCGCACTGGCCTTTCTCCTCTCGAGTGGATGACGGCGACGATCGAATGACCGATTGAGCTGCTGCCGATGGAGTGGACGTTCCCTGAGCTAATCCCATCTTGCACCTGAACTCAACCGGGCTGACGTTGCCGATCGCGTGTCCTGCTTCGCGCCAAGGCGCCTCGCAGGGCATGTCCTTCCATACTGTCCTGGACCCTCCGAAGCGCATCGCGCGAAGGAGGGGTGACGTTGAACCGCATTGAAAAGCCGCGCGCCGCGTTGAAAGCCGTTCCGGCCGCCGCGGCATGCGTCGGCGATCTGCGGGGAGTGCCCATGACCATCACGCGCGACGCCCGCTTCTGGGACCGGACGGCCCGCAAGTACGCCAAGGGTGTAATTGCGGACCAGGCCGGATACGCCCGCACGCTGCAGCGGACCCGCGCCTTGTTGAAACCGGGCGACCGGGTGCTGGAGCTCGGCTGCGGCACGGGAACGACGGCGCTGCGGCTCGCCGGCGATGTTCGGGATTATCTCGCGACGGATATCTCCGCTGCAATGATCATGATCGCCGATGAGAAGCACGCCGCCGGCCGCATCCCCGGCCTCGTCTTCCGCACGGCCACCGCAGACGCGCTTGCGCCCGGCGCAGCGCCATTCAATGCGGTGCTAGGATTCAATTATCTGCACCTGGTCCGCGACCTGCCCGGCACGCTGCGCCGGATCCATGCCTTGCTTGCCGCGGACGGCCTGTTCATCTCCAAGACGCCTTGTGTCGGCAACATGAATCCTCTCATCCGGCTCGTCTTGCCGGCGATGCGCGCGATCGGCCAGGCGCCCTATGCCGGCGTCTTTCGGGGCGCGGAGCTCGGCCGGTCGATCGCTGCCGCGGGCTTCGAGATACTTGCCACGGAAAATCATGCAGGGACGGGCGACGACAACCGCCCCTACATCGTGGCGCGCAAGAGATCGCACACGAGATGAGGTGAACGGCCGGGGCTGCGTGGCAGCCCTCTGCGGCGCTTCAATCAGAACTCCGTGATCCGTCGCAACGTCCAGCCACTTTCCGGAATAAAGCCTTCGCCGCTTCGGTCTCCGGACTATCAACGTGAATGGAGACGCATCATGTCCAGAACCCTCGGTACGGCGATCGTCGCATTGCTCCTTTTCGGCTCCGTATCGGACGCCCATGTCGTGAGCAGAAAATCAGCGCGCCACCATCACGGATATTCCCTGGGCGTTGGCGGCGCGACGCCCGACGACCGCCGCGGTTTTACGGCTCCCGCGATGCGCAACGGCGGGTTTGGATGCGATCCGGATTTTGGACCAAACGGCTACAACCCCTGCAACGATCCCGCTCAGTGACCGCCGGGCGAGCCGATCGCGTGTCGCGCTCACGACGCGCGAAGAGACGCGTGAGTCCGTTCATCATGGAGGTTCATCATGCTTTCCGTCTCCACCGAATGGCTGCCCACCTCAATGGCGCCATCTGACCGCGATCTCGAAATCTGCGTGCTGGATTACGATGGCATCGTCCATACGTTCCAGCTTGCGTGTCACCGGGACGGGCCCGACTGGGTCGACGCGCGGGGTCAAAGGCACGCCGATATCCAGCCGACCCATTGGCGCAACTGGAATGAATTCCGCTAGATGTGATGAGGCATGGTTGCTTGATGTAATCCGTCATCCTGAGGTGCGCAGCAACCGGCCATGCCGGTTGCGTTCTTACTTAAGACGCAAGTCGGGTAAACCCGACTTGCGATGCGTAGCGCGGCCCTCGAAGGGCGACGGCCAATGACTCAGGAGAATCGGCCGAGCATCCTTCGAGGCTCGCCCAGCGGTGCAAGTGCACCGCAAGGCTCGCACCTCAGGATGACGGAGTTGATTCAACGCAAAGTCATCCCGCTCTCGCCGACGCGTTGGGCAAACCGCGACAAGCGATACACTGACGATTGATGTCCGGCTCTCGCCCAAGCCGCCGCATCATTTGTCTGACAGTGGCCGACGTCATGCTGGAACCAGCCGGGTTCCTCGCGCTGTTCGTCGTTGAACACTGCGCGCACATTTTGAAGAATTTTGCTTCAACTTGTTTTTGCGTGGCTGCTTTGCGAGCGGGTGTTGCCTCAGTGCTACAATTCTCGGTTGCCAGTGACGGAGGATTGGACCAAGCTTCTTGAAAGCGGGGACGGTCTGTTGCGCTTGCGCGAGACAAGCCCAGTTCCTCTTCCGCACTGGAGCAACCATGCAGCGATCCAGGGCCGTCTTCATCACGGGTCTCATCTACGCCCTGATCGGCGTGGTCATCGCGGGTGGCGGCATCTGGCTCGCCGTTCTGGGCGGGTCCCCTTTTTACATTGTCCTCGGTGTTGGCATTCTCGCCACGGCTGCATTGTTGCTGGCGCAGCGCCGTTCCGCGCTCTGGCTGTTTGCGATCGTGCTGGTCGGCACGCTGGCGTGGGCCGTCTATGAAGTGAAATTTGACTGGTGGCCGCTCGCAGCGCGTGGTGATGTCATCTTCCCCATGGCGCTGTGGCTGCTCACACCGGTGATCGTGCGCGGCCTCGCGCGCAACGCTCCGGTGTCGTACGGACGCGCGACAGCGCCGCTGTGGGCCGGCGTCGTGGTGGCATCGGCCGTGCTCATTGTCGCGCTGCTGTCCAGCTATCACGACATCAACGGCACGATCGCCGAGTCGGGCGCGGCCGTGCAGCAAAGCGAAGCCGATCCGCAGCCGGATGGCGACTGGCGCGCCTATGGACGCACGCAGTTCGGCCAGCGTTATTCGCCGCTGAAGCAGATCACGCCCGACAATGTCGGCAACCTCAAGGTCGCCTGGACCTTCCGCACCGGCGACGTCGCGACACCGGAGGATTCCGGCGAGACGACCTTCGAGGTCACCCCGATCAAGGTGCGCGATACGCTCTATCTCTGCTCGCAGCACCAGGTGCTGTTCGCGCTCGACGCCAAGACCGGCACCGAGCGCTGGCGATACGATCCCAAGCTGACGTTCAACAAGACGTTCCAGCACATGACCTGCCGCGGGGTCTCCTACCACGAGACCGCGGCGGGCGCCGTCGACAGCAGCGGCAGTCCGGCGCCGGCTGAATGCCCGCGGCGGATCTTCCTGCCGGTCAATGACGGGCGTTTGATCGCGCTCGATGCCGACACCGGCAAGCTGTGCGATGGCTTTGCCGATCACGGCACCCTCGATTTGCAGCAGGGCATGGGAATCAAGACGGCGGGCTTTTTCGAGCCGACATCGCCGCCGGTCGTCAGCGACAGGATCATGGTCGTGGCCGCCGCCGTGATCGACAACTATGCGGTCGAGGTGCCGTCGGGCGTGATCCGCGGCTTCGATGTCTACACCGGCAAACTGGTGTGGGCCTGGGACTCCGGCGCGGCGGACGAGAATGCGCTGCCGTCGCCGACGCGGCATTACACCAACGGCTCGCCGAATTCCTGGATCACCGCCTCGTTCGATCCGAAACTCAATCTCGTCTACATCCCCACCGGCAACAACGGGCCGGACATCTGGGGCGGCAATCGCGATGCCCTGGTCGAGCGTTATTCCAGTTCCATCGTCGCGCTGGATGTCAACACCGGCAAGCGCGCCTGGTCGTACCAGACCGTGCATCATGACCTCTGGGACATGGACGTTCCCTCGCAACCGAGCCTGGTCGATGTCAGCACAGCGAAAGGCATCGTTCCCGCGATCATCCAGCCGACCAAGGTGGGCAATCTGTTCGTGCTCGATCGCAGGACCGGCGAGTTGATCGTGCCGGCGCCGGAACGCCCGGTGCCGCAGGGCGCCGCGCCCGGCGACCGCACCGCGCCGACGCAGCCGTTTTCCGAACTGACATTCCGCCCCGAGGCGAAGCTGACCGGCGCCGACATGTGGGGCGGCACCATCTTCGATCAGCTCCTGTGCCGGATCATGTTCCATCAATTGCGTTACGAAGGCACGTTCACGCCGCCGTCGTTGCAGGGCACGCTGGTCTTCCCGGGCAATCTCGGCATGTTCGAATGGGGCGGCATCGCAGTCGATCCGGTGCGGCAGATCGCCATCGCCAACCCGATGTCATTGCCGTTCAGATCGAAGCTGCTTCCGCGCGGCCCGCTCAATCCGCCGGCGCCGACAGCCGACAAGCCGGTGGGCAGCGAGGTCGGGGCGCAGCCGATGTATGGCACGCCGTTCGGCGTGGATATCTCGAGCTTCCTCTCGCCGCTCGCAGTGCCGTGCTACCGGCCGCCATGGGGTTCGATGGCGGCGATCGATCTCAAGACCATGAAGATCGTCTGGCAGCATCCCAACGGCACGATCAGGGACACCACGCCGCTGCCGCTGCCGTTCAAGATGGGCGTGCCGATGCTGGGCGGGCCGATCACCACCGCCGGCGGGGTCGCCTTCTACACCGGCACTTACGAGTACACGATCCGCGCTTACGACGTGCGCAATGGCAAGGTGCTCTGGGAAGATCGTCTGCCGGCCGGCGCCCAGTCGACGCCGATGAGCTACGAGGCGGGCGGCAAACAATATGTCGTCACCGCGGCCGGCGGCCACGGCTCGTTCGGCACCAAGCGTGGCGATTATGTCATCGCCTACACGTTGAAGGATTAAGTCCGGGAGCGTCGCCATGCGTGCGTCATTCGGTCTCCGCGCAAAACGTTCGGCGGCGGTCTGCCTGTGGCTGGGTCTCTCGACGCTGGCTCTCGCCGTGATGTCGGCCTGTGTGGGCGTCGGCGCTGCCTCTGCCGCCGACCTGACGATTCCCATCGGTGGGCCGAGCCCGGCACCAGCACCGGTGCCAGCACCAGTTCCTTGGTTGCTCGGTGACTGGAACGGCGCGCGGACCCGGCTGCTGAATGCCGGCATCGATTTCCAGTTCGGCTACACCAGCGAAGTCGCTGGCAATGCAACGGGCGGTGACAGGCGACAGGTGGCCTACACCGATCAATGGGTGTTCGGCACCACGTTCGATCTGACCAAGCTGGGCGTGGTGCCCGGCGGCACCATCCAGGTCACGTGGACGGACCGCAACGGCAGCAATCTCGGCGATGACGCGCACCTCGGCACGCTGCAACTGGTGCAGGAGGTGTTCGGGCGCGGCCAGACGCTGCGACTCACGCAATTCTGGTACGATCAGAAGTTCGCCGACGGCCTGGTCGACTGGAAGTTCGGGCGCATCACCATGGCCGAGGATTTCGCAGCCTTCGGGTGCGATTTCCAGAACCTGACCTTCTGTGGCGGGCAGCCTGGCAACCTTGTCGGCAACTACATCTACAACTGGCCGGTGAGTCAGTGGGCCACCCGGCTGAAATTCAACCTGCAGGGCTTCGGCTATTTTCAGGTCGGTGTGTTCGACGCCAATCCCAATTATCTGAGTGTGCGGGATTCAGCTCTTCCGGTGATCTATTCCGGATCCACCGGCATCATCATCCCGGCGGAACTCGCCTGGCTGCCGACGTTCGGTAACTTGCAAGGCAGCTACAAGTTCGGCGGCTGGTACGACACATCGACCGCCCCCGACGTGGTCACCGATATCAACGGCAATCCGGCTGCGCTGACGGGACAACCGCTGTTGCAGAGCCGCGGGCGTTACGGCGCCTACGTCAATTTTCTTCAGCAGGTGCTGCGTCCGTCGCAGGCCGATGCCGCCGGCGCGCTCAGCCTGTTTCTCAATGCGACCTGGGCCGATCGCCGCACCGCCACCACCGACTATCAGATCGCCGGCGGCCTCATTTACACCGGCCCGTTCGCGTCGCGGCCGCAGGACGACATCGGATTTGCCGTCGGCACCACCCACGTCAACGGCCGCATCGCCTGGTCGGAAGAGCTGCAGAATCTCGCCGGCCTCGGCCCGGTGGCGGTCCAGCACAACGAATACGCCATGGAGCTCTACTACACCTACCGGCCGCTCGCCGGCCTGCAGGTGCGGCCGAACATCCAGTATGTGATCGATCCCGGCGGCACCAGCGCGAATCCGAACGCACTGGTGTTCGGGCTGAAGACGGTGGCGACGTTCTGACGCCGCGCGCCACGCGGAGAGGCATGCCATGGAACGATCGGCACAAGGAGGGCGGCATGTGTGGTCTTGCGACGGCCTGGCATGCTTTCGGCGATGAGCGAGGGGCCGACGCCTTGCAACAGCACGCGGGCGATGTGAGGGTCGGTCTCTCGCTTGGCCGCGGCTGAGGGCCCGGTCCGGCAAGGCGCAAGACGGCGGAGTCGAAGTTACCGCAATTCTTTTTTTCATCATGAAGCGCTTTGAGCTTGCCGACCGGAGGACGATGGTTGGCGTGGGCAATTCATGCCCGGAGGTCAGGCAATGTCCCAGCTGTGGATTGAACGCACTATCTATCTGATGGTTGTTGCGAGCTTATGCGTACAGAGCGTGGATAAGCTCTCGCACAACGCGGCGCCATTGACCGCGCTGGCGATTTTCTTCGCGACCTCGGTCAAGATCGCTACGGCCGGTTATGCGAACTGGCTGCGCGAGCGGCGGATCAAGTGAAGTGCCATCATTTGGCTGGGCTCGGAGAATGGAAGGGTGGTGACTATCCGCCCGCGTGGGCGCGCGCCATCCGTCGCGATCGCGGCGAAGCTGCCTGCCCTGCATGAACGGCAGATCGCCGCGCGCGGAGGCGTGCTATGGAACGCGCGGCACAAGGAGGCCGACATGTGTGTTCTTGCGATGGCCTGGCATGCCCATCCGGATTGGCAACTGGTCGTCATTGCCAACCGGGACGAGCGCCACGATCGCGCCAGCGCGCCGCTCGCGATCTGGCCCGAGGGCGACATCATCGCCGGGCAGGATCTCCTGTCCGGCGGAACGTGGCTCGGCGTGTCGCCTAGCGGCCGGTTCGCCGCCGTCACCAACCGCGCGGGATGTGGCACGCCTTCGCCGACCGCGCCATCTCGCGGTGTGGCGGTCCGCGACATCGTTCGGGGACGCGGGGCGCTGGCGGCGCCGGAGCTGGTCGATCTCGCGCCGCTCAATCCGCTCAATCTGTTTGCCGTAACGCCGGACGGCGGGGCATCGAAGGCCGAGCTGTGGGTGAACCGCCCGCAGGTCGAACGGCGTGCACTGGCGCCTGGGCTGCACGGCATCTCGAACGGTGGACCGGACGACAAATGGGACAAGATCACGGCGCTCGAGACTGCCGTCGACCACTGGATGACGACGGGCCAGACCGACATCGGGCCGCTGTTTGAAAAACTGCGCGAAGAGCCGGAGGACAATCCGGGGGCGCCGACCGCCGAGTGGCCGCGCAACGCGATCTTCGTCCGGCACCCCGTGTACGGCACGCGCAGCAGCACCGTGATGACCATCGATGCCGCCGGCCGCGGTACCATCGTCGAACGCCGCTACGATGCCGCCGGCGCGCCGGTTGGGGATACCCGGCTGACGTTCGCGTGGCCTGCGCGAAGGTGAAGGCATTGAAGGTCGCGGACGTCGCGGCGGCCATTCCTGGCGCGCGATTGCGGATCGAGCCCGGCACCGGCCGCCTCTGGAATGTGAACGCCCCCGAGCGTTTCAACGATGCATTGGCGGTCGTGCTGGCCGAAGCGGAACAACGGGCGTCCTCTCGGCGGTCTTGCTTTCGTGAGCTCGCTCGCAGCGACCGTCGGAACGATCGTGTTGATATCGGCCAACGCTCGACGCGTTGGTCGGGGCGATGACAATTGATCCGGACAGTCCTGACACGGAATTGTAATAGAGCGGCCCTAGAGTCGCGCGCCTGAGCTGTATAATGACTTTCTGCAAAAAATCGCGTGGGCTGGCGTCGTGATACCGGTTGTGCTGAGTTCTGCGCACAAGCGGAGCGTTTGGTTTTGCCGTGCGGCGTCGTTCGGATTCGGCATGCTGGGTTGCGTTTGGATTGCGTCCGCGCAAGAATCGTCTCTCGACTTCAACATCCCGGCGCAGCCGCTGGCAACCGCGCTGGAGCAGTACGGCAGCGTCACCGGGCGCAATGCCCTCTACAACAGCAATCTGTTGGTCGGCCGCCGCTCAACGGCTGTGCAGGGGCAGATCTCGTCCGACACGGCGCTTGCGACTTTGCTTGAAGGCACCGGCCTCATTGCGCGTCGCCTGACGGCCGATTCTTTTCTGTTGTCGTTGAATCCTGTGGAGACGGCGCCTGTCGCGCAGCCCGCGGTGACGGACTATTACGGGCGCATCCAGGTTGGTCTCCAGAAGGTTTTGTGCGCGGCCGGCAACGCCCGGCCCGGCAGCTATCGCATCGGAATGCGTCTGTGGATCGACGGCTCTGGCGACGTGACGCGGTTTGAGCGGGTGGGTTCGGTCGGAGCGCCCGAAATTGACGATGGTATCGATCGCGCGTTGCGCCGGCTGCAGATCGGCGCGGCGCCCCCTCCGGGGATTGCCCAGCCGATTTCCGTGGTCGTCAGACCGCAGGCGCCGGGCGTGACAATGGGGTGCGCACAGCCCGCGACCCATGGCGCCGGAGTGGCGCAGTGACCGACCCGTCCCTCGCACTTCTGCGGCGATTTCTGGTCGATCGTTATGACGAGATCAAGCGCCGGCTGACGGTGCGATTGGGCTCCGCCGACATGGCCGGCGACGCATTGCAGGATGCGTGGCTCAATATCGCCCGCGCCGATGCGATCGGCGTTGTCCGCAACCCCGGCAACTACATTTTCGGCGTTGCCATGAACGCGGCGCGCGATCGCATTCGCGACGTCAACAATCGTCACCTGAGCGCCGCCGAGATCGACGGGTTGCTTGAGATCGTCGACGAGACGCCGAGCCCGGCGGACACCGCGGAAGCGAGATCCGACTGGCGGGTCCTGGAATCCATTCTGGGGGAGCTGCCGCCGCGCCGGCGCGAGGTGCTGCTGGCCGCCCGTGTGGATGGGCTGCCGCGGATGGAGATTGCGCGGCGGATGGGGATTTCACTTCGCCTGGTCGAGAAGGAACTTCAACTCGCACAGGAATACTGTCTTGCGCGCCGAAACCGGATTTCGAAATAAAGTGCGGTTTGGGCCCATGCAAAACGTCATATTACTGGGGAGAGACGCTGAGGGCCACGATTGGCCTGTCCCGGCGCGCACGCAATTCGACACTAGGCAGCTATGATCGAAACGGACGATCGGAACATGGAGATCGATCCCCTGGAGCGCGAGGCGATCGCCTGGATGCGTCGTTTGACATCCGGTCAGATGACGGTTGCCGAAGGCGAGGCCCTGAAATCCTGGTGCCGTCAGAGTGCCGCCCATTCGGCCGCCCTGTCGGCTGCGAACCGGTTATGGAAGGATCTCGAACCTGCCGGTCATGGCTGGCGGCGCCGGGCCGCGGCCGCGACCCTGCGCGCCGGTGCGCAGTCGGTTTCGCCTGCGGTGAGCCGCCGGCTTTTGCTTGGCGGTGGATTCGCCGCCGCCGCGGCAGCGTCGGCCGCTTATGTCGTCGTTCGTCCGCCCCTGGGGCTGTGGCCGTCATGGATGGAATTGCGCGCCGACTATCGGACCGGGACGGGCGAGCAGCGCGACGTCTTGTTGTCGGCGGATGTCTCGGTCCGGATGAACACCCAGACCAGCATTGCACTTCGGCCCGCCGATAACGACACCGAGCGGGTGGAACTGATCGATGGGGAAGCCTCGTTTTCGAAGCGCGCAGGCGCAGGGCGCTCGCTTGCCGTGCTCGCGGCGGATCGATGGATCACGGCAAATGAAGGCAAGTTCGACATTCGGCATCTGCGCGGCCAGGCCGCTCCATCCGTCTGTGTCACCTGCCTGCAGGGCGCGTTGAACATCGCACGGGATGGCGAAGCGGCGACCCTGACGTCGGGGCAGCAACTTCGTTACGACAATGATGGGCTCGCCCACGCGAACGCCATTGATCCGGACATCGCCAGCGCCTGGCAGCGCGGCGTTTTGATCTTTCGATTCACGCCCCTCGCAGAGGTTGTCGAAGAGATCAACAGGTATCGGCCCGGCCGGATTGTTGTCGTCAATTCCGCGATCGCCAGCGTTCCCGTCAGCGGGCGTTTCCGGATCGATGCTTTGGACGAAGTCCTGAGCCAGTTCAGGCAGGGCTTCGGTGCCAAGATCCGGTCGCTGCCCGGCGGGCTCGTCCTGCTGAGCTGATCCACCGCCGCTGGAGCGGGATGAATCGAGGTTGAATCAACTCCGTCATCCTGAGGTGCGAGCGTAGCGAGCCTCGAAGGATGCACGGCCGATTCTACTGAGTCATTGGCCGTCGTCCTTCGAGGGCCGTGCTGCGCACGGCCACCTCAGGATGACGGATTACATTGATCGAACCATTTCTCATCCCGCTGCTGGCGCTGATTCAAAACCGTCACAAGAATTCTGTGCGGGTTTGAGAGAACGCATCCGTCACCTGGGCAGGGGCCGGTCTGCGGCTGAGTGAGGCTGCGCGCGTGCGCGGCCGTCCGGCCCGCTGGAGATTCGCAAGTGATTATTTCTGCTGAAGACTTTCGGTTTCCGGTCGGAGATGCCGCGTCGCGTCGTCAATCCGCTCATCGTCGCAGGTCTTCCCGCAATCTCCGCGTTCCGGGGACGATGACGCCGGCGTTGCACCCGGAGCGAAAGCCGTCTCGTAGCGCACTGCTGGCGGGCGCGAGTGTGCTGGTCCTGGTGCTGGCGGCGAGCAGCGGTGCCGCCGCGCGCCCGTTCGGCAGCGCGACGACGGTCTCGGCGCCGACGTTCGCCAGCGATGCGGCGACAGCCACGGCGCAGCAGGCCACGGCCGTTGCGACCCAAAGCCAGAACGCGCTGGCGCGTGCGACCA
>JBGMOD010000263.1:0-27474 GCA_041424235.1 Hyphomicrobiales bacterium
AGTTCGCCACCGGTTCCGGCGCGTAGACGCCGGTTCCGCCAAAGCGATAGTTCAGGCCGGCACGGAAGATGTGCTCGCGGATCTCCGACGAATAGGTGTAGGGCACGAGAGTATTGGTGCCGCTCTGGGTGCCGAGATCGACATAGAGGTATTCGACCTTGCCGGTCCAGTTGCCGCCCAGTGCCGCTTCAACACCGGAACCGATGGTCCAGCCGGTGCGGGTGCTGCTGTAGGTGTCGTTGAACGTCCCAACTGGGCCGAAGACATTGGTCTTGACATTGCCGTAAGCGAAACCGCCGGTGAAGTAGCTGAACACCGGACCTGAGGCGACGCCGATACGGCCGCGCGCGGTGCCGAACCAGTCGAGCTTCTGATTGATGCCAACGTTGCTACCCAAGCCGCTAGCAACGCTGGTACGATTGTCTTCGAGGCCGGCACCCTGGATGTCGGCTTCGACACCGAACACGATATTGCCGAGGCCGAACATGTTGCCAGCCTGCCAGTTGTAGCCGATCTGGGCGCCACCGAGACCGCCGAGACCGCCGACGCGGGAACGCGGATCAACCAAGCCGCCGGCGAGCGCGACGTCGGTCTTGCTGCGGCCGAAGCCGATGCCGGCGTTCACGCCGACGTAGAAGCCGGTCCAATTGTAGGCCTGCACCACCATCGGCGGGGCCTTCCGGTAAACCTTGGCCGGCAGGTCGGCGGCGGATGCGGCACCCGATCCGGCGACGAGGGCAGACCCCGCCAGCGCGAGAATGGTGGAGCCGAGGGCGACAACTTTCATGGAATTCTCCGGAGGCAGGCGCAACTGCAAAACGAATGATGAAGCGAGAGTATCAGACCGCCCTCGCCCGGGCTGTGTCCCCCCGGACACATCGGCCAAGTTTCGACATCGTGAAACGTTGATTTCCATTAAGAATTTTCGCTCAGCCCGGATTTTCTGAGGGCCCCGGAGCCGGCGACACGTCCAGGCGATCAAGGCTTCACACGCATCGCCGACTCACCGCCTGATGGGGACCGGTGCGATTACTTCTCCGCCGCCTTCGCCGCCACGAAGTAGAACTCCTGCCGCCCTGACACCGAGCCATAGGTGAACGGCTGCTGCCGACGCCTGGTCATGTCCATGACATCGTCGCGCACCACGTCGAACATCCGGCGCACTTCCAGCCCCGGGGTCTGCACGTTCTTGATGAAGGCCGAGGCGAACGGACTGTTGCCGGTGCCGTCGCCGTCCAGCGCGGTCTCGCCGTGCTTGGCCGCATAGACCACCAGCGTGCCGGTCTCCGGCTCGACCGAGCCGAGCCCGCGGCCGATCGCCCGGGTCGTCGACCCCAGGGTGCGGCGCATCTGGTTCGCAAAGGGATTGTCGCGGCAGGCATCGAGCACCACGATGCGCAGCTTGCGGGCGCCCTCCACCGCGCTCAGCACGTAGTCCAGCGGCACCGCCTCGAACCCGACGTCGCGGTCCGCGCTCAGTTTGGCGTCAACCGGAATGAGGTAATTCGCGCCGCCCATTTCGATGCCATGGCCGGCATAATACACCAGCGCCCAGTCGGCCTCGTCGGCGAGCTTGGCGAAGGTCCGCAGCGCCTCGGTCAGATGGTCCTTCGGCAGATCGGTCTCCAGCGTCACGGTGGCGAAGCCGACACGGCGCAGCGCGTCGGCCACATCCGTGGCGTCGCGCGTCGGATTCGGCAGTCGCGGCGCATTGCGATAGGCCGAATTGCCGATCACCAGCGCCACGCGCCGCTCGGTGAGCGCCGGCCGCGTCCGCGCCGCCTGCTGCTGCGGTTGCGCGGCAGCTTGCTGCTGTTGCGTGAGCCGCGCCTGCGCGGCATCGCGCCCGGCGCGCGCCTTGGCATCGTCCGGCGACAGCGCCAGCGCCCTGTTGAAATCGGCAATGGCGCGGCCAAGCGCGCCGGTCCGGCTCAAGATACGGCCGCGGTCGATCAGATAGAGCCCGGTTTCGGGCTCCAGCGTCACCGCCTTGTCGAGATCGCGCAGCGCGAGTTCGATCTGGCCGTTGGCCTCGTAGGCCTGGGCGCGATGCCACCAGGTCTGCGCATCATCCTCGTAGTATTCGATCGCCTTGGAATAATCGGCGATGGCGAGCGGCATCTGTCCCTGCGCGCGCAGCGCCTCGCCGCGATGATAGAACACCGACGCGGCCAGGATCTTGCTCACCGATGCGGGTGTCTCCTTGTCGAGCAGAGAGCCCGACGTGAGCTGTCCGGCGGTCGCAAGCAGCTTCACCGCCTGATCGTAACTGGAGATCGCATCATCCGGCTGGCCCTTCAGCGCCAGCAGGTCGCCACGGGTTTGATAGGCGCGAATCCGGTCGCGCAGCAACGTGCTCTTGCCCGCAAGCAGCGCATCGCAGGCGCCGAGCGCCGCATCGATGTCCTCCGCGGTATAGGCTTCCGGGTCGCAATAGCGCGACGGCTGATCCTGCGCACGCGCAGGCGTCGCCACGCCGATCAAGACGACGGCAAGACAGGCGATCAGTCGCAAGGCGCGACGGGCAGGACGCCACATGGTTCGGACTACATCATGCACGGGGCCGGAAGCGGCAGGGACTGATCGATCAGACAAATGAGGCGGTTTTCGGCTGCCGAAGGCCCTTTCCGCTTGAAGCATAGCCATCATGATGTGGCAACATCGCGGGACACGATACCAGAATCCTGAGGCCCGCCTCGCGCGTCCGCGCGCGAGAAAGGATGTCGTTTTCACGACAACGTGCAGGCCGCCACATGGACGCTGATCGCGGTTTTTGCTCTGTTAAAACGATCCTCGGAGAGATGTCATGATGCACCGTTTCGCCTTGCGCCCGCTTGCGCTGTTCCTGCTGGCCACGCTGCTGCAGGCCGCGCCGCACCAGGCCGCGGCGCAGGAGCGCGCCAGCCGGCAGAAGGCAAACGCAGCGACGACAGCGCCCTCACCCGCCGCGGCCGGCGACCGCAAAGCTAGCGGCGCACCCGTTGACACATCAAAGGCTGACGCTTCGAAGCCGGATCCGACGAAGGCCGAACCTGCAAAGGCGGACGCCGAAAAAACGGTCGACGACGCGTCCGAATCCGGCAAGCCGGACTCGCGACGCAACGCCGCACGGACAGACGGCGCCGGCGTGCTGGCGCTGCTACCGCCGGATTCCGTCACCGAGCATACGGCGACCATCGACGGACGCGCACTCCGCTATACCGCGACCGCGGGCACCCTCAACCTCTATGGCCAGAGCGGCGATCGTACCGCTGCGATCTTCTACACGGCATATCGCGCCAAGGATGCGCCCGCCGACCGCCCGCTGACGTTCGTTTTCAATGGCGGCCCCGGCGCGGCGTCGGCCTATCTGCACCTCGGCCTGGTCGGTCCGAAGATCCTGGACTTCGGACCCAGCGGCCGCGACGGCGCCAATGCCAAGCTCATCGACAATCCGCAAAGCTGGCTCGGCTTCACCGATCTCGTGATGATCGATCCGATCGGCACCGGCTGGAGCCGCACGGCAAAAGCCGACGATGCCGGCAATTTCTATGGCGTGCGCCCCGATGCCTCGACCATGGCCAAGGCGATCGCCCTGTATGTCGCGCACAACAACCGTGCCGGATCGCCGAAATACCTGCTCGGTGAAAGCTATGGCGGATACCGTGCGGCAAAGACTGCGGAGGCGCTGCGGCAGGAACAGGGTCTGATCGTCACCGGCATTGTCATGATATCACCGCTGCTGGAAGGTCGGCTGATCTTCGGCGCGACCAGCTATCCACTCGGCGCCGCGCTGCAATTGCCATCGCTGGCGGCGACCGAACTGGAACACCGCAATGCCTTCACCCGCGAAGCGATCGCGGATGCCGACCGCTTCGCCATGACCGATTATCTGACCACGCTGGCCGGCCCCGCCCCCACCGGCGAGGCCGCGCAAGCCTTCTACGCCCGCATCGCGCAACTGACCGGGCTGCCGATCGATCTGGTGACCCGCAGCCGCGGCTTCGTTCGCGACGCGTATCTCAAGCAGTTGCGCGAGAACGACCATGCGGTGGTCAGCCGTTATGACGCAACGCTGGCGGCGCCCGATCCGTATCCGGAATCGCAGTCGGAACGCGGTCCCGATCCGGTGCTCGATGGCTTCACCCGCGCTTATGGCGGGGCCTTTGCCGCCTATGCGCGCGACGAACTCGGCTTCAAGACCGAGATGACCTACCAGTTGCTTGCCAACGACGTGAACGGCAAATGGAAATGGGACAATGGTGGCGGCGGCTCGCGGACACAGGCAAGCGTGAGCGACGACATTCGCGAACTGCTGTCGCTTGACCCGTCGTTCCGCCTGATGATCGCGCAGGGCTACAGCGACCTGATCACGCCTTACGGCGTCAGCCGCTATGTGGTCGATCATCTGCCGCCGTCGCTCGCCGCCGGCCGCGTGGCGCTGAAACTCTACCGCGGCGGCCATATGCTCTACACCGCCGGTTCCTCCCGCATCGCCCTCACCGCGGACGCCAAGTCGTTTTATGCCGGCGCCGCGGGCTGGGATGCGAAGCAGACGGATTGAGTGCGGCGCTTCAGGGCTTTTGCGAATTGAGCGTTGCCAGGAACTGGTCCGCGATCGACCGCCAGCGGTCGGGATAAAGCCGCAGCAGATGCCCGTCGCCCGGAACACCGTGGAGCAGCTCAAAGCGCGCGCGACCGCCGGCTGCGGTGAACGCCTGATCGTATTCGCGGATCAGGGCTTCGTTATAAAGACCGTCGTTGTCTGCATAGAGCCATAACTGCGGGACCTTGTCGGCTGCACCGCGGCCAGCATTCGCATAGTAAGGCGTGGTGAGCGGTCCGTAGGGATACCAGCCACCGGAAAAATTCACGACACCCAAGACCTCGTCGGGCTTGAGGCCGGCATAATGCATGGCAAGGAACCCGCCGCGCGACTGGCCGGCGAGCAACACCGGCCCCGGCCGCACGTTGGGCAGCGAACGGCCGTAGGCAATCGCCGATTCCAGATCTTCAACGGCTTGTGCGACCCCTGCAGAGATATCCACGATGTCACCTGCATGACCGCGTTTGAAATCCTCCTCCCCATTGACTCCCTCGGACCGGCCGCGTCCACGGCGCATGAACGCAAGCACCGCAAAACCATTGTCGTGCAGCCAACGGGCCTCGGTCGAGAATGACCAGGTCCTCAATTGATTGCGGCCGACGTCGGATCCGTGGGTGAAGATCGCAAGCGGCGCCGGCCCCGGACCTGCAGGCGGATAGAATGTCGCTTCGAGCCTGATCGGCCGTGTGCCGTCGGGCGTCCGAACCGTAAGATGCGGAATCCACACGCGTTCGCCGGGCCACGGCCAATCGACCGGCCGATCACCGGCCGCAAGGCGGCCCGAATCGGTGCGAACCAGCGTTCCGGACGTGACGAGGCCGTTATTGAGGGTGGCGGTCAGGTACAACCGGTCCGGACCATCGAAAGCATATCGGAAGATGCGAAATCCCGTCATGGTCAGCACGCCATCGGTGATCGTCGCATCGTCCCGCCACCACTCGCGATTCATGTTGTAAAATGCCGAGTCCGATTGCGCGAACACCACATTCGCATGGCCGTCGGAGTTGACGCGCTCGACCACGAGGACATGCCTGTCGTCGTGCCACGTCCCGATCCACGCGCCCTGAAAGCGGGCCATCTCGGGCCACACGTCAGGCGCCGGCCTCTCCATGTCGAACTTGTCCGGCAGAGGAACGATGCTCTCCGGATCGACCGTTAGCGACTGCGCCTGCGCGCTGGACGTCCAACTCATGAACACCACCATCATGATCGCGAGCATGTTGCGCATGTTACCGTCAACGCCCCACCATAATCCACGCAGCGATTGGCCTTTGTGGATGCCGGCCCATCGCGAGCAGCCATTACATTATAAGGAAACACCCCTCCAGCGTCAGCCGCCGCCACAATGCTGCCCACCTTTCCGACGTTATACTGTAACGTCGAATCTCATCCGTCATGACAGCCTCGGGGAGCCGCCGACAGACGTGGTCCGCCTGGACCGCGGGCGGAACAGTGTTGCCCACCATCAGCATCGTCATTGGGATCGACGGCACAGCTCGCCGTAACATCGTCGTCGCATGATCCGGTCATCGCAGCACGATGTCGCCGTGGTCGACGGCGTACCGCCGCTGAACGGCGACGCCGATGCAGATGTGGAATCCGCGCCATTCGCCCACGTTATCGTCATCGGACCGATCAGCGTCGGCGTTAGCATGCGATGGCTGACGGCTGTGGTGCTGATGGCGACGATCGCGGTCGCGCTGATGGTCGGCGCATTGTGCTCGACCCTGGGCTCGCACGCACAATTCGCCGCGGCACCGGTTCTGGCCCGGCGGATCGCAACCGGCGCGGCATTCTCACGCGGCGACAGGCTGGCCGCTGCTCAGGCGCAAGACGACGGTCTGATGCGTGCCCGCATCGAACAGCTCGACGACAGCCGGCTCGGCCCCAAACCCTTCACCCATGTGATCGCCCATCTCGGCCAGCCGGTTCCTCCGATAGCGCCGATGGCAGCGGTCGCTCCGCACGGCTCTACAACCCCGCGCGATGGTGTTGCCGCGCTGCCTGCCACAGCAACCTCGCTGCCGCATGAAATCCGCTTCGGTAATTCGCATCCCACCGCTGCAGCGCAGCCGGCGCATGCTAGCGCCTACGCCCCAGCCGACGACACGCTGGCCGCACATCCGCTCGCTCTGCCGCCGACCGATGCGATCAATGTCACGGTGATCGAGAAGGCCAAGGCGCAGGTGCAGGATCTGCAGCATGTCATCGTCGCCCGCGCCGGCGACACGCTGCAGCAAATTCTCGGAGCACTCGGCACCGCCGGGCACGATGCCGACGCGATCGCATCGCTGCTGGTGCCGCGCAAGTGGTTCGGCCGCGATGCCTTCGCCGGCGGCGAGACCATCACCGTGCTGCAAGAGCGTCACAGCGGCGGCGCCGGACGGCTGCACAAAGTGAGCATCGCGCGCACCGACAAGCCCGAGATCGCCGCGGCACTGTCCGACACCGGGCGCTACGTGCCGGTGGTGCCCGGCGAGGTCGCCGCGGCCCGCGCGCCCCGGCATCATGCCGCTGACGACATGCGGCTGCGGCCGACCTCCGGTGCGAGCTTGCGTGAAAGCCTTGATGCCCTGGCGCAATCGAGCCGGATCGATCGCGCGCTGATCGACGAAATGTTGCGGCTGTGCAGCCACGACGTCGATCTCGACGCGCCGGCATCGCCGCGCGACAGCGCCGAACTGCTGTACAGCGCCAACGCGCTGGGGCAGCCGGAACTGGCGTTCGCGGCGCTGAAGCTGGACGGCAAGGTGCATCGTTACTATCGCTTCACCGCGCCCGACGACGACAGCTCCGACTACTACGACGCCGACGGCCACTCCGTCACCACCACGCTGCTGCGCAAGCCGGTGGATGCCGGCCATCTCGGCGACGGCTTCGGCTGGCGCGTCCATCCGGTGCTGCGTGACCGCCGCTTCCATGAAGGCGTGGACTATGCCGCTCCCTTCGGCTCGCCGATCGCCGCCGCCGCTGCCGGCGTGATCGAGAAAATCGACCGGCAGTGGGGCTACGGCGAGTACATCCGCATCCGCCACGACTACGGTTATGAGACGACCTACGCGCACATTTCAGGCGTGCCGCACGGCCTGCATGTCGGCGACCGGGTACGCCAGGGCCAGACCATCGCCTACATCGGATCGACCGGACTCTCCACCGGCCCGCATCTCTATTACGAGGTGCGGATCAACGGCCGCAATGTCGATCCCCTGCGCGTGCGTCTGCGCGCCGGGCGCGTGCTCGAGGGTGACACCCTGGCTGCATTCGACAAGGCCCGCGACAGCGCCGACATGATGTTGCAGGCCTCCAGCGAGAAGTGATCAGGGCACGACGCAACGCGACCTCTCATGCGAGAGTTGCCCGCGGTCGCTGCCGTCGTCAAAGTTCAGCGGCCAGCATCGATTGGGCACAAAACAGGAATTCCCACATGGCTCTGACCGGCGGCTGTTACTGCGGAGCGTTAAGATTTAAGATCGATGGACAGGTGCGGATGCCCGCGCGACATCTGCGACGCCGGAAGGGCGGCCGTGCGCTGAGCCATGCCCAGAGCAGCTCCTCGTGGTCAGGAAACACCACCCGCATGGCCTCCATCGCGCAGGTTTGGAAAATCGGCCTCACAACCTGCGGTGGCCGATTTCGCTTGAACCATTTACTCCCATCGACAGACCAACACCCGCGCAAGCCATGATCCGGCTTCGCCTCACGGCAGTCCCTGCCGCGGGTTCTGCAGGCTTCAGCCTGAAAAATCGCTGCAGCACAATGCGGTCGTGCGATATCGCGCGAACCGCAGCATCTGCTGGCATCGTATCGCCATGCACAGCCGGCCCGCCGGGATCTGTGCAGGTCTCGTATCGTGATTTCGCTGAGCACACTGCGAAAACTCTCGGCTACGATTGCCGGCAAACAGGTTCGACAGGAGTGACCCTTGGCAGGTGCAACGAAGACGATCGAGACACCCAAGCGACGGCCCGCGACGTCTGCGGTGCGGTCGGCCCCCGACACGGCGGAACAACAAAACACCTCGCAATTGATCGGCGACATCTACGACGCCGCGCTCAATCCCTCGGCCTGGGGCACGGTGCTGGAAAAGCTCGCGCACTTCGTTGGCGGCCAGGCTGCGGGCCTGCTCAGCAAGGACATGGTCAGCAAGGCCGGCAATGCGTATTTCTTCTATGGCCTCGACCTCGCCTACCAGAAGAGCTACGCGCAGACCTACTGGCGGCACGATCCGATCGAGCACCTCGGAGACTACGAGGTCGAACAGATCGTGAGCATCTCGGAACTGGTGCCGTACGATGAATTTCGCCGCGGCATCTTCTACCAGCAATGGTCGCGCCCACAGGGCTGGGCCGATGCCGCAAAGGCGCTGCTGGAGAAATCACCGACCAGTCTCGCCTATCTCAGCGTGTGCCGCAACGACACCTGGGGCCTCGTAGACGACGAGATGCGCCGGCGCATGGCACTGCTGGTGCCGCACGTGCGCCGCGCCACGCTGATCGGCAAAACCATTGATCTCAAGCAGGCGGAAGCCGCAACCTTCGCCGACACCCTCGACGGCCTGAGCGCCGGCCTGTTCCTGGTCGACGCCCGTGGACGAATCGTTCACGCCAATATGGCAGCGCGCGAATTGCTGGACGCGAAGACCGTGCTGCGGTCGGCGCAGGGGCAGTTGATGGCCAGCGACCCGCAAGCCAACCAGAGCCTGCGCGCGATCTTCACCTTTGCCGACGGCGGTGACGACGCACTCGGCATCAAGGGCATCGACCTGCCGCTGCCGGCGCAACATGGCGCCCCCTACGTCGCCCATGTACTGCCGCTGACCTCGGGCGAACGCCGCCGCGCCGGGGCCGCCTACACCGCGGTGGCAGCGATCTTCGTGCGCAAGGCAGCACTGCAAACTCCGTCGCAGCCAGGCGCGATCGGCGCGCTGTACCGGCTGACGCCAGCCGAACTGCGCGTGCTGCTGGCCGTGGTCGATGTCGGCGGCGTGCCCGAGGTGGCCGCGACATTCGGGGTGGCGGACTCCACCGTCAAAACCCATCTCGGCCGCGTGTTCGAGAAGACCGGCGTGAGCCGCCAGGCCGATCTCGTCAAGCTGGTCGCCGGCTTCGCCACGCCGCTGGTGGACTGAAGGCGTGTTTCGAGCTCTTGGAACGGCCGCCCCCGTCCCCCGATCGCCTGATGTACACGCGGTCCAATGATGCGACTCTGGCGCGATCAATGCCTCGGAGCCCGAAACCATGACGATCATCTTTTGCGCGCTGCCGGCACTGCTGTGGAGCGTGGCGACCGCAGCGACGGCAGCGCACGACGGTATCGCGCTTCCCCTGGACACCGCAAGCCAGGTCGCTCCTCACAATGTCAGCGTGCGCGCCGTGACTTATCATGAGAGCGCTGCACTCGAGGTTCGCCTCACAGGCCCCTATCTCGGACCGGACAAAGACACCTTCGCCATTATTCCGACCCTCGACTTCCACGACGGCACCATCGAGGTCAATGTCGCCGGATCGCTGCTGCCGAACGCGCCACCTGATGCACGCGGCTTCATCGGCATCGCGTTTCGCATCGATGCAGAGCACCGCTTTGCAAGTGAAGGTCTTTATATCCGCCCGACGAACGCGCGCGCGGAAGATCAGGTCCGCCGCAACCATGCGACACAGTATTTTTCCTATCCCGGCTACGATTTCGACCGGCTACGCCGCGAGGCTCCGGCAAGATATGAAGCTTATGCCGATCTGGTGCCGGGCGAATGGACCCACCTGCGGATCGAGGTGGCCGGCGCGGCTGCGCGCCTCTACGTCGGCGCGGCCACGCAGCCGACACTGATCGTCCACGACCTGAAGCGCGGCGCGGATGCCCACGGCAACATCGGACTGTGGGTGGACAACGGCACCGATGGGCATTTCCGCAACTTGTCAGTTCACGCGTACTGAGGTTCAACATCGCGACAAAAATAGTCGACGCACTGTCCCCCGATCGGCGGTCGCAGGGCGCGCGCAAGTCGAGCATCATCCGTGGCCGAGGGACATCATGTTGAAGTTTTTCGGAAGTCTTTCCGGAAACGCTGACCGGAGTCGTCACGCCATGTTTCAGCGCGCCTTGTTGATTGCTGCTATCACAATCTTCGCATCCGCCCACGCCTTTGCCTTGTACCAGCTCGAGAAGGGGCTGTCGGCCAAAAGCCCGACTCAAGTCTCGCGCGCCGCCAGCGGAGACTAGGTGCTGGCGATTCACGAATCTCGGAGCGAAACATGATTCATAAGTTCGGTTATCGGAAGCAGACCAGGCCATGAGCGAGGACTTCAGCGATGCAACGACAATCAATCCGGTGCTGCTTGACACCCATCCACTGTCGCCGGTGCAGGCGGCCCGCTTGAACGATTGGGCGGCGGTATCGCGGCCCGGCGTCCGTTATGTCGAAACCGGCACGGTGTGGTTTCGCCTGCGCATCGCGGGCGAGGGCAGACAGTCGATCGTGCTGTTCGCCGACGGGCCGAACACGCTCGAGCATCACGATCCGATTATCGAACGGCTTGCCGGCTGGGCCAGGGTCATTGCGATCGATCCGCCCGGTTTCGGCTTTTCCACGCCCAAGCCAGACTTCGACTTCAGTGTCCAGGCGTTTGCGGCCGCTTATGCGGAGTTGCTGATCACGCTCGGCGCCGGGCCTTACGTGCTGTGCCCGACCTGCACCAATGTCTACCCCTGTACAATGATTGCCGCCTCGCATCCCGATCTGGTCAGCCATCTCGTGCTGATGCAGGCACTGGACTGGGACAAGGAGCGAATCTGGACCGGCAAGATCGTCGATCCGACGGGAGAGCTCGCCAGGCCCTACACCGGCCAGGCACTGATGTATCGCTCGCGCGCGCATGCCGCCAAGGCCTGGTATCCGAATGCACTCGGCGATCCAGCCCGCAGCGAAGCCTTCCTGCGCCTGGCCTGCGACTGCATTGCCCACGACGGCAACTTTTGTCTGGCGTCGCTGATACAGGCCTGGTTCGGTCCGGATGTCACGCCACCGGTGTTTGCGCCGTTCCACCAGCCCACGCTCGCGGTGTGGGGCCTGGGCGACCGCTCTCACCGCAAGAGCGAGAAGCGCTCGCTGCTTGCGCTCGCGCCGCATGCGCGCTTCGTCGAACACGACGGTGTCGGACATTTTCCCGAGATCGAGGACCCGGTCTGGTTTAACGGTCTGCTCAGAGAATTCCTGGCGGAGGAATAGGGTGGCCGGCACGCCGCGCTCTTCATCGCGAAGAAAAGCGCGGCGCGAGAAGTCGCAACAATTTCTCGTCTAATACGCCGCGACTGCGGGAACCACCGCGGCTCTGCGGCCCGTGGCAAGCACGAGACCGACAGCCAGCAGTTCGAAGGCGGCGCCGACCACGCCGAGACCGGTATGCGAGGCGGCGTTCAACGTCAGCGAGCCGAACACCGCGCCGAGCGAGAAGCCGGCATACATGAACGACGCATTGAGCGAGAGTACGACGGGCGCCGCTGCGACCCCGCCGATCGCAATCAGCCGCGTCTGCTGCGCAGGCATGAATGTCCAGGCGGTGAAACCCCAGATCACGATGGCGCCGAGCACCGGCACCAGCGCCTGCGCGGGCGTCAGCCACAACGCGCTGGCCGAGAGACTGGCGAAGGCCAGCGCCAGCACCGACAGCGCCGGCACGATCACCCGCCGCGCCCCGAGTTTGTCGGTCAAACTGCCGCCGGAAAACACGCCTGTCGCAGCCGCCACGCCCCATACGAACAGCACCGCGCTGAGAGACGCGCCACTGACGCCGGCGGTGGCGGCGAGATACGTCGCCAGATACGAGTAGAGCGTGTAGGCGCCGCTCGCCCACAGCACCGTCACCAGCAATGCGGTGAGCACCGCCGGCCGGCGCGCCACTTCGATGCGCTGGCGCAGGCTCGCCACCGGAAGCGCGGCGCCGATGTCACGCGGCAAGCCGATCATCAGGCCGCCGGTGGCAATCGCCGCGAGCACAGCCACGCCGGCGAACGTCATCCGCCAGCCGAAGCCATGGCCGATCAGCGCACCGAGCGGCACGCCGAGCACAATGGCGAGGCTGCTGCCACCGCTGATGATCGCCAATGCGCGTCCACGCTGCTGCGGCGGCACCAGCACGCCGGCGAGCGCGGTGGCGTTCGGCAGAAAGAGTCCGGCAGCAAATGCGAGCAGGATCCGCGCCACCATCAATTCCCAGTAGTCGCCGGCCGCGACCGCCAGCAGGTTGGCGAGCGTGAACGCCGCCATGCACAGGATCAGCAGGCGGCGGCGATGGATGTTTGCGGTGAGCGCGGTGAGCACCGGCGAAGAGATCGCATATGTGAGCGCGAACACCGTGATCAACTGGCCGGCCTGGCCCACCCCGGTGGACAGGTCGGTGGCGATATCGGGCAACAGCGGCGCGATCATGAAGGCTTCGGTGGCGACGGCGAAAGCGCCGAAAGCGAGCCACACCAGCGGCGCACGGGACGGCAGCGGTGTGGATGAAGAAGCGTCGGGAACGGTTGCGGAGGATGTCATCTGTCGAGACCTTGTTGCGGATGGAGCATGGGAGATCAAGCTTCAATATGACCGGTCGTCTTAAACTTCGAAACCATGGCCCGTTCAGTGGGCTGGGGCGATCAGCTAATGCTGGACGATGTGATCAGGCGGCCCAATTGGGATAGCCCAACTGCGGCGCGAACGTCCCGCGCCTCAGCCCGGCGGCGCCAAGATCTTGGTGAAGGTGACTTTCATGAAGGCGTCGAGCGGCCGCCGGTTTTTCTCCACCTTGGCGCGCAGCACCGCGCCTTCATAGGCGTCGAGCACGACACTGGCGAGCACCGCGGCTTTGAGGTCGGTGGCGACGAGCCCTGCCTCCTGTGCATCGGCGATCGCGGTTTCGATATCCTTGGTCCAGCGGACGAAGATGGCGTCAAGCCGCTCGCGGATCAGCGGACTCTGGGTCGAGACTTCGGCGCTGAAATTGCCAAGCAGACACCCACGCTCGAAATTGGACTCGACCGAGATCAGCATCAATTCTTCGAAATAGCGCTTCAGCCGCTTGAGCGGCGGCAGCGAACGGTCGCGCAGCGTCTTGCGCCGCTCGGTCCCCTCGCCATAACGATCGACGATCTCGGCGCCGAGCGCTTCCTTGCTCTCGAAGTGATTGTAGAACGATCCCTTCGGCACCCCGGCGGTCGAGGTGATCTCCTGCACGCCGCAGCCATTGAACCCTTTGTCCAGGAAGCTCTTCAGCCCCGCCTCGACGATCTGCTCTTTGACACTGTGCCTTGCCATGGCCGGATCAATATGACCGTTCGTCTTAAAAGTCAAGATCAGCTCGGACATGACCACGGTCCTCAATTGAGGGGCCACGGCGACGTGCCGGCTTTCGGCGCCACATTGAACACCGCCTCCCATCGGGTGATTTCCCCACCCCGGGTGGTCAGGAGTTCGAACCCGCGCCCCTGCATCCGCCGTCCGCTTTGCCCGTCATCCCACTCCCCCTCCCAGGTGCAGGCGACGATGTTGTCGGACACCGCACGCAACTGCTTCTGCAGACGATGATTCTTCTGGCGGGCGAAACGGGCCATCAGGAACGTCTCCAGCGGCGGCCGGCCCCATGCGTCGGGAAGATCGTCGAGGCGGACCGCGGCATCGGCCGCGAATGTCGTGGTGACACCGGCGAAATCATCGGGATTCATCAACTGTTGCACGCGTTCGATCACCGCCTCGGCATCGTGGAATGTGAGGGCTGTGGTGTTCGGCATGGGGAACCTCCTGATATCTCTCTCGGCTATTCTGGAGGGCACCATGGGTGATCCGCGCGTCAGATTCTGTCAGCAGCCAATCGTCGAGCCGTGAATCCCTGTTGAGCACGTTTCCCCGGCCCGACTATGATTTCGACGGTGTTAATTGGGCAAACGATCCCATGGGGAGGCAAGCCATGCCGTCGACCACTGAAACGTCCGGGCTGTCATCGGCAGCAATATTCATCGCCAGGCTGATCTTCGCCGCCGTGTTTGCCATGGCCGCAACATTCAAGTTTCTGAACATCAGCGGCACGGCCGATTACATCACAGCCGCGGGATTTCCATTCGCATCAGGGCTCGCCTGGATCGCCGCCGTCTTCGAAGTGATCTTGGTGCTTTGCCTGCTGACCGGCGCCTATTTTTCCGAAGCGGCTATCGCAGCCGCAATCTATGTGGTGTTTCTCGGTTTTGCGTTTCACGGCCCGAACCATTGGGCCGCGAGCCAGGCCGAGTTCGGCTTTTTCATCGACCATTTCACCTTTCTCGCCGGCCTCATGTTCGCGGCCTGCCATGGCCCCGGCAATCTGCTGACGCTGAACCGGCAGCTCTGGCGCCCGTAACCACGGCCGTTGTTGCGGCTCTCTCCGATGCGGCGTCGTGTGCCTACAGCGGCTTCACCATCCGGATCGTCTCCGCCCCGAAGCCGCCGCGGATATAGACATCAATCGCGCGGGTGTTGTCCGCGAACACATCGAGGCTGAGAAAGCGATAGCCCTGCGCCCGTGCCCAGGCTTCCGCCTCCGCCATCAACCGGCCGGCGATGCCCTGCCCTTCGGCCTCTTCCACGAGCGCCAGGATCGCCACATAGCCGCATGGCTCGTCGGTGACGCCGTCCCGGCCGGGCTGCATGTGGATGTAGCCGAGCCGCCGGCCCTGCTCCGAGAGCGCCACCCGCGTGCGCGATCCCGCGAGGGCCGCCTCCACCGTGGCCGCCATGTGGCGGTCCTGGAATCCATCCATCGCAGCGCGGCTGTGCCAAGGCGGCCCCGGCACGCCCGACAACCGCGGTGACAGGCTGTTCATGAATTCGGCATCGGACGGATTGGCGTCGCGGATGATGATACGCTGGGGCCGCTCTGGGCTGACTGACATTCTCGTTCTCTTCGGGAGTCTTGCCGGCAAACGCTGCCGTGTTCTTGAGCAATTTTCGGTGAATTTGGTGGAAGATCCTGGCGGAGGGGGTGAGGCCCGCCCGGCCAAGAGGGCGGGGGCCGTTTGCGGCTGACGGATCAATCCGCAGCGCAAGGCGCCCCATCAAAGCAGGATTTTTTCGCGATCGGGTGCGGCAGCTGTGGTGAACTCATGAGGGGGAAGTTTACAGCATGGCGCGGGCATCGCAAGATCGCGGACGCGACCACCGCGCCTGGAGCATCTGCATGACTGCAACCCCCGTTCATCTCGTCAGCCATCCCCTGGTCCAGCACAAGCTCACGCTGATGCGCGACCGCCAGCGCTCGACCAAGAATTTTCGCGAGCTCCTGAACGAGATCGGAATGCTGCTGTGCTACGAGGTCACCCGCGACCTGCCGCTCGAGATGATCGACATCGAGACGCCGCTCACGCCGATGAAGGCACCGGTGATCGCCGGCAAGAAGCTGATCCTCGCGCCAATCCTGCGCGCTGGCGTCGGCTTTCTCGATGGCATGCTGGCGCTGGTGCCCTCGGCCCGTGTCGCCCACATCGGGCTTTATCGCGATCCCGCCACGTTGCAGGCGGTGGAATATTTCTTCAAGGCACCGCAGGACCTGCCGGAACGCATGGTGATCCTGATGGATCCGATGCTGGCAACGGGCAATTCTGCCTGTGCGGCGGTCTCGCATCTCAAGGCGCGCGGCGCGCGCGAAATCCGCTTCGTCTGTCTGCTGGCCGCTCCCGAAGGCATCGCGCAACTCCAGAGTGAGCATCCCGAAGTGCAGATCTGGACCGCCGCCATCGACGAGAAGCTGAACGACCACGCCTATATCGTGCCGGGCCTCGGCGACGCCGGCGACCGGATGTTCGGCACCAAGTAGCACCGCCGTATCAGCACAACGGGATCCAGCAACCGGAATTCAGAGTCACTCAATGAACAAGAAAACTGCCCCCGGAAACGCGGGAAACCAGGCTTCGTCCGAGACTCTCTTCGACTACATCATCGTGGGTGCGGGATCGGCGGGATGCGTGCTTGCCAACCGCCTGAGCGCAAACGGCCGGCACTCCGTGCTGCTGCTCGAAGCCGGGCCGAAGGACAATAACATCTGGATCCATGTTCCGCTCGGCTACGGGAAGCTGTTCAAGGACACCACCGTCAACTGGATGTACCAGACCGAGCCGGAACCGGGATTGAACGGGCGGCAGGTGTTCCAGCCGCGCGGCAAGGTGCTGGGCGGCTCAAGCTCCATCAATGGCCTGCTCTACGTGCGCGGTCAGCGCGAGGATTTCGACCGCTGGCGCCAGCAGGGCAACACCGGCTGGGGTTATGACGACGTCCTGCCCTATTTCAAACAGGCCGAAAGCCAGCAGCGCGGCGCCGACGATTTCCATGGCGCGGGCGGACCGCTACCGGTGTCTGATCCGCGGCAGGCCGACCCACTCTCGGAGGCGTTCATTGCCGCGGCGACCGAAGTCGGCATTCCCGCCAACCCCGACTTCAACGGCGCATCGCAGGAGGGCGCCGGCATGTTCCAGATGACGACACGACGCGGACGGCGCGCCAGCACAGCCGTCTCGTATCTGCGACCGGCGCTGGGCCGCGGCAATCTTCAGGTCGAGACTTCGGTGTTGGCTGAGCGCATCGTGTTCGAGGAACGCCGCGCCAAGGCTGTTACCTACCGCAAGAACGGCGCCCTTCACACGGCGCGGGCACGCAAGGAAATCCTGGTCTCGAGCGGCGCCTACAACTCGCCGCAACTGCTCCAACTCTCCGGTGTCGGCCCCGCGACACTGCTGCGGCAGCACGGCATCGACGTCGTGCTGGACGCGCCCGGTGTCGGTGCCGACCTGCAGGATCATATGCAGGTGCGGATCGTGATGCGCTGCGCGCAGCCCATCACCCTCAACGACATCGTCAACCACCCTGTCCGCCGTATCCTGACCGGGCTGCGCTACGCCGCGTTTCGCACCGGACCGCTGACCATCGCCGCAGGAACCGCCGGCGCATTCTTCAAGACCAATCCACGGCTGGCGAGCCCGGATATCCAGGTGCATTTCCTGCCGTTCAGCACCGACAAAATGGGCGAGAAGCTGCATCCCTATTCAGCTTTCAGCGCCTCGGTCTGCCAGTTGCGGCCGGAAAGCCGCGGTTCGCTGCGCATCAGGAGCGCCGATCCGACCATGCCGCCCGAGATCAGGATCAACTACCTCGCCACCGAGGTCGATCGGACGACCAATGTCGAAGGCCTGAAGATCCTGCGCAAGATCCTGCACGCGCCCGCGTTACGTCCGTACGTGATCAATGAGGCCGAGCCCGGCCCGGCGATCGCCTCCGATGCGGACCTGCTGAGTTACTGCCGCCAGCGCGGCAGCACGATCTATCATCCGACCTCGACCTGCCGGATGGGCAACGACCCGCTCGCCGTCGTCGATCAAAGGCTGCGGGTGCGTGGGCTCGATGGCCTGCGCGTGATCGACGGATCGGTCATGCCGGACCTCGTCTCGGGCAACACCAACGCCGCCATCATCATGATCGCGGAGAAGGCATCGCAGATGATCCTGCAGGACGCGGCATCGGCGTAATCCATCGCGCCGTCAGCAGAGGCCTGGCGCGCGCCGCCTTCACGCTTGCTTCTCCGCACCGGAGTGGTACTGTTGGGTAATCACAACTCAGGCCATTTCTTGCTATCGTCTCGTACCGGACAGATGACCGGCGCGAGCGGTGTCGCACGCCCTTCGCATCACGAAGACTCTTTTTTCAGGAACGCACCGCCGGTTTCGGTCCGTGCGAATTGTCGGCAAGTCGATATTTGAATGGATATTGCGCAACGAGGTTGCAAGTGGATTGTCCCAATCGCCGGTTTTGTGCTGCTTCGATTTTTCTCACCGCCCTGCTCGCCTGCACTATCTCGCCCGCATCGGCACAGACGCGGTTGACGGTCGACAACAACGATCCCGCCATCGCGGCCTTCCGGCAGCAGCCGGTTGCCGCCGCACCGCCGGGGGCGGCCGCACTCGACATTCCGGTGCTCGGATTGGTCACGCCCCCCGGCACACCCGCGCCCGCCGGTCCGCCGCCGCGGCTGGTGTCCGATCCTGACCGTGATCGCGGCTGGTACGCCCTCGTCTACAACCGTGGCGACGTCAAGGTGACGGTGACAGGGGATCTCAACGTCCAGGCCTTGGCCGATGGCACGACATTGGCTGTCGGCCCCGGAGACGACATCAACGTTGCAAGCGCCGAGGATTCCGGCGATCCCGTCATCGCGCAAATGACTCTCAATCGATTTCCGAACATTCCGTATGCGGTCGAGGTGGTTTGCGGAACGCCGGTCTCAGCGGCGCTCTGTCGCTCGGAGCCACAGCTCCGCGGACTACTCGCGAGCATTGGCCTTCTGTCCGTTCCCAACAGGTGATGCATGCGGTCATTCGGTGCAGCGCTCCTGCTTCTATCGTTCGCCATGCCGGCCTCCGCGCAGAACTTCAGATATCACGCGCCCGGCACGCTCACGTCCCCGGCGGCCGGTCACGGCTACAGCGGCCGTGAAATCTACGCGCCCGACATTCTATTTCCGATCGACCTTGCCGCAAGCGAGATGGCGGTCGTCAACTCGCAGGTCTACAGTCCGGGAGGGATGTACGGCGGCTCCGGCGGACAATGCTCGTCCGTCAACTACAACATGCCGTGGTCCGACGTTTTCTGCGAAAAGCGCGCCTGGAAGATGCCGCTCTGTCCGTCCGGTCAAGGACATCAGGGCGTCGATATTCGTCCGGCCGCCTGCCACAACACCGCCTCGGTCGCCGTTGCCGTGGAAAACGGCACCATCATCGATACCGATGCGCATGTATCGATGATCAAGTTGCGCGGCGATTCAGGCCGCATCTACCGGTACCTGCATCTCGAACCGTCGTCCTTTCTGGTCAAGGACAACCAGCGCGTCACCCGGGGGACACCGCTCGGAAAGGTCTCGAACCTCATGAATGGCGCGCACCAGACCACCTGGCATCTCCATTTCGACGTCCAGGCGCGCGTTCCGACATTGTCGGGTCCCGCCGTGCTGTTCGTGCCGCCATACAGCTCGCTGGTCGCGGCGTATCGCCGGCTGAAAGGCATCGCGCCCGCGGACTCCAACGGAAAGCTGCAACCCGATCCGGCGCGCGAAATACCTTGATCGGGCTTCGGCGATGCGGGCCCGCACGACACTTTGAGACATTCCGAGCGTCGCCCACTCGGCCGCATCGATGCATTCCGCTTCGGCACAAAACGACCACGGGAGATATCCAATGGCCAAACGCCCTATCACCGATCCGGGCAAGAACACGCCCCCCATCAAGCCGATACGCTCCGGCAAGGCGAAGCCTGCTGCGGGCAAGAAGCCCGTCGACAAGAAGGGGGTGAACGAAATCACGGACCCCGGCACGCCAACCATCAATCCGACCGGTACGAGCAAGATCATCCGTCCATAGGGCTGGTCCATGCGCCGCTGGATATGGATCGGCTCGGTCGGCGCGGCAGTCCTGCTGTTCATCGCCTCCCCGACCCTGAAAACGACCGATCCCGGCCGGGACGTCGATCGCGCGAGCGTGCAGACGACAGCGTCAGGCCTTGAGACGCATCAGACAAACAGCGCCCACAGCGCCCTGGTCGATTGCGACATCCCGTTCTCACAGCTTCGCCAACTGGCGCCGTCGTGCACACGCGAGCGCGCGCAACCCGGCCGCAGGTGCGAAATGTACAGCTCGCCGGAGTTTTCGGAAGTTACCTCCATTGTCATCACCCGGCCGAACGTTCGGCAGACCATCTGCACCGGTACATTGATCGCCCCCGGCTGGGTGCTGTCGGCGGCACATTGCTTCATCGGCGACGACCGCGCCATCGATCACGGCGCAACCGCCGCGGGCCTGAGCCTGGTCACGGACAACCAGATGCAGATCGACGTAACGGCGCCCAATGCCGGGACCGATCAGAAGCGTCGCGCCCTGAGCGTTATCGTACACCCGAACTATACCGGTTTCAGAGCGAGCGACACCGGCCAGGTCCCCTACGACAACGATCTGGCCGTCATCGCGCTCGATCGGCCTTATTCATCCGACGTCCAGCCAGCGGCGCTGGCGGCTCAGGACGCCTTCAATCAATTCTCGACCATCGCCGGCTATGGATTCTCCAATGCCGACGGTGGAACGATCGGCGCGTTTCAGCTGGCATGGCCGGTGCCCCTCACCCACGTCGGCGACGAGTTGCGTTTCACCGCGGTCGATGAATACGGCAACCGGAGCACATTCTGCCAGGGCGACTCCGGCGGTCCGGTGTTTGCCGACCGGGTCCGCGGTTGCCGCCCCACCGACAAGGTGCCCGAGAAAAGGCCGCGGGAAATCCAGGGGACAATGTCCTATATTCAGCGCCTCGGGAAACCGCCCGAACACGCGACGTCCGAACCGGAGCAACATGCCGAGACTTGCCGTCAAGCGGAGTATGATGTGATGCAGAGCATCACTCCGCCCGGGCGAAGGACCTGGATTTGCAGCGCGACCGGCCAGCAGGCGTTGGGATGCCGCACGGCGAACGCCAAGGAGAATTGATGAGAGCCGCTTTTATCGGGCTGATGCTGGGCCTGTTGTCGGCGAACGCCGCAGCAGCGCCGTCCGACAGCATCCGGCTGCTCGACGTGGACATCCTGCTCAGCAGCATGGAGCCACGCTGCACGCCGATCGACAAGCCCATCGAAATCGAGGCCCGGGTCGGTGCTTTTCAGCCAAGCGTCCCGCTCGGAGAGCTCTTGTTCGAGCTGGCGCGGCAGGCCGCGTCGAAGCAGGCCAATGTTCTCTACGCCATCCGTCTTGTTGCAACCGGAAGCCCGGATGGCGCACAGGCGGCCGCCCTCGCCGCGCGTTGCAACGTGCCCTCGAAACCCACGAGCGCCGACATGATAGTCCCACCCGTTCTCACCAATGCCATTCGCGACAGCGCTTCTGCGACGGTGTTCGGTCTTACCCCCCGCTCTCCAACTGATTTCTATCAGCTTGGAGACAAGATGGCACTGGGAGACGTACCAGTCGAGCGGTTGCAGCAGTTGAAAGATCTCGTGCTGAGTCCGGACACCTACGAAGACCCCGCGCTCAGAAAATCCTGCCCGTTTCTGGCCAGCACCGCCGTTCAGTTCCATTCGAAAGCGTCCGGCGTGTGGTGGGTTTATTCAAGCCTTTGCCAAACCGCGATGATCATGACCGACGAAACGACCATGAGATCGAATCCGGCCTTTGTCGTCCGGCCGGACAAGCAACAGACCATTTCCGAAATATTGCTTCGGGTGACTCAGGACAAGAAAGAGGGGAGTAGCAAATGAAATTACGTATATTTTTTGCATTTTTTATTCTGGCATTTTCCTACTGCACGACGCTAAGCGCGCAAACCCTCCACGCCATCATTATCGGCGACACCACCGATGGAACGATCGGCGACGGGATCAAGGGCAATCTCGCGAAGATCGAGTCTCTGCTCAAGGTGATGGAGAGTTCGGCTGGTATCACCGTGAAGCGCTACCAGGTGGTGGATACCAACTTCAACTGCAAGTCGATCCGGCAGGCCGTTCAAAATCTGGCGCCGGGGGCCGACGATGCGGTTCTGTTCTATTATGCCGGTCATGGCTTTCGCCGCGATTCAACCCAAACGACATTTCCCGAATTCGATTGCCGACGCAGTGCCGATCCGGACCAGGCCCAGCTCAGCTGGGTCACGAGCACGCTGCTCGACAAGAAGCCTCGCCTGATCGTCGCACTTGCGGATACATGCAACGTTCCGGTCGCTCCGACGCCGACACCCGCGACCGCTTCGCTCAACTCGCGGGACAATCGCACGGCGGGGCTGCGCAGGCTGTTTCTGACGTATCGGGGAATGCTGACGATGTCGGGGGCCGTACCGGGCACGTATTCCTACTACTATAACTCAGGCCCCTCGCTCGGCGGCTTCTTCACCAACCAACTCCTCACCGTGCTGGACCAGCAGACCAACACCAAGGGCGACCTTGTGCACTGGGAGGAAATCGCGGCAGCCGCCACGCAGAAGATCTATATCCCGACCGCGCCCCCCACGGAACAGCTGCCGCAGTCGTCGGCTCTGAATCTGTCCTACGGGAACTGACCGGACTTGCTGTCGGCGCCGTCGCACGATCCGCGGCGCCGACAGGCGCGGGCTTGCGTTCAAGGCGCTCGCTTCGCCGCAATGGCGATGCCGCATCGGCCTACTGATAGGTCGCCACGATGTCGGAGACGGCGCGCTCGAGCTGCTGCGCCGTCGCGCACTGCCGCACCACATTGCAGAATGTCGCATAACGCGGCATCTCGGAATCGCCCCAGCCCCAGGCCATGCGACCCTCGGGATTGAGCCAGACCACGCGCTTGGCGCGCTCCGCAATACGGCGCAGGATATCGGCGCGCGGATCGAGGTTGTTGCTGCGCGCATCGCCGAGAATGATGACTGTGGTCTGCGGCGTCACAGAACTCATCCACTGTTTCTCGAAATCGGCGAACGAGTTGCCGTAGTCGGATGAGCCAAAACCGACACTGGACATGATGTCCTGCATGGCGGCTACGGGATCCTTCTTTTCCAGCACCTCGCTGACCTCGGTGAGGTGGCCGGAAAAAGCGAATGAGCGCACGTCCGACACCACCTCGTGCAGGCTGTGGATCAGCAGCAGGAAGAAATCCGACACCTTGGCGACCGAGCCCGAGACATCGCAGATCGCAACGATCTTCGGCCGGTCGCGGCGACGGCGCTTCCAGGCGGTGAGGAAGGGAACGCTGCCCCAGGCCACGTTGCGGCGGATGGTCCGGCGAACGTCGAGATGGCCGCGGCGCTGGCGCTTGCGCGGCTTGCTGTAGCGCTCGCGCAGCCGGCGCGCGATCTGGCGGATCAGTGCGCGCATCTGCTCGACCTGCCGCGGCTCCAGCTGATACAGCGGCGCGCTGCGCAGAATCTCGTTGCGCAGCTTTTCCTTTTCCTCCCGTCCGTACAACAATAGCGCCTGGGAAACGCGATCGCGAACGTTGTCGCGCAGCGCCTCCATCGCCAGCGTCAGCCGCTCGGCCTCGGCGGGATTGCTCACCGTCAGCGCATCGAGATCGTCACGCAGGCGCGGGATGCCGAGCTGGTCGAGAATCCTGTTGGAATAGATTCCGCGCTGGGTGAAATAACGGATCCCGGGCAAGTCCGCCGCATCCGATGCGTTCGCGAGCGCCGCTGCCATCGCGGTGCGGTCGTGCGACAGCAGCATCTGCGCTAGCGGGCCGAGGCTGGTCGCCGCCTCGCCGGCTGTGGCCTCACCTTGCTGCGGCGGCTCTGATGCAGGCGATTGATTTCTAGTTTCGTCCCGCTCCTGATCCTCGTTGTCCTGTTCGGAGGTCGCGGTCTTGAGATCGGGATGATCGAAGAACAGGTCGAAGCAATCACCCAGCGCCTGCTTCTCCTCCTGGGTCTTGGCCAGCGTCAGCAGGAAGGTATCGCGCAGCACACCCTTGTCGGAGAAGCCGACCTGCGCAACCGCACGCATGGCATCGATGCTTTCGGCGGGCGACAGCCGGACCCCGGCCCCGCGGGCCGCTCGAAAGAAACGATGCAGGTTCTTCTTCATCGGGTTCGACCCAGCCTTGTCAGCCGAACACGTGCGGACGCGCGGCCTTGGCAATGAACGTATTGACCTGTGGTTGCGTCGCCTCGATGTCCGCCTCGTATTTCAGCAGCACATTGAGGGTGTCCCTGACCACGTCATGGTCGAGCTCGGACGATTGCAGCAGCACCAGCACCCGCGCCCAGTCGATGGTCTCGCTCACCGATGGCAGCTTCTTGAGATCGAGGGTGCGGATCTGATTGATGAAGCCGACGATCTGCTTGCGCAGCGTCTCCGAGATGCCCGGCACCCGGGTCTCGACAATGCGTTCTTCCAGTTTCTGCTCCGGGAACCCGATATGCAGATGCAGGCAGCGCCGCTTCAGCGCATCACCGAGATCACGTTCGCCGTTGGAGGTGAGGATCACGGTCGGCGCCACGGTCGCGGAGACCGTTCCGAGCTCGGGAATGGTGACCTGGAAATCCGACAGGATCTCCAGCAGCAGCGACTCGAACTCCGCGTCCGATTTGTCGATTTCGTCGATCAGCAGCACGCAGCCCATCGGCTGCTCCAGCGCCTGCAGCAACGGGCGCGGCTCGACGAATTCCTTGGAGAAGAATACGTCGCCGAAGCCATGCAACTGTTCCAGCGCCACGGGCAACGTCTGCGCGCCGCCAAGCACTTCGCCGAGCTTGTCCTTCAGGATCTGGGTGTAGAGTAGCTGTTTGGCGTACTTCCACTCATAGAGCGCCTTCGCCTCGTCGAGCCCTTCATAGCACTGCAGCCGGATCATCTTCAGGCCGCGCCACGCAGCGATTGCCTTGGCGAGCTCGGTCTTGCCGACACCGGCAGGGCCTTCGACCAGGATGGGCTTTTCGATGGTTTGCGCGAGATAGACAGCGGTCGCGATCTGCCGGCTGGCGATGTAGCCCGTCGCCGCGAGGCCCTTTTCCACCGCCTCGATCGAGGCTGACGGTCGCTGTTCGGCCAATGCTTCAACTCCCGGTTCATCCGCCCGTGGCGGCCTCGCCCCGGCGTTTTCAGTTTGCTGGCAGGCCGGATCCGAGGGTTTTTCTCCCGTCGTTGCTAAGGGGTTTTCCACCCCCCGTCCAGAGGGGTGGAACCGCAGGGCCCCATGCGCAGGACCTGAGCCCCTATAACCCGAGGAAACCGCTAACGATCGCGCAGCGACAGGCCCGTTGCTGCCTCGAGTTCGGCAATGGTCTGCTGCGCATTCACCACCTTGATAGTGGTCATGCCCATGTCGCGCGCCGGCTTCAGGTTGACGCCGAGATCGTCGAGATAGACGCAGCGCCCGGGATCGACGCCAAGGGCGTCGATCATCATCCGATAGATCTGCGGATCGGGCTTGCGCAGACCGATCTTGGCCGATTCGATCACATGATCGAACAGCACCATCACCTCAGCAACATAGAGCGAGCGGCCGGTGGCGCTGCCGATGGCGTTGGCGGGAAGGTTGTTGGTGATACAGCCGGTCTTGAAACGGGTCTTCACGCGCCTGAGTGCCTCGATCATCTCCGGCCGCAGATCTCCCGACAGCAGTGGCAGGACATCCCTCCCGCGCACCTCCGCGCCGAGCGCGAGGGATTCCTCCGCAAACAATCGATCGAAGGTGTCGAGATCCACTTCGGCGCGCTCGAATTTCGCCCAGGCGTTCTCCCAGTGATTGGCCGCATTGGTACTCCGGATGATATCGGCCGGCAGTCCGCGTTCAGCCTCGAACCGCGCGAATGCCTCGAATGGCGAGGTGGTCAACACCCCGCCGAAATCCCAGATTACCGCCTCGATCATTGATCTCCACTGCTCCCAATGCCTGTCACAAGACGACTAGCACGGCGGTGCAACGGGAACCAAGCCGGACAGCTCACCGAGACGGGACTTCTTCCCGCCCCGAACCGGGACCTTTTGCGCTGACGCTGCACTCCTTTGCGGCGTAACATCCTGCCACCTGTCGCCGGGCTACCTCCTGCGACGGCACTTCATAAGCCCGGCGGAAACGCCGGGCTTTTTTCCTGACATCTTCGCCGCCTTCATTCGAAACGGCGAGCCAGCTGCTCCAGCGACAGCCGCGCACCCGCATCGTTGTCCTCCGGCCGCAGGCCCGGCGGCAGGTTGCTGCACAGCAGGGTGACGTCGGTTCCCCCGGCAACCTCGACGAACGTGATCACCATGGTCATCTCGCCGTGAAATGCGGGATCAGGACTGTCGAAGGTGACGGCTTCAACAATTCTGCGGGCCGGCACGAGATCCACGAACCGTACATGCACCCGGTCTTCCCGCGCCGCCGTCTTGCCACGGGCTGCGTGATCGTCCGGATAGAACAGCGACATGGTGTATCCGCCGCCGACGCCGGCCGCGAATGCACGAATCTCGCCGGTCATTTCCCCCGGCGGCATCCATTCCGCGAGCGTAACCGGATCGATGAAGGCATCATAGAGCCGGTCCGGCGCGGCTTTGATGATGCGGGATGTGCGGGTCGATGCCCTGCCTGGCGCACCGGGAGTCTCGGTCATGCAGGACGCTCCATCACCGCTCCGCCTTAATCAGCACCATCATCGGCCGTTCCAGCTCATCGGCGAGATCCGGATTGTCCGCCACCTGTTTCGCGGTCGGGCTCCACTCCTGCACATGGTGCAACCTGAAACCAGCCTCGATCAGCGCGTTCAGCGTGGTGCCGAGCATGCGGTGCTGCTTGACGACCCCCTTGGCGAGCCAGTCGGTGACGCGCGCGCCTTCGATCGCATAGCGGTTGACCGGCCAGATTTTTCGGCCTCCCTGATCTGTCGACCAGACTGGATGCGACGACGCCATATAGATGGGATGCTCGATGGTGAAGACGAAGTGCGCGCCGGGCGTCAGTGCACTGTGCACAACGCGCACCAGCCGTGCGAAATCCACGATGTAGTGCAACGCCAGCGAACTGTAGGCAAAGCCGAATGCAGCCTGCGGCAACACAAGTTGTTCCAGGTCGGCAATCTCATAGGTGATGCCGACGTCGTTGGTGTCAGCCTTGGCCCGCGCGATCATGTTGGCGGAGAGATCGAGGCCGAGCGCATGCGCAGCGCCCTGCGTCCGCGCAAAACGCGCAAACCAGCCGAACCCGCAGCCGAGATCGACCACCCGCTTGCCGGCGAGGTCGGGCAGCAATGCACGGATTGCCGGCCATTCCGGCGCCCCGTCGAGGCCGTGCTGCGAACGGGCGAGCCGGCTGTAGCCTTCGAAGAATTCGGGATGATCATAGATATTTTGAGCCATGCGGCCAGTTTAGCATCGCCATGGATGTTGGGCCATGGCCCGCACGGTGCCCAACAGTCATGACGACGCGAT
>JBGMOD010000264.1:0-3114 GCA_041424235.1 Hyphomicrobiales bacterium
CAAGGCGCTGACCGTCGATGCCACCATGGTGGTCAAGCGCGATATCGCGATGGTGACTGAGGGCCTCGCGCCCGGCCGGCACACGCTGACCATGGCGCGGATTGATGATCCGACAGGTCAGAGTGTGGCACTGGCGGGATTGGGAGCGGTCGGGGTTAACAGGCGTTGAGTCTCGTTTTGTCGCCACCGGACTTGTTATCCCAAGTCGGATTTATCCGACTTGGGATACTTAGAAAGAACGCAACTCGGCGTAGCCGAGTCGCTGGGAACAAGTCCGGCCATGACGGAGAAAAAGCAAGTAGCCCGCATGAGCGAAGCGAGATGCGGGGCTTTCGCCTCAACCCGGGTATCGCTGGCGCTCACCCGGGCTAGTTTTGATCTGGGCTGATCAGCCTCATGCCTTCACCGCGCCATCAGCGATAGCGCTGCTGCAGGGCGTCCGTAATCTCCTTCATCTTCAACCGCAGTTCCGGAGGATCCAGCACCTCCGCGTGGACGCCAAATCGCAGGATGTCGCTGCTGGCGTGCCAGTCCGAGCTGCCGACCGGTATGGTGACAATGCAATATCCCTGGCTGTCCGGCTCTCCGATCTCCGTGCGCGAGCGGGCGAAGGGCGAGGTCAGCGGCTCAAGTATCTTCATGCCGACAGGCGACACGCGAATCCTTACCCGGCGCGGATGAAGTTCGTCCTCTAGCCGGCGCGTGGCGTCGCCCCAATAGGATTGCAGATCGAAGTCCAGCGGGCGCTCGAACCGATCGTCGAGCACCGCGATATCTCTGATGCGGCTGATCCGATAGGTGCGGGGCTTGCTTTGCACCGATTCTTGCACCGATCCCACCATGTACCAGGCCCCGCTCTTCAGCACGATTCCAAGCGGCACGATCCGGCGCTGCTTTTCGGCCTTCCAGCTGCGGTAGCGGATCTCGATCAGACGCTGGTCCCATACCGCCGTTGCGATCTGCTGCAGCGACGCTGGTTGCTCCGGCGCGTGAAACCAGCCGGGGGCATCCAGATGAAAGCGGGCTCGCATGCGGTCGGCCGCCGGCCGCAGTTCGAGCGGCAGCGCGGCGGTAACTTTCGACTGGGCCGCGGCCATCACCGCGCCGAGTCCAAGCGCTGCGGCAGGCCCCGACAGGCCGGACAGGAACAGCGCGTCGGCCTCCTGGGCCGACAGCCCGTTGAGGCGGACGCGATAGCCGTCCAGCAGCCGGTAGCCGCCGGCCGATCCGCGATCGCTGTAGACGGGAACACCGGCGGCGCTGAGCGCGTCGACGTCGCGATAGATCGTCCGCAGCGATACCTCGCACTCGTCGGCCAGGGCCTGGGCTGTGACCCGCCCACGGGCCTGCAGGGTGATCAGGATGGACAGAAGCCGGCTCGCGCGCATCCATCCAGCATAATCCAACCTGACAAAAGATGACAGGTATGGGGTCCTAAAAGGCCCATGCCGGTGGTTTCAGCCGGCTCCCAGCCTCGAGAGGACCCTGCCATGAGCCATTCCGCCCCGATCACTCTCTTCCATTCCCCGCAGACGCGCTCGTCGGGCACGCTGATCCTGCTTGAAGAGCTCGGCGTGCCTTATGACCTCAGGATCCTCAACATGAAGGCCGGCGAGCAGCGGCAGCCAGCGTATCTCGCCATCAATCCCATGGGCAAAGTGCCGGCCGTCCTGCACGGCGGAACGCTGGTGACCGAGCAGGTGGCGATTTTCATCTACCTCGCCGATCTCTTCCCGCAGGCGGGGCTCGCGCCGGCGCTGACCGATCCCCTGCGGGGAGCTTATTTGCGCTGGCTCGTCTATTACGCGGCCTGCTACGAGCCTGGCCTGATTGACCGAGCCATGAAGCGCGAACCGGGGCCGGTGGCGATGTCGACGTACGGCGATTTCGATACCATGCTTCAGACCATGGTGAGCCAGGTGACGGATCATCCCTATCTGCTGGGCGACACGATTTCAGCCGCCGATATTCTGTGGGGGAGTGCGCTCCATTGGGGTTCGCTGTTCAATCTGATTCCGGCGACCGACACCATCACGGCGTATGTCGCGCGTGTGAGGCAGCGGCCGGCGGCGCTCAAGGTCGCGGCGATGGATATCGAGCTTGCGGCGGAGCATCAGAAGGCCGTCGAGGCGGCCCAAAGCCGAGCTCAAGGTTGATGGCAGCTCTAGGCTGACAGGTCATCACACGCAGGGCCGATGCGGCATGGCCGGTCGCGTCGGCGCCCGCGTAGACGCATATCGAAACGATGAGTTTCAAAGGTTTCTATATTGTGAGGTCATGGTTGCGGGGTATGTTGCCGACGTAGCCGCGGCCGGGATGGCGTTTATCGTCCCGACCGGGCTTTTGTTTTAGCGACGATTTTGAGGGTTCGACCATGACGATCAATGTGCTCACCATCAGCGGCAGCCTGCGCAAGGGCTCCTTCAACACCGCCCTGCAGCATGCCTTGCCGGCGCTGGCACCGGCCGATATGAAGCTGACGGAAGCGCCGTCCTATGAGAGTTTCCCGCTCTACAATGCCGACATCCAGAACAGCACCGGCTTTCCCGAGGCGGTGAAGGCGCTGGCGGTCGCGATTCGCAACGCCGATGGCGTCGTCATTATCACCCCGGAATACAACTACTCGGTGCCGGGCGCGCTGAAGAACGCCATCGACTGGGTATCGCGCCTGGAGAACCAGCCGTTCAAGGACAAGCCGGTGGCGATCCAGTCGGCGACCGGCGGTCCGCTCGGTGGCGCGCGCATGCAGTATCACCTGCGTTCGATCCTGGTGTTCCTGAACGCGCATACCTTCAACACGCCGGAAATCTTCGTCGGCTCCGCCCATACCAAGTTCAACGAGAAGCTCGAGCTCACCGACGAGACCACGAAGAAGTTCGTGTCGCAGCAGCTCGAGGCGTTCGGCAAGTACATCGCCCGCGTGCGCGCGGACTGATAGTGGAATGAAGCGCTCCGCTTCACCTCTCCCCGCGTGCGGCTGTCGTATTCACACATCTCCCGTCGGTAAAGACTCGTTCCCTCTCCCCTTGTGGGGGAGGGTTAGGGAGGGGGGCGATGGCGGTACAAACTGGGCTGAGCCCTGACAATTTGACCCGGGTTGATTCCTGACAGGCA
>JBGMOD010000265.1:0-26741 GCA_041424235.1 Hyphomicrobiales bacterium
CTCGTTACCTCGGAAGTCTGCTCTATCTTGCGGTCGCGGCGTCTTGCGTGACCTTCATGCTGTATTTCGAGCTGGTGCGTCGGCTCGGGCCCGGCAAGGCGGCCTATACGCTGGCCACCGTACCGGTGATCGCCCTGATCCTGTCGGCCGTGTTTGAAAATCTGCACCTCGACGGCCGCGTCGTCATCGGGGCGGCCGCCGTTCTCGTCGGAAACATTCTTGTGCTGCGGCGATGATATCCAGAGCGTTTTCCAGCGAAGTGGACACCGGTTCCCTCGCGACAAACGCGAAGCGTTTGCGCGGAGAAAACGCGTCAAAATAAGAATCTGGAGCCCCGTTCCGATTCTATCGGAATGGAAATGGCTCTAGTTGGCGCGCGTCCAGGTCGTCGATTTGCAGATCATGCCGCCCATGACGCAGCCGGACGTGGTGAGTGTATTGCCTGAGAGCGACATCTTGCCGCTGTAGGTCTTGCCGTCTTCGGGATTGAAGGCGCTGCCGCTCCAGGTATCGGCGCCGCTTGGCTTCATGTCGAAAAAGATCCGCTGTCCAATCTTGGCCGGCGTTTCCACGCCCGGTTTCAGCCACACCAGGTTTCCGCAGATCGCGCCGCCACCGCAGGGGGCGAATTTGACCTGCGAGGCGCCGGTGTCGCGCAACCAGGTGCCGGCGACATCGCCGGCGAGGGCCGGAGAGGCGATTGCGACTGCACCGAGAGCGAGGCCGAGAAGGACGTGACGGATCATGCGTATGTCTCCCTGAAGGGTTCGAGGCGCGATGCTTGGTCGCGATGTGAGGGCCGCGGGTTCACTCTTTTGTGTCAGTGCAGCGCATCGGAGGTCAGCTTGAACTTCTGGATGCGTTTTCCGGTGTCCACTTCGGCGGTGTAGACGTTGCCCCTCTGGTCGACGGCCATGGCGTGGATCCAGTGGAATTGCCCGGCATTGCGGCCGTTGCGGCCGAAACTGCCGACCACGCTGCCGTTGTCGCGGTTGAGGATTCGTACCTCGTTGTTCTCGCCGTCGGCGCTGAGCAGATAGGTCTGTTTCGGATCGGGCCAGATCGCGAGGTCCCAGATCGAGCCGTTGCCGAGGGTGTTCTTCTCGTAGAACCACTCCTTCACGAAGGTGCCGTCCTTCTTGAACACCTGGATGCGATCGTTGATGCGGTCGCAGACATAGACCAGCCCGTCGGCGGCGATCTTCACGCAATGCACCGGATTGCCGAACTGTTGCGACACCGGCGCCTTCGGATCGTAGGCCGCCTGCTTGTCGTCGTTCGGCGGCTTGCCGTAGGCGCCCCAGTGCCGCTTGTAGGCGCCGGTGGTGGCGTCGAACACGATGACGCGGCGGTTGCCGTAGCCGTCGGCGACGTAGATCTCGTTGGTCTCCTTGTCGACGGCGGTCTCGGCGGGCTTGCCGAGCTGGGTGGTGTCGTTGCTGCCCTTGCTCGGCGCAATGGAGCCGATCTGCATCACGAACTTGCCGTCGAGGGTGAATTTGAGAATGGCGTTGTCGTTGTCGGCGTTGCCGCCGATCCAGACAAATCCCTTGTCATCGACTTCGATGCCGTGCTCGCGCCCGACCCATTCGTACCCCGGTCCGGGGCCGCCCCATGCGCGCAGCATGTTGCCGTCGGCATCGAACTCAAGCACCGGCGGTGCGGACACGCAGCATTTCGAGCGAGGCGGTGTCAGCGCCGCGCCCTTTTCGTCGTCGGTCAGGGAGCGCGGCCGGTGGATCAGCCAGATGTGGCCCTCCGAATCGACGGTGATGCCGCCGACCTGGCCGAGGATCCAGTTGTTCGGCAGCGGCTTCGGCCAGGACGGATCGACTTCGAAGCGCGGGATCTCGCCGGCGCGCGCGTTGTGTGGCAAGGCAGATGTAAGCAGTGCGGCGGCTGCGATGAGCGAACAGGCGGTGTGGGCGAGGATTTTACGGAGACCAGGCCTCGTGGTCGCGCATCGTGATCGTCCGCTCGGCGTCATGGCGTTCTCTCCCTGGCATCGGCGCGGGTTTGTCCCGCTTGGATGGCCAAGTGAATAGCGCTGATGGCAGCAAGTCAATCGAGCGGAAATTCGAAGCCGTCGACGATATCGCGGCGCGCGATCAGGATTGTGCGGGGGCGCGGAAATCCATGATCGCGCGGGCCGGATAATCGTAGAACCTGCCGTTGTCGGTCCACGATGGCAGGCACATCGGCACGATGAGTTCGGCGGCTTGCTCCGGCGTGTCGAGTGTCATCGGATCTTCGCCGGGCATCAGGGCCGCGCGCATCCGGGTGCGAAGAGGTCCCGGGTTGAACAGGTTGACGCGCAACGGCGTGGAGGCGACTTCGTTGGCCCACACCCGCGCCAGGGTTTCGACGGCGGCCTTGGAGGCGGCGTAGGGACCGAGATAGGCGCGCGCCTTGTTGGCCGCGCCCGAGGTGACGAACACGGCGCGCCCGGCGTCGGATTGCTTCAGCAAAGGCTCCATGCAGCGGATCAACTGGAAGTTCGCGGTGACGTTGACGGCCATCACCTCGTTCCAGCCCTTGAGGTCGATATGGCCGAGCGGCGACGAGGGCCCCAGCACGCCCGCATTGCCGATCAGGATGTCGAGCTTGCCGTGACGCTCGTTCAGGGCGGCGCCCAGCCGGGCAATGCCGTCACTGTCCGTCATGTTGAGCGGCACCAGCGTGGCGCTGCCGCCGTCCTTGCGGATTTCGTCGTCGAGCTCTTCCAGCCCGCCGACGGTCCGGGCGACCGCCACGATGTGCGCTCCGGCCCGCGCCAGGGCGCGCGCGGTGGCATGGCCGACCCCGCGCGAGGCGCCGGTGACGAGAGCGATGCGGGAGGCGAGAGGATTTCTCATGATTTTAAGGGCTTATGGTATGGTACAGGAAAATTTGACCGGCTCGGAGGAGACGAGATGACCACTTACGTCGCCATGCTGCGGGGTGTCAATGTCGGCGGCAATACGCTCAAGATGGAGTGGTTGCGTCAGGCCTGCGAAGCTCTTGGTTTGCGCGACGTTCAGACCTACGTCCAGAGCGGCAATATCGTTTTCGAAACGTCGCTCGGCGTCTCAAGGCTTGCCCAGACGCTGAAGACAACGATCGATGCGCAAACCCGCCAGCCGGTCACGGTCGTGGTGCGCACTGCCGCTGAGCTGGCAAAAGTCATCGCCGCAAATCCGTTCCTGAAACAGAAAGGCGTCGATCCCGCGAAGCTGCATGTCACTTTCCTCGACAAAGCGTCCGCCAAGCCGCCGCTGGAGCGGCTGGACGCGCTAGCCGGCAAACGTGACGAATACCGCCTGTCAGGTCGGGAGATCTATCTGCATTGCCCGATCAATTACGGCGAAACCAAATTGTCGAATGCCGCCATCGAAAAAGCGCTCGCGGCCAGCGCCACGACGCGAAACTGGAAAACGGTGACCACGCTGCACGCCATGGCGACGGCCTAGCGCGACGAGGAACCTCAGCTCGCCTCCGCCAGCAACGACAATTGCCGCGGCGTCGGTTCGGTCTGGTTCTGGTCGGTCAGCGGGGTCGGGTAGTCGCCCGTGAAATAGTGGTCGGTGAACTTCGGGTGCGCCGGGTCGCGGCCCGGCTCGCCCATGGCGCGGTACAGGCCGTCGACCGACAGGAAGGACAGCGTGTCGCAGCCGATCAAATCCCGCATCTCCTCGAGGCTGTGGGTGGCGGCGAGCAGGTTGGCGCGGTCCGGCATGTCGATGCCGTAATAATCCGGGTGGGTGATCGGCGGGGAGGCGATGCGGAAGTGCACTTCGCGGGCGCCTGCGTCGCGCATCATCTTTACGATCTTCTTCGACGTGGTGCCGCGCACCAGGGAGTCGTCGATCAGGATGATGCGCTTGCCTTCGATCGCGGCCCGATTGGCCGAGTGCTTCATGCGGACGCCGAGCTCGCGGACGCTCTGGGTCGGCTGAATGAAGGTGCGCCCGACATAGTGGTTGCGGATGATGCCGAGTTCGAACGGCACGCCGGAATGCTGGCTGTAGCCGATCGCCGCCGGCACGCCGGAATCCGGCACCGGGACGATGACGTCGCAGTCGATGTGGCTTTCGCGGGCGAGCTCGGCGCCGATCGCTTTGCGCACGTCGTACACCGAGCGTCCGCCGGCGATCGAATCCGGGCGCGCGAAATAGATATACTCGAACATGCAGGGCCGCGCCGCCTGCGGCGGGAACGGCTTGTGGCTTTGCACGCCATGCTCGTCGAACACGATCACTTCGCCGTTCTCGATGTCGCGGACGTATTTGGCGCCGATGATGTCCAGCGCGCAGGTCTCGGAGGCGAGGATCGGACAGCCGTCGAGTTCGCCCAGCACCAGCGGGCGGATGCCGAGCGGATCGCGGGCGCCGACCAGCTTCTTGTTGGTGAGCGCCACCAGCGAGTAGGCGCCTTCGATGGCGCGCAGCGCCTCGATGAAGCGGTCGATGAAATGGTTGCGCTTCGACTGCGCCACCAGGTGCAGGATCACCTCGGTGTCGGTGGTCGACTGCATCATGGCACCGTTGCGGACCAGCTCGCGGCGCAGCGTCAGGCCGTTGGTGAGATTGCCGTTGTGGCCGACCGCAAAGCCGCCGGCATTGAGCTCGGCGAACAGCGGCTGCACATTGCGCAGGATGGTTTCACCGGTGGTCGAATAACGGACATGGCCGACGGCGGAGGTGCCGGGCAGGCGTTCGATGACTTCGCGGCGGGAAAATGTATCGCCGACCAGGCCCAGGCGGCGCTCGGAGTGGAAACGCTTGCCGTCGAACACGACGATGCCGGCGGCTTCCTGGCCGCGGTGCTGAAGCGCGTGGAGGCCGAGGGCGGTAATCGCCGCGGCATCCGGATGCCCGAAAATGCCGAACACCCCGCATTCTTCGCGGAGCGTGTCGCCATCAAGGTCCTTGTCGATGAAGTCGGCTTGGTTCAGGTCGGCTTGGTTAATGAGATCGGGCCCGTTCCGGCCTTTCGCGTGGGAGTCGCTGGAAGGGGCCTGTATCTCGTCCATTGCGCCTCTCCTTGCTGGACCTAGCGTCCAGCAGCTTTGCCGTCGATCAACTGTTTGAGCCCGTCGCGGGCGGATTTCGCATAACCACCGTCCGCCGCACCGGCGGACTTCGAGTCGGCCTTGGGATCGGGAGCAGCATCGGTCTGCTGGTCATCGTCCGTTTTCGGCTTCTTGAACCTCTTCAAGATGGTGTTTTCAGGGTCATCCGGCAAGAGCGACATCAGCCAATCCCCGGTGCCCTGCAGGACCACGCGGGATTTCGCTGACCTGACCCAGTCCGGCTGCTGCTTTTCGGGAACCAGCCATGCGAAAAACAGGAACGCGACCACGATGATCAGGAGCCCGCGCGCCAAACCGAACAGGAAACCGAGGGTTCGATCCAGCGCGCCGATGCGCGAGTCCAGGATCATATCGGAAATGCGCACCGTGATGATCGACACCACGATCAGTGTACCGATGAACACGCCGGCAATGACGGCAATCGTCGCGATCGTATCGTTGTTGAAATAGGTCTTGGCGGTCGGGAGCAGCTTGTTGAAGGCGTAGAGCGTGGTCAGCGCTGCCGCGCCCCAGGCCGCGATCGAGAGGATTTCGCGCATGAAGCCGCGAATCATCGCCAGCAGGCCCGACAACAGCATCACGGCGAGCACAATAATATCGAGAAGCGTTATCGGCATCGGCTGGTCAGGTCCGCTCTTCCATTCATCGTCAGCGAATCGGCTCCGTGATCCTCATCAGGAGACGGCGATATGGCATGTCCCGCAAGGCCGGGGAACCATCCCGAACGTGCGATCCCAAGCATTTCGATCGAATGATGTTCATCGATCGTATCGGGCGCCGTCCGGCCGCGCGGGTTGTATAGCCGCGTCGAACGCCAGCGTCATCCGTGGTTTAGTCCTCGTTGCGGCGGAATTTGGCCGGTGTGGCATTTTTCCCCGCCGCGGCCGCCGGGCGGGGGGCCCCGCGCGCCGCGATATCGGCGACCAGGCTGGCGAGCGATCCGACCGAATTCAGGATCAAACCGGCGTCATTGCCATTGGCCTCGCCGCGGGCGGTTTCCGGCACGACGGCACGCCCGAATCCGAGCTTGGCGGCCTCTTTCAGGCGGGCCGAAGCCTGGGCCACCGGCCGGACCGCTCCGGAGAGCGAAATCTCGCCGAAATAGACCGCATCCGTCGGCAGCGGCGCATTGGCGAGCGAGGACACCAGCGCGGCGGCGGCGGCGAGGTCGGCGGCGGGTTCCTGGATCCGCAGGCCGCCGGCGACATTGAGGTACACGTCGTAGCCGCCGAGCTTGACGCCGCAATGGGCCTCCAGCACGGCGAGCACCATGGAGAGCCGGCTCTGGTCCCAGCCGACGACGGCGCGGCGCGGGGTTCCCAGCGAGGTCGGCGCCACCAGCGCCTGCAATTCCACCAGCACCGGCCGCGTGCCCTCGATGCCCGCGAACACCGCCGTGCCGGGACTGCCGAGATCGCGTTCGGACAGGAACAGTTCGGACGGGTTGGTGACCTCGCGCAGGCCGAGCCCGGTCATTTCGAACACGCCGATTTCATCGGTCGGTCCGAACCGGTTCTTGACCGCGCGCAGGATGCGAAACTGCTGCGAGCCTTCGCCTTCGAACGACAGCACCGCATCGACCATGTGCTCGACGACGCGGGGACCTGCGATCTGGCCGTCCTTGGTGACGTGACCGACCAGGATCAGCGCAGCGCCGGATTTCTTGGCAAAGCGGATCAGCGCCTGCGCCGAGGCCCGGACCTGGGTCACGGTGCCGGGCGCGGACTCCACGGTGTCGGTCCACATGGTCTGGATCGAATCGATCACCACAAGCCGCGGCGTCGCGCCTTCCGACAGCGTCGCGATGATGTCCTCGACCGAGGTCTCGGACGCGAGCTGCACCGGCGCATCCGCGAGCTCCAGCCGCGCGGCCCGCAGCCGCACCTGGGCCACGGCTTCTTCGCCCGAGATGTAGACCGAGCGGTGGCCGGCGCGCGCCATCAGGCTCGAGGCCTGGGTCAGCAGCGTCGATTTGCCGATACCGGGATCGCCGCCGACCAGCAGCACGGAGCCGCGGACGAAACCGCCGCCGGTGACGCGATCGAGTTCGGTCAGGCCGGAGGGCAGGCGAGGAGCGTCGCGACTCTCTCCGGTCAGGCTTTCCAGCGCAAAGGCGCGGCCCTTGCGCTTGGGCCGAATGCTGGCCGGCATGGTGGTGACACCGGTGGTGTCTTCCTCGACCAGCGTGTTCCACTCGCCGCACGACTCGCACTTGCCCTGCCAGCGGTTATAGGCGGCGCCGCAGTTCTGGCAGACGAAGGAGAGCGTGTTCTTGGCCATTGGCGAGCAAGACTCGATATCGGACGTGGATGGCGTTCCATAGCATGGAAAGATCCGGGATCGTTATCGAACCGTCCACGGACCCGAGTGGCCTACAGTTCGTCCAGAAACTCGTCCAGGAAACGACTCAGACGCTGGCTTCGTTGCTCGGCGAGCCTGGCGCCCGTTGCAGTCTGGAAATCGGAAGCAAGTCCGAGCAGCTTCGTGTGGAAATGATCGATGCCGTAGAGCGTGTCGTCATATGGGCGATGTCTGGCTTGCGGATCAACCGGGTCGTAGAGCGCGCGGCCAAGTCTTCCCGCCACGTAAAAGCACCGCGCCACTCCCACCATGCCGATGGCGTCGAGCCTGTCGGCATCCTGCAGGATTTTGGCTTCCAGCGTCACCGGCGCGATATTGGCCGAGAAGCTATGGGCTTCGATGGCGTGGGATACGGCATCGATATCGGTCTGCTGCCAGCCCAACCCGACCAGGGCAGCGGCGGCCTTGTCGGCCGCAAGACGCGATGCCTGGGATCTGAGGGGAGAGTCCTTCCCGACGGCAACGCAATCGTGCAGCAGCACGCTGGCTGAGAGGACAAGACCGTTTCCGCCTTCGGTGGCTTGCAGGATGACCACATTCTTCCAGACGCGCAGAAGATGGGTGATGTCGTGCGATCCGTCGCGGCCGTCGATCGCGAAAGGAAGCAGGGAGGCGGCCAGCGACTGATAGGGGGCGAACGCGGTTGTGGGGATGGGTGTCTCCGATCCGACCATCGCTGCCTCGTGCCTATGATGCGTGTGTCGCGTTCCATAGCATGGACAGGCCGGACAGGATCATCAAACCGTCCATCACCAGTTGGAACGATCGCGGGTCCATTTTCAGCACGAAGCGTTTGGCGATGAACGCGCCGGCCATCAGCGAGGAGCCCGCGATCAGGCCCTTCACCAGCGTTTCCGTCGGCAGCGCGCCGAAGCGCTGGAAGGTCAGCGTCTTGCTGACATAGATCGCCAGCGAACTCGCGGCTTCGGTGGCGAGGAAGGCGCCCTTGGTCAGGCCAAAGGCGAGAAACAGCGGTACGCTCAGCGGCCCTGTCGAAACCACGATGCCGGTGATGTAGCCGATGATTGCGCCCCCGATGGCCAGATGGATCAGCGACGCCTTCAACTCGTGGCGCGCCATCCAGTGCCGCACCGGCACCATGGTGATCAGAAACAGCCCGATGCTGATGTCGACGAGATGCGAGGGCAGCACGAGCAGCGTGCGTGCGCCGAGAATGGCCGCCGGAATGGCGGGCAGCGCATAGGCCGCGCACGCGCGCCAGTCGACATCCCGCCACCACGCCAGGATGCGCGAGAGGTTGGCCATGATGGCCGCGACCGCCATGATCGGCACCGCTTCCTTCGGCCCGAATTCGTACGCCAGCACCGGCACCAGCATGATCGATGAGCCGGTGCCGACGATGCCGCTGATGGTGCCGGCGAGAAGGCCAACCGCCAGCACGAACAGGAAAGCGATGATCATGACGGATTACGATGGGACGGAGAGGTGATCAGCGTAGCAGATCGCTAACGCGGCTGATTCTCAAGCCGAGAGCAGCCGCGTCAGTCGAGCCGTGCAGCCTCAGGCGCCGACCTTCACCGCATGGCGATTGGCGATCCGGCGCTGCTCGACGGCGGCGGCCAGTCGCTTCAGCACCACCACGGTGTCATCCCAATCGATGCAACCGTCGGTGATGCTCTGCCCGTAGGTGAGAGGCTTGCCGCCTTCCTGGTCCTGGCGTCCCGCAACGAGATTGCTCTCGATCATCACGCCGATGATGCGATTGTCGCCGGCTGCGACCTGAGCTGCGATGTCCTCGATCACCAGCGGCTGGCGCTCCGGCTTCTTGGAGCTGTTGGCGTGGCTGGCATCGATCATCACCAGCGGCGCAAGGCCGGCCCTGGCGATCTCCGCGCAGGCCGTGTCGACAGAAGCCGCGTCATAGTTCGGGGTTTTGCCGCCGCGCAGGATGACATGGCAATCCCCGTTGCCGGTGGTCGACGCGATGGCGGAGCGGCCATCCTTGGTCACGGCCATGAAATGATGCGGCTGCGAGGCGGACTTCACCGCGTCCACGGCAATGCGGACATTGCCGTCGGTGCCGTTCTTGAATCCGACCGGGCAGCTCAGGCCAGAAGCGAGCTCGCGATGGATCTGGCTCTCGGTGGTGCGGGCCCCGATCGCGCCCCAGGCCACGAGATCGGCGATGTATTGCGGCGTGGTCATGTCGAGGAATTCGCAGGCCGCCGGCAGGCCGAGATTGTTGATGTCGAGCAGCACCTTTCGCGCGACGCGCAAGCCCTTGTCGATCTGGAAGCTGCCGTCGAGATCGGGATCGTTGATCAGGCCCTTCCAGCCCACCGTCGTGCGCGGTTTTTCGAAGTAGACGCGCATGATGATGTTGAGCGAGGAGTTCAGACTTTCGCGCAATTCGACAAGCCGCGAGGCATAGTCGAGGGCAGCGATGGGATCGTGGATCGAGCAGGGACCGACCACCACCGTGAGGCGATCGTCGTGGCCTTGCAGGATGGCATGGACGGCGTTGCGGGCGTCGGAGACGACGCGGGTGGCCTCCAGCGTGCGGGGATGCTCGTGCAGGACCTCCGCGGGGGTGGTCAGTGCCTTGATTTCACGAATGCGGAGATCGTCGGTGGTGCTTAACATGGCCTGGGTTCCCTGATGGGTTTCCCGGCTGACGGCACAAAAAAACCGCCAGACGGAGTGGCGGTTGTTCGGGACTTGATTTGCTTCAATCTTCAGATCGAGCGCACCCCTACCTCCGCCGGCAGCCTGCGAAAGCCAAAATACCAATAAAAGCTGGGGGCGGATGCAAAAGTCATGGCATGCATATAGTCGCCCGGTGCGGGTTTGTCACGGGCCTTTCGCGATGTCGGGGCAATACAGTCCTGCCCGTTGCCTGATTGCCACGGGTGATCCGACGTCTCCCGGGTGTTTCCGCGGCACCCGCGATACCATACGCTGTCGCGGCGAAGACCCCGCATGTTTCAATCAATGACCGTGCAGCATGGCCGGGCCAGCGTGACGCGGCAAAATGGGAGTGAAGCCGATGAAATGGATTGCTGCGCTGTCCGGCCTGCTGTTGGTGACCGCCGTGCATGCGGCCGACGCGCCGAAATTCAAGGTCGATCCGTTCTGGCCGAAGCCGCTGCCCAACAACTGGATCATGGGGCAGGCTGCGGGCGTTGCCGTCGACGCGCAGGACAATATCTGGGTGGTGCAGCGCCCCCTGACCCTGACCGATGATGAGAAGGCCGCGGCGCTGACGCCGCCCCGGACCAAATGCTGCGTGGCCGCGCCGCCGGTGATGGAGTTCGACCAGGAGGGCAACCTGTTGCAGGCCTGGGGCGGCAAGGGCGCGGGGTTCGACTGGCCCGAAAACGAGCACGGCATCTATATCGACCCGAAGGGGTTCGTCTGGCTGGCCGGCAACGGTGCGCGCGACGGGCAGATCCTGAAGTTTACCAAGGACGGCAAGTTCGTGATGCAGATCGGCAAGCCCGGTGATCAGACCAACAGTCTGGACACGACGCGGCTCGGCAAGCCGGCGAACATGACGGTCGATGCGGCCGCCAATGAACTCTATGTCGCCGACGGCTACTACAATCATCGCGTCATCGTGTTCGATGCCGATACCGGCGCGTTCAAGCGGATGTGGGGCGCCTACGGCAAGCCGCCGACCGACGAGAAGGTGCCTGCCTATGATCCGGCCGCCGCGCCCTCGCAGCAGTTCGGCAATCCGGTGCACTGCGTGCGCATCGCCAAGGACGGGCTGGTTTATGTGTGCGACCGCATGAACGACCGCATCCAGGTGTTCCACAAGGATGGTTCGTTCGTGAAGGAAATGTTCGTCGAGAAGAACACGCTGGCGAATGGATCGGTCTGGGACCTGGAAATCTGGAACGATGCCAACCAGACCTTCCTGATCAATGCGGACGGCGCCAACAACGAAGTGCGGACCCTGCTGCGCGACAATGGCGAGATCGTCGGGCGCTTCGGCCGCAACGGCCGCATGGCCGGAGACTTCCACTGGGTGCACAACCTGGCGATGGACTCCAAGGGCAATCTCTTCACCACGGAAGTCGACACCGGCAAGCGCGCGCAGAAATTCGTGGTGCAGCCGTAAGACGCGGCGAGGCGTATGACCTATCGCGGCGTCATTCCTTGCCGCCGCGATAGACCCGCGCGTAGCGGTGGCCGAGGCTGGTCAGGATCTCGTAGCCGATCGTGCCGGCATGATGCGCCAGTTCGTCCACGGTGATGCCTTCGCCGATCAGCGTCACGAGATGTCCACGGCGCACCGCGTTGGGCGGCAGTTCGGTGATGTCGATCGCGATCAGGTCCATGGAAATCCGGCCCGCCACCGGGCAACGCTGGCCGGCGACCATGGCCTCCGCGCTGCGCACGCCATCGACACCGCCCGCGGCCCTGAAATATCCGTCGGCATAACCCGCCGCAACAATGGCCAGGCGGGTCGGGCGGCGCGCGGTCCAGGTCGCGCCATATCCGACGGTGTCGCCGCGCTCGACATTGCGAACCTGCACGATGCGGGCCTTGAGGTTCACGACCTGCTGCATCGGGTTGTCGGCCTCCGGCGTCGGGTTGACGCCGTAGAGGGCGGCTCCCGGCCGCACCAGGTCGAACTGGAATTGCGGTCCGAGAAAGATCCCCGAGGAATTCGCCAGCGAGGCGGGAATGCCGGAGAACGCGTGGGCGATTTCCCGGAAGGCGGTGATTTGTTTGGCGTTCATCGGGTGACCGAGCGTCTCGGCGCAGGCGAGATGGCTTATCACCAGCGTGAAGCCGTGGCTGCCGCTCTGGATGCGCGGCAGCAGACCTTGCGCCTCAACGATGCTGAGGCCCAGGCGGTTCATGCCGGTATCGATGTGGATGGCTGCGCCGCCGGTCCAGCCGGTGCGGCGGCAGAAGGCGTCCCATTCCGCCAGCTCGGCGAGATCCCCGATCACCGGGCGCGCGTCGATGTCGGCAAAGACCTCCGCCGTGCCGACCAGGCAGCCGTCGAGCACATAGATCGCAGCCGACTTCGTCGCCGTGCGGGCGGCGCGGGCTTCGTTCAGGGTGGCCACGAAAAAGGTCTTGCAGCCGGCGGCGGCCAATGCCGCGACCACCGCGGGCAGGCCGCAACCGTAGGCATCGGCTTTCACCACGGCGGCGCATTCGGCCGGCACCGAACGGCTTTCGAGCTTGCGCCAGTTGGCGACCAGGGCGTCGAGATCGATGGTCAGGATTCCGGTCAGGGCGGACAGCGATACGCTGTCGACGCTCTCGAGCGCGATGGTCTTGTGCGAGGCTGAGGAGGGGAGGTCGGGCGCGTTCATCGGGTTGATATGTCCTCGCCCCGTGTGGCGTTTTCGAGACATCGGATGCATCGAACAATGCATCGGATCGAGGCTCAGCATACGCGCGGGGACGTCATGGTTCAACCGCGCGCGATGACGGCACCATGCTCGATTGTCGCTGAGGTCGCCGCTTCGGATGTGATCCGCTATTCCCGCGTCGGCACATAACCGTCGGTGGCGAGATCACCGAATTTGGTGATGTTGGCGTCGAACTGCAATTCGACGCTGCCGGTCGGGCCGTGGCGCTGCTTGCCGATGATGACTTCAGCCTTGCCATGAGCCAGATCCATTTCGACCTGCCACTTCTCGTACTCCGGCGTGCCGGGGCGCGGCTCCTTGTTCTGCAGATAGTATTCTTCGCGATACACGAAGATGACGACGTCGGCGTCCTGTTCGATCGAGCCGGATTCACGCAGGTCCGACAATTGCGGACGCTTGTCGTCGCGGTTTTCGACTTGGCGCGACAGCTGCGACAGGGCGATGATGGGAACGCTCAGCTCCTTGGCCAGCGCCTTCAGGTTGGTGGTGATCTCGGTGACTTCCTGCACGCGGTTGTCGGAGCGTTTGCCCGAACCCTGCAGCAGCTGGATGTAGTCGATGATCAGCAGGTCGAGGCCCTTCTGCCGCTTCAGCCGCCGCGCCCGCGCGGTCAGCTGCGAGATCGAGATGCCGCCGGTTTCGTCGACATAAAAGGGAAGGGTCTGCAGTTCGATGGCATGGTCACGAATGACGTCGAAATCGACCTCGGATATGCCGCCACGGCGGATGGAGCTTGATGAAATCCCAGTGACTTCGGAAATGATACGGGTGGCGAGCTGGTCGGCTGACATTTCGCAGGAGAAGAAGCCGACGATCCCGCCATTGACGGTCTTGTGGGTGCCGTCCGCGGCAAGCTCGTAGGTGTAGGCGCGCGCCACATTGTAGGCGATGTTGGTGGCGAGCGAGGTCTTGCCCATGCCGGGGCGGCCGGCCAGAACGATGAGGTCGGAGCGCTGCAGGCCGCCCATGCGGGTGTCGAGATCGCGCAGGCCGGTGGAGATGCCCGACAGTTTTCCGTCGCGGTTGTAGGCCGCCGCCGCCATATCGATAGCGATGGTGAGGGCCTGCGAGAATTTCTGGAAGCCGCCGTCATAGCGGCCCTGCTCGGCGAGTTCATACAGCCTGCGCTCGGCATCTTCGATCTGGGCGCGGGGCGCGAAATCGACCGGCGCATCGTAGGCGACGTTGACCATATCCTCGCCGATGCCGATCAGGTCGCGGCGCAGCGCCAGTTCGTAGACCGTCCGCCCGTAGTCCTGGGCGTTGATGATGGTGGTCGCCTCGGCCGCGAGACGGGCAAGGTACTGGGCGACGGTCATGCCGCCGATGTCGGTATCGGCCGGAACAAAGGTCTTCAGCGTGACCGGGGTCGCGATCTTGCCGGCGCGCACCAGGCTGCCCGCGGTCTCGAAGATCAGCTGATGAATCGGCTCGAAGAAATGCTTGGCTTCAAGGAAGTCCGAGACGCGATAAAACGCGTCATTGTTGACCAGGATGGCACCGAGAAGGCTCTGTTCCGCCTCGATATTATGCGGCGCCGTGCGGTAGGCCGGCGTTCCGGCGTCAGGCGCCAGTTTCAGAACGTTCGAATCAGGGGGCATGGGGCGAGCTTAGCCGCTTCTTGTCGACAAATGCAGGGCGCGTATGAAGCACCCCGCACACTCACCGCGAAAGCACCATGTGATCTTATGCCCGATTCTCACACGGGCGGCGGACAATGTCAGACTCCGGTCAAGCCGGGGCTTGACCGTGATGTTTCAAAGGCTTGCGAGCCTCACTCGCCGGCCAGCTGCAACTTCGGGCCCCTGACGCCCTCGACACCGCGCAAACGCGCTTCCTCCCGCGGGATGTAGTCGCGGGTCATCGGTACGACGTCCTGTCGCTTGGTGATCTGGATCTGGAAATTCATGGTGGCCTGCTTGCGGAACGACATTTCCGAACAGGCCAGATAGAACTCCCACATCCGGACAAAGCGCGCATCATACAATTGCTCGGCTTCCTCGCGGCGGGCGAGGAACCGCTCGCGCCAGGCCTTGAGCGTCTCCGCATAATGCAGCCGCAGAATCTCGATGTCGGTCACCAGCAGTCCGGCTTTCTCGATCGACGGCAGCACCTCGGACAGCGCCGGGATGTAACCGCCGGGGAAAATATACTTGGCGACCCACGGATTGGTGATGCCCGGTCCTTCGGAGCGGCCGATCGAGTGCAGCAGCATCACGCCGTCGTCGGCCAGGAGTTCGGCACAGTGCTGGAAGAAGCGGTCGTAGTAGTGGACGCCGACATGCTCGAACATGCCAACCGATACGATGCGGTCGAATGGGCCGGGGACGTCGCGATAGTCCTGCAGGAGAAATCTGGCCGACTGCGACAGCTTCTTTTCGGCCGCGCGGGCGTTGGATACGCCGAGCTGTTCCTCCGAGAGCGTCACGCCGGTGACCTTGGCACCGGTCATTTCGGCGAGATAAATGCCGAGGCCGCCCCAGCCGGAGCCGATGTCCAGGACGCGCTGGCCGCGGGTGATCAGCAGTTTGGCTGCGAGGTGCCGTTTCTTGGCCAGCTGGGCGTCGTCGAGCGTCGTGTCCGGCGTCTCGAAATAAGCGCAGCTGTACTGCTTGTCGGCATCGAGAAAGAGCGAGTACAGCCGCCCGTCGAGGTCATAATGGTGGGCGATATTGCGTTTCGACCGCCCGCGCGGATTGAATTGCTGCAGATGCCGCAGCAGGTAGCGCAACAGCCATTGCAGCTTGGCCCAGCGGGGGACCATGTCGGGCTGGTCGAGCGCGATCGCCAGGACGTCGGCAATCGATCCGTGGTCGACCACGAGCGTGCCGTCCATGTAGATTTCGCCGAAGGCGAGCTCGGGATCGAGGATCAGGCGGCGTTCGGCTTCCGCGGTCAGGAAGCGGATGGCTGCGGGCGGTCCGCTGCCATCGCCGCAGGTAAATCGACTTCCATCCGCGCTTGTCACCGTAAGGGAACCGCGCTGGATGAACTTGTTCAGGACTAGTTTCAGCAAGCTGCTCATTGTCGCCACCCAATGATTCAACAAGCGCAAGCGGAGGCATTTCCAGCTCCGCGATTGCGCGGATATAACCCTCTCCTCAGGTCCCCGGTTTCCAGGAAACACTATCTAAGCATGGGTTCCATGGATGACCAATGCGCCGGGAACAGAGCGGATAGAACTTGGCGGCAATCGCCAAATAGCGCGGTTGTGTCGATTGAAGTGCTTCCATTCGCCGGATAATCAGCTAAATCTGTCGGCCGGAACGAAGTAATTGCGTGTCTGGAGGATTTTGAATGTTGGGCCGAGCGCTCAATTTGGCGGCGGCGACTGTGATCGGCTGCCTTGCGACAACAGCTGCCCAGGCGCAGAATCTAGATGCCGGCAAAAGCCCAGCGCAGATCTTCAACAGCACGTGTACCGCTTGTCATAAGACCGCGCGCGGGCTGCTCAAGACCGTGGCGCCATCGTCGTTGCCGGGCTTCCTTCGCCAGCACTACACGACCGGGACCGACATGGCGCAGACGCTCAGCGGCTATCTCATGTCCAATGGCGCGACATCGGCCGAGTCGCGATCCGGTTCGAAGCGCGGCAAGCCGGAAGCCGGCAGCAACCTGCGTTCGGATGCGCCGATCGGCAGTGCCGCTCCCGAGGCGGATCGATCGAAGGAGCCGCGGCCGGAGCGCAAACCGCGTGGGGCGAGGCCAGAGGTGGCGACGCAGCCCGACGGAACGCCGGTGGCTGGTGCTCCCGGCGAGCCGGCAGGAACAAAGGGCAAGAAGAAGCTGAGCAAAAAGAACCGGAAGGGCGAGCCGCCCGTGGCGGAGCCGGCGGCCGCCGAGTCCAATCCCGACGTGGCGGCCAAACCTGAAACAAAGCCGGAGGCCAAACCGGATGCGGCAGCCGCTCCGGCCACCTCGCACGCCATCGACGCCGGCGTCCCGGTCCCGGAGCCGGTAGATTTGCCCCCGCCGACCGCGGCCGACATCAAGCCGGCCCCAAAAGCTTCAGCCCCGGCTGACAAGCCTGCTGCGGAGAAGCCGGCCACCGACAAGGCCGACACCGAGAAGAAGTCCGAACCGGCTGTCGAGGCTGCGAAACCGGCTGCGGCCGCGCCAGCCGCTGGTTCAGCGCCGGCCCCTTCCTCGTCGGCCACCGGTGGTTCGCCGATGCCGCCGATTTCGCGGTAGGCGCCCACCCGCGGTGCCGACCGGACCATCGGCGCAACGCCCCGAATGACGAACGCAAAACAATGAACCCGGCCTGAGGTCTCAGGCCGGGTTCACGTTCAGACCGAATGGTCTGGCCGCAATTACTTCTCGGTCTCGGCAGCCGGCTCGTCGTCGTGCTGCGCTTCCGGATCGAAGAACTCGCCGGCGGCGGCGAGCGCCTCGGCGGCGGCGTCTTGGTCTTCCTTGCGCGAGTTGACGTCTTCGCCGCGATTGATGCGCTCGGCTTCGTCGGCGCTGCGGGCAACCGTCACGGTGACGCCGGCTTCGACTTCCGGATGCACGGCGATGGCGACCTTGTGCTGGCCGATGACCTTGATCGGCGCATCGAGCAGAACCTGCGAGCGGTTGATGCTGACGCTGTCGGCGGCGAACGCCGTGATGATGTCGCGCACCGACACCGAGCCGAACAGCTGGCCGGTTTCAGAGGCCTGGCGCAGGATGACGACGTTCTTGCCGTCGATCTTCTCGGCGACCTTGGTGGCTTCGCCCTTGGCTTCGAGGTTGCGGGCCTCGAGGTCGGCCTTCATGCCGTCGAACTTCTCGCGGTTGTCCTTGGTGGCGCGCAAGGCCTTGCCGCGCGGCAGCAGGAAATTGCGAGCGAACCCGTCCTTGACGCGAACCACTTCGCCCATCTGGCCGAGTTTGGCGACGCGCTCCAAAAGAATGACTTCCATGTTCTAATCTCCTTGTAGGTTTGATGCAGTTGAACGTCAGGATGAAATCGGTGGTGGTTGCTGGATCTTGCGCTGGCGGAAACCGAAAACCGCGTCGGCGATGCCGATCAATGCGATGACGAGAAGCGGCCAGCCGAACACCATGACCACGGCATAACTGCTGCCGAGCCACAGGCCGCGCATTGCGGTTGCCTGCGTCAGGGTGTGCAGCACGGCGAAGCCAATGAAGGCATAGCCCATCACCAGCGCGGCGGTGACGATCTGCGAGAACAGCGCCAGCAGGCCACCGGTGAAGCACAGCGCGATCGCCAGCGACAGCGCGGCCAGCGTCATCGGCGGAAACGCGATCGTCCCCAGCGCCGGCCAGGGGCGCGGCAGCCGGCCGGATGTCCTGGTGATCTTGCCGGCGAGCCAGAGATTGAGCGTCAGCGTCACCATGGCGACGATGGTGGCCGCCACCGGCGCGATAGCGACCAGCATGGTGACGACCTTGTCCTTGTCGGCATCTGCAGCCTCGAGGCCGCCGGCGTCGCGCATGCCGAGCACGCGCGTCAAGCCACGCTTGAGAACGTCGGTGATCGTGGTGGCATCGAAGCCGAGCGAGAGCAGGGCGGTGATCGTGGTCAGCGACGCAAATGCCGCGAGCCACAGCAGCAGGCGTCCCGGCGGATACCATTCCAGGGCCGGCTGTGTCGCTGCCGTCGCCTCTTCGGCCGGTTTCGCCAGCAATGCGAGGTGGCCAAGCCACCAGGCCGGCAGCGCCACGGTGACGACAAAGGCCAGCATGTAGGGCAGGCCGACGATCGCGCCGATGACGGCGCTGGCAGCCAGGCTGCCGATCAGGGCGGCGGCGGCGCCCCAGCCCATGGCGGCGACCATCAGCGGCAGCGGGGCGAGATAAAACAGGACAAGCGAAAACAGCGCGCCCGAAACGATGGACACGAACATCAGCGCCGATGCGGCGCCAGCGGCGAGGGCGATCAGAATCTGTATCATCATCAGCTGTCCCGCTCCTTTCGAGCGGTTAGAGGTCATCCGACCCCAACCATCGGCCACAGGCGCGATCCCTGAGCCTTATGAAAACGAAATCGGCACCGGCGGGACGATCCGCCGGTGCCGTTGCCGCGTTAGCGGATTACGTAGGGCAGCAGGCCGAGAAAGCGCGAGCGCTTGATGGCGCGGGCGAGTTCGCGTTGCTTCTTGGCGGAGACGGCCGTGATGCGGCTCGGCACGATCTTGCCGCGCTCGGAGACGTAACGCATCAGCAGCTTGGAGTCCTTGTAGTCGATCTTCGGCGCGTTCTCGCCCGTGAACGGGCAGGACTTGCGGCGACGGAAGAACGGGCGGCGTGCACCAGCTTCAGCCATGATTCTTACTCCTCGGTCTCGGCAACGACGGCGTCTTCACGGGGGCGGCGCGGGCCACGGTCGCCACGGAAACCGCCACCTTCGCGGTCACCACGGAAGCCACCGCCTTCACGGTCGCCGCGGAAGCCGCCGCCACGATCGTCGCGATCGCGATCACGTTCGGCCTTGCGCATCATCGCCGATGGGCCTTCCTCGAGCTCGTCGACCCGCACGGTCAGATAACGAATGACGTCTTCGTTGATCCGCTCCTGGCGCTCGATCTCGGACACCACCGCGGCCGGGCCGTCGATGTTGAACATCACGAAGTGGGCCTTGCGGTTCTTGTTCATGCGATAGGTGAGGGAGCGAATGCCCCACGACTCGGTCTTGGTGACCTTGCCGCCGAGACCTTCGATCACACCCGTCAGCTGCGTGGTGAGTTCTTCAACCTGCTGGGCGCTCGCATCCTGGCGCGCCAGAAAAACATGCTCGTAAAACGGCATGGTCGTCCTTTCCTTGTTGGTGTGGCGCCACCGGCGGCAAGCCCTTCGAGCCCTTCGGGAAAGGCTCGATTGCTCAGAAGGCGGGAACACGGGACAACGGGCCACGAGGCCCTACCGCATCAATCGACCAAAAGAAGATTGCTGAGATCGTCCGTTCAGCTCCCGGCCGGAAGCCCACGAATGGCGCGGGTTATACGGGATATTTCCGGGATGGCAAGCCGGAACAGGGGTTTTAGCGGCTTTCCGGAGGCGGGCGGGTCGGTGGCGCCCGACGTCTGGCACCGCCGGTACTCCGCAACGCCTTGATTTATTTGTTTGTATATCATACAAATAGATCGAAGCAGGGCGCCTTATGGCATCAGAACCAGTTCGCAGCGAACCGAAACATGCCGTCCGCGCGACCCGCACCGCGGGGCAGCGCACGCGGTCGCGGCTCCTGGACGCAGCGAGCCGACTGTTCAAGGAGCGGGGCCTGAGCGCGGTCTCGATCGCGGATATCGCCGCCGCCGCCGACGCCTTTCCCAGCCAGATCACCTACTATTTCCGGACCAAGGAGGCGCTGTTCGTCGAGGCCGCCTGCCGCGACGTGCTGCATGTGGCGCGCGCGGCGGAGGAGGCCGCGCACAGCGCGTCGGCGCCGGCCGACTACACCCGCGCACTGGTGGAGAGCGTCATGCGCTCTGACGCCGTGGGCTTCTTCGTTGAGGCGATGACGCTGACGCGCCGTCGGCCGGATCTGGCGCCGCTGATCGTGCGCACTATCGAGCGGCTGCATCAAGAAGGCGAGCGCGCCTATGCCGGGGAGGTGCAGGCCCGCGGCTGGCGCTCGCGGCGTGACCCGGCCACCAGCGCCCACAAGTTCTGGACCATCGCCGTCGGTGTCACCCTCGAGGGGCATGCGATGCAGCGCTCGCCCGACGACCTGGTCGCGGAGATGCTGCGGTTGCTGGAGACCCAGGCGGATGCCGCGGCCCCGGGCCGGACGACGCTGCGCCTGATCGACAACGATACTCCAATCAAAAACGATCCACCGGACCAGGAGGACATCCCATGACCGCGCTGCGCATGCGGGCTCGCGACCTGATGACCGATGCCGAACTCGTCGAGGTGCGCACCCGATCGTCGTGGAAGGGGGTGGCGCTGATCGTGCACGCCTGGGCGCTGATCCTGGCCGCCATCGCACTGGTCGCCTGGTGGCCCAATCCGCTGACCTATCTGCTGGCGGTCGCCATCATCGGATCGCGGCAGCTCGGTCTGGCGATCCTGATGCATGACGGCGCGCACGGCAGCCTCGCCAATGGCGACAGGCTGAACATGGGGCTGAGCCAGTGGTTCTGCGCCTATCCGGTGTTCGCGGAAACACGCGCCTATCGCCGCTATCACCTGCAGCACCACGCCCATACCCAGCAGGAGGACGATCCGGACCTCGTGCTCTCGGCGCCGTTTCCGATCACCGACGCAAGCTACCGTCGCAAGTTCATTCGCGACCTCACCGGGCAGACCGGCTACCAGCAGCGCAAGGCGCAGCTCCTGAACGCGCTCGGCGAAGCCGGATGGCCGCTGACGCAGCGCCTGGCGCATTTTTGGCAGAAGCTCGGTCCGCAGATCCTGGTCAACGCGGTTCTGTTGACGGGGCTCACGCTCGCCGGGGTGTGGTGGGCCTATCCGTTGCTGTGGCTGGTGCCGCTGTTGACCTGGATGATGGTGATCACCCGCATCCGCAACATCGCCGAACATGCGGTGGTGCCGGACAGCAACGATCCGTTGCGCAATACGCGGACCACGAAGGCGGGCTTTTTGGAGCGGCTGTTCGTCGCGCCGTACTACGTGAACTATCACCTCGAACATCACCTGCTGTTCTACGTGCCCTGTTACAACCTGCCGCGGGTGCACGCGATCCTGGCGCGCGGGCCGCATGCCGCGCGCATGGAGGTGCAGCCGAACTATGCCGCCGTGCTGAGGCTCGCGACAGCGAAGCCACGAGACCAGGACCGGCCGGGCGAGATCGTCAGCAACGCGCGGCGCAAGCGCGCCGGCACGGCCATGGGCGGCGATCAGGCCGCCTCCGGCTTCTGATTGTTTGGGTGCGGCGTCAGTGGCCGGTGTAGACCGGTTGCCGCCGCGCCAGCCACGCCGCCAGTCCCTCGCGCAGATCGTGTGTCGGCACCATGCGCGCGAACTGCTCGCTCTCCACCTGCAGCCCTTCGCTGATGCTCATGTTCAGTCCGCGGGTCACCGCGGTGATGATGCGGCCTGCCGCGAGTGGCGAATGGCGCAGGATGCGTCGCGCCAGGTCGCGGGCGCTTGCCAGCAACCGGTCGTGCGGCACCACCGCATTGATCAGGCCGATCTCCCGCGCATGGGCCGGGGAGAATGGATCGCCCGTCAGCAGCAGCTCCAGGGCGCGCTTGCGCCCGGCCAGCCGCGGCAGCCGTTGTGTGCCGCCGAACGTCGGCGGCATCCCCAGGTTGATTTCCGGCTTGGCGAACAGTGCCCTGTCGCTGGCGATGGCCAGATGCACCGCCTCAGTGATCTCGCAGCCGCCGCCGAAGGCGAGCCCGTTGATGGCCGCGATCATCGGCTTGGGAAACGCCTCCAGCCGCGCCGTCATCGCCTGGCCCCGCCGTACGAAGTCGCGCACCGCCGCATCCGGACCATGCTGCACGCTGGTCGAAAATTCGCGGATGTCGGCGCCGGCGGAGAAGGCGCGATCGCCGGCGCCGGTCAGAATGACTGCGTGGACCTCTTCGGCGGCTTCGAGAACGTCGAGCCGTGCCGTCAGGCGATCGACCAGGGCGTAGTTCAGGGCATTGAGCTTGTCCGGGCGATTGAGGGTCAGCAGGGCAATGTTGTCCTGGATGTCGAGCAGCACCGGATCGGACGTCACGGTATCGGGCATGGAAGGTTTCCTTCGGCTTTGTCAGGTGAACCGAAGGCTAAGGCCGGCGCCGTATTGTGTATACTCACTGGTTAGTATACTTATCCCGCATGCCCCGATCCGGCCAACCGACCCGCGAGCACATCATCGCAGCGGCTTCCAAGCTGTTCTACGGCGAAGGCATCCGCAGCGTCAGCGTGGATGCGGTGGCTGACGCCGCCGGCCTCACCAAGCGCACGCTGTACTATCACTTCAAGAGCAAGGACGATCTGGTCGCCGCCTATCTCGAAGCGCGCGACCAGCCGAACCTCGCGCTGTTCAAGCGCTGGTTCGCGGAGACCGGCGGCAACACTGCCGCGAAAGTGCAGGGCATCTTTCGCAATCTCGCGCGGTCGGCGCGGCATCCGAAATGGAAGGGCTGCGGTTTTCTGCGCACCTCGGCGGAACTCGCCAACATGCCGGGGCATCCGGCGATGAAGATTGGCGCCGCGCACAAGAAGAAATTCGAGGCCTGGCTGCGGGAGGTGTTCGACGCGGAACGCCCCGGTAGCGGCACGCAACTGGCCCGGCAGATCGTCCTGCTGCTTGACGGGTCGTTTGCCGTCGTCCTGTTGCACCGCGACGCCTCCTATATGGAGACCGCGGGCGACGCCGCGTTTTCGCTGATCTCGGCTGCGCTAAAAGCGCGCTAGGACCTTTGCGAATGATGTCGGCGCGGGATGCGACCGGCTGGGTTTTCTGCTCCATCAAAAAGACGCTTTGCCTCGCCGGAATGCGCGTCGAGCGCGACGGTTGCAAACGAAAGTCTTGAGATGGCCCTGATCACACGCCGGACGGCCTTGCAGCTTGGTCTCTCTGCCGTGTCGGCAGCCATCCCCGGGATCGCATCCGCGCAACCCGACCAGCCGGATTGGCGGGTGGCCCTGGTCGAGGCCGCGCGCAAGCAGATCGGCGTCACCCGGCTGTACGATCCCGCCTATGTCCGGATGGCCTATCCGGGCGGTGACGTCCCGATCGATCGCGGTGTCTGCACCGACGTGGTGATCCGGGCCTATCGTGTCGCCTTCAGGATGGATCTGCAAAAGCTCGTGCATGAGGACATGACGGCGAATTTCGCCGTCTATCCGAAGGCGTGGGGCATGAAAGCAACCGACCCGAATATCGACCACCGGCGCGTGCCGAATCTCGCCGTCTATTTTACGCGCAGCGGCGCGGCCAAGCCGGTGAGCGGTGATGTCAGGGATTACCAGCCGGGTGATCTCGTGACCCAGCTGTTGCCCGGCAATCTGCCGCATATTGTTGTTGTCTCTTCCGGTCGTTCGGCCGAAGTCCCCGAACGGCCTCTGGTGATCCAGAATATCGGTCAGGGCACCAAAGAGGACGATACGCTGTTCGCCTTTCCGCGCATGGGCCATTTCCGATTCCCGCCGACGATGGCCGCTGCCTGATTTGATCGGCTCCACCGCGTTTGCCGCCAGTCAGGCTCGGTGTTTTCACTGATTGATGCGCTGCCGCATCCACAAGGCGCGGGGCCAGCCCGGCTTGACAGGACCGCCCCGTCTGGTGTGGAGGTTCGGGTTTGTTGAGGGACACCAAGATGACGGCAGCATTTACATTCCCCGGACAGGGCTCGCAGGCGGTTGGCATGGGCAAGGCGCTGGCCGAGGCATTCCCGGCCGCGCGCGCGGTTTTCGACGAGGTCGATGCCGCGCTCGGCGAGAAGCTCACCGCCATCATCTGGGACGGCCCGGCGGAGACGCTGCAGCTCACGGAAAACGCCCAGCCGGCCCTGATGGCGGTGTCGCTGGCGACGCTGCGGGTGCTGGAAGCCGAGGCCGGCGTGTCGGTCGCCCGCGACGCGGCGTTTGTCGCCGGTCATTCGCTCGGCGAATATTCCGCGCTTGCGGCGGCGGGGGCGCTGTCGATCAGCGACACCGCGCGGCTGCTGCGCACCCGCGGGCGCGCCATGCAGAAGGCGGTGCCGGTCGGCGTCGGCGCGATGGCCGCTCTGCTCGGACTTGATTACGACACGGCGGTCGCGGTGGCCGCGGAAGCGGCACAGGGCCAGGTGTGCGGCGCCGCCAACGACAATGGCGGTGGCCAGGTCGTGGTCTCCGGCAACAAGGAAGCCGTCGACCGGGCGGTGGAGATCGCCAAGGGCAAGGGCGCCAAGCGCGCGATGCTGCTGCCGGTATCGGCGCCGTTCCATTGCGCGCTGATGCAGCCGGCGGCCGATGTCATGGCGGAGGCGCTTGCCGGCGTAACCATCCAGGCACCGGTGGTGCCGCTGGTGGCCAATGTGCTGGCGTCGCCGATCACCAGTCCTGACGAGATCCGCCTGCGCCTGATCGAACAGGTGACGGGAACGGTGCGCTGGCGTGAATCCGTTGCGCTCATGGCCGGGCAGGGCGTGAAGCTGTTTGTCGAGATCGGCGCCGGCAAGGTGCTGTCGGGGCTGGTCAAGCGTATCGCGGATGGCGCCGTCGGGACGGCCGTGGGAACGCCGAACGACATCGCCGGCGCAAAGGATGCGATCGCGGCCGCGCGCGGCTAGCTAGCCCATGGGGCCCGCCATCTAGGGCCGCGGCAGGGGCTTGCTGCCGCTGCCGGGCGCCATCAGCGCCAGATCGCTTTCGTCCTTCAGTTCGACGCCGGTGACGCCGCGGCGCAGCGCCTCGCGGATCAGCCAGTTCAGCTTGAACGCGGCCATCGCGTAGCCGAGGCCTTCCGGGCGCACATTGGAAATGCAGTTGCGTTCGGCATCGCTGCGGCCGCGATAGGGCGCATGGGTGATGTAGATGCCGAGGCTGTCGGGCGAACTGAGGCCCGGGCGCTCGCCGATCAGCATCACCGAAAGTTTTGCATTCATCAGTTCAGCCACGTCGTCAGCCAGCGCGACGCGCGCTTGTGTCGCGACAACGACTGCGGGCGCACAGCGCACCTCGTCGGAGAGCAGCGGCTGCAGCGCCGCCAGCAGTGGTGCGGCGTGGCGATCGATCGCCAGCGACGACAAGCCGTCGCCGATCACGATGCAGATGTCCGACTGCGGAGCCGCCAGCGCCTGCAACTTGCTGAGATCGTCGGGATTGAGCACCCGGCCGAGGTCAGGGCGACGCAGATAGGTCGTGCGATCCGGCGCGCGGCTGCGGACTTGCACAACGCTCAGGAATTGCCGATGCAGCGCGGCCTCGAGCGCCGGCACATCGAGCGCGGCATGGATCGCGTCGCGCGCCATGGCATGCGCCCAGCCGAAGCGCAGCACCTCGTCGGTCGGCATGCCGGCGCCGGCGCGGCCGAGCGCAAGCCGGGCAGGCGTCACACGGCGCCAGTCGGTCCACGGACTTTCGGTGACGGGGGCGTCGTCCGTCATGCCACCAGCGCCTTCAGCGCGGCCATGCCGCCGATCAGCGGGTTGGGCGAGGGCGGACGCAGCCGGCCGGTGGCGTCGGTGATCTGCATCCGCTGCAGCCAGGCCTCGAACTCGGGGGCGCGCTTCAGGCCCAGCGTGTCGCGCAGGAACAGCGCGTCATGAAACGACGTGCTCTGGTAGTTGAGCATCACGTCGTCGGCGCCGGGGACACCCATGATGAAGCTGATGCCGGCGGCGCCGAGCAGGACCAGCAGCGTGTCCATGTCGTCCTGATCGGCTTCGGCATGGTTGGTGTAGCAGATGTCGCAGCCGAGCGGCAGGGCGAGCAGCTTGCCGCAGAAATGATCCTCCAGTCCGGCGCGGATGATCTGCTTGCCGTCATAGAGATATTCGGGGCCGATGAAGCCCACCACGGTGTTGATCAGCAGCGGCTTGTAGCGCCGCGCCAGCGCATAGGCGCGGGCTTCGCAGGTCTGCTGGTCGACGCCGAAATGGGCGTCGGCCGACAGCGCGCTGCCTTGCCCGGTTTCGAAATACATCACGTTGTCCCCGACCGTGCCGCGCTTCAGCGCAAGCGCGGCGTCGCGGGCTTCGTCCAGCAATTCCGGCGTGACGCCGAACGAACGATTGGTTTTCTCGGTGCCGCCGATCGACTGGAACACGAGGTCGATCGGCGCGCCGGTCTCGGCGAGCTTCAGCGTGTTGGTCACGTGGGTGAGCACGCAGCTCTGGGTCGGAATTGCGAACCGCTCGATCACCTCGTCCAGCATGCGCAGCAGGTCACCGAGCACGGGCATGCTGTCGGAAGCCGGGTTCACACCGATCACGGCGTCGCCCGATCCCATCAGCAGGCCGTCCAGGATCGAGGCGGCGATGCCGCGCAGATCGTCGGTCGGATGATTGGGCTGCAGCCGGACACTCATCCGCCCCTTCAGGCCGATGGTGTTG
>JBGMOD010000265.1:26751-180554 GCA_041424235.1 Hyphomicrobiales bacterium
AACCGGGTGACCACGCGGCATTTGCGTGCCACCGCGACCAGGTCCTGGTTGCGCATCAGCTTGGAGACTGCGGCCACCATTTCCGGTGTGAGGCCTGGCGCGAGCGCGGTGAGCGCCTCGGTCGTTGCCTGATCCGACAGCAGCCAGTTGCGGAAATCGCCGACGGTCAGGTGCGAGACCGGCGCGAACGCCGCCGCATCATGTTCGTCGATGATCAGCCGGGTGATGTTGTCGTCTTCGTAGGGAATCAGCGCCTCGACCAGGAACTGCTTGAGCGGCGTCTCCGCCAGCACGTGCCGGGCCGCCATCCGCTCCTGCGCCGTGGCGGCGCCGATGCCGGCGAGAGTATCCCCGGAGCGCGCGGGGCTCGCGAACGCCATCACCTGCTTGAGGTCGTCGAAGACGAAGAGCTGGGATTCGATGGCGGTTCGGTAGCGCATGGTCGTTACCAGCGAAGCTGCGGGGGACAGGATCCCATGTTGGTGCGCCGGGGCCGGATTCGGCGTTCTTGCAGGCTGGATGACGTCGGACCTGAAGACACGGATAGTCCGGGACGGCGCATGTGTCTTCCCTCGATCGTGTTCCAAACCGGATAATATGCAAAGGTGGGGCCATATCCAATGTCATGTCGGCGTCACACCCGGCATTGACGAGGGGCATTTCCTTGCGGCAAACCCCACCTCCAATTGACCGAGCCATATTCCGAGGGGACCACAATGTTTGATCTGACTGGCAGGACTGCGCTCGTCACCGGCGCGACCGGCGGCATCGGCGGTGCCATCGCGAAAGCGCTGCACGCGCAGGGGGCGACGGTGGCCGTGTCCGGCACCCGCCGCGAGGTGCTGGACAAGCTGGCGGCGGAGCTGGGCGAGCGCGTCCATGTGCTGCCTTGCAATCTCTCCGACGCCGCCGAGGTCGAGGCGCTGGTGCCGTCGGCCGAAAAGGCGATGGGGCAGCTGGATATCCTGGTCAGCAATGCCGGCATCACGCGCGACAACCTGTTTGTGCAGCTGCGCGACGAGGACTTCACCGATGTCATCAACGTCAACCTGACGGCGACCTTCCGGCTGGCGCGCGCCGCCACCAAGCTGATGATGCGCAAGCGCTTCGGCCGGATCATCGCCATCACCTCGGTGGTCGGCGTCACCGGCAATGCGGGGCAGGGCAATTATGCGGCGTCCAAGGCCGGCCTGATCGGGATGATGAAGTCGCTGGCCCAGGAGTATGCCAAGCGCAATGTCACGGCCAATTGCATCGCGCCGGGCTTCATTGCGACGCCGATGACCGATGTCCTGAATGAAAAGCAGCGCGAGGCGGTGCTGTCCAAGGTGCCGGCGGCGCGGTTGGGGAGCCCCGAGGATATTGCTGCGGCTGCGGTCTATCTGGCCTCGAACGAAGCGGCCTATGTCACCGGCCAGACCCTTCATGTCAACGGTGGAATGGCAATGATTTGAAGCCCATACCGGGCTTTTCGAGCATTTTTAGCGGCTTTCCGTCGTCTGGCTTATGGCCGGGAAGTATGCTAACCGGGCGGCTATCGGGTGGGGACAACAACGCCATTGCAGGATTCCAAAACCCTGTATATTGCCGTGGCAGAACCGGTCGCCGTTTCTGGGGCCACTCGGGCTGTTTTTGCAGTCTGTTTGGAGACGAGCGGAACTGGCAGCAGGGCTTTAGCGAATTGACGTACCCGATGGCTCTTCCCGCGTTGCGGTCGAGTCCAATGGAACAAGCACGAGGTTGAAATGAGCGAGATTGGCGAGCGGGTTAAGAAGATCGTGGTCGAACACCTTGGTGTTGAGCCTGAGAAAGTTGTCGACAACGCGAGCTTCATTGATGATCTCGGCGCAGACAGCCTCGATACGGTTGAACTGGTGATGGCGTTCGAAGAGGAATTCGGCTGCGAAATTCCCGATGACGCTGCGGAAACCATCCTGACCGTGGGCGACGCCACCAAGTTTCTTGAAAAGAACGCGAAGAGCTAACGGCCGCATATGGCGTGACAGAAGCCGGACGGACCGTTTTCGCGGTCCACCGGCTTCTTGCCATCTGTCGTACGAGCCGGGCCGGAGTTTTGGAAAATGAGACGGGTCGTCGTCACGGGCCTCGGCATGGTGTCGCCACTTGGTTGCGGCGTCGAGACGACGTGGAAACGAATCCTCGATAGCGAGAGCGGCGCCAACAAGATCGACACGTTCGAGGTGTCGGATCTTCCCAGCAAGATCGCCTGCAATGTCCCGCGTGGTGACGGCAGCGACGGCACATTCAATCCCGACCAGTGGATGGAGCCGAAAGAGCAGCGCAAGGTCGACGATTTTATCGTTTTCGCCATGTGTGCGGCGCGTCAGGCGCTCGATGATGCCGACTGGCATCCGGCGACCGAAGAGGACAAGTGCGCAACCGGCACCTTGATCGGGTCCGGGATCGGCGGACTGACCGGCATCGCGGAAGCGTCGATCATTCTGAAGGAGCGCGGACCGCGCAAGCTGTCGCCGTTTTTCATTCCCGGACGCCTGATCAATCTGGCGTCGGGTTTCGTTTCGATCGAGCATGGCCTCAAGGGGCCGAACCATTCGGTGGTGACCGCCTGCTCCACAGGCGCCCATGCCATCGGCGACGCCAGCCGGTTGATCGCGCTCGGCGATGCCGACGTCATGGTGGCCGGCGGTTCCGAATCGCCGATCAGCCGAATTTCAATTGGCGGGTTCTGCGCGCTGCGCGCGCTGTCGACCGGCTACAACGAGACACCCGAGAAGGCGTCGCGGCCCTACGACAGGGATCGCGATGGTTTCGTCATGGGTGAGGGCGCCGGCATCGTGGTGCTCGAGGAATACGAGCACGCCAAGAAGCGCGGCGCCAAGATCTACGCCGAAGTGGTGGGCTATGGCATGTCCGGCGACGCGTACCACATCACGGCGCCGTCGGCCGATGGCGATGGTGCGTTCCGCTGCATGAGCGCGGCCCTGAAGCGCGCAGGCCTTTCGGCATCCGATCTGGATTACATCAACGCCCACGGAACATCGACGCCGCTCGGTGACGAAATCGAGCTTGCTGCAGCGCAGCGGCTACTCGGCAATGCGGCTTCGAAGGTTTCGATGTCGTCGACCAAGTCCTCCACGGGCCATTTGCTCGGCGCGGCCGGGGCGATCGAAGCGATTTTCAGCATCCTGGCGATTCGCGACAACATCGCGCCCCCAACCATCAATCTGGACAACCCGTCGGTCGACACCACGATCGATCTGGTGCCGTTCAAGGCGAGGGAGCGGGAGATCAATATCGCTTTGTCCAATTCGTTTGGCTTTGGAGGAACGAATGCGTCGTTGATTGTCCGGCGTGTGGTCAATTAACTGAATTTTCGAAGCAATTCCAACGTTTTGCCATATTCCGCGATGATTGCTGGTGCGGGCGTTTGCGGGACGGCGTTCGGTTTTGCCGGCACCGGTTTTTGCTTTGGGCGTTTTGACGACTCGGACTGGATGTGCGGTTTTTCGCGCAATCGGTTTTCGGTCTGCATGAATGCGGGTTCGGATGCAGGGGATCGCCCCGGACCACAGTTGAATCGACAGGATTCAGGTTGCATCGATGAGTGAACGACCGCCCATTTCGCCCAGAAGTCCGCGCGCGGCCCTGGAGCCTGAACAGGTTCCGCCGCCGCCGAAGCGCTCGGCACGCGCGCGCAATCCGTTCGTCATTGCCGGCAACGCCATCATCACCATCGTCCTCGTCGGCATGCTCGGCGTCGGCGGCGCCTATGTTTACGGCAAGCAGAAGATCGAGGCTCCGGGCCCGCTCAAGGAAGAGAAGATCGTCAACATTCCATCGCGGGCGGGAATGGGCGACATCGCCGATATCCTGCAGCGCGAGGGTGTGATCGACAACAACCGGTTGATGTTTTTTGGCGGCGTCTTCGCCATGAAAGCACGCCAGGAGCTGAAATCGGGCGAATATGCCTTCCAGAAGAATGCGAGCCTGCGCGACGTCATCAACACCATCGTTGAAGGCAAGGTGGTGCAGCACGCGTTCACGATTCCGGAAGGGTTGACTTCCGAGCAGATCGTGGCCCGCCTGCTGGAGAACGATGTGCTGGCCGGCCAGATCAAGGAAATGCCGCGCGAAGGCACGTTGCTTCCGGAGACCTACAAATTCCCCCGCGGCACTACACGCGATCAGGTGATTCAGCGCATGCAGCAGGCGCAGCGGCGCGTGCTCGCGGAGGTCTGGGAGCGGCGCAGCCCCGATGTTCCCGTCAAGTCGGCAGAGCAACTGGTGACGCTGGCCTCGATCGTGGAGAAGGAAACCGGCCGGGCCGATGAGCGCAGCCGAGTGGCTGCCGTGTTCGCCAATCGTATCAGGCAGAAGATCAAGCTGCAGTCCGATCCGACCATCATCTACGGGTTGGTCGGCGGCAAGGGCACTCTCGGCCGTCCGATCAAGCGCAGCGAGATCCAGCAGCCGTCGCCATACAACACCTATGTCATCGACGGATTGCCTCCCGGGCCGATCGCCAACCCCGGTCGGGCCTCGCTGGAGGCCACCGCCAATCCGGCCCGCACCCGCGACCTGTTCTTCGTGGCTGACGGGACCGGCGGTCACAGCTTCTCGGAAACCTACGACCAGCATCAGAAGAACGTCGCCAAGTTGCGCTCGATCGAGAAGCAGCAGCAGAATGACACTGTGGAGCCTGCGGACGATCCGCAGCCGACGGCATCGACGCCGGCCGATCCCGCCGCGCCGGCCGCAACGGATGGCGCGGCCAAGCCTGCGCCTGCAAAACAGAAGCCGCGCGCGGGCAATCCCAAGCGGGCGGCCAATGCCAAGGGTGGCGCGGCGCCTGCACCGGCGGATCCGGTCGAGCAATAGGCCTCTGGGCAACCAGCTTGGGGCAGCCAGCTTGTGAGGGCTGGCGCGCGCGGATAAAGTCCTGACGTCCGGAGTCCGACGTCGCTGTCGCGAAGGTCAAATCCGCCTTCGGACGGAAAACATGCCCTCTTTGTTGAGTTGTTTTGACGGCGCGCCGATCGGCTTTCCGGAAACCGTTTGAATTGGAGTGATTTCAGAATGGCGTTGTCCAGCATGACCGGCTTTGCGAGGAGCCATGGCAACAGCGGACCCTACGCGTTTGAGTGGGAGTTGAAGTCGGTCAACGCCAAGGGCTTCGACTTCCGCATGCGGCTGCCGCCAGGCTGGGATGATATCGAGCCCCTGATCCGCAAGCGCGCCACCGACGCGCTGTCGCGCGGGACCGTCTATGCCAATCTCAACGTCAAGCGCGCGACCGCCGTGTCCGCAGTGCGCGTCAACGAGGACGTGCTGGCGGCCATCCTGAAGGTGGCGGGTGATTTGTCGGCGAAAACCGGCGCTGCTGCGCCGACTGTCGATGGTCTGCTGGGCATCAAGGGTGTCATCGAGGTGGTCGAGCCGGAGAACGACGAGGCCGTCGATCAGGCCGCCCGTGCCGCAGTGGTTGCCGCGTTCGAGGAGGGACTGAAGAACCTGGTCGAGATGCGCCGGCGCGAAGGCGTCACGCTCGGCCAGATCCTGGGCCAGCGCCTCGGCGAGATCGAACTGCTTGCAGCCAAGGCGGATGCGGCCCCGGGACGCAAGCCGGAAGCGGTGAGGGCGCGGCTCGCCGAACAGATCACGGCGCTGCTGGAGACGTCGGATCGTTTCGATCCGGATCGGCTGAGCCAGGAAGCGATCATGATCGCGGCCAAAGCCGATATTCGCGAGGAGCTGGATCGCATCGCCTCCCATGTCGCGCAGGCCCGCGAATTGATCGGCAAGGGCGGCGCGATCGGACGGCGGCTGGATTTCCTGGCCCAGGAATTCAATCGCGAGGTGAACACCACCTGCTCGAAAGCCAATGACCTGGAGTTGACCAACACCGGCCTCGAAATGAAGAACGTGGTCGAGCAATTCCGCGAGCAGGTGCAGAATCTGGAGTGAGAGATGACGGACGGTCACAACAGCACGGGCGTGGAACGGCGTGGACTGATGTTCGTGCTGTCGTCCCCGTCGGGGGCGGGCAAGACGACGCTGTCGCGGCTCTTGCTGGATCGCGTGCCAGGCCTGAGCATGTCGGTCTCCGCGACCACGCGGGCGAAGCGGCCGGCCGAACAGGACGGTCGCGATTATCATTTCGTCGACAAGGCTCGCTTCGAGGCCATGGTCAAGCATGACGAGTTGCTGGAATGGGCGACCGTGTTCGATAATCGTTACGGCACGCCGCGCGCGCCGGTCGAGGCGGCGCTGGCGTCCGGCAATGACGTGCTGTTCGATATCGACTGGCAGGGTACTCAGCAGTTGCGCGAGAAGGCGCGGGCCGACGTCGTCAGCGTCTTCATTCTCCCGCCGTCAGCGGCCGACCTGGAGAAGCGACTGCATACCCGCGCGCAGGATTCCGATGAGGTGATCCGCGGGCGCATGAGCCGCGCCACCCACGAACTGAGCCACTGGGCCGAATACGACTATATCGTCATCAATTACGACGTCGAGGACGCGTTCGCCGAGGTGCAGTCGATCCTGAAGGCGGAACGCCTCAAGCGCGAGCGCCGCACCGGCCTGACCGCATTCGTGCGCGATCTGCAAAAGCAGCTCGGGCAATAGGGCGTTTTCAAGCGGCGCCTAACCACGCCAAAACGAAAGAGCGCGGCCCGATCGGACCGCGCTCCTTGAATTCGCCTAGAGCCATTTCCGTTCCGATAGAATCGGAACGGGGCTCCTAGCATTTTGTTTTGACGCGTTTTCTTGACGCGAACCGGTGTCCACTTCGCTGGAAAACGCTCTAGCGTGAACCGTGATCAGTTGACCATCATGATGCGGCCGACGACCTTTCCGGCGCGCAATTCCTCGATCCACTTCTGCACATCGGCCATCGGTTCTTCCTTGATCGGCGGCGCGGCAATCTTGCCGGCGCGGGCCAGCGCCATCAATTCCTTGCCTTCCTCCAGCGTGCCGGTCATGAAGCCTTCGATGGTCATGCGCTTGTAGATCCATTGCACCTGCGGGATGCTGAAGGTTCCGCCCATCAACCCGGACACCGCGATCTTGCCGCCACGGGCCAGCACCGACACCGCGAAGCCCATGGATTTTTCGTTGCCGGCAAAATCCACGATCTCGTCGAAGCCGCCATTGGTGTCCTTCAGGATGCGTTTCACCACATCGGGTTCGCTTGGATCGTAGGCGAACGAGGCGCCGTTTTTCAGCGCGGTCTCGCGGGCCGCAGGGCTGAGGTCGGCAACCGAGATCTTTTGCTTGAACATCGCCTGGGCGAATGAAAGCCCCATCATGCCGACGCCGCCCAATCCAATGAGCAGCAAGTTGCGCTGCCGCGGGCGATCGACCAGCCGCTTCAGCGCGCCATAGGCGGTCGCGCCCGAACACATCAGCGTGGCGGCGAGATTGATCGGCAGTGGATCATAATCGAGCAGGTACTTTTCGTCGGGGACCAGGACGTGGCTCGCGAAGCCGCCGTCGATCGAGACACCGAGGAAGCGGTTCTTGGCGCAGAGGTTTTCATCGCCGTTGAGGCAGTCCTGGCATTCGCCGCAGCCGATCCAGGGAAACACCGCCTTCTTTGTGCCGATCAGAGTGGCCGATCCGTCCGGTCCGACTTCCTCGACGACGCCCGCGATCTCATGCCCGAGTGTGAAGGGAAGCGTCATGCCGCGCGTGGTGTCGAGCCGCTTGCCGCCGCCGATGTCGGCGTAGCCATCCTGGATGTGAAGATCGGAATGGCACAGGCCGCAGCGCTCGATGCGCAGCAGGATCTGTTTGCCTTGGGGCTTGGGCGTATCGACGATGGTTTCGCAGAGCGGAGCATCGAATTTGACCAGTGACTGGCGGCGCATCAACGGCATGACGTTTCCCTGACGATTTTTCAAACTGTGGCTTTTATATTGATGAATTCGCGCGCCATGGCAACAAATCCGCTGACCGGAACGGTCTCGGCGCGGCGCATCGGATCGACGTCGGCTGCGGCCGCTAGCCTCGCCGGATCCGTCCCCAGTGATTTCAGGCTTTGCCGCAGCATCTTGCGGCGTTGCCCGAAAGCGGCAGCCGTGACGCGTTCGAGCGCGCGGCGGTCGCAGGATTCGGGAGAGAGGCGCGGGACCAGCCGGACCACCGACGACGTGACTTTGGGCGGCGGAACGAATGCGGACGGCGCGATGTCGAACAGGCGTTTGGTTTCCGCGCGCCAGTTGGCGAGCACGGCCAGCCGGCCATAAGCGTCTTCGTCGACCTGCGCGGTGATGCGATCTGCGACCTCGCGCTGAAACATCAGCACCATCATGTCGAACCATGGCGGCCATGGTTCGACCGAGAGCCAACCTGTGAGCAACTGTGTTGCGATATTGTAGGGCAGGTTCGCGACGATCTTCGCACGCTCGCCGTTCAGCAGCGGCCGTGGATCGAAGGTCATGGCATCCGCGGCGACGACCGTCAGCCGGCCCGGATAGTGCTCGGCGATCTCGTCAAGCGCAGGCAGTACGCGCTCGTCGCGCTCGATTGCAATCACGTGCCGGGCACCGAGTGCGAGCAGCGCGCGCGTCAGGCCGCCCGGGCCTGGACCGATTTCGAGGATCGTCGTTTGATCCAGCGGTTCTGCCGCGCGCGCGATGCGGGCGGTCAGATTGAGATCGAGCAGGAAGTTCTGCCCCAGCGACTTGCGCGCAGAGAGGTCATGCCTCCGGATCACGTCGCGCAGTGGTGGAAGGTTGTCGATGGCGCTCATAAAGCCGCAGTCTGTCCGGACATCCGGGCGGCGAGGCGCAGCGCCGCGATCAAACTCGAGGGGTTGGCGCGGCCGCTGCCGGCAATGTCGAAGGCGGTGCCGTGGTCGGGCGAGGTGCGGATGAAGGGCAGCCCGAGGGTGACATTGACGCCCTCGTCGAAGGCGAGCGTCTTGATCGGGATCAGGGCCTGATCATGGTACATGCAAACGGCGCAGTCATAGCCCCGGCGCGCCGCCGCATGAAACATCGTATCGGCTGGCAGAGGGCCGCGGACGTCGAGTCCGTCGCGGCGCAGCGCGGCGATTGCGGGTGTGATGATGGTCTGATCTTCGGTGCCGAGAGACCCGTCTTCGCCCGCATGCGGATTGAGCCCGGAGACGGCGATACGCGGGGCGGCCAAGCCGAAAAACCGCTTCAGATCCGACGCCACTATCCGGCACGTGGCGATGATCAACTCGCTGCTCAAGGTCGTGATGGCGTCACGCAGCGCCATGTGAATGGTGACGGGAACGACGGCTAGCTCTTGCGACCACAGCATCATCACCGGCATCGGTGTTGCGCCGTCGCGTTTGGCCAGTTCAGCCAGGAACTCGGTATGGCCGGGGTGGGTGAAGCCGGCGCGGTACAGCACGCTTTTGGCGATGGGGTTGGTGACCACGGCGGCGGCCCGTCCAGCGTCGACGTCGGCGACAGCCCGCCGAATGGCCGCAATCGCGGATGGCGCACTGGTGGCGTCCGGATGGCCGGCACGGGCCGTAATGGGGTGACCGATGGAGACGACGGGAAAGGCGTCCGCGAATGCCGCTGCGGCTTGTTCGGCGGTCACATCCGCGTACGGAACGGTCGCGCCCAGCAGCCTGGCCCGCTCGCGCATGAAGGGCGTATCGCCGAGCAGGTAGAACGGCGGCAGGCGATCCTCGTGGCGGCGCAGCCACGCTGCAATGGCAATGTCAGGCCCGATACCTGCCGGCTCACCGATCGTCAGCGCAAGCGGCCTGGTCACGGCCTAACGTCGCTCGATCATCGCGGCCTTGCGGATTTCCTGCAGATAGGCCTTCGACTTCGCCTCGAACTTCTGCGCGAACAGCTTGTCGCGCTGTTCGCGTTTCTGCGGCGAGTCCATCGTTGTCGGTTTGCGTTCGCACAGCGCGACCATTTCGACGCCCTGCTTGGTGACTTCCGGCGGGGTCAGATGGCCGATCGGTGTCTTGTCCAGCATGTCTCGCAATGGGGCAGGGAGATCGGCCGATGTCTTGATGACATTGTCGCGGATCGCGGCGTCGCTCATGGTGCGGAAGATATTGCTGGCTTCATCGCAGCTCTGGACGCGATTGCGCAGGGCCTCGGCCTCCTTGCGACGGGATTCCAGGACGCCGGGCGCCGCCCCGCGCGGCACCACCAGGACGATCGGCCGCATGTTGTATTCGAAGCTCTCGGCCTTGTCGGCGTTTTCGTCGCCTTTCACCAGGATCGAGTGCACGTCCTTTTCGCTGACTTGCAGGCTGTCCTTGTAGCGACCGCGCACCAGGCTGGCCCAAACCGAGTCGGCGCGCATCTTGGCTTTCATGGTTTCAGCGCGAACGCCCTGCTTGCCGAGGACCGCTGCGAGCTGGTCAGGGCTGAGACGCATGCGCGAGCCCATCGAGGCGAAAATCGCATCGATATCGGACCCCGACGGATCGATGCCGAATTTCTTGGCTTCCTTGATCTTCACCTTGTCGTCGATCAGTTCGTCGATGATCTGCTCGCGGGGCGGGATCTTGTGCGTCGACAACGCGTCGAGTTTGCCGCGCTGTTCGATGTCGAAGCTGGTGATGGGCTCGCCATTGACCATGAGGACCACGGACTGGGCCCGTGACGGTGAGTTCCAGCCGCTCACGACCAGCAAGGCAAGACCTGCGGCCGCAAGACGCACCGGACGAGACAGGGAGATCGCAATCATGACTGAAATCCGTGTGTTCCCGAGCTGAATTTCATCAGATCATACGCAATCGGAAAACTTTGTGTTCCGGCCATGGCGCCGCAGCCAATTTAGTTGCCGCCACCAACGTTCTGGTTGAACGACGTGGTGCCGATGGTCCGCAGACCGATCTGCAGCATGACGCGGTGATCGAGCGTCGGCGTCGTCGTGGTCAGCGAGGTATAGGAGTAGTCGGTGATGTAGTTCACCGCCAGCACGAAGCAGTCGTCCACATAGCCTGCGCCGATAATATACTGATTGACCTTATTGGCCTGAAGGTCATAGCGGACGCCGCCGGACGCAACCCAGTTCGAGGCGAGCTTGATCGAGCCGGTGGTCAGGATGCCTTCGCGGCGGGTCAGGAACCCAAGCTCGGGCTGCGCGGCGTAATTGCCGTAGATCATGCTGACGGACCAGCGATCGAAGCTGGCCGACCCCTGCAGTTCCAGGCGCTGGACGTTCCATGTCGCTTCATCGAGCCGGGTGCTGGCCGAGAAGGTGAAGGTCCGGTTCGGCTGGTAGGTCACGCGGGCGACATAGTCAGATGCGGATTTGTCGAGGCCGCTCTCGATGCCGGTGTTGGTCAGGTCCTGCACGGCGTAGGAGTTCATGCCGAACAGTTGGTAGGACTGGCCGAACAGCACATTGACCGAGCCGCCCTTGTCGAACTGGGTGGTGGCCTGAACGCCGACATTGGCGCGACCGCCGCCCTCGACCCGATCCCAGCCCGAGAACTTGTTGACGCTGAACAGATTGCTGGCGTCGAACGTCATGCTTTGCGCGTCTTCGTTCTGGAACTTGCCGGCATACGATTCGTTCGGCCGAACGATGACCTGGGCGATCGGTTCGATCGTGGTGGTGCCCCACGGCTGCACGTTGATGAAGGGATAACGATACTCAAATCCGATCGTCGGCATCAGCCGGCCGATCTGGGTGTCGCCGGGCGCCAGATAGTTGGAGACGCCAGCCTGGTTGCTGACCGAAGAGTCGATCAGGTCGCCGCGCAACGATGCGAATGGGGTCCAGATCTGCCCGAGCGGATCGGTGAAGGACCGGCGCCAGTCGACTTGTCCGGACAGGCGGGTGTAATCGCCGGGAACGCCGCGCAACAAACAGTTCGCAGACGTCTTCACCGTCGGATCGGCCGTGGTGGGCAGGCACAAGCCATTGTTCACGGCGGTGTTCGAGACCGCTTCGAAATCGGCCGTGCCGCGGCTCAGGCTTGTGAAGTTGGCCTTGTAGCTGAACTCGCCGCCAAGGAGGTTGCGGTTCAGCACGTTGGAGTAGTCGATGACCGGGCGGACGATCGGAATCTGGCTCTGAACGTCGTAGCCCGAGAAGCCGTAGTAATAGAGCGTCCGGGCGTCAAAGTAGCTTCGGTTGCCGATGCCGGTCAGATACAGCTGCGAGGTCGCCTCGGTCGGCGTGGTCAGGAATGACGACAGCGGGTTCCGGTACACCGACAGGCTGTAATCCGAGAAGAACGTCTTGTCGCTGATCAGGGTGCCGTCCCAGCCCCAGACCCAGCGATCGTTCAGTGCGAACTGGCCCCGTGTCTCGACCGCGCCGCGCAACTCACGGTCGCCGGGCTGCCCCGAGAACGCGTCCGGCTTCAACTGATCGATGCCATAGGCGCGGATTTCATAGGCACCGTTGATCAGGCGCTGGCGGAACTCGCCCTGCAACAGGGCGCCCTGGCGGGTGGTAATGCGGGGCGTAAGGGTCAGGTCGTAATCCGGGGCGAGGGCCCAGTAGTACGGGATTTCGAGGCCAAGACCGGTCGCGTTGCTCTGCATCGCCCACGGCGTCAGGAAGCCGGACTTGCGCTTCACGGTCGGGTCGGGCGTCGAGAAATAGGGCAGGTAGGCGAGCGGCACGCCGAAGAACTCGAGGTGGGCATCCTCGAAGTACAGCATTTTCTCCTGCTGATCGTGGATGATGCGGGCGCCCTTGACCTGCCACAGCGGCGGCTTTTTCGGGTTGTTCTTGCACTCGGCGCAGGCCGTGTACACGCCGCTCTGGAACACGGTGTAGCGGCCTTCGGTGCGATCGGCGCGGGTCGCCGCCATGCGGGTCGCGTCAGCCGTATCGAGCCGCAGCGAATCGACGAAACCATCGCGATAGTCGTCGCTGAGGTCCATGACGTTGGCATAGGTGATCTTGCCGTCCGCGTCGGTCATGCGGACGTTGCCTTCGGCGCGCAGCCGTTTGGTCTTCTGGTCGTAGATGACCTTGTCGGCCTCGACGGTCGATGAGTTGTGGTAAATCTGGACGTTACCGACCGCGAGCACGCGCTGGTTGTTGTAGTCGTAGTCGACCTCGGTCGCCTGCACCAGCATCTGGCCGTCGTTCGGCCGTGGCGGCGGCTTCGGGCGGGGCGGCTGGGGATTGAAGGTGAAACCTTGGGCGGCCGCCGGCGTTATCGCCGCAGTCCCTATCAGTCCCGCGAGCGCAAGCGCTGCGATAACGGGAAGAATCGCGGACATGACGGTCCGATAGCCGCGCACTCCCGTGCGCCGCCGGTCGGCGGGCGTCAGTCTCTGGCGGGCGGCGACAACGGCCACTACCCGTCCTCCTGGTACAACAAGGCCAAAAAGCCGGTGAGGCCACCCACGCATACGGGCAACCATGCCGCAGCAACGGGATGCATCAACTCGGCCTTGCTCAAATCTGTCGTTACTTTCTGCAAGACGTAGAGCAGAAAGCCCGCACCCACGCCACTCAAAACCATCTTCTGCACGCCGCCGAACCGGAAGAACCGCAAGCTGACGGCGCCCGCCAACATCACCATTCCAGCCAGCAAAAACGGCCGTGACAGAAGCTTTTGATACTGCAGCCGATAGCCAGCGGTGGCTAATCCGGAATTCTCGGAGGACTTGATATACTGAGGTAGTTGCCAAAATGACACGGTTTCTGGTGTGGAGAAGCTATTCCGGACCTGGGCGGGGGTCAGGTTCGTGGCGAGGGGCAGGGTGTCCTGCTCGGTGGGAGGGGTGTCGAGAGTATAGCGGCGGGCGGCCCGCAACAGCCATCGTCCGGGCTCAAGGGTGGCCTCGCGGGCCTCGATTCGCTCCTTGAACTCCCCATTGGGGGCGAATCGGAAAACGGTCAATCCGGTCAACCGGCCGCCCTGTTCCTGGCTGTTGGCGGCATTGATGATCGACTGGCCTTCGCTGGTCACCTGATTGACCCAGAAGCCGGAGGCGTCCTGCAGGCCCTGCCGGTCGCCGAACAGTTCGGCTTCCATCTGCTTGGCGCGCTCCTGCATGCCGGCGGACACGGGATTGTAGACGGTGGTGGCCGCGGCGCCGAGGATCAGGGCGCTGACCAGGGCTGGGGTCATGAACTGCCAGGCGGAGATCCCGGCCGCGCGGGCGACCACCAGTTCGAGCCGGCGCGACAACGACAGGTAGCAGGACATGGCGCCGACCAGGATGCAGAACGGCATCAGCTGCTCGAGCAATTGCGGCACCTGGAACAATGCGGTTTGGGCCACGAACAACGCCGACGCCGTGGCGATGTTGGAGGTGCGCCGCATCAGCTCGATGTAATTGACGAACACCACAAGGAGGAAAATGCCACTGAACACGGCGAATGTGGCGAGCAGAAACCGGCCAGCAAAGTAACGGGCGAGGGTGTTGACGACCATCTGCGTCACTCACCCACGCGAGCGACAGCCACGGGACGCCCGGCCAGCGGCGTGCTGGCCAGACCGGTCCCGCAGCACGGCATCGACGCAAGCGTCGGCCGGCAAATATAAGCGTCGATCGACCCCATCGGTCTTACGCGAACCCCATCCCCGAACTACGTCCCAACCACGCCCACAGGCGACGGATTTGTCTCTTCCACCCGATGCCGGTCCAGACACCTCCAGGATGTCGGGATAGTCCCCCACAGGACCCGGTAAGCGGGCACGAGTCAGCTCCAATCAGCCTGATATCCCAATAGTATCTATTTGATTGGTCAACAAAATGGCTGAGCCATGGTTGGCCGCTTGAAATGGTTAATTATTCGTCGCCGTGGCGCTTCGGCCACGGCTCCGGAAGCGGGCCGCGGCAGGGATCGCAGGGCGGATGTGCGGGGGCGATGCTTGGCAGCGCAACCACGACCGGTTCATAGTGATTCTTCCCGCCACGTCTGTCCGAACCCGCTTCAAGCCGTTCGTTTTGGAGGATCTGCCCATGTCCGACGCCGTCAAGGTCGGCTTCGTCCCGTTTTCCGCCGCCCCGCGAGGCGTCCTGGTTGTATTCTCCGACGAGACGATGAAGTTCGGGCCCGCGACCCAGAAGGCGCTGGGCAAAGCCGTCGAGACCGTGAAACGGGCTGCGGCAGCCAGCAAGTTCAAGGGAAAGAGCGGCTCGGCGCTCGATATTCTGGCGCCGGAGGGCCTCAAGCTCGACCGCCTGATCGTCGCCGGGACCGGCAAGAAGGGCGACCTGACGCCGGAAGATTATATCAAGATCGGCGGTGCGACGATCGGCCGGCTCAAATCGAACGTCGAAGCGGTCACGATTCTGGCCGAACTTCCCGACGGTCCGATGCAGCCCGATCAGATCTCGGCGATCGCCGCCGGCATCAGACTGCGGGCCTACCGCTTCGATCGCTACAAGACCAAGAAGAAGGACGAGGACAAGAAGCTGACCGCGCAGATTTCAGTCGCGGTGGCCGATGTCGCTGCGGCGCGCAAGGAATTCGCGGGCAATGATCACGTCGTGGACGGAGTTTTGATCGCGCGGGATCTGGTCAACGAACCGCCGAACGTGCTGTTCCCGGCCGAGTTCGCCCGTCGCGCGGCCCAGCTGCGCAAGCTTGGCGTGCAGGTGGACATCCTTGACGTCAAGGCCATGACCAAGCTCGGCATGGGCGCGTTGCTCGGCGTCTCGCAGGGGTCCGAGCACGAGGGGCGCATGGTGGTGATGCGCTGGAACGGCGGCAAGAAGAGCGAGAAGCCGGTCGCCTTCATCGGCAAGGGGGTGTGCTTTGATACCGGCGGCATCTCGATCAAGTCAGCCGGCGGCATGGAAGACATGAAGGGCGACATGGCGGGCGCCGCCTGCGTCGTCGGGCTGATGCACGCGCTCGCGGGCCGCAAGGCCAAGGTCAACGCCATCGGTGCGATCGGGCTGGTCGAGAACATGCCGGACGGCAACGCGCAGCGCCCCGGCGACATCGTGACCTCGATGTCGGGCCAAACCATCGAGATCATCAATACCGATGCCGAGGGCCGCTTGGTGCTGGCGGATGTGCTCTGGTACGTCGGCCAGAAATTCAAGCCGAAGTTCATGGTCGACCTGGCGACGCTGACTGGCGCCATCATGGTGGCGCTCGGAACCGACCACGCCGGCCTGTTCTCCAACAACGACGAATTGTCGGAGCGATTGACCAAGGCCGGGCGAGCGACGGGCGAGCGGGTCTGGCGGATGCCGCTCGGTCCGGAATACGACAAGCAGATCGATTCCAAGTTCGCCGACATGAAGAACACCGGCGGGCGCAATGGCGGGTCGATTACCGCGGCGCAATTCCTGCAGCGGTTTGTCGACGACATCGCCTGGGCTCATCTCGACATCGCGGGCACTGGCATGGGCGCGCCGTCGACCGATATCAACACGAGCTGGGGCTCGGGCTTTGGTGTCCGGCTGCTGGATCAACTGGTCGCGGATCATTATGAGGACAAGCGCTGATCCCTGGCGTTTTCGAGCGAAGCCTAACCCTGGAGTATGGGGGCGCGTCAAAATGAAAAGGGGAGAGTGATGCGCTTTGCCAAGCGAGTTTCTGTCCGATGACAGACGTGTTGTTTTATCATCTGCAGGACATGACGCTTGAGAGTGTCCTGCCGTCGCTGCTCGAGAAATCGCTCGAGCGGGGATGGCGCGTCGTCGTGCAGGCCGCTTCTGAAGAGCGCGCCGATGCGCTCGACGCGCATTTGTGGACCTATCGTGACGATTCATTTCTCCCACACGGGACCTGGCGCGACAAAGACGCGCGGGAGCAGCCGGTCATTTTGGCGATCGAAGGCGGCAACCTGAACGGTGCGAATGTCCGTTTCCTGGTCGACAACGCCACCCTGCCGGAGGATGCCGCCAGCTACGACCGGCTGGTGCTGATTTTCGACGGCAATGACGACGATGCGCTGTCTGCCGCACGTGCGGCCTGGACCGACAGCAAAGCGAGGGGTTTTGAAGTCACCTATTGGCAGGCCGACGAGCGTGGGCGGTGGCAGAAACGCTAGCCGCGAATCGACGGGCTCCAGCCATTTCGCAGCTACACCTTCAGCGGCGGAACGGGTCTTTTCCCGCAGGGTATCGGATCTCGGAAACCGCGGATATCTGCGCTTGCAGGCCGGCCGCAGTTCCCGTCGACATTAATCTTGTTGAAGAATTTCCGGGCCTCAGCTTGCGAAAGGCCACGGTCGTGCCTCAAATGGGTGGTGGTAACGCGGCTCAGGCACCGTTATCCAAGGTGAGGGGTTGCACCGGGAAAAGCTGTGCTTCAATGAGTGACGTGGCGTCCGGGAGATGGAGCGGGAAACCGTTTCATGGGGATCACGTACCAGGATTGCTGCATACAGGACTTTAACCGAAACAGGCTTGCCGGACGGGCTCGCCTGATCGTCTTGGTAACAGGCTGCTTGGGAACAGACTGATCGTGAAACGAAACATCGTGTTGCGAAACGGAGTGGTATTGGTGCTTCTCGCGGCCCCGGCTTTGGCGGGGTGCGGCGCCAGCCTGTCCGACTATTCGCTGAAAGATCAGGAATGGTTTGCGCGGCCCGCCAGGATGTTCAATCGCTCGGTTTCGATTGAAACACCGCCGCTTAGCTCAGGCCCGGTGGCGCAGGCGGATCTGATCAGTGCCGACGGTGCTTGCGCCGGGATGCCGGCCTCCGATGCCAATGCACTGGCCGAAGGACAACCGGCTGCGACCGGCTCCGTCGCGCTCGGCCACACCGAATGCGATGTGGCGCGCGCAGCGGGAACACCTGACAACGTCAACATTTCGGCCAATGAGCGCGGTGACCGGGTGGCGGTCCTGACCTACACCCGTGGGCCGCGCCCCGGCATCTACCGCTTTACCTCCGGTCGGCTGAGCGACGTTCAGGGCGTTGCGCCGCCGGAACCCGTGGCCAAGCCCGCAAAGAAATCCAAAAAGCACGCCTCGCAGGCCGCTCCCGCATCACATTCGTGAGACGCAGGCGGGTCTGTGAGACACTGGCGACGCGGCTGCCGCATTGTGCGGCAGGTCAATTTGTCGCGTTCTCGTAGGACGAACTGACGTCCAGCCAGACGTCCTCGGCGCGTTGCAGTGCGGCCTCGGCACCGGCGCGCGCCTTGCTGAGCTGGGCTGCCTTCGCCGGATCCTTGGTGAAGATATCCGGCAGCGCGAGCGCCGCGTCGATCTTGGCGATGATGGCGCCGATGCGTGCGATCTCGGCCTCGGCTTCCGACACTTTTTGCTTCAGCGGTGTGCGCTTCTCCGGTTTCTTGCGGGCCGGCTCATCCTCGCGCGGCTTGCCGCGGTCGTTGCCGGCACGGTCGCGAGCGGAAGCCTTCATGCCGCGGGCCGACAGCACGGCGCGGCGATAATCATCGAGGTCGCCGTCATATTCGGTGACTGCGTGATCGGCGACCACCCACAACTGGTCGGCGCAGGCCTCGATCAGATAGCGATCGTGCGAGACCATGATCACGGCGCCGGGGAAGTCGTTGATCGCTTCGGCCAGCGCCGCACGGCTGTCGATGTCGAGATGGTTGGTCGGCTCGTCGAGAATGATCATGTTGGGGCCGAAGAAGGTCGCGAGACCGAGCAGCAGCCGGGCCTTTTCGCCGCCGGAGAGGCTGCTGACCTTGGTGTCGCCGGCCTTGCCGGAGAAGCCGATGGCGCCGACGCGGGCGCGCACCTTGGCTTCCGGCGCATCGGGTAACAGTCTGCGGACATGCTCGTAGGGCGTGCCGTCCTCGTTCAACTCGTCGAGCTGATGCTGCGCGAAGTAGGCGATCGAGATCTTGTCGGCGCGCACCACGCTGCCTGAGAACGGCTTGAGCTTGTTCGCCAGCAGCTTCACCAGCGTCGATTTGCCGTTGCCGTTGGAGCCGAGCAGGGCGATACGATCGTCGGTGTCGATGCGCAGTGTCACGCGATTGAGAACAGGCTTGCCGATCTCATAGCCGACGGAAGCATTGTCGACGGCGATGATCGGCGGCGACAGCAGCTTCTCAGGGGCAGGGAAACTGATTTCCCTGACGTCCTGCGTCACCAGCGCCGTGATCGGCTTCATCTTCTCAAGCATCTTGACGCGCGACTGGGCCTGGCGCGCCTTCGAGGCCTTGGCCTTGAAGCGATTGACGAAGTCCTGCAGGCGCTTGCGTTCGGCCTCCTGCCGTTTCACATGCTTGGCGTCGAGCATTTCGCGTGTCGCGCGCTGCTCTTCGAACGACGAATAGGTGCCGCGGTACAGCGTCAGTTTGCCGCGGTCGAGATGCAGGATCTGATCCACCGAGGTGTCGAGCAGGTCGCGGTCGTGGCTGATGATGATGACGGTGCGCGGATACGTCGAAAGGTGATCTTCCAGCCAGAGCGTGCCTTCGAGGTCGAGATAGTTGGTCGGCTCGTCCAGCAGCAGCAGGTCGGGCTCCGCAAACAACGTCGATGCCAGTGCAACGCGCATCCGCCAGCCGCCGGAAAATTCGGAGCAGGGGCGCGCCTGATTTTCGGTGGAGAAACCCAGGCCGCTGAGGATCGCCGCCGCGCGCGCGGGCGCGGAGTGTGCGTCGATGTCGACAAGGCGGGTCTGGATTTCGGCGATCCGGTGCGGGTCGTGCGCGGTCTCGGCCTCGGCCAGCAAGGCGTGCCGTTCCACGTCGGCCTGCAACACCACCTCGATCAGGCTCTCGGGCCCGTTCGGCGCTTCCTGCGCGAGACTTCCGATCCGCCACCGCGGCGGCACGCTGATGGAGCCGCTCTCGGTCGGCAGTTCGCCGCGGATGGCTTTGAACAGCGTCGACTTGCCGGTGCCGTTGCGCCCGACCAGCCCGACCCGGGCCCCCGGGACGATCTGGGCCGTGCCATGGTCGATGAGAAGTCGTCCGGCGATCCGGACCGAAATTTCGTTGATCGAAAGCATGCGGGGTTGTCACCGCTGCGCTGCGGAAACGCAACTCGTTTTCGATCACATCATGGCTTTGCCGGGCGACGTGCCGAAACATCGCCCGATCCTGGGTCTGAATGAAAGTTAAGCAATTTCAATGTTTTGATCTGCGGATAGGGTGATGCCCGTGCGGGGGAGTGGAAAGAAAATTTGTGCCACACCCCAACACAGCGCGGACCGCGTGGGCAATCAAGATTGTCGTCGTCGGTCGCGGCCCGCGAATGTCTGGAGGGTCAGCTCCGGACTCGCACCGGAGATATGAAGCGTTGCTCCGCCCCCGCGTGACTGTTCCGCCACCGACCCATGTGTGAGCTGCTAGCAGACCGGTAGGGCGATGCACCAGACCAATTTGCCGCAGCCCCAGAGCATTCCGTCGAGCGTCGTATCAGTGATGACGGTGACCGCCGCCGTGATGACCACCTCCGTGGTGTCCGCCGCCATGGTGCCAACCGCCATGGTGGCCGCCGTGATGGCCATGATGACGGTGGTGATGATGGCCGAATCCACCGCCGCCAAAATAGAAGCCTGGTGCGCCGTAGCCATAACCTGCTCCGCCGCCGTAGTAGCGAGGGCCTGTCTCGTAGCAGGATCGGACCCAGCGATGACCGTTCCATACGCGCTCACACACCAGACGCACCTGTTGGATTGGCGAATGTCCCGCGAACGTATCGACACCGCTCGCTCTTGGCATGGCACCGGCGCTTGTGCTGACGAGCGAACCGCCGGCAAGGGTCAGGGCAGCCACGGCGGAAAAAATCAAACCACGCATTCGTATCTCCTCTTCGAGCCAATTCTTCGAGCCAATGGCTCATGCACCGATCCGGCGCTTCAAATGCAACCGTGCCGAGATCTGCAGACCTTTTTGTGGTGACGAGGTCTTCGAGCTTTGTGTCCAATTGACGCAGCGGCATCGAGATAACGGCAACATGGCTGCGACATTTGTTCATCGGTGTCGATGCCTGCGCTGTCAGGAATGGTCCGGCTGCGACATTGATCTGCGATCGTCTGGCTGTTGATTGGTCGTGTTCTCGATGCGGATTGGTGCGTTGAAACAGCTTGGTGTAAGTTGATCGGAGCCAATACGCGTTTCGCAATAAAGTGCCGGCTCTGCGACATTGAAGCGCACGTCGCCAGCGCGCTCTCTCGACGAAATCAGCCTTTTGCAACGTGGATCAAGAATGAACGCGCTCAGCCAAATCCGGCAGATTGACTATACGGTCATCTTCACGCGAGACATGCGCGCGATGCGCGATTTCTATGAATCCGTGATGGAGTTTCCGATCCTGAGAACGTTGGGGGAGGGCTGGATCGAATTCGGCGTTGGTTCCAACCGGCTCGCGCTGAGGTCGTACGGCGTCGTCTTCAATGACACACCGCCGCCGGCGGGTGCTCTTTCACTGCAACTCGCATTTCGTGTTCCGCCCGCCGACGTGGCAAAATGTGCGAGCGCCCTCGAAGCCAAGGGCGTCGAACTGGTCGCGCCGCTCACCGACCATGATTTTGGACATCGAACGATCTTCTTCCGCGATCCCGACGGCAACGTCCTTGAAATATATGCCGACATTTGACGGTGGACGCGCGAGACCGGCGATTTCAAGAGATGCCTGGGCGCTTGCACTCACTCCATCTCGTGCCGTCGCCTGTACCGGAAGTCGCAGTGATTGGCGCCTTGCATGATGGTTTGCGTGCGCGTGAGTGTGATGTCGGAACCAAATCCCTCGGCCGTCGTGAAGTCTGCGTCGCACACCAGCAGGAATCCGAGCTCTGGCTCGCCCAGTTCCTTGTAGAACTCGGCATACCTGCATCCCGTCACGTCGATCGCGAAGGCATCCTGTGACTGCTCGATCACGGTATAATCGAGTGCGTCCGCGCGGGCGTATGTTGTGAACGCGGACGCTATGATCGTGCCGAGGCTCGTCTCGGTCCTGGTTCGCCAGAACTCTTCGCCGAAGCGGCGATAGATGTCGCCCAGAGCCTTGCGAACAAGGCTGTTTGCTCGTTCCTCGCCCAACTCCGCCTGCAACGCCTTCACGAGCGGCACCAGAACCTGAGCCTGGATTTTGGCTTGCTGGATCACGGGAATGCTCACGGGCCCACCTCTCGGTCCTGCTGCACTCTCATAACCATAGCCCGGACGATCGCTGGGCTGAAGGATGGGTTGCCGGGCCGGGCTTACCGAATCTCGCGATAACGTTTTCGGTCAGAGGTGCGTATCGGACCATCAAGGACGGGCTCACACCATGATACCCTCGTTGAGCGCCAATATGCCTCGCAGACTGTAACGGAGACATCCCGATCAGCGGGGCTGGGGCGAAACCTCGTTTTCCCGGCGCTGGAGTTCGTCGAGGAGATTTTGCAGCCGGGAAGGGATCGTTGCGCTGTCGACGGTCAAGGTTTGGCGCAGGGACTCTCCGATGCCCCGGCAGACCGCGCCGCTGGTCGCACCGTCCATCTGCTTCAGATCGTCTGCGCGGCGCGACATGGCGGGCTCCAAGGACTTCGTGAATTTCGTTTCCTGCGACATTGAGGCAATCCACGGTCGCCGAATTCGTTTCGCCCTCGCGCTCCATCACAGGCCTGATAGGTAAAGATTGAGTAAAATATCCGGCGACGGGAACCGGAACCAACGCCGCTGTGCCCCCATATAAAAAAGCCCCCGGATGCGTCGCAGCCGGGGGCTTTTGGATGGTCCTGGTGGCGGCCGGAGCAGGGACCGGGCTCAGTAGGCGCAGATATTCACGACGCGCACCCGCGGGCCCCAGCGAGTGTCGACGATCCGGCGGCGCAAGCAGTCGTCATAGTCGCCGCCGACCACGAAAGCCGGACCGCCGTAGAAGCGGTGAAAGCCGAAGCCGCCGTGGAAACCATGGAAATGCATGCCATGGGCCGATGCGGCCGACGGGATCAAGGCGGTGGCGCTCAGCGAAGCGGCGGCAAAAAGTCCAAGGGTTAGTTTGCGAAGCATGATCTCTCTCCTGTCAGGTTGCGCGATCGCGCTGCTATTGTGTCCCTGCTCATGGGTCGCATCGTCCTGGAAACGCGTTCATGACTGCTCGCTCCATTTTTGGATCTCTCGTGGCGGGGGTGAGCATGCGAAGTGCGCGGCATGAAAAAACCCCGGCTGCAGAGCAGCCGGGGCAAGTGGCCCGGTCGGGGAGGAAATCAATCCGGGATCAGTAGCAACGATTCACAACCCTCCAGCGCGGTCCCCAGGGGGTCGGGACCACGCGGCGCACATAGCAGCCACCGTAGCCGCCGTAATAATAAGGGCCGCCGCCGACGAAGAAGCGCGGGCCGCCCCAGCCGCCACCCCAACCGTGGTGCCAGCCGCCGTGCCAACCTCCATGCCATCCGCCCCATGCGGATGCGGACGTAGGCGCCAGAGCGGCGACACCCAGCGAAGTGGCCGCCACCAAAGCAAAACCGAGTTTGCGTAACATGATCGTCTCCTCTTGATCAGGTTGCCGGCCGCGCCGGCTGGTCAGGTTTTGAGCCCCGTCGCAGAGGTCCCGATTGATCGATGGGCGAGGTTCACGACGGGAAAGCTAGGCCTTTCGACGTGAACCGCCGCAGGACGCGTGGTTCAGAAACGGTTCATTTGGATGAAATCGCGGTAAGCCGCCGGGGATGAGGCGCGCCGGGCATGATGCGTGGAAGGGCGCCGGGAACGGCTTGCCGTCACGCAATTGCCCCGTTATAAGCGCCTGAAATTCCCCCACAAAGCCTGTCAGGAGTAGTCATGGCGACCGAACGCACGTTCTCGATCATCAAGCCGGATGCGACCGCCCGCAACATCACCGGTTCAGTCAACGCGCTGATCGAGAAGGCTGGTCTTCGCATCGTCGCGCAAAAGCGCATTCAGATGACGCGCGCGCAGGCCGAGACGTTTTACGCCGTGCACAGTGCACGTCCTTTCTTCGGCGAACTCGTCGACTTCATGGTGTCCGGCCCGGTGGTGGTGCAGGTGCTGGAAGGCGACAATGCCATCGCGAAGTACCGCGATGTGATGGGCGCGACCGATCCGTCGAAGGCCGCTGACGGCACGATCCGCAAGGTTCACGCCAAGTCGATCGGCGAGAACACGGTCCACGGCTCGGACGCCGCGGAAACGGCTGCGATCGAGATCGCGCAGTTCTTCTCCGGCAACGAGATCGTCGGCTGATCGACATCAGCGGCATCGGGTGAGCATGCCCGGTGCCGCGATGGCCGGACGACCGCGGTCTTTGCTGACTGCTTGCGTGGCTGCTCGCTGGGGAGAGCTTTGCCGTGGACTGGTTGACGCAGTTACTCGATCCGCTGCTGAATGGGCATCTGGCAGCGGATTTCGCTACTGAAGTGCGGCGGCCCGAGTTCTGGGTCGCTCTCACCAAGATCATCTGGATCAACGTTCTTCTCTCCGGCGACAACGCGCTGGTGATCGCGCTCGCGTGCCGCGGCCTCGATCCGCGCCAGCGCTTCTGGGGCATGGTGCTCGGCGCCGGCGTCGCGGTCTTTCTGCGCATCATCTTTACCGGGATCGTTGCGACCTTGATGTCGCTGCCTTACCTCAAGCTGGTGGGCGGTCTGGCGCTGATCGTGATCGCGGCCAAGCTGCTGGTGCCCGAAAACGACGACGAGGAGGTCCAATCCGCGTCGAACCTGTGGGCCGCGGTGCAGATCGTCGCCGTCGCCGACATCATCATGAGCCTGGACAACGTGATCGCGGTCGCAGCGGCCGCCGACGGCAGCGTACTGTTGCTGATCCTTGGCCTGGTGATCAGCATTCCGATGATCGTCGCCGGCGCGGCATTGATCATGGCGCTGCTGGATCGCCTGCCGATCCTGGTCTGGCTGGGAGCTGCGCTGCTCGGCTGGATCGCCGGCGACGTGATCTCGACCGATCCGGCGGTTCAACCGCTGCTGCATCGGCTGTTGGACGGTCAGATCGCGCTCAGCATCGATGCGGTCTCGACGACGTTCGCGGCCGCCAAGGCGATAAAGTTCGGCGAACCCCTGGGCGAGTTTATCTGTGCGCTGCTGTGCGCTGTCATTGTCCTGGTCTGGGGGGCGCTGTGGCGGCGCCGGCGCTTGCGAGCCCACGAACAGCGCGCAGCGATGTCGGTGAGTTCAGGCGACGCGATTTAATCGACCGAAGGGGGTGACCGCAGGCCGGTCACCACTTCACTTCCAGCCCGATCGTGCCCTGATGGGACACGAGGTTGGAGCGGAATTTGCCGTCGTAGTTGGCATAAACGCGCAATGCGTTGGTCAGGCCGTAGGAGATGCCGGCACCGGCATCCGCACCATTGACGCTCTCGCGAATGCCCTGGACCGCAACGGTTTGCCCATTGGCGCTGACCGAGACCGGACTGATGTTTTGCGTGACATTGTCCACGAACTTGCCATAGGCCGACATGTCGAGCACATGGCTGTCCAGAACCCAGTAGTGTCCGACCTCGGCGCCGATCAGCACGCGTGTCCGCTCCGCGGTTGCCCTGGCGGCCGACACCGGATCGAAGCCGCCGGCCTCGGTGTAGGGATCGCTTTCAGCGCGCACGTATTCGACGCCGAGTTTCGGCACGATGCGGCCCTGGCCCAGTGCCCAGTAATAGCTGAGTTCACCCAGCGCGCCGTCGATCCGTCCCTGGTAGCTCGACAGCGCGAGGCCGGTGAGGGTGCCGCGCTGTGCATTGATGTTGCCCCAGCCGTGGACCATCGCGCCGGCGAGGGTCCATGAGCCCAGCGTATAGGATGCATTGAAGCCGAGCTGGGTGAGGCCGAGTTTGGCGCTCGCCGGCGCCAGCGGCATATCGATCTTGGTGTCGCTTTGATCGACCCAGGCTCCGATATTGAAGCCGGAAAACACCGTCGCGCCGATGCCGGCCACGCCGCCATAGGTGCTTCGGCGATCCCCGGTGAAACTGCCTTGAGCGTCGGTGCGGGCCGACATGCCATAGAACTCCGCCCAGCTCCTGAAGGTCTGCGCAGGCGCCGCGCTCTCCGATGCTCCGCCGCCGCCAGGATTGTTGCCGAGCGCCGCGGTGGTTCCCCAGGTCGCCTGGTTGCCGAGCCGGCGCAGGAAGTTGCTGCCGAGATCGAACAAGGCCTGATTGGAGGAAAGCTGGGCGTTGTTGTCGGTGAGGCTCGGACCAGGTGGCGGTGGGGGCGGGACGAAGCTTGAGGGCGGTGGCCCGGAGGTGCACGGGCTGCAGGCCGCATTGGCTACCGACATTGCCGTTACGCTCGCCGCGACCGCAACGAGCGCACTTCCAAATATGCGAACCGCGAACCGGCCGGATTGGGCGCCGGCGCGTCCAGGCAATGCAGACATTTTCAATGCTTCCGGCGCTCAAATAAACCGCGCCGGCAGATTTGTGCTGAATTGCAGGCCAGGGTCAACGCTTCCGCACCGCACAATCGGTCGGATTGCGGGCGTTGTTGTTGCGGTGCCACAGGCATAGAGTGCACTGGATATCCGCGCATGCCGGTTTTTGCATCGCATCACCGCTCCGCAGCCTGGAGTTGTGCGGGTCTTGCTAACACCGAATTTTCATGTTGGGATTGTTGCGCAATCGGATTTAGGCCGTTCGACTGTGCGTTTGAAGATCGAGATATCTTGCACACACTACCCCGAGCCCGTTTGTGGCGTGGCGCGCCGGCGGCGTGACCCCGTCTTTTTTTGTGTCTAGAGCAGGAGACAGACGTGGCAAAAGGCACCGTCAAATGGTTCAACCCGACCAAGGGTTACGGCTTCATCAAACCGGCAGTCGGCGACAAGGATGTGTTCGTTCACATCTCGGCGGTCGAGCGCGCAGGCCTCAGCACTCTCAACGAAAACCAGGTCGTGGAATATGACCTCGTCGAGAACCGCGGCAAATCCTCGGCGGAAAACCTGAAGGTCAGCTGACCAACAACGAACTGATTTCGTAACTCCCCCGGTCACTCCGGGGAATTTCTTTTGCGCATTGTTTCGCGTGCACGCTCGCTGCATGCACCGTGATGACGTCAGCGTCAGCGCGCCGACAGCGATTTCAGAACGTCGACGAAGAACGGCGGTTCGGCCTGGGTGATGCGTTGCTGCAGGTCGTCGATGGTATCACCCGGCAGCACTGGCACTTCGCGCTGCGCGACGATCTCGCCGTGATCGTATTCCTCGTCCACCAGATGAACAGTGATTCCGCTCACGGTTTCGCCGGCAGCGAGAACGGCGGCATGAACGTTGCGGCCGTACATGCCCTGGCCGCCGAATTTCGGCAGCAGGGCGGGATGAATGTTCAGGATCCGGCCACGATAATGTTTGAGTGTCGCCGGGCCGAGTTTGCGAAGGTAGCCCGACATCACCACCCACTCGGCGCCCGCGTCCTGTAACGCGCGGCAGATGGCCAGATCCGCAGCCTCTTCGCCGCCTTCGGTCCTGGCGCTGATGTGCCGGTACGGAAGCTGCTGATCCCGCGCAAACTGCAGGGCGGGTGCATCGCCATTGTTGCAGACAACGATCCGCGCGCGGCCATTGAGCTCGCCGGCGATGATGGCGGCGACAATGGCCCGCATGCTGGTGCCGCCATGGGAGGCGAGGAAGCCGAGGTTGAGCGTGCTCATGAGCTGAGGTCGCAAGGGACGGCGTCGGATTGCATTGTCATGGCGTCACAGGGCGAGATCGAGATGACCGTTGTAGACGACGCGGTCGTCGCCCGCGGCCGCGATGACTTCGCCGAGATGCACCAGGCCTTCACCGTTCTCAGCGAACACATTCATGACCTCGGCGACGGCGTCGGGCTTGACGATGGCGATCATCCCAATGCCGCAGTTGAACGTGCGCAGCAGTTCGAGTTCGGCGATGCCGCCTTCGCGCGCCAGCCATTTGAACACCGGCAGCACGGGCAGGGCGGTGAGATCGATGCGCACGCCGAGTTGTTTCGGCAGCACGCGTGGAATGTTGTCGGTGAAGCCGCCGCCGGTGATGTGGGCAAGGCCTTTGACCGCGCCGGTGTCCCGGATCGCGCGCAGGCAGGATTTCACATAGAGCTTGGTCGGCGCGAGCAGCGCAGCGCCGAGTGTCATCACCGGGGAAAACGGCGCCGGCGATTGCAGGCTCAAACCTGAGCGTTCGACGATCTTGCGGACCAGCGAAAAGCCGTTGGAGTGCACACCCGAGGAGGCGAGGCCGATCACGGCGTCGCCGGCGGCGATATCGCGGCTCGGCAGCAGCGTGCCGCGCTCGGCAGCCCCGACGGCGAACCCGGCCAAATCATAGTCGCCGTCCTTGTAGAGGCCGGGCATCTCGGCGGTCTCGCCCCCGATCAGGGCGCAACCGGATTCCCGGCAGCCCTGGGCGACGCCCGAGATGATGGCGGCCGTGGCATCCGGATCAAGCTTGCCGCACGCAAAATAGTCGAGGAAAAACAAAGGTTCGGCACCTTGAACCACCAGGTCGTTGACCGACATCGCGACCAGGTCGATGCCGATGCCGCTGTGCAGACCGGTATCGATGGCGATTTTCACCTTGGTTCCAACGCCGTCGGTCGCCGCAACCAGGACGGGATCCTTGAAACCGGCTGCCTTCAGGTCGAACAGGCCGCCAAACCCGCCGATTTCGGCGTCGGCCCCGGCACGGGCGGTTGCGCGGACCAGCGGCTTGATCATGTCGACCAGCCGGTTCCCGGCGTCGATATCGACCCCCGCGTCGGCATAGGTGAGGCTGTCTTTTCGTTCGGTCATGGCCCGAGCCGCTTTCCTGAAAACTAGGTGGTGGTTACGTAAGATTTGGTCCTGGCGCAATGCTTGGGCCCGGGCGGGTGTTGACAACAGGTCGCCCGGAACCGATCAAGATGACAATGCCTGCGAATAAGGCTGCCGGGACATCGCGTGCTTCCAAATATCATTACTCTGGGCCGAATCCTGCTGGTGCCGGTCATCGTGTGGGCGATCGCGTCCAACCAGATGACGATCGCTTTCGCCCTGTTCGCGACCGCGGGCCTCAGCGATGCCGTCGACGGCTTCCTGGCCAAGCGGTTCAACATGACCAGCGAAATCGGCGCGCTGCTCGATCCGCTGGCCGACAAGGCGCTGCTGGTCTCGATCTATGTGGCGCTTGGGGTCTCCGGCGCCATTCCGCGCTGGATCGTCATCCTGGTGGTGTCGCGCGATATCATGATCGTCGGCGCCGTGATTGTGTCATGGTTGCTGGGCAAGCCCGTCGCCATGAAGCCGCTGATGGTGTCCAAGCTCAATACCGTGGCGCAGGTGACTTTTGCGGCGCTGGTTCTGGCGGCGCTCGGATTTAACTTTGCGCCGGGGCCGTTCGACATCATCTTGATGGGGCTGGTGACGATCTTGACGCTGCTTTCAGTGTCCTTCTATCTCGTGGACTGGGTCCGGCACATGAGCGAGATCGAGCCGAGCCGCTGAAACGACAGGCGGACGAGGACGAGGGAGTAATTTGCGTGGCAGGCCGTGTCGTTCGCCCCCGTCAACTTGCGTTTGCCCTGCCGCACACGGAGAGCCTGACCCGCGACAATTTCCTGGAAGGCCCGAGCAACGAGACCGCGCTGGCGTTGATCGACAGCTGGCCGGACTGGCCGAACCGGATCATGCTGCTGACCGGCCCCGAAGGCGCCGGGAAAAGCCATCTCGCCGCGATCTGGGCCGAGCAGGCCGGCGCACGATCGATCCGTGCCAACTCTCTGACCGAGGCCGATGTGCCGGACGCCCTGGTCACCGGTGCCGTGGTGATAGAGGACCTCGCCGCCGGCGGCTTCGACGAGCGGGCGCTGTTTCACCTGATGAATATGGCGCGGGAAGACACAGCCCATGTGCTGATGACGGCGCGGGTTGCGCCGGCCGCGCTGGCGGTCGCGCTGCGGGATCTCAATTCCCGGCTGCGGGCGGTTCCCGTGATCTCGGTGACGGCGCCGGACGATCAGCTGTTTCGGGCGCTGATCGTCAAGCTCTGCACCGACCGCCAGATGACGGTGGACGAGGCCCTGGTGAACTATCTCGCGACCCGGATCGAGCGCTCGGTTGCCGCGGCGCGGCAGGTGGTCGCGCAGCTGGACGCCGAGTCGCTGCGGTTGCGCCGGCCGGTGACCCGGGCGCTCGCCGCCGAGGTGCTGCGGGACGGGATCTGAGACGGCTCGCCGGTCGCGGCACAGCGACGCAATCCGGAACGGCCCGCGCTTGACGGCGTATCCCCAGGCCCCATCATGTCATCGAAACGTCATGTGGTTGGCACATGCTCGCCCGCAAACCCGCAGGGCGGCCATGTCGCCATTTTCGAGATCGGCTGATTTCTCATGGATTCCGCGCAAGCTGTTGTTTTGAAAGAAAAACCTGAAGCAGAGGAAGCGGTTCCCTCAATCGCGGGCAGTCCGGAACGATTCATCAATCGTGAGCTGTCCTGGCTGCATTTTAACCGCCGGGTCCTCGAAGAGGCGGTCAATCCGGAACACCCCGCACTCGAGCGAGTTCGATTCCTGTCGATATCGGCGAATAACCTTGACGAGTTCTTCATGGTTCGCGTCGCCGGCATCAAGGCGCAGATCCGCGAAGGCATCACCGAGCGCAGTCCAGATGGATTGACCCCGACCGAGCAGCTCGCCCGGGTCAATGAAACGGTCTCCAAGCTTGCCTCGGACCAGCAGGCGATCTGGCGCGACCTGCGTGTCCTCCTGGCCGATGCCGGCATCCACCTGATCGACGGCAAGGAGGTCTCCAAGTCCGAGCGGACCTGGATCGAGGATCATTTCCTGCACAACATCTTTCCGCTGCTGACGCCGCTGGCGATCGATCCGGCCCATCCGTTTCCGTTCATTCCCAGCCTCGGCTTTTCGATCGCGCTGCATCTGGTGCGCACCGCCGACGGCAAGGCGATGAACGCGCTGATCCGCATGCCGGGCAAGATCGATCGTTTCATCCGGCTGCCCGCCGGCAAGGACGGCGCGATCCGCCTGATGTCGCTGGAGCAGGCGACGAGCCTGTTCATCGGTCGGCTGTTCCCCGGCTACACCGTGAAGGGGCAGGGCGCCTTCCGCGTCATTCGCGACTCCGAAATCGAAATCGAGGAAGAAGCGGAAGACCTGGTGCGGGTGTTCGAGACCGCGCTGAAGCGTCGTCGCCGCGGATCGGTGATCCGGCTCGAGATCGAGGCGACCATGCCCGAAGACCTGAGGGGCTTCGTGCAGCATGCGCTGGCGACCAGCGACGGTGAACTCTTCCTGGTCGACGGCGCGCTGGCGATGAACGAACTGTCGCAATTGACGCGGCTCGACCGGCCCGACCTGGAATTCACGCCCTACGTTCCACGCCATCCCGAGCGGGTTCGCGATCACGGCGGCGATATTTTCGCCGCGATCCGGCAGAAGGACCTCGTGGTCCATCATCCCTACGAGTCGTTCGACGTCGTCGTGCAATTCCTGCAGCAGGCCGCGCGTGACCCGGACGTGGTCGCGATCAAGCAGACGCTGTATCGCACCTCCAGCAACTCTCCGATCGTGAAGACGCTGGTGGAGGCCGCCGAGGCCGGCAAGTCCGTCACGGCGCTGATCGAGCTCAAGGCGCGGTTCGACGAAGAAGCCAACATCCGCTGGGCGCGCGACCTCGAGCGGGCCGGCGTGCAGGTGGTCTATGGCTTCATCGAACTGAAGACCCACGCCAAGCTGTCGCTGGTGGTGCGCCGCGAAGGCGGCAGCCTGACCAGCTATGTGCATGTCGGCACCGGCAACTATCATCCGGTGACGGCGCGCATCTATACCGACCTGTCGTACTTCACGTCGGATCCCGTGATCGCCCGCGACGGCGCACGCGTGTTCAACTACATCACCGGCTATGCCGAGCCGATCGACATCGAGAAGATGGCGGTGTCGCCGCTGACCCTGCGCAAACGAATCCTGCAGCACATCTCTGACGAGATCAGCCACGCCCGCCACGGCAAGCCGGCGGCGATCTGGATGAAGATGAACTCGCTGGTCGATCCCGACATCATCGATGCTCTCTATGCCGCATCACAGGCCGGCGTGTCGGTCGATCTCGTGGTGCGTGGCATCTGCTGCCTGCGGCCGGGCGTTGCCGGGCTGTCGGAAAACATCCGCGTCAAATCGATCATCGGACGATTCCTGGAACACGGCCGAATCTATTGCTTCGGCATGGGCCACGGCCTGCCGTCGCCGAAAGCAATTGTGTATATCTCGTCCGCCGACATGATGCCGCGCAATCTCGACCGTCGCGTCGAAGTGCTCTGCCCGCTGCAAAATCCGACGGTGCATCAACAGGTTCTGGAGCAGATCATGGTGGCGAACCTGAAGGACAATGAGCAGAGTTGGCAATTGTTGCCCGATGGATCGTCAACGCGTATGAAGGCCGCGAAAGGCGAGGAGCCTTTCAACGTGCATAATTATTTCATGACGAATCCGAGTCTGTCTGGCCGTGGAAAGTCTCTCAAAGAATCTTCGCCACGCCGCCTCACGCGCCGCTCGGAGCGTCAGTCGCAGTCGTCGTAAGCGCGTGACGGGATCTTCGCGCGCGCGAAAATCTGCCGCGAGCGTTGCGGTGATCGACATCGGTTCGAACTCGGTTCGTCTCGTCGTCTATGAAGGCATGACGCGCAGCCTTTCGCCGATCTTCAACGAAAAGACGTTGTGCGGCCTCGGCCGCGAGGTGCAGACCACCGGGCTGCTGGCCTCGGATGCGGTGGAGAAGGCGCTGGCGTCACTGCGCCGTTTTCGGGCGCTGTGCAAGGTGATGAAGGTCGGACGCGTCTATGCGATCGCCACCGCGGCGTGTCGTGACGCGAGCAATGGCCCTGAGTTCATCGCCAAGGCCGAGCGTCTCTGCGGCGCGCCGATCGAGATCCTGTCCGGGCCACGCGAAGCGCGGTTGTCGGCGCTCGGTGTGATCTCGGGTGTCTACAGGCCTGACGGCATTGTCGGCGATCTCGGCGGCGGTTCGCTCGAATTGATTGATGTGCGCGGCAGTCGCGTCGGCAGCGGTTTGACGCTGCCGCTCGGCGGTCTCGCGCTGCAGGACACATCGCAGAAATCGCTGAAGCGCGCCGAGCGCATCGTCAAGGCCGAGCTCACCGGGGTGGCGCAATTGACGGCCGGCCGCGGCCGTACGTTCTACGCGGTCGGAGGAACGTGGCGCGCCCTGGCGCGAATCCACATCATTCAGAGCGGCTATCCGCTGCGCATCATGCATGGCTACAGCGTTTCGGCGGCCGAGGCGCTCGATTTCGTGACACGGCTGCGGCGCCTCGCCGCCGCCGACATGCTGGCGGATATCGAGACCGTCGCCGACGCGCGCCGTCCGCTGCTGACTTATGCGGCGCTGGTGCTCGAGTACATCCTGCGCATCGCCAAGCCGAAGAGTATCGTGTTCTCGACCTACGGCGTGCGCGAAGGATTGTTGTACGAAAAGCTCGCCGCGGAGCAGCGCAGCCAGGACGGACTGATTACCGCAGCACGGACCTTGAACCAGCTGCGATCGCGTTCGCCGCGTCATGCCGAAGATCTGATCGGATGGAGCGATCGCCTGATCAAGGTCGCCAAGGTGCGGGAGACCGAGGAAGAGCGGCGGCTGCGGCATGCCGCGTGCCTGTTGTCCGACATCGGCTGGCGCGCGCATCCGGACCATCGCGGCGAGCAGACCATGAGCCTGATCACCAACGGGCATTTCGGAGCGATCAGCCATCAGGGGCGGGTGTTTCTCTCGCTGGCGATCTACTATCGCTACGCGGGTCTCAATGCGGAGAACGAGGCGCCGGAAGCAGTCCGCGCGCTGGTGACGCCACATATGCTGGAGCGGGCGCGGGTGCTGGGAGCGATTTTTCGCGTCGCCTATCTCGTTTCGGCAGCGCAGCCGGGCATACTGCCGGCGACGCACTTCCGCAGCCAAGGCCGCAAGCTGCAGCTGATCTTTGAATCCAAGGCGGCCGATCTCGCCGCGGACCGGGTCAGCAACCGGTTCAGGCAGTTGGCGCGGCTGATCGGACGCTCGGGATCGATCGTCCGTAAATAATCCATCGCTCTCGGGAGCCACAGATCAATGGTGGACCCGGTGATGGGCGGCGGGCGGGGAGAGATCAACGCGCCATCGCCTCTCCAGCGCGGTCATGCGCAGTGCGAGGTCATGATGGCCTTTGCCCCTGGTGAGCACCTGGCGAATGGAAACGATTGAATCGACATCGTCCATCATTGCCTCCCAATCCGCCCGTGTGCGGACACCTTCCAGGATGGAGAGGATCAATGGTGGATAGCGAGGGTCGAACAAGTCCGAGTCGGTGATGGTGTTGAGATAGACCGCGAGCGTCGATGGCCAGCGATTCCTGAGGCCACCCCAGTTGTTCATGTTATCGACGATCCACTGCGGATCGATGTAATCGGAATCCGTGTATGTCTCGATCGACAGCACGAAGTCGATGAGCTGGTCCTTGCGCAGGGCTTCGCTCTCTTTTTCATAGTGCTCCGGCAGGTGCGCCTGCGACACCCGCACCATATTTGGGGCTGCGTTTGGGGCTGCGTCGTTGACGCCGGAGCCGGAGAGTTCGCGATAATAATGGACGGCCGTTTGCCGCGCCGCCAGCTCGCTGTACAGGGAGTCGAAGGTGTCGACCGAGTGGGAGCCCTCGTGCACGATGATCAGCGAGAGAAAGCCGATCTGCTCATCCGCCGGGGCTTCCATGATCCGGATCTTGTTCAGCCATATCCTGTCCCCCGAGTGGTGATATTCCCCGAAGGTCCGCCGGGGCAGGTGATGAAACGAGATCTTATGGTGGTTGAACATCCGCCGCAGCTTGTGGAGCACGGCGTCACCGCGACCCGCTCGCGACGACAGGCTGTGTTGAAACAGCATGATGGCGGCGTGGATGTCGTTGCTGTCCACCGGGTGTCTCCGTCCCGAGCTGTCCCGGGCTAGAGGATTCGTCGCGGAGGAGGGCCGGCGGGTTCAGCGGGCCGCCGATCGAGGGGGCCTCTGACCTATTGCTGGGACGGCGCGGGCGCCTGGGGCTCTTCAACCGATTGTCTGGTGCCGCCAATCCGGATGCGGCGGACTAGCTCCGGTTGATCGGAACCACGCGGCCCTTGTTGATCGCCAACGCCAGCCGGCCGTGTTTCAGCCCGAGCGCGTCATTGCCGAACAGCTCCCGCCGCCAGCCGTGCAGAGCCGCGACATCGGCCGCGTCATCGCCCGCGATCTGTTCGAGGTCGTCCACGGTCGCGATCACCTTGGAGGCGACGCCGTGGCGTTCCGAAGTCATGCGCAGCAGCACTTTCAGCAGTTCGACGATGGCCGAGGTGTTGGCGTTGCTGCGCGGCTTGTCGAGCTTGGGCAGGCTGTGGAGATCGCGGGCGAGGCCGCGCTGGATCGCCGCCAGGATGTCCTGACCCCATTTCGAGCGCTCGAAGCCCTTCGGCAGCGAACGCAGGTTCGCCAGCCGCTCCAGCGTGGTCGGCGCATGGGTGACGATGTCGCCGATCGCATCGTCTTTCAGCACGCGCGAGCGCGGCACGTCGCGGCTTTGTGCTTCCTGTTCGCGCCAGGCGGCGACTTCCATCAGCACCGCGAGTTCTTTCGGCTTGCGGACCCGGGTCTTCAGCCGCTCCCAGGCGCGCTCGGGGTGGAAGTCATAGGTTTTCGGCGAGGTGAGGATTTCCATCTCCTCGCTGACCCATTCGCTGCGATCGCGCTTTTTCAGGTCGGCATCCAGCGCGGCGAACACGTCGCGCAGATGGGTCACGTCGGAGACCGCGTAGTGGAGCTGGTCCTCGGTCAGGGGCCGGCGCGACCAGTCGGTGAAGCGGTGGGTCTTGTCGGGGCGATGGCCGGTGATGCGCTCGACCAGGGCGTCGTAGGCGATGCTGTCGCCATAACCGAGCACCATGGCGGCGACCTGGGTGTCGAACACCGGGTGGGGGACGATGCCGGCGCGGTGCCAGATGATCTCGATATCCTGGCGGGCGGCGTGGAAGACCTTCAAAACCTTTTCATTGCCCATCAGGGCAAAAAACGACGCCAGATCGATCCCCTCGGCCAGGGTGTCGATGACCACAGCCTCGTCCGGGCTGGCCATCTGGACCACGCAGAGCAGGGGGTAATAGGTCGTCTCGCGCAAAAACTCGGTGTCGACGGTAATGACCGGGTGGCTGGCAAGGCGAGCGCAGGCGGCTTCGAGGTCGGCGGTTGTGGTAATCAGCTTCATGAAGATGCTGCATAACCGTTCTTTTCTCGCTTGTCGCCCCGATTTCTGAAGTTGACAGCGTTGTTTTTTCGGGTCTTTTCGCGTTTGCGAGAGCAAGATAAGCCGCTCAAAATGCGCTGCATTTGGTTGCCGCGCAGGCCTGCCTCGGGTAAACCCGGTCGCTCAAAACCCGGCAGATTCACACTTTCGACGGCTTTATTAGGATGTCCATGCACCGCTATCGGTCCCACACCTGCGGCGCGCTTCGCGCCAGCCACATCGGCGAGACGGTTCGGCTCTCGGGCTGGTGCCATCGCATCCGCGACCATGGCGGCCTGCTGTTCATCGACCTGCGGGACCATTATGGCCTGACCCAGTGCGTGGCGGACCCCGATTCGCCGGCCTTCAAATTGGCCGAGACACTGCGCTCGGAGTGGGTGGTCCGCATCGACGGCAAGGTCCGCCGGCGCCCGGAGGGGACCGACAATGCCGACCTGCCGACTGGCGAGGTCGAGATCTTCATCACCGAGATCGAGGTGCTGGGGCCGGCCGGCGAATTGCCGCTGCCGGTGTTCGGCGACCAGGACTATCCCGAGGATATCCGGCTGAAGTACCGGTTCCTCGACCTGCGCCGCGAGCGGCTGCACCAGAACATCATGACCCGCGGCGGCATCATCGATTCGATGCGACGGCGGATGAAGGAGACCGGCTTCTTCGAATTCCAGACCCCGATCCTGACGGCGTCGTCGCCGGAGGGCGCGCGCGACTTCCTGGTGCCGAGCCGCATCCATCCCGGCAAGTTCTACGCGCTGCCGCAGGCGCCGCAGCAGTACAAGCAATTGCTGATGATGTCGGGCTTCGACCGCTACTTCCAGATCGCGCCGTGTTTCCGCGACGAGGACCCCCGTGCCGACCGTCTGCCCGGCGAGTTCTATCAGCTCGACGTGGAAATGAGCTTCGTCACCCAGGACGACGTGTTCGCAGCCATGGAGCCTGTGATCACAGGCGTGTTCGAGGACTTCGCCAAGGGCAAGCCGGTGACCAAGAACTGGCCGCGGATCCCGTTCGCCGAGGCGCTGCGCAAGTATGGCTCCGACAAGCCGGACCTGCGCAATCCGCTGGTGATGCAGAACGTCTCCGAGCACTTCAAAGGCTCGGGTTTCAAGGTGTTCGCGCGCATGCTCGAAGACACCAAGAACGAAGTCTGGGCCATCCCTGGACCGGGCGGCGGTTCGCGCGCCTTCTGCGACCGGATGAATTCCTGGGCTCAGGGCGAGGGCCAGCCCGGCCTCGGCTACATCATGTGGCGCGAAGGCGGCGAGGGAGCGGGCCCGCTCGCCAACAACATTGGCGCAGAGCGTACGGCAGCGATCCGCGCGCAGCTCGGCCTGAAGGAGGGCGATGCGGCGTTCTTCGTTGCCGGCGATCCCGAGAAATTCTGGAAGTTCGCGGGGCTTGCGCGCAACAAGCTCGGCGAAGAGCTCAACCTGACGGACAAGGAGCGGTTCGAGCTGGCCTGGATCGTCGACTTCCCGATGTACGAGTACAACGAGGACGAGAAGAAGATCGATTTCTCGCATAACCCGTTCTCGATGCCGCAGGGTGGGCTGGAAGCGCTGGAAACGCAGGATCCGCTGACCATCAAGGCATTCCAGTACGACATCGCCTGCAACGGCTATGAGATTGCGTCGGGTGGCATCCGCAATCATCGGCCGAACGCGATGGTCAAGGCGTTCGAGATCGCCGGCTATGGCGAGAAGGACGTCGTCGAGCGGTTCGGCGGCATGTACCGTGCCTTCCAGTACGGCGCACCGCCCCATGGCGGCATGGCGGCCGGCGTGGATCGCATTGTCATGCTGCTGTGCGGGACGACCAACCTGCGCGAGATCTCACTCTTCCCGATGAACCAGCGCGCGGAAGACCTGCTGATGGGAGCGCCATCGGAGGTCACGCAGAAGCAGTTGCGCGAGTTGCATATTCGGCTCAATCTGCCACAGGCTTGAGTCAATTGGGGTGTATCTCTCGGGACCGGCGCGGACCTGATCTTCTCATCTGAAAATGACGGGTGCGGGCTGGCTGGCCCGCATTCAGGACCGGATTGCCGAACTGCAACACGACAGTTCGGCGACCTATAGTGGCTTCGGTGATCGGACTTCGGTGATCGCGGCCTTGATAACAGTGACTTTAATAATGGTGGCTTGGGTGGAAGCGTCGGAGGACATGTATGGCGTCGTCTCTTTCTGAAGATCTTCGTGCAGCCGCGCTTGCCTACCATCGCCTCCCACGCCCCGGTAAGCTCGAGATCCAGCCGATCAAGCCGCTGGCTAACCAGCGCGATCTGGCGCTGGCCTACTCGCCGGGCGTTGCCGCGGCCTGCGAAGTCATTGCCCAAAATCCAGGCGAAGCGGCGACGCTGACCAGCCGCGCCAACCTCGTGGCGGTGGTGTCCAACGGCACCGCGGTGCTGGGGCTCGGTAATATCGGCCCGCTGGCGTCCAAGCCGGTGATGGAAGGCAAGGCCGTCCTGTTCAAGAAATTCGCCAATATCGACGTGTTCGACATCGAGATCGCGGCCAATACGGTGGAGCGCGTGGTCGAGACCGTCGCGGCGCTGGAGCCGACCTTCGGCGGCATCAACCTGGAAGACATCCGCGCGCCCGAGTGCTTCGAAATCGAGGCCCAGCTCAAGGAGCGCATGAAGATCCCGGTGTTCCATGACGACCAGCATGGCACCGCCATCATCGTCTGCGCCGCGGTCCGCAACGCGCTGGTGCTGAACGGCAAGAAGCTCGAGGATGTGAAGATTGTCACGTCCGGCGCCGGCGCCGCGGCGCTGGCCTGCCTCAATCTGCTGGTGTGGATGGGCGCCAAGCGCCAGAACATCTGGGTCAACGACATCGACGGCCTGGTCCATGAAGGCCGCAATGAAAACATGGACCGCTGGAAATCGGTCTATGCCCAGAAGACCGACAAGCGGAAGCTCGCCGACGTGATCGGCGGCGCTGATATCTTCCTCGGACTGTCTGCGCCCAATGTGCTGACCAAGGAGATGGTGGCGCAGATGGCGGACAAGCCGCTGGTGCTGGCGCTCGCCAATCCGACCCCGGAAATCATGCCCGACGAGGCACGCTCCGTGCGGCCGGACGCGATGATCTGCACCGGACGCTCCGACTTCCCCAACCAGGTCAACAACGTCCTGTGTTTCCCGTTCATCTTCCGCGGGGCGCTGGATGTCGGCGCCACCGCGATCAACGAAGAGATGAAACGTGCGGCGGTGGATGCCATCGCCCAGCTCGCCCGTGAGGCGCCCTCCGATGTGGTGGCGCGCTCGGAAGGCAGTGACAACACCCAGGGCTTCGGACCGGGATCGCTGATCCCGAGCCCGTTCGATCCGCGGCTGATGCTGCGGATCGCGCCGGCGGTGGCGAAAGCCGCGATGGACTCTGGCGTCGCGACGCGCCCGATCACCGACTTCGACGAATACGTCAGCAATCTCGAACGCTTCACCTTCCGCTCCGGCCTGATCATGAAGCCGGTGTTCGCCAAGGCGAAGACCCAGCCGGTGCGCGTGATCTATGCCGAAGGCGAGGACGAGCGCATCCTGCGCGCCACCCAGGCGGTGCTGGAGGAGAAGCTGGCGCTCCCCATCCTGGTCGGTCGTCCCTCGGTCGTCGCCGCCCGCATCGAACGCTTCGGTCTGTCGATCCGCGCCGGGCATGACTTCCACCTGGTCAATCCGGAAGATGATCCGCGTTATCGCTCCTACGTGCAGAGCTATATCGACGTCGCCGGCCGCAATGGCGTCACGCCGGATGCGGCGCGCACGCTGGTGCGCACCAACAACACGGTGATCGCGGCGCTGGCGGTCATGCGCGGCGAGGCCGATGCGATGATCTGCGGCGTCGAAGGCCGCTACATGAGCCACCTGCGTCATGTCCGGCAGATCATCGGTTTCTGTCCGGGGGCGGACGACTTCTCGGCGCTCGCGCTCCTGATCACCAGCAAGGGACCGTATTTCATCGCCGATACCCAGGTGCGCCTGGATCCGACGGCGGCGGAACTGGCCGAAATGGCGGCGCAGGCCGCGATGCACGTTCAGCGCTTCGGGCTGAAGCCGAAAATCGCGTTTTTGTCGCACTCCGACTTCGGCAGCTACGATAGCGAGTCGTCGCAGAAGATGCGTGAGGCGGCGCGGTTGCTGGCGCAGCGGCATCCGGAGATCGAGTCCGACGGCGAGATGCAGGGCGATTCCGCGCTGTCGCAGCTGACGCGGGAAAATGTCCTGCCGCATTCGCGTCTCGAAGGCGTCGCCAACGTGCTGATCATGCCCAATCTGGATGCAGCGAATATCGCCTACCAGATGATCAAGATGCTCGCCGATGCGTTGCCGGTCGGGCCAATCCTGATCGGGCCGTCGCGTCCCGCTCACATCCTCACTCCGTCGGTGACGGCGCGTGGCGTTCTCAACATGACGGCGGTCTCGGTGGTCGAGGCCCAGGAGAGGGCGAGCCGTCAGCCGACCCTGTTCGCGTAAGTTACTTTCGGAGCGGCTTTTTAGGAGCCTGCGGAGCGTTCTGTTTCTCTCGTCGTTGTGATGTCGTCATAGCAGTTCAGCGGGGCCAGCATGTTTGTCGCGATCGGTCGTATTCTTTTTGCTGTTTTGTTCGTGTTCTCCGGAGCCTCCAAGCTGCTGGATATCGCGGCGACCGCCCAGGGCATCACCGAGAAGGTCGCGATCCCCGCGGTGCTTGCGACCTACACCGGCCAGCTTGAAACCATGACGGGGATGCCGATCGCGCAGTTGCTGGCGATTGCCGCGGGCGCCATCGAAGTCATCTGCGGGCTGATGATCGCCCTGAATTTCGGCGCACGTTTCTTCGCGATCGTGCTGGTGCTGTTCGTCGCCACGGTGACGGTCTATTATCATAACTTCTGGGACATGACCGGTCCCGACCGTCTCAACAACATGATCCACGCATTGAAGAACCTGTCCTTGATCGGCGCGCTGCTGATTATCGCGGGCTATCCGCGGCCGTACCGCTCCGATGCCGAGGTCGCCTACACCGACAGTCACCACTGACCGGTACGCGATCCGCCCTATCGCTTGAGGGCGATCAGTCCGGCCTTCGCCACGCGGTCACACTGACCTGCTGCGCGTCGTCGAGTACCCGTCGTTCGCGTGGCAACAGCCCCGACGCCTGCAGGATCTGCTCCGGCGTCTGGGCCGGAATTCCGGGAAACGCACCCACGCCGCCGGGCAGGCGGACATGTGGAGCCTGCGACAGCCAGAACGTATCGTAACGGCCAAGGAACATCGCGAACACGCCGGGGCCGCCAATGATGGCGGCCGTGCCCGCCCGGACGCCGGCCGTTTCGCACGCCCGCTCGAACGAGGCGCCTGCCGGATTCCACAGCGTGGCCTTCGGATTGGCGGGATCGGACGCAAGCGATGCGACGGATCGGGTCAATATGAGGCGGGTCCGGCGCGGCGAGTTGGGCTGATCCTCGAACGAATCGCGGCCGTGCACGACCAGATCGACGCCATCGAGGGCGGCTGTGAAAAAACGCAGATCGCCCTCGAACTTCAGGACATTCGGCATCACGTGCGCCGCATTTGCCAGCATGCCGTCGGCGGAAACGATGACATAACCCTCGATACGCAACTGCGTCATCACAACAACCCGACCGCCTGCAACACTTGAAACGACGCGCGCCAGCACGTCTCTTATTCGGAAATGGTTTGTACCACGCTGGACACCGGCTTGCTGCTGACGGTCGGCAGCTTGGTATCCTTCAGCAGCGCCTCGTCGTAACTGGGGATGGTCTGCACAAGGGCCTTGGCCTTGATCTGCACGACCTTGTAGCCGCCGGCCTTCAGCCTGCTCAGCAGCGTGGGCAGCGCTTCGGCGGTGTGCTTCTGGAAATCGTGCATCAGAATGATGCCTTTACCCAGCTTGTCCAGCTTGGTCATGACCGTGGTGATGACCTGTTCCGGATTTTTCGACTTGAAGTCGAAGGAGTCCACATCACAGGACCAGATGCCGATATTGCGCTCGCCGAGATAAGTGACCATCGCCGGCGGGTGCTGCAGGGCTGGAAAGCGGAAAAACGGCGACGGTGGAGCTTCGAGTGCCCAGCGCACCGCGCTGAAGCCCTTTTCGATTTCATCCTTGGCGGCCTGGTCGGTCATGCCCTTGCGGGTGAGAACGGCATGCGACCATGTATGCGCACCGACGGTGTGGCCCTGGGCCGCCACCTGCCTGAGGATTTCCGGATGATAGGTGGCGTGCTTGCCGATCGGGAAAAACAGCCCCTTGGTGCATTCGTCCGCCAGCGCCTTCAGCACGGCGGGCGTGTTGCCGGGCCATGGACCGTCGTCGAAGGTCAGCACCACTTCCTTGTCGCGCAGGAAGTCGAGCTGTTTGAAGTGTTCGAAGCCGAAGCCCGGTCCGCCGGTGGTATCGATCTGGACCACGCGCGCGACACCCAGTGCGTTGGGATTGGCGCAACTGGTTTTGTCGGTGGCAGGTGGCGGCGCTGCTGCAGGCGCGGGAGCGGCGGTCGCCTGCGGCGGCGCTGCGGCTGGACGGGCCGGTGTTTGTGACGACGCCGCCGTGAAAGCCAACGCCGAAAACGCACTCGCGAACATCAGGCCTGTCGTAATCCGCATCGAACTCCCCACCGGTTGTAGAGCAAGATCGTTTTAGAGCCAGAATTCTTGGACACTTTTGTCGCAGCCTCGTTGCCGCAGGCCACATCCTAGTGTAGGCGCGGCTGAGTCGCCACGGGCGTCAACCGCGCGTCACATTGCTGCAATGAGCGTTGTGCTAACCGCCGTCTTTTGGCCGGATCGGCCCCGATCAAGGAGTGTTCATGGACCTGTCAACTGATCCGCAAACCGATCGGGCAGTTCCATCGCGCCCCAAAATCGCCGAAACCGTGATCGCCCTGAGCGTGCGCCTGCGTGAGGCGAAAATCGGCCGCTGCTGCGAGGTCTTGCGTGACAGTGTTGTCGAATACACCGAGATGGGCGACTTTTCCTATCTCGGTGAAGACTGCACCGTTGCCAATGCGCAGATCGGCCGCTTCTGCGCCATTGCGGCGCGGGTTCGAATCGGCGCGCCGAATCATCCCATGGACCGCCCGTCGCTGCATCGCTTTACCTATTGTCCGGAGTATTACTCCGCCGCAGCCAGCCGGGATCAGGCCTTCTTCCGGGATCGGCGAGACGATCGCGTCATCATCGGCAACGATGTGTGGATTGGACACGCGGTCATTGTGCTTCCGGGTGTGCACGTCGGCGACGGTGCCGTGCTTGCGGCGGGGGCGGTGGTGTCGCGCGATGTGGCGCCGTACACCGTGGTCGGAGGCGTGCCCGCGCGACAGATCAAGGAGCGCTTCAGTCGCGAGGTCGCGGCAAAGCTGGCGGACATCGCGTGGTGGGATTGGCCGTTCGAAACCATCCTGCAACGATTGCCGGATTTTCAGTCCGCCGATATCGAAGCGTTTTGTGCGCGCTGGGCCCCGGCCTGACGGTGCCGCGCGCAGACAAGCGCCTGCGCGGCTAAGAGGCGGCGAGGGCGCGGCCGATGGCGGTTTTCACCCGTGTGTCGGTGGGCTCAATGGCGGTTGCGAACACGTCGGCCACGTGGCCGTCGCGGCCCAGCAGGTACTTGTGGAAGTTCCAGGCCGGCAGGTCCTTCGGCCGCTCCATCGCTGCCCAACGATAGAACGGATGCGCGCCGGGCCCGCGAACAATGGTCTTTGCCGTGATGGGAAAGGTCACGCCGTATTGCTGATGCGCGGTTTTGTCGATGTCGCTGACGTCGCCGGGTTCCTGGCCGCCGAAATCGTTTGACGGCACCCCGATCATCATCAGGCCCTGGGCCTGGAACTCGGTCCAGAGTTCCTGCAGGCCAGCGTATTGCGGGGTATAGCCGCACAGCGACGCGGTGTTGACCACCATGATCGGCCGGCCGGCGTAATCGGCGAGCGCGATGTTCGTCCCGCTCAAGGCTGGAAACGAAAAGCCGTAAGCCGTGACGCGGCTCATGCCGTTGGACGCATCCTGCGCGGGAGCCGGCCGGATGAAGGCGCCGGCCACCGCCGCGGCGAGGGGGAGGGTCAAAATCTGTCTGCGATCGACCATGTCGAACCTGCCTGCGATTGCCGGATGATCGGGGACATTATCCGACCGCCTGCGCGCAACAGATCAATACCCCGTTACAGATGCGGCGAAGGAGGTGAGGCGCACCACGGTACCGGAAGTAACGGCATGTAGATGCCGGTCCAGATGCAGTCTTCCTCCGGCCCGCTTCGCTTGGTCATGTAGTGCACCGGTTCCGCGTGGCTGAGGACGATGTGCACAAGCGAAAGACAGGCGCCCACGGGGTAGACCCAGCGCCGCAATCCGATGTCGGTCATGCGGTCGAGCAGCACGGCGCTGGCGAGGATGATCAGCGGGTCGGTGAAAATAAAATATTCGGTTTTCAATTCACGCCGCACGCCGATCGCGTCGATGCCGAGCGCCGCCAGCAGCAACAGCGCAGCCTGGATGGCAGCCTGACGTTCGCCACGCCGCCAGGCGACAACGAGGCCGGGAATGATGAACCAGGTCAGGAATACGGTGGGACGGGCTGAGGTGTGCAGGACAAAAGTCCAGCGCGCCAGCGCCGATCGCACGCCGTCCAGCAACAGCAGGATCGCGTCGGCTGGGCCGGCATTGACCGGGCTTGGACTGGCGGCATTCAAAAAGCTCACGGCTCTTTCCGCCGGATTGATGATCGCGACGACATTGTTGATGTTGTAGGAGAGCTTCAGCGCCAGCAGCGCCAGTGCGGCGCCGCCCAGCGCCGCGGAGATCGCGGCCAGGCTTTCCGCGGGGCTGATCCGCCAGATTACGGCATAGGCGATCATGCCGGCAACGATCCACAGCACCAAGGTGGCCTGATACGTCCCCGGCGCTCCGAACATCGCCGGCCTGAGACCGGCGGCCTGGATCGCGGCCGGATCCAGGCCAGCGGCGATGATGGGATAGGCGGCAGCGATCGACAGCAGTGCGGCGACGGCGAGGGCGCCCGCGGCGCACCATCCCTGTGCGCGTCGCCAGAACGCCATGCTGGCGCTCGTGGGGGCGCCGAATGGCAGCAACAGAACCGGCAATGCTGCGATCAGCAGAACCGCGTGGACCTTGTTTTCCAGACCGAGAACACAGAGCCCGCCTGCGAGCGCCACCAGCAACGGACGCCATCGGCTGGCGTTGCGTCCGATCACGATCAGCAGCATCAGGGCAAAGATGACAAGGCAGGCTGCGATCAGTTCGCTGCGCAGGATGCGAATGTGAACAGCGATGCCGCCGGAGAATGCAAACGCCATGGTGGCCAGCAATGCCACTCGCCAGTCGCGGACGATCCGGCGTATCATTGCGGCGAAGACCAGCACGCAACCCGTCGCGGTCAGCCACGCCAGCAGACGGCCAGCCCGGACCGCATGGGTCATCGCGGTATCGAACGCGGCCACATCGGTGGCTGGAGGCATCGCTGACAGCTTGTAGGCATCGAGCAGCCCGAGCGCATGCAGGAGTTGAAACCAGACCTTGACCGACAGGATGGTGAGATAGGCCGGATGGTCGAAGAAATGCTGCGGCTTGCCGTCGTTGAGGACGAAGGCGTTGTAGATCACCATGAAGTCCATGTCGGCGTTGCGCCAATAGATGACCGCATAGCCCATGGCGAAGAATGAGAACGCGAGACCGGCAATGATCGCAATCAGCCCGCCACGCGGCCCAAGCCAGGTCAGCCGGTCGAGCGCGTCAGGGCGCGTCCGGCCGGAAACGGGGTTTGTGATCGGAGCTGAGGTCTGGTCCATGGCGGCTCGTTCTAACCCGGTCACGCGGGCGAGGCGACCCCGGAAAACCCATTGATTTCGTGCCGATTCATGTCCGCGCCCGGGGGCGCCACGCGAACATCCAGGCCCTGGGGACGGAATATGGAAGCTGCGGCCGCTGCTAGCGCAGCGGCACGATGAAATCCGTGCCCAGCCCGGTTTCGCCCCCGAGTCCCTGATCGGACACGATGATCGACATCCCCGGCGCCAGCGTCGACGCGATCCTGGTCATGACGTCATCGGGGATCGTCAGGCGATCCAGCGCTTCGGCAGCGGTCGGCCCCGACGGCGCCATCGGCTCAGCGATTGGTGCCGGGCGCTTGCGGCGCGGACCGAGATCCTCGGCATGTGCGTCGGTCTTTTTCGGCAGGGTCGGCGGCGAGATGACGGACCAGCGATAGCTGCCAGGCTCCGCGCTGTCGGCACGTGCCGTGAACACGTGAGTGCCCAGCGGCTTGTCGCTTTGTGCGATCGTCACCGGGGCATCGAACAGCGGTTCGAAATTCTGCCGCACATAAACTCGGCCTTCCTTCCGGCTGATGAAAACCGCGATGTGGCCGGTCCGCTTCACCGCTGCAACAACCGCGGTGTCGGGTTTCGCGGCCGCATCCTTGGCGGTTTCGGAGGGCCGGCCCTGGTCCTTGATGGTATTCGCGGACGAGCCTGCCGATGTGTCAGGCGCAGCCGCGGTGGCGGCCTCAGCGTTGACTGCGCCGGACTCGGATTTGGAAACCGGCGCGCTTGCCGGAGCCGCTTGTGTGGTCTCGGCCGGCGCGATCGGTGTTTCCTGTGCGTTGGCGATCCGGACACGCTCCGCGGATGGGGGCGGCGCAGGCGCATCGCCAGCCGCGGCCTGGTCGTCATGTTTGGATGTCAGCCGCAGTTCCAGCGGATCGAGTTGAGACAAGGTTCCGGTTGTCGATTTGGTCGGCTCGGCAGGGGGCGAGTCCGCCTTCGTGATCGTGTCGGTCTTTCCGACGCTATCGCCCGGCTGGCTGGGCTGGAGCGATGCCGACGGCTGCTCGGCCGGAACGTGGGTCGCAAGCAGGCGGTGCGAGATGTCTTCCGGTGTGATCTCGCCGGGCGTGATGATCACGCGGGCGCCCAGTTTGCCCCAGCTCCACAATTTGGTCGCGAATGCCATCGGCATGCGGATGCAGCCATGGGAGGCCGCGTAACCCGGCAGCACGCCGGCGTGCAGGGCGACGCCCGACCAGGTGATGCGCTGCATGTAGGGCATTGGTGCGTCGCTGTAGAGATTCGAGCGGTGCCACTTGCTCTTTTGGATGATGCTGAACACCCCCATCGGGGTGGAGTGTCCCCGCATCCCGGTCGAGACCGGCGATTCCGCGAACAGGCCGTTGGCGTCGTAGATCCTGAGGTGCTGGCTGCCGAGCGAAATGGCGATGATCAGTGGGCCGCGCGGCTTGACCAGATCCTTCGGCGCGTCGGCCAATTTGGGATAGCTGCGTTTGACGGTCCGCTTTCGTGGCGCGGGCGCCTGCGGCGTGGGGTCGTCGGACTGCTCAAACGTCTGGTTGGGCCAGTAGACCGGATAGGCTGCGGCGGGGGCTACAGATCCGATCAGGCCGACCGCAATGGCAGTGATGATCTTCAGGTGAGGGCGGTGCAAAACCGTAACCCGGGCCGGGACGGTCAAAAACTGAATCTGATGACTACTCACGCCTGCTTCCCAATGTACTCGGTTTATGAGTGTCGCAGGCGGTAGGCGGGTTCGCCTACAAGCTGCGCAAGCCGAAGATTCGCCCACTACAGTTAACCAAAATCTCCTGACGCCGGCTTAACGCCCCGGCGCTGTCCTCGGAATTTGTCCTTGGATTTTAGGGTCTTGGAATTTGCCTGTGGTCGCCGCCTTCCTTTAACAGGGTAAAGATCTTACATGGGTTTTCTTGAGAGCTTGGTCGAGAGGGCCCCTTGAGATCCCTTTGTTTGAGCATGATCTCCGCGCAAACGCTTTGCGTTTATCGCGAGGGAAAACCGGGTTCCCACTTTTCCGGATTACGCTCTAGGAGTGAATGCCAATGACACTTTGCCGCAATTCAGCCGAGAAATCCCCGGTGTCCAGGCCGGCGCGGCGACGTGTGGGACTGGCCTTGGCCGGTCTGGCGCTCATGCTGGTGTCTGCGCCGGTCCAGGCTGCGGATGAACCGGATCTGATTTTCCGCCGCTCCACGGTCTTTAAATGGCTGACACCCAACGACAAGTTGGCGACCTATGGCGTCGACGATCCGGAGGTCGAAGGAGTGGCTTGCCATTTTACGGTGCCGGAGAAGGGCGGCGTCAAAGGCTGGCTGGGGCTTGCGGAAGAGGTGTCCGACATCTCGCTGGCTTGCCGCCAGATCGGCCCGATCCGTTTCAAGTCCAAGATGAAGCAGGGCGATGACATGTTCCGTCAGCGCCGGTCGCTGTTCTTCAAGAAGATGCAGATCGTCCGCGGCTGCGACACCAAGCGCAACGTCCTGGTTTACATGGTGTATTCCGACCGATTGATCGAGGGATCGCCCAAGAACTCGACGTCGTCGGTTCCGGTGATGCCCTGGGGCGGCAGTGACACTATTCAAAAGTGCTCGGAGTTCATTACCGAGTAATTCGCTTGTTGAGCGAGAAACTGCTCACAAGACATTGTCGCTAAAGGATTATCTCAGGCTGCGTCGGGTGTGCGGCGAACCCGGCGCCAGGATTCCGGCGGCTTCACCGGGTTGTAGGACCCGGTCAGCCTGATCAGTTTTTGCGGCACGGAGTCGTTGGCGTAGACCGAGACGGGTTGGGATGCCATGACGCGCGGCGCCGGATCGACGGCGGCCGGTTGCTCAGCCACCGTTGCGAGCTTCAGCACGGGGCTCCTGGATGTGGTCATGGTCGAGCGATCCGGCACGATGCGCTGGGTGATCTGGATTTGACGTGTCACGGTAAGCTCCCCTGGACGAGGCGCTGGATAACGCCCAAGTCTTACGAAAGTTGCCTTACGAAAGTTGCATGCACCGGCGCGGTCCCGGACTCTTCGCGCGTTTTCCACGGGAGCGGTTAACGGAACCCATGTAACCGCTTGTCGCGACACGTTAACGACAGCGCGCAACAAATTTCGTTCCTCTTTGAACCCGACAACCTTCGGTCGTGACAAATCATCAGAACCGCCCGGAGATACACGATGCGCGCCCTGAGCTTCATCCTCGCCTTTGCCTTTGTGCTGGCCGCACCGGCATGGGATGTCTCGGCCGCACAGGATCATCTGCCAGGTGTGGGAACCTTCAACTACAGCGGCTCGCCGATCATCGCGGGTACGCCGGCCAACGTGCTGGTCGCGTCGCGATAGTAGCTTGAATCCCACACTCAGCCCGCCACCCAGACATTCCCATGAAATTCACTTCGCTTGTGGCCGCCGCCGCACTTCTGATCACTCTCGGCGCTCCTGCTCACGCACAATTCCGTCCGTTCTCACGGATGCCGGATCCGCGCGGCGAGTTCATTCGCCTGTGTGCGCCCTACATGATCAAGCGCTCATCCCATCCGGAATCGGTCTGTGACTGCCTGCACCGGCAGGCCGTTTCGGTGGTGGATGACGTCGATGTGCGCGATGCGCTGTTGTATGGGATCAGTGAAACCGGGGTTCCGACCATCGACAGGAGCTGGCTGCCTCCGACGAAGGAACAGCAGATCGACCTGACCCTGACCCGGATTGCGCAGCCGACCATGACCTGCATCTACGGGCAATAACGGCTGCCCGCGATCGCTATCGTTTCACGCACACGCGCGTGCGCAGGATGCCCTGCGGGGTCAGCTTTGACGCCGTGATCTCCTTGACCTGACCGGCAGGGCAGGTTCCGTCATCGACGCGGACGCGCTGTCCCAGCCGAAGCTCGCCTTCCGCCGGCTCGCGCAGCAGCGCAACGGCGGCCCACGCGGCGGTCGTGGCAAACAGCGTTGCGCCGAAGATGGCGGCGCCGAGGCAGATTGCGGAAAAAGGTGGGGACCGGCGCATCGTGCTATTTGCTCTCGATCTTGACGCCGTTCGGGCCAAGGTTGATCTGCAACCCTTCAGGCTGCTTCTTGGCCTGATATAGATTGTAGCCGAGGATCGCGACGACGACGACCAGCGCACCGACGACTGCGTAGAGGAGATTGCGGTTGTTCATCGGGGCGCATCCTGCAGCCGGCATCCTGCCGACAGTCACAATCAGATATCCTGATTCTCCGCAGTCGCGTCCACAACCATCGTATCCGCGTCAAAACGTCCGGCAAACTAGATCTTCTGCATGCGTTCCCGGTCGGCGGACGGCAGCCCCGCAAGCCACTCCGATTCATGACCGGGTTCCGGCAGCACGTGGCCGTACTCGATCATATCGCGCGCCGGCAGATCGGTCAGATAAACCCAGACGCTGCTCGGCTGGGCACCGGCCGCCGCCGCCACCACGCGATGCAGTTCGCGCAACAGCCGGCTGCGATCGACCGCACTGCGCCCGGCACGGATCTGGCCGTTGATAAAAATCTGATCTTCCTTCAGCGGTTTCCCGCCGATGAAATAGTTGCCGGCCGGAACCTCGTTGAAGATGACCTGGGCGAAGAATGTCGCCGCACCGGTGACCTCGTTGTGGACGCGGGTGATCTCGTGCGCCACCGCGCCTTTCTGCTCCGCGGACAGGCGGCCGGCTGGCACTGTGCAGGTGTAGGTCGGCATCATTGTCTCCCGGTTCGCTGATGGGGTGTCGCCTGGATCGGCCGCAGTCCGTCCAGCAGCCTGAGGTTCCGAAACAGAACTTGTCAAGAGCGCGTGTGACAGACCGGCGATGCCCGAGGCGACGGCCGTTTGCCGATAAAGCAACTTGCCATTCACAAGCGCAAATTCGATCATCGCCAAAACATCTGAGGAGACGATGCGATGCGCGTGTTGGTGATCGGTGCCGGTGCCCTGGGCGGCTATTTCGGGACCCGGCTGATCGAGGCGGGACGTGATGTCACGTTTCTGGTTCGCCCGCGGCGTGCCTCCGAACTCGGCGATGGGCTGGTGGTGAAGAGCCCCGCCGGCGATATCACCATCGCCAAACCGCAACTGGTCACGGCGGATCAACTGGAGACGCCGTTCGACCTGATCCTGCTGAGCTGCAAGGCCTATGATCTCGAGAGTGCGATGGACTCCTTTGCGCCGGCGGTGGGGCCGCAGACCCTGATCCTGCCGCTGCTCAACGGCATGGGCCATATCGACGCGCTCAATGCGCGCTTCGGCAAAAGCCATGTGCTTGGCGGCCAGTGCGTGATCTCGGCGACGCTGAACGACAGGGGACATGTGCTGCACCTCAACGATATGCACAGCATCACCTTCGGCGAACAGGATGGCGGGTCGTCGGCGCGGAGCAAGGCGGTGGCCGACACGCTCTCGGGGGCGAAATTCACCGTCCAGGCCAGCGACGCCATTCTCCAGGACATGTGGGAGAAGTGGGTCTTCATCGCCACCGCCGCCGGCATGACCTGTCTGATGCGTGCGGCGACCGGCGACATCGTCGCGGCTGGTGGCGCCGATCTGGTGATCGGGCTTCTGGACGAGTGCGCCGCCGTGGCGGCGAAACACGGTCACGCGCCGCGCGCGGCGCCGCTGGAGCGTTTCCGGGCGATGTTCGTCGCCCCGGGATCGCCGATGATGGCCTCGATGCTGCGCGACATCGAGCGCGGGTCGAGGATCGAGGCGGACCAGATCATCGGCGACCTGCTGCGCCGAGGCGGCGACGCCAGCGACAAGATCTCGCTGCTGCGCATCGCTTATGTCAACCTCAAGGCTTATGAGGCCCGGCGGCAGCGCGAACAGGCGGCCACCAAGGCCGCCTGAACGAAGCTGCTGATCACGTTTCGCCTCACCGGGTGTCAGTCAGCCCTTCTGGGCCGATATTGACGTGTCACGCCCGGTGCGCAGCAGCCGCAGCACGCCGGCAAAGCCGCCGGGCATCACCAGCATCAGCACCACCAGCATCAATCCGTAGGTCGCGCCCGACAGGCCCTTGGAAAAATGCTCGGCCACGTTCGGTACGAACAGGATGAAGGCGGCGCCGAAGAACGCGCCGGGCAGCCAGCCGACACCACCCACGACCAGGCCGACCACCAGCGCCACCGACAGGCTGATGGTGAAGCTGTCCGGGGCCACGAACTGCACCACGATGGCGCCAAGAGCGCCGGCGACGCCGGTGTAGAGACCGCTGACACCGAAGGTCAGCGCCTTGTACAGCGGTGTGTTGATGCCCATCGAACGGGCGGCGAGGGGGTTGTCGCGGATCGCCATCATGGCGCGTCCGGTGCGGGTGCGGATCAGGTTCTTGGCCACGAGATAAAGCACCACCGTGACCATCAACGTGAAGAAATAGAGCCACTGGTCCTGGGTCAGCGGCAATCCGGCCGGCGCATCCGGCTTGGTGATGACCAGACCTTGCACGCCGCCGGTCCAATGTTCGAACAGCGAGAATTTGAGGATCTGCGGCGTCGCGATCGATAGCGCGAAGGTGGCGAGCGCGAGATAGATGCCCTCCAGCCGCAGCGCCGGCAGGCCGAACAGGAAACCGAAGATGAAGCAGATGGCGGCGGAGGCCGGCAGCGTCCAGACGTAGCTGATGTCACCCTTGTCCATCATGATGGCCGCCGTGTAGGCGCCGATGGCGTAGAACGCGGCGTGCCCCAGCGAGAACTGGCCGTTGAATCCGGTCAGCAGATTGAGCCCGATGATCGCGATGGCGTAGACCAGCACCAGCGTCATCTGGAAGATGAAGAAGGTGTGCAGAACGAACGGCAAAACCGCCGCAATCACCAGGACGGCCATGCCGGCGAGCAGTTTCAGGTCGACGCTACGCTCGGTCGATTGGGTGCTGCCGAGCACAGCCGCGAGCTCGATCGAATTGTCGCTGGCTTGTTGCATGGAACTGGCTGGCGGCATGGATCAGACCCTTTGCACGTGGCGGCTGCCGAGCAGGCCGCTCGGCTTGATGACCAGGACGACAATGATGATGGCGAGCGCGATGGTCAGCTTGAGTTCACCGCCGACCACCGGAATGTAGGTGCCCGACAGGTTCTCGATGATGCCGACGGCGAAGCCGCCGAGCACCGCGCCGCCCGGGCTGGAGAGCCCGCCCAGCACGGCCGCGGCAAAACCGTACAGCAGGATGCCCAGCATCATGTTGGGCTCGAGAAACACGATGGGCGCGATCAGCACGCCGGCAATGGCGCCGATGGCGGCAGCCATGCCCCAGCCGAGTGCGATCATCCATTCGACCCGGATGCCGACCAGCTTGGCCGACGCAGGGTTTTCGGCCGCCGACTGCATGGCGAGGCCGACCCGGGTGTAGCGGAAGAAGCAGAACAGCAGCATCAGCAGACCGAAGGTGATCAGGATCATTGCTGTCTGATGGGTGCTGATCAGTCCGCTGCCGAACAGCGGATCGGAGCCGAACGGGGTCGGGAACGGTTTGCTGGTGAAATCCCAGATGAAGCCGGCCACGCTGTTGAGCATCGCCATCAGGCCGACGAACATCACGATCTGGCTGAGCATCTGGGCGCTGCGGATCGGCCTGAAGATGGTGCGGTCGATCAGCACGCCGCCGGCGAACGACACCACCACGGCGGCGGCGAAGGCCACCCAGTAGGGAGCGCCCCATTGCATGAACTGCCAGGCGAGGAAGGTCGAGAACATCGCCATTTCGCCCTGGGCGAAATTGATGTGGCCGATGGCCTGGTAGATCATCACCAGCGCCAGCGCGACGCAGGCATAGATGGCGCCGGTGGCGATCCCGGCCGTCAACTGCTGTGCGAGCAGCTCCATGGCAGTCTCCTCAATAGCCGAGATACGACCGGCGCAACTGTTCATTGGCGCGGATGTCCGACGAGGCGCCGGAAAACACGATGCGCCCGGTTTCGATCAGGTAGGCATGGTCGGCGAGTTCGAGCGCGATGGAGGCATTCTGCTCGACCAGCAGGATGCTGACCTTTTGGTCGCGATTCAGCCGTCGGAAGATGTCGAAGATCTCGCGCACGATCAGCGGGGCGAGACCGAAGGAAGGCTCGTCAAGCAGCAGCAGCTTGGGGCGCAGCATCAGCGCGCGGCCGACCGCCAGCATCTGCTGTTCGCCGCCGGACAACAGGCCGGCGGCCTGGGTGCGCCGCTTCTTGAGGATCGGGAAATAGCCGTAGACCATCTCCATGTCGGCGGCGATGCCGGCCTTGTCGTGCCGCGTCATGGCGCCGAGCTGAAGGTTGTTCTCGACGGTCTGTTTGGTGAAGGTGCCGCGGCCGTCGGGCACGTGCGCCACGCCGAGGCGGACGATGTCCTCGGTCTGCGATCCGATGATGGACTTGTCGCGCAGGCGGATGTCGCCGGAACGGCGCACCATGCCGCAGATGGCGCGCAGCGTGGTGCTCTTGCCGGCGCCGTTGGCGCCGAGCAGGGCGGTGACGCGGCCTTCCGCGATGGAGAAATCGAGGCCGTGCAGCGCTGCGGTTTTGCCGTAATAGGCGTGCAGGTTCTCGACGGCCAGGAGCGCGCTCATGCGGCCTCCGCGCCCAGATAAGCCGCAATGACCTCCGGATGGGCCTGGATCTGCGCCGGCGTTCCCTCGCCGATCTTGCGGCCGAAATTCAGGGCGACGATCTTGTCGGAGATCGACATCACCAGGGCCATGTGGTGCTCCACCAGCAGGATCGAGATGCCGCGCTCGGTGCGGATGCGACGGATCAGCCTGGTCAGTTCGTCGACCTCTTCGTGGTTCAGACCGCAGGCCGGCTCGTCCAGCAGCAGAAGCTTGGGATTGGTGGCGAGCGCGCGGGCCAGCTCGACGCGCTTTTGCGTGCCGAACGGCAGGTCCGCGACCTTGCGCTCCGCGACCGAACCGAGATCGAGATAATCGATCAGCTCCTGCGCAGTGTGGTTGGTGAATTTTTCGCCACGGCGTGTCCATGGCAGGTACAGCGCGTCGCTGGCGGTGTTGCCCTTGACCCGCGAATGGGTGCCGATCCTGACATTGTCGCGCACCGTCAGATTCTGGAACAGCGCCAGGTTCTGGAAGGTACGGCCGATGCCGATGTCGACAATGCGATGTGCCGGGCGGTCCAGAATGGAGCGGCCTTCGAACAACACGTCGCCGGAGTTCGGCGTATAGAGCCGGCTCAGGCAATTGAACAGCGTGGTCTTGCCGGCGCCATTAGGGCCGATCAGGCCGAGGATGGTACGCGGCTCCATCTCGAAGCCGACGCCGTCCAGCGCGACGATGCCGCCGAACCGGACGCAGACGTCGCGGACCGAAAGGATAGGCTGGGTCACAATGAGGCTCCGGCTCTGGTCAGGGGGCGGCGGCAGGGCGCGGCGGCCGGACCGGCGGACTGCCGGGCGGTGGCGTGTTGGCGGTTTTGCCACGCTGATAGCCGGCGCGGGCCGTGGTGCGCTCGAGATAGGGGTAGGCGTTATCGCAGATGCCGACGCCGTAATCGATCGCCCAGGTCAGGCAGGTGGTGAGCAGGATGTCGGCGCTGGTGAACCGGTCGCCCATCAGGTACTTGCGCCCGTCGGTCAGCGCGGTTTCGACATGGCGCAACTGGCCGCGAAAGTATTTTGCGGCTTCGGCCACAACCTCGGGCGCGTCGCCGTAGATGTGCTTGAGGTCGGTGTGCCGGCGCATCACATAGAGGCTGGTCGAATCGAGTTCGGCGACGATGAAGAAGCACCATTCCAGCCACGCCGCATATTGCCGGCGCTCTTCCGGCACCAGCGCACAGTCCGGCGTCGAATACGTCCGCGACAGGTAGGCGACAATGGCGGCGCTCTCCCCGATGGTGAAATCGTCGTCCTGCAGCAACGGGATCTTCTGCCGCGGATTGAGTGCGGTGTACTCCGCGGTCAGGGTTTCGCCGGTGCGCGGCAGGATCGGGCGGGACTGGTAGGTCAGCCCGAGCTCCTGCATCGCCCAATGCGGACGGATGGTGCGGCTGGTGCCGGCGCCCCAGAGGATCAGCGGCTTTTTTGACGTCTCGGTTGCGGAAGCCATCTCACCATGTCTCCACACCGGGACGCAGATCGAGCTCGTGGGTCCAGCCGTCGCGGCTCTGGTGGTGCACGAACCAGTAGGCCTCGGCGATCGACGAGGTCTTGGTGAGGCTGTCGGGCGGGATGTCTGATACGTCGATGCCGCGCTGCGCCTTGTAGCGGCGGTGGATTTCCTCGCTGTCGACGCCGGCGTCGATCAGGAGATGAACGACATGGATGTTTTTCGGTCCGAGCTCGCGCGCCATCGCCTGGGCCACGGCACGCAGGCCGAACTTGGCGGCGGAGAATGCGGCAAAGCCCTTGCCGCCGCGCACGCTGGCGGTGGCGCCGGTGAACAGCATGGTGCCGCGACCGCGCTTGAGCATGTGGCTCGCTGCCTCGCGGCCGACCAGGAAGCCGGCGAAGCAGGCGAGCTCCCAGGCCTTGAAGAACAGCTTTTCCGTGGTTTCGAGCAGCGGCTTGTTGACGTTCGAACCGGCGTTGAACAGGCAGACCTCGATCGGGCCCACCGTCTCTTCGACCTCGGCGAACAGCTTCTTGACCTGCTCTTCGCTGCGGGCATCGACGCTGAAAGCCCTGACGTCGGCGCCGGTCGCCTTCAGCTCGTCGATCAAGGCCAGTGATTTGGCGGCCTCACGCCGCGCGATGCAGACCTTGAAGCCGCCGGAGGCGAACCGCCGGGCAACCGCCGCACCGATCGCATCACCGGCGCCGACAAGCAAAACCACTCCAGATCCCTGAGCCATCGCTCTTCTCCCATTAAGTTCTTTTTTTAGACTGATAAAGCAAAAGCCGGTTTTTAGGAAGTCATAAATTTCAACGGGCGGCAGAAATCATTGTCGCGGCGTCCTGTCGACCGGATTTTCCGGCGGTGAACACGGGCATAACGTTCGACAAAAACTGGCTATTTCTTGCTAAACGAACCCCGCCATGCAGCCGCTGGCCGGTGTGCTATCGTTGTCGGCGAGCGTGCCGATCCGCCGGATTGCGGCGGACTGGCAACGATCACGGAGCTTGCCGGGCGGCAATTGACAAAGTTCTAAAAAAGAACTTTATGGCTAGAGGCGAATATATAGGTCGGGAGGTAACGGTGGCAACAAAACGCAATGCAACGGTGGTGGTGGTCGGTGCCGGTGATTTCATCGGCGGTGAGATCGCAAAGAAATTCGCGTCCGAGGGCTTTACGGTGTTCGTCGGGCGGCGCAACGGCGACAAGCTCGCCGGCCTGATCAAGGAGATCGAAGCCGCCGGCGGCACGGTGTTCGGGCGTTCCCTCGACGCGCGCAAGGAGGAAGAGGTCGTCAAGCTCATTGCCGACGCCGATGCCCATGCGCCGCTCGAGGTCTGCGTGTTCAACATCGGCGCCAACGTCAATTTCCCGATTGTCGAGACCACCGAACGGGTGTTCCGCAAGGTCTGGGAGATGGCCTGCTATTCTGGCTTCCTGACGGGACGTGAGGCGGCGCGCGCCATGTTGGCTCGCGGCAAGGGCAACATCTTCTTCACCGGCGCCACTGCCAGTCTCCGTGGCGGCTCTGGCTTTGCCGCGTTCGCCAGCGCCAAGTTCGGCCTGCGGGCGGTGGCCCAGTCGATGGCCCGCGAACTGGGACCGAAGAACATCCATGTCGCCCACCTGATCATCGATTCCAGCGTCGACACCGAGTGGGTTCGCCAGTTGATCACCACGCGGGAAGGCGAGGATGCCATCAAGAACCTCGATCCCAACCGGCTGATGCGCCCCGCCGCCGTCGGCGAGGCCTATTGGAGCCTCTACCAGCAGCCGCGCGACGCCTGGACGTTCGAGCACGAGATCCGGCCCTTCGGCGAGAAGTGGTAAGGCGATCATCGCGATGAAGCAAAAGCGGGCTGGTAGCCCGCTTTTTTCTTGCCGATCGAGGAGCAAAGCGAGGATCAGGGCCGGAAGCTGAACTGCGGCGGGCCTAGCTGCAGCTTGAGCCGGGCCTGCACCAGTTCGATCCAGTCGGTGAGACGCGCGCGGGTCTCGCGCGGATGAATCAGGTCGTGAACCGAAAACGTCTCGGCCTGCCGGAACGGCGATTGCAGGGCTGCGAACTGGTCTTCCAGCTCGGTGCGCCGCGCGGCCGGATCGGGCGCTGCCGCGATTTCGTGGCGGAAGGCCAGCGCAACGCCGCCTTCGACCGGCAGCGCGCCGCTTTCGGCCGAGGGCCACGCCAGCACGTAAGCGCCGGACGGCATGTGCGCGTAGTTGGCGAGCCCCATACTCTTGCGCACCAGGACGGTGGCCCAGGGCACGGTCGACAGCGCCACCGAGATCAGCGCAGACGCACCGTGGCGAATGGTGGCGTCGCGCTCGGCGTCGGGGCCGATCATGAAGCCGGGTTCGTCGACCAGGGTGACGATCGGCAAATGAAACGTCTGGCAGAGGTCGACAAAACGCCGCAGCTTTTGCGCGCCGGCCGCCGTCAGTGAACCGGCATTGTGCTTGGGATCGCTCGCGAACACGCCGATCGGATAGCCGTCGAGGCGGGCGAAGCCGGTGATCTGTCCCGGACCGAACTTGCGGCCCATCTCGAAGAAGGAGTCGCGGTCGACGATGGCGGCCACCACCCGGCGCATGTCGTAGATGCGCCGGCGGTTGGCGGGGATGATGGTTTCGAGTTCGGCGCTGGCCTGTTCGGCGGGCACGACCGAGGCGCTGCGCGGCGGCAATTCCCAGACGTTCGGCGGTAAATACGACAGGAAACGTTTGATGGCATCGAACGCGGCGTTTTCGTCCTCGACCACGTCGTCGACCAGGCCACTCTTCTCGTGCACTGCGGCGCCGCCCAGTTCCTCCTTGGTCATCTTGATGCCGAGCGCGCGTTCGACCAATGCCGGGCCGCCGGTCAGGATCTGCGCGGTGTGGCGGGTCATCACGGTGTAGTGCGAGGCCACCAGGCGGCCGGCCGGGAAGCCGGCGACCGCGCCGAGCGCGGCGCTCGCCACCGGGACCGTTCCAAGGCAGCGGGCGATCGATTCAAAACGATCGCGGGCATACACCGGTTCCGGAAGGGTCTTGGCGGTCTTTCCGCCGCTGCCGGTGATGCTGGCGCCGGATCCCTCATGCAGCCGCACCAGCGGGATGCGGTATTGCAGCGCCAGGTCTTCGGTGTAGATGCTCTTGCGAAGGCCTGCCGCGTTCGGTGATCCCGCGCCCATGGTGAAGTCCTCGCCACCGATGACGCAGTGCCGGCCGGCGATCTTGCCGATGCCGAGCACGAAGTTGGCGGGGGTGAACGAGAGCGAGCCATCGTCATTGCGTTCGCCGGCGCCGGCAATCGGGCCGGTCTCGCGCAGCGATCCCTCGTCCAGCATCCGGTCGATCCGCTCCCGGATGGTCAGGCGATCCCGCGCATGCTGCTTGCGGATGGCGTCGTCGCCACCCCCGCGCTTGGCCTGCTTGCGGCGTTCGTCGATTTCATCGGCCTTGTCTTGCCACGGCGTGTCGCGCATCGCGCCCTCCGGAAAGTCGTAACGGTCTGTGTGGTGCGGGTCAGGTCTCGAGGATCATCAACACCTGACCTTCTTCGATCATCTCGTCGACGGCAACCGTGATGGTCTTGACGACACCGGCCACGGGGGCGGTGACCGGGATTTCCATCTTCATGGCCTCGATGACGGCGACATCCTGTTCGCTCGTCACCTTGTCGCCGATGCCGACATTGATCAGGAATAGCCGTCCGGCCAGCTCCGCCGTGATTTTGGTTTCCGCCATGGGAGAGTATCCATCTTTGTTTGTCGCGCGCTCGCGGCAGTGAAATCTAGTTCGATAAAAGAACCTGTCAATCGGGAGCTACGAATCCGAAAAATCCATTTCCAAATGACGCGACGTGGAGCTGCATAACTATTGTTATTGACACAGTTCGAAAAAAGAACCTTTATTCCGGCAACGACGATCGAACAGTGATCGCGATGGAGTGAGGGAACGCGGGCTTGTCGGCCGGGCCGTGCTGCCATGGCGCAGCGTGGTCATCCGCGAGCGGTACGTCTCCAGTGTCAGAATTTCGTGATGGTCCGGATGCGTGCGCAGCATGCACCGGCGTCGAACGGTCATGGAAAAATGCCGGATCAGTCCGGCGTCAACACCAGAGGAGGGATGGATGCGCGCACGGATAAGGCTGCTTGCCGCGATGGTGCTGGGAACGCTGGGGGTGTGGTCCGGCGCCCTTGCGGCCGACATGCCGGGGGTTACGGCGACCGAAATCAAGATCGGTGGTGTGTTCCCGTTCAGCGGGCCGGCCTCGTCGATCGGTCTCGTCGGCCGCGGCGTGCTGGCCTACGTCAATTCCATCAACGATCGGGGCGGCATCAACGGCCGCAAGATCAACTATATCGCGCTGGATGACGCCTACAGCCCGCCGAAGGCGGTCGAGCACGTGCGCAAGCTGGTCGAAAGCGACGAAGTCGCCTTCATGTTCAGCCAGCTCGGCACCCCCGGCAATTCGGCAACGGCGAAATATCTCACCGGCAAGAAGGTGCCGACCATCGCGATCATCAGCGGGTCCAGCAAGTTTACCAACGTCAGGGATTATCCCTATACGACAACGGGACTTGCGAGCTACGACACCGAGGGCAAGATCTACGCAAAACACATCGTCACGTCGCTGCCGAACGCGAAGATCGCGATTCTTTATCAGAACGACGATCTCGGCAAGGACTACGTCAATGCCTTCAAATCGTACCTGAAAGACGACTTCGACAAGAAGGTGGTGACGGCGGCCTACGAGATCACCGACCCGACGGTGGACTCCCAGGTCGTCAATCTGAAGAGCTCAGGCGCCGAGGCGCTGCTGGTCGCCGGCACTCCGAAATTCGCGGCGCAGGCGATCCGCAAGGCGAGCGAGATCGGCTGGAAGGCGCTGTTGATTGTCAACTTCCCTTCGAGCTCGGTGAATGCGACCTTGAAGCCGGCAGGCCTCGACAAGTCGGTCGGGGTCGTCGTCGGCACCTTTCACAAGGATCCGGTGGAATCCGCCTGGGACAACGATCCCGGCATGAAGGGGTACCGCACGTTTTTTGCGAAGTATCTGCCGGGAGCCGACATCGCGGAAGGCAACTACCAGACCGGGTATGAGCAGGGCGTGATCCTTGAACAGATCCTCAAGCAGTGCGGCGACGACCTGTCGCGCGAGAACATCCTGAAGCAGGCGAAGAACCTCAAGGATTTCGTGGTTCCGACTGCGCTGCCCGGCATCAAGATCAACACCAGCGCAACCAACAACAAGATCTGGACCCAGTTGCAATTGCAGCGCTGGACCGGATCGGGCTGGGAGCGTTTCGGCGACGTGCTGAGCGCGGACGAGGACGCAGGGCAATAGTCAAGAAAGAAGCCGGCGTCCGTTCAGGGGCGTCGGCTTTGTCATGTCTGTGTTGGGTGAAGCGGTCTTGTTCGATGGGTGGGATCCGTCGTCCTTCGAGGCCCGCTTCGCAAGTCGGATTTATCCAACTTGCGACCTATTGAAAGAACGCAACCGGCATAGCCGGTTGCTGAGCACATCAGGATGACGGAGTTAGTTCAGGATGCGCGGAGCAGGGCCTTTTTGCGCGGAGCCTTGTCCGAGGCTGCGGCGACTTCCTTGACCGGCAGGGCTCCGGGGCCGGGGTGCGTATGCACTTCCTTGGCCTTCAGCGGTTCGCCGCACTCGGAGCAGACCATCACCGGGTCGAAGAACTTGCCGCAGGTCTTGTGCTGGTGGACCAGCGGCCGGCCGCGCTCGTCGACCATGTGGACATCGCCCCAGTGCACGATCGACATCAGGATCGGATAGAGATCGAGGCCTTTCTGGGTCAGGATGTATTCATGGCGCTTGGGGTTGGTCTGGTAGGGCGCGCGCCGCAGCACGCCGAAGCGGACCAGTTTCTTGAGGCGATCGGCCAGCAGGTGGCGGGTGATCCCGAGCTTCGACTGGAATTCCTCGAACCGCCTGACGCGCAGGAAGCAGTCACGCAGGATCAGCAGGCTCCAGCGGTCACCGATGACGGCGAGCGTGCGCGAAATCGAACACGATTCTTCCTCGAGAGCATCCCACTTCATAACGATCTCCAAACCCAGCCCAAAAGTTCCAGCCCGTACCGTGGAACAGAGGCAGAGCTTGCGCCCACCGGTACCGAAGCCGCTTTCATTGCCCTACAAATAGCAAATATTTCGAAAAGTGCCATTCCGAATCGGCATTCAAGTTTAGCAAGGATTGCGTATTTGCCGCTCAGAACGCTCAAAATCTTGGCGATTGCCGCGATTGCACGATCGAATTGACAGTTCTATTTTAGAACTGTATGGAATTGATCATCGCTTGACGATCGGCCCGCTCGGGGGCCGGTGCCAGCCTTCCGGGGTGGCGGAACAACGGACATCAACAAGTTTTCGGGGAGGAGATTGTCGTGGCACCCAAGGTGGAATTTCTGTTCGACTTCGGCAGCCCCAACGCCTATCTGGCTGAAAAGGTGATCCCGGCGATCGAAAAGCGAACCGGGGTGAAGTTCGATTATGTTCCGGTGCTGCTCGGCGGCATCTACAAGCTGACCGGCAACAGCTCACCCGGCGACTATCTGCGCGGCATCAAGAACAAGCCGGAGCACATTCAGGTCGAGACCGAGCGGTTCATTCGCCGGCACAACATCACGACCTTCAAGCAGAACCCGTTTTTCCCGGTCATCACCCTGATGCTGATGCGCGGCGCCATCGCCGCCCAGTTCGAGGGCGTGTTCGAGCCGTACTTCCGCGCCGCCTATCACCACATGTGGGAAGAGCCGAAGAAGATGGACGACCCGAAGATCCTGCGCGAGGCGCTGATCTCGTCGGGGCTCGATGCCGACCGGCTGATCGCGCGCTCGCAGGAGGCCGATGTCAAGAACCGGCTGCTGGAACTCACCCAGAGGGCGGTGGATCGCGGCGCATTCGGATCGCCCACCTTCTTTGTCGGCAACGAGATGTTTTTCGGCAAGGACCAGTTGCGCGATGTGGAAGAAGAAATCATCGCCCAGAAGGCCAAAGCTGCCTAGAATTGACGGCACGGCTTTTGATCTGGATTTGGACTTTGAGTTGGGTTTGGACTTGGACGCGTAACCACCAATAACAATCGAGATACGGCTTCGGGAGAACGGCGATGGCGGGACCACTCAGCGGTGTGAAGGTCATTGATCTGACGGGCGTGGTGTCCGGGCCTCTGGCCACCATGTTCCTGGCGGACCAGGGCGCCGATGTGCTCAAGATCGAGCCGCTCGGCGGCGACATCACCCGGCGCAGCCGCCAGACCATCGACAAGGCGGGAAACTTCTCCGCCTTGTTCATCTCGACCAACCGCGGCAAGCGCTCGCTCGCCATCGACATCAAGACCGACATCGGGCGCGAGGTGCTGGCCAAGCTGATCGGGCAGGCGGACGTGCTGGTGCAGAATTTCCGCCCCGGCACCATGGAGCGACTTGGCCTGGGCTTCGAGCAACTGCGCAAGCTCCATCCGCGATTGATCTATGTCTCGATCAGCGGCGTCGGCGACAGCGGCCCCTATGTCAAGAAGCGGGTCTATGATCCGATCATCCAGGGATTGTCGGGATTCGCCGATATCCAGTCCCAGCCCGTCACCAACCGCCCGCAGATGATCCGCACCATCGTCTGCGACAAAACCACGGCGATCTTCAGTGCGCAGGCGGTCTGCGCTGCATTGTATGCGCGGGAGAAGTCGGGCACGGGCCAGCATATCCAGGTGGCGATGCTCGACACCATGATTTCCTACCTTTGGCCGGAAGGCATGATGCAGTACACCGTGGTCGGCGCCGAGGCGACCACGACCGATCCGAACGACCGGCCCGATCTCGTGTTCAGGACCAGCGACGGCTACATCACTGTCGGAACCATCTCGGATTCGGAATGGCGCGGCTTCTGCCAGGCCAGCGGTGACAGCAAGCTTGTCGAAGACCCGCGATTTGCGACGCCGACAGGGCGCTCAGTGAATGCCACCGCGCGCATCAACCTGATGGGCGAATACATCGCCAAACACACAACGGCCGAATGGCTGGTGCGCCTCGACGCATCCGACGTGCCGTGCGCGCCGATCCTGCGGCGCGGCGAAATCATCCACAATGAGCAGGTGGTTGCGCGCGGCCTGATCGAGGAGTTCGATCAGCCGACCGTCGGCAAGGTGCGGCAGCCGCGGCCCGCGGCCCGGTTCGACATCGACGAAGCCGGCATCCAGGGACCCGCGCCGCTGATCGGTCAGCATTCGCGCGACGTGCTGAGCGAGCTCGGTTATTCGACCGCCGACATCGACGGGTTCGTGAGCAACGGCGCCGTGCGGGTGGCGGGCGAGGCGGCGCCGGCGAAGCGCCAGGCGTCGTAAGTATCCCTGGTCTGTTGAGACCGGCTCACGTTGACCGTCATCCTGAGGTGCGAGCCTTGCGGTGCGCTTTGCACCGCTGGGCGAGTCTCGAAGGATGTACGGCCGAAGTGTCTCGACAGATCATCTCAGGTGCGGGCCGTCGCCCTTCGAGGGCCGCGTTGCACGCGGCCACCTCAGGGTGACGGATTACTCGTAGCGGCTATTCATTCTGTTTTAGAACGATTGGTCAGGGCCGCTGTCCCATCGCTGGGAGCAGCCTGCTTGCGCATGAGTGTCGCACGCAAGGCTAATGGCAGAGACCTAATCATCGATGCATCACGACCGTGGAAAATCGTCACATAGGCCGCATGCAACGGATTCCAATTGACGAGTTCTAAAAAAGAACTTTATATCCGCCGCAGACATGAAGTCGTGTTCAACACGACCACCATCAGCGGAGAAACGTCTTGACCGATTTCTACAGCATGACTGCGGCCGATCTGCTGGAAGGACTTCCGGCACGGGTGCACGAGGTCTACGAGCCGTTCGTGCGGGACACACCGGATCATCCGGCCTTCGTCGAAGCCGGACGGGTGTGGACGTATCGCCAGTTTGCAGCCGCGGTCGATCAGGTGGCGAAGGAGCTGGCGGCACTGGGTATCCGCCCGGGCGATCGCGTGATGATCGCCAGCGAAAACAGCGTGGCGCTCTGCGCGCTGCTGCTGGCGTCGAGCAAGCTCAACGCCTGGGGCATTTGTGTCAACCCGCGGCTGTCGGCGCGCGAGCTCGATCAGATCTATGCTCACAGCGGCGCGCGCCGGGCGTTCTTCACCGCCGATATTTCGAAGGAAGCAGCCGACCACGCGGCGCGTCTTGGCGCGCGGACCGGCCGCATCGGTCCGTTCGGTGAGATCGGGATCGGCGCCCTGAACGAGGAGACGCAGCCCGAGCCAGTGCATGCGGAGGGGGCGGCGCAGGTTGCGGCGCTGATCTATACATCCGGCACCACCGGCACGCCGAAGGGCGTGATGCTGAGCCACGACAATCTTCTGTTCAGTGCAAAAATTTCCGGGCTGACCCGTCATCTCGGGCCGAAGGACCGCATCTACGGCGTGCTGCCGATGTCCCACATCGTCGGCTTTTCGGTCATTCTGGTGTCGACGCTGATGTTCGGGGCCACCGTCCAGATCGAACCGAAGTACGATCCGGCGCGTTTGGCCGACGCCCTGGCCAACGACGGGGTGTCGATCTTGTTCGGCGTTCCGGCCACGTATCAGCGGCTGCTGGCTTACCGGATCTCGCGCGACTTGCCGAAACTGCAGAAGGGATCGCTGCGGCTGATGAACGTTGCCGGCGCGCCGCTGGATCTCGATCTCAAGGGGCGGGTGGAGGCGGAGTTCGACCTGCCGCTGATCAACGCCTACGGGATCACCGAGTGCTCGCCCGGCATTTCGGGCGTGCGTTCGGACGATCTGCGCGCGGACGAAACGGTCGGTCCATTGATCCCCGGCATCGAGGCGCGGCTGGTGAAGCTCGACGGCTCGATCGTCGCACCCGGCAGCGGCGAGGTCGGCGAACTGCACATTCGCGGCCCCAATGTCATGCTCGGCTACTACAGGTCCCCCGACCTGACGGCCAAGGCGGTCGATCGCGACGGTTGGTACAACAGCGGCGATCTGGCGCGGTTCGACGGGCGCTACCTCTACATCGTCGGGCGTACCAAGGAGATGATCATCCGCTCCGGCTTCAACGTCTACCCGGCGGAAGTCGAGGCGGTGCTCAACTCGCACGACCAGGTGGTGCAATCCGCCGTGGTCGGGCGCGCCGTCGACGGCAACGAGGAGGTGGTGGCGTTCGTGCAGCTGATGCCGGATGCCAAGGTCACCCCCGCCGAACTGATCGTTTATGCCGGCCGGCAGCTCACCTCCTACAAACGGCCCTGCGAGATCATCGTGCTGGAGGCGCTGCCCGCCGGCTCGACCGGCAAGATCCTCAAGCATCGCCTGTGGGAGGCCGCACGCAGCAGCGCAGTTCAAAGCCCCGCAGCGTGACGACCTCCAGTTTTTTCACACATTATCGGGAGACCTGACGTGCAGAAGAGAAACGCCACAGTCGCCGTCATCGGGGCCGGGGATTTCATCGGTTCGGAGATCGCCAAGAAGTTCGCGCGCGAGGGATTCACGATCTTCGCCGGGCGGCGCAACGGCGACAAGCTGGCGCCGCTGGTGCAGGAGATCACGAGGGAAGGCGGCACCATCTCGGCGCGCTCGCTCGATGCCAGGAAGGAAGACGACATCACCGCCTTCCTGTCCGACGCCGACAAGCACGCTCCGCTGGAGGTCTGCATCTTCAACATCGGCGCCAATGTCAATTTCCCGATTCTCGACACCACCGAACGGGTGTTCCGCAAGGTGTGGGAAATGGCCTGCTATTCGGGCTTCCTCGCCGGGCGCGAAGCGGCGCGGCTGATGCTGCCGCGCGGACGCGGCAACATCTTCTTCACCGGCGCCACCGCAAGCCTGCGCGGCGGCAACGGGTATGCCGCATTCGCCAGCGCCAAGTTCGGCCTGCGCGCGGTGGCCCAGGCGACCGCCCGCGAGCTCTGGCCGAAAAACATCCATGTCGCCCACCTGATCATCGATTCCGGCGTCAACACCGAATGGGTGCGTGAGCGTTTGAAGGAGCGGGAAGGGCAGGCCGCGCTCGACAATCTCGATCCCGACCGGCTGATGCCGCCGGCCTCCGTCGCCGAGAGCTACTGGCAGCTCTACCAGCAGCCGCGCAGCGCCTGGGTGTTCGAGCAGGAAATCCGCCCGTTCGGCGAGAAGTGGTAAGCGGACATGAGGATCAAGACGATGAACCGACGCATGTTGCTGGCGGCCGCGAGCTGCTTGACGCTGGCCGTCCTGACGCACGCGACCGCATCGATCGCGGGTGATGAGCTCCCCGGGGTCTCGCCGACCGAAATCAAGATCGGCGCAACCTATCCGTTCAGCGGCCCGGTTTCGCCGCTTGGCAACACCGGCAAGGCTGTCATCGCCTACGTCAACATGATCAACGATCGCGGCGGCATCAATGGCCGCAAGATCAATTACCTTGCGCTTGACGATGTCTACAGCCCGCCGAAGGCGGTGGAGCATGTCCGGCGCCTGGTGGAAAGCGACGAAGTGGCCTTCATGTTCGGCCAGCTCGGCACGCCCGGAAATTCCGCGACCATCAAATATCTCAACGGCAAGAAGATCCCGGACGCCTTCATCGTCACCGGCGCGTCGAAGTTCACGGACTTCAGGGAGTATCCGTATACGACCACCGGACTTCCGAGCTACGACACCGAGGGCAAGGTCTTTGCAAAATATATCGACCAGACCTTGCCCAAGGCGAAGATCGCCATTCTCTATCAGAACGATGATCTCGGCAAAGACTTCGTCAATGCGTTCAAGGCGTATTTCAGCGATGATTACGCCAAGCGAGTCGTGGCCGTGTCCTACGAGGTCACCGATCCCACCGTTGATTCCCAGGTCATCAATCTCAGGAATTCCGGGGCGGAGGCTTTCCTGTTTGCCGGGACGCCGAAGTTCGCGGCGCAAACCATCCGCAAGAAGTTCGAGCTCGGCTGGACCCCGCTGTTCCTGTTCAACACCGTGGCGGCGTCGATCTCCTCGGCAATCCAGCCGGCGGGCGCCGACAAGGCGGTCGGCGCGATCTCGACCGCATTCTACAAGGATCCCAACGATCCGCAGTGGAAGGACGATGCGGGCGTGAAAACCTATCGTGCCTTCATGGACAAATATATGCCCGGCGCTGACCTCGTCGATGTGAACTACATCTTCGGGTCGATCCAGGGGCAAATGCTGGAGCAGTTGCTCAAACAGGCCGGGCAGGACCTGTCGCGTGACAACATCGCCAAACAGGCACGCAGCATCACCAACTTCGCCCCGGCGATGCTGCTGCCGGGTATCACGGTCAACACCGGGCCCGGCAACAGCCAGTCGATTACCCAGCTTCAGCTGCAGCGCTGGAACGGGGTGTCGTTCGAGCGGTTCGGCGAGGTCCTCAACGCGGCCTCGAACTGAACAACGGGCCGCCATTCGTAGCAGACGACAAGATCGTCAGATCGGAGCCGATCATGGAGCTGAACCTTTCGCCGCAAGATGCTGCGTTTCGCGACGAGGCGCGTGCGTTCATCGCCGAAAATTACCCGCAGGAGATGCGGGTGCCCAATCCGGAAACCGATCTGACCAAGGAGCAGTCGCTGCTCTGGCACCGGATCCTGCACAAGAAGGGATGGATCGCGCCGCTGTGGCCGAAGGAATATGGCGGGCCCGGCTGGTCGATCATCCAGCGTTATCTCTGGGAGCAGGAGAGCTCGCTCGCCGGCGCGTTGCCACCGCTGGCGTTCAGCATCACCATGGTCGGGCCGGTGATCTATACGTTCGGCAATGCGGCCCAGAAGCAGAAATTCCTGCCGCGCATCCTGTCGGGCGATGACTGGTGGTGCCAGGGTTACTCGGAACCGGGATCGGGCTCCGACCTCGCGACAGTCCGTTGCAAGGCGGTGCGTGACGGCGACCATTATGTGGTCAACGGCCACAAGACCTGGACCACCCTGGCGCAGCACGCGGACTGGATCTTCTGCCTGGTGCGGACCGATCCCTCGGCCAAGCCGCAGAGTGGAATCTCCTTCCTGCTGATCGACATGACGACGCCGGGGATCTCGGTGCGCCCGATCATCACCATCGACGGCGCGCACGAGATCAACGACGTATTTTTCGAGGACGTCCGAGTGCCGGCCGAGAACCTGATCGGCGAGGAAAACAAGGGCTGGACCTACGCCAAATTCCTGCTCGGCAACGAGCGCACCAGCATGGCGCAGACCGGCCGTTCCAAGCGGTATCTGAAGCAGCTCAAGCAGATCGCGGCGGCGGAAATCCGCGCGGACGATCCCGTCGCGTCCGATGTCATCAGGGATATCGCCCGGGTCGAGATCGACCTGATGGCGCTGGAGGCGACCGAGTACCGCATGATCTCGCAGATGGAACGCGGTAAGGACCCGGGAGCAGCGGCCTCACTGCTGAAAATCCGCGGCACGGAGATCATGCAGCGGGTGCGCGATCTCACCCATCGGGCGGTCGGCAGCTACGGCATGGCGCTGCGCGAGCAGCCGGCCGGCGACAACGTGTTCGTGCCGGGGCCGGAGTACGCCCACACCGTGACCGAGAAATATCTCAACACCCGCAAGCTCTCGATCTACGGCGGCTCGAACGAGATCCAGCGCAACATCATCGCCAAAGCGGTTCTTGGACTCTAACGCAGTTCTTGGGCTTTAACGCGAGTCAGGATTTCTTATGGACATCGTATTTACCGACGAACAAAAACTGCTTCGCTCGAGCGTGCAGAAGATGCTGCGCGGCCGTTACGACTTCGAGGCCCGCCAGGCCATCGCACGCAGCGAGGAGGGCTGGAGCCGGTCGCACTGGGAGGAGTTCGCCGAAGCCGGCCTGCTTGCCGCACCATTCTCGGAGGAGGTCGGCGGCCTAGGCGAGGGCACACTCGCCACCATGATCATCATGGAGGAGTTCGGTCGTAGATTAGTGGTCGAGCCGTTTTTCGAGACCGTGGTGGTGGCCGGCGGCCTGCTGGAAGACGCAGGTTCGCCCGAGCAGCAGCGGCAACATATTCCGCAGATCTTGTCGGGCGAGGCGATCTGGACGCTGGCTGCGTTCGAGGCCGGCTCGCGTTACGATCTCAATGTGGTCACCACCACAGCCGAACGCGAGGGCGAGGGTTTTGTCCTGCGCGGCGGCAAGGCCGTGGTGACCGCAGCACCGTGGGCGGACAAGCTGATCGTGTCGGCACGCACCTCCGGCGCGCCCGCGGACCGAGACGGCGTGACGCTGTTCATCGTCGACCGCCAGTCGGCCAATCTGCACCTGAAAAGCTTCAGGACTCTGGACGGACGGCGCGCCGCCGAGATCACCCTGGACGGCGTTCACGTTGGGGCCGATGCCGTCCTCGGCCGTCAGGGCGGTGCCGTCGAGATCCTCGAGCGTTGCCGCGACCGGGCGATCGCCGCACTGGGGGCGGAAGCGGTCGGCGCCATGCGCGAGTTGAACGAGGCGACTGTCGAGTACTGCAAGACGCGAAAACAGTTCGGCGCCACGCTCGGCTCGTTCCAGGTGCTGCAGCACCGGATGGTCGACATGTTCGTGGCCTTCGAGGAAGGCCTCTCGATGACCTACATGCTGAATTCCGCGCTGGCGGCACGTGGCGCGCCGCAGGCGCAACTGGCCGCGGCCACCAAGGTGAAGGTCGGCGAGGTGGCGCGCCATATCGGCGAGCAGGCGATCCAGCTGCATGGCGGCATGGGCATGACCGACGAGCTCAATGTCGGCCACTACGTCAAGCGGCTGCTCGCCATCAACATCCAGTTCGGCGATTCCGCCTATCACCTCACCACCTACGCACGCGCGGCCGAGGCCGCCTGACAACGGAGACGAACCATAGTTGATGCAGTTATCGTATCGACGGCGCGCACGGGCGTCGGCAAGGCCTATCGCGGCGCGCTGAACAACACCGAGGGGCCGACCATGGCCGGTCACGTGATCGCCGAGGCGGTGAAGCGGGCCGGCATCGCGCCGGGCGAGGTCGAGGACGTGGTGATGGGCTGCGCCATGCAGCAGGGCACCATGGTGATGAACGTCGCCCGCAAGGGCGCGATCCGTGCCGGCCTGCCGGTGACGGTCGCCGGCACCACCATCGATCGGCAATGCGCCTCCGGCCTGCAGGCGATCGCGGTCGCGGCCCGTTCGGTGATGCTCGACGGCGTCGAGATCGCGATCGGCGGCGGCATCGAGTCGATCAGTCTGGTGCAGAACGACCACATGAACAAGTTCCATGCGGTCGACGACGAACTGATGGCGATGAAGCCCGACATGTACATGTCGATGCTGGAGACCGCCGAGGTGGTGTCCGAGCGCTACAGGATCTCGCGCGAGCAGCAGGACGACTACAGCCTCGAATGCCAGCGCCGCACCGCGGCTGCGATCCAGGGCGGCCGATTCAATGACGAGATCACGCCGTTCAAGACCAAGATGGCCGTGATGGACAAGGACACCAAGCAGGTGTCGTTCCACGAGGTGACGCTGAGCAAGGACGAGGGTCCGCGCGCGGACACCACGGCGGAAGGATTGGCCAAGATCAAGCCGGTGTTCGAGGGCAAGACCATCAGCGCCGGCAACGCCAGCCAGCTCTCGGACGGCGCATCGGCCTGCGTGGTCATGAGCGACGCCGTCGCCGCCAAGAAGGGCCTGAAGCCGCTCGGCATCTTCCGCGGGTTCGTGGCCGCCGGCGTCGAGCCGGACGAGATGGGCGTCGGTCCTGTGGCCGCGATCCCGCGACTGCTGAAACGTCACGGCCTGAAGATCGACGATATCGATCTGTGGGAGCTGAACGAAGCCTATGCGGTGCAGGTGATCTACTGCCGTGACAAGCTCGGCATCGATCCGGAGAAACTCAACGTCAATGGCGGCTCAATCGCCATCGGTCATCCCTACGGCATGACCGGCGCGCGCCTGACCGGCCACCTGCTGATCGAGGGCCGCCGCCGCAAGGCGAAGTACGGCGTGGTCACCATGTGCATCGGCGGCGGCATGGGCGCGGCGGGACTGTTCGAGATCGTGCAGTAGAGAGGAATTCGCGGCCCGGCTCCAATAGGGGCTGGGCTTTTGTTCGCTTCTAACATTCAAACAAGCGAATCCCAACAAAGCGAATTTTGATCAGCGCGTAAGCGTTTTTCATGCAACTGAGTAGTTCCAGCTGTTTTTGCCGCTCAATTCAAATTCGTAGACTAGAACCTCGCAACGGTTGCCTTCCAACGGTGGACTGCCAGGCAGGCAGTATGCCGGGGGGCGATCAAAGACGCGAATCCCAAACCTGTCCAAGGACTGTCCGACCGTAATGGAGGCTTTAGTTGTCCGAAAAAACGTGGTCGATCGCACTGATCGAACGCTTGTTTTTTGTTCTGGAATGAAATCGTACTGGCCGTCGTGCCTTAGTTCCGATGCGAACCAAGTGTCACTGGTTGTCAGATTGCGCAGCGAGGCAGTTGCAGCATCAATCTGTGCGGCTGAAGCCGAAAGCTTAAAACAATCCGATAGCAACTTGGGATCGACCCACTCCAGGTGGGGTGCGGAAGGGGGAACTATTCGAGTGACCCACATCACCCCCTTAGTTCGAGAGAAATAGCGCCCCCATTTCAGCCAAACCAACATATCAGAATGGTGCTGGAGAAGTTCGTTCGAAGCTCTCTGCTGGGGTGTGTTTATAGAAATCCCAAAATCGCCGGTTTGCCAATGACAGCGGCACCTGTCTCCACCCGGATCCCCATGGCAGGGACGGTCACTGTTAAGGACCACATCGGAGATTTTGAAAGCTTGGACACACCGTTCGAGCAATATTCGGTACATAGTGCCGGGCTCTGGCGTCCAGCTTCCCATCAAATCCCCCGGATAGAAAAACAGCGTCACCGCGTCCGATCCTGAGCTTAGATCGAAACGTTGACGCTGCCAAACGCCGGTTATCGCGGACGGTGTCCGATCGTGTTCAGTAGGTCTCCTTGAACGGCCGCAGGTCGATTTCCTGGGTCCAGGCGGAGCGGGGCTGAGAGTGGATCTGCCAGTAGGTCTCCGCGATGGCGTTGACATCGAGCAGGCCGTCCTCGCCGCGCTGCTCGGCCAGCGCCGGATTGCGCGACAATAGCCGCTCACCGGCAATGCCGCCGTCGATCACGGCGTGCGCCACATGGATGCCGTCCTTGCCGTAGTCGCGGGCCATGCTTTGGGAAATCATCCGTAGGCCGGCCTTGGCTGCGGCGAACTGCGCATAACCGGGCTTGCCGCGCAGGCTGGCGGAGGCGCCGGTGAAGATCACCGTGCCGCGTCCGAGTGGAACCAGCCGTCGCGCGGCTTCGCGTCCAACCAGGAAGCCGCCGAAGCAGCAGATCCGCCAGAAGCTCTCGAACTGCTCGACAGTGAGTGTGCGGAAATCGATGTGCTGGTTGATGCCGGCATTGAAGACCACCGCGTCGGGCGCCTCGAAGCCGCTGCCCAGCCCCATGGCATGATCGAACAGCTTGATCACGTCGTCTTCCCGGGTGGCATCGGCGATCACGAACTCGGCGCTGCCGCGGGACTTGCCGATGGTGTCGACCACCTGCTGCAGCTTGCTGGCCGTGCGGCCGGCGGCGATGACGTGATAGCCTTCGGACGCGAAGCGTCGGCAGACCGCGGCGCCGACGCCGCGTTCAGCCCCCACGCCCACGATCACCGCGGTTGGTTTGGCCATTCTTCAACTCCTTGAGGTTGCGGATCAAGTCCTGCTGAAACCTATCGCAGTGCGAACGCGTCCGGTCAGATATTTGGCTTCAAATCTGCAGAGGCCGCATGCGGCATGCCCATGGTCCGCTGCGATATTGAATGATAGTCATAATATCAAATCGGTGCCACCGGCCGATTCTTGATTGAATGATTTTGATATCCGGGTTTTGCCATGACGCAGGAATTGCCCCACGAGGGCGCATTGACAGTGGATTCGTCGCGTGTCGCGGCTGGAACCGGGAATATCCTTGTTCTGGCAGGCCTGGCGGCGCTCGGCACGCTGGCGACCAGCATCCTGTTGCCGTCATTGCCGGGCATCGCCAGGGCCTTCGGCGTTCCGACCGCATCGGTATCGAGCGCCATCAGCCTGTTTCTGGCGGCGTTTGCCGCAGGACAACTCATTGTCGGCCCGCTGTCGGACCGGTTCGGCCGGCGCTGGCTGGTGCTGCTGGGGCTGGTGCTCTTTATGATCGGCAGCGCGATCTGCGGCCTAGCCAACGATCTGCCGACACTGCTGACCGGCCGCGTGGTGCAGGCGCTGGGGGCCTGCGCGTCCTCGGTGCTGGCCCGTGCCATTGCGCGCGATCTGATGAGCGGCGAGGCGCTGGCCCGCGCGCTGGCGTTCATCATGATCGCGACGGCTGCGGCCCCCGGATTCTCGCCCTTGCTCGGCGGCCTGCTGGAACAAGCCTTCGGCTGGCGGTCCGCCTTCATCGTGGTGGCGATCATCGCTGCCGTTGTCGCGCTGCTTTACAACGCCGCACTCGGCGAGACCCATGACGGCGTCAAGCTGCCGCTCGATCCCTGGCATATCGCGCTGTCGTATGTCGGCCTGATCCGGGATGTGCGGTTCATGGCGCCGGCGCTGACCGTCGGCCTGATCATGGGCGGGTTGTTTGCGATGTTCTCCGCGTCGCCCGCGATCCTGATCGAAGGGCTGGGGTTTTCCCCGCTGACGCTCGGCGTGTTCTTCGCCGGCACGGTGTTCGTGGTGTTCGCAGCCGGCATGATCGCCCCCAGATTGGCGGCACGGCTGGGGTTGCGGAACGCGATCCTGTTCGCGCTGGTGGTGGCCTTTATCGGCGGCCTGGCGTTGCTCGGCGCGCAGTTCATCGATCGGTCGCTCGCGACCTATCTCGGTCCCGTGCTGGTCTTCCTGTTCGGCATGGGCATCGTCAGTCCGCTGGGCACCGCGCTGGCGCTGTCGCCATTCGGCGATCGCGCAGGTCTCGCGTCGGCCCTAGTGGGCTTCCTGCAGATGGCGGGCGCCGCCATCGGGGTCAGTGCGGCGGCTTCTGTGGCGTCACCGGCGGTTCTGGGGCTCGGCATTGTGCTGGTGATCACCACATTTTTTGCGCTGATCGTGTTTTTCATCGGCCGCCCGACAACGGCCTGAACGGCTCTTCAGGTCGGCATAAAAAACACCCGCCGAAGCGGGTGTTTTCGCAAACCTTTTTGGAAGCGTTGCGCGATCAGTGGACGCGCTCGATGGCGATGGCGGTGGCTTCGCCGCCGCCGATGCACAGCGACGCGATGCCGCGGCGCAGGTTGTTGGTTTCCAGGGCGTGCAGCAGGGTCACGATCAGGCGCGCACCGGTGGCGCCGATCGGATGGCCGAGAGCGCAGGCGCCGCCATTGATGTTGAGCTTGTCGCGGGGAATCCCGAGATCGCGCGCCGCCGCCATCGGCACCACGGCAAAGGCTTCGTTGATCTCGAACAGATCGACGTCACCGACGCTCCAGCCGACTTTGTCCAGCAGCTTGCGGATCGCCGGGATCGGCGCGGTGGTGAACCATTGCGGCTCCTGGCTGTGGGTGGAGTGGCCCCTGATCTCGGCCAGGATCGGCAGCCCTTCGCGCTGAGCCAGGGAACGGCGCGCCAGCACCAAAGCGGCGGCACCGTCGGCATTGGCGGAGGAGGCGGCCGGCGTAATGGTGCCGTTGGCGCGGAACGCCGGCTTCAGGCCGGGGATCTTGTTGGGGTCGACCTTCAGCGGATGCTCGTCATTAGCGACCACACGCGGGCCGGCTTTTTCGGTGAGCGTGATCGGGACGATTTCGTTCCTGAATGCGCCGCTCTCCACCGCCTTGCGGGCGCGGGTCAGCGTTTCCATCGCATACTCGTCCTGGTCCTTGCGGGTGAACTGATAGGCCTCCGCGGTGGCCTCGCCGAAATCGCCCATCGAGCGCCCGCTCTCATAGGCGTCCTCGAGACCGTCCATCAGCATGTGGTCGATGATGCGGTCATGGCCGACACGATAGCCGGCACGCGCCTTCTGCAGCAGGTAGGGCGCGTTCGACATGCTCTCCATGCCGCCGGAAACGACCAGTTCGGCCGAGCCCGCATTGATGATGTCGTGGGCCAGCATGGTGGCCTTCATGCCCGAGCCGCAGACCTTGTTGATGGTGGTGGCGCCTGTGGCGTCCGGTAGCTTGGCGCCGCGGGCGGCCTGGCGGGCCGGGGCCTGGCCCTGGCCGGCGGGGAGCACGCAGCCCATGAACACTTCGTCGATCCGCTCCGGCGACAGCTTTGCGCGCTCCACCGCAGCACTGATCACATGGGCGCCGAGCTTGTGGGCGCTCAGCGGGGAGAGATCGCCCTGGAACCGGCCGAGCGGCGTGCGGGCGGCGGAGACGATGACGACGGGATCGGATGACATGAGGCGTTATCTCCTGAGCAAGTGTCTGAGCGCACGATTATGGAATGATATTTATCATATGATCTGCCATTTCCGATTGCAATTGGCGCGGGTCAGACGCGCGCCGACGGTGGATCACGGCGGCGAGAGACGCGCTCGCGCGCAGGCGCACGGTTAAGACGGCCCTAAGCAGTTCGCGGTACGATTCTCCCGCAGATTTGATCGACTCGTTTTCCCCATCCGGAGATTTTCATGAAGCTGTTCGACAACCTTCCGATTCCCGCCAAGTTGGGAGGCCTGGTGGCGATTGCATTGCTGGGTCTGAGCGCAGCCGGCATCGAAGCCGGGCGACTGATGAGCGACACAATCCAGAATGACCGGGTCGAGCAGACACACGCCATCGTTGAGATGGCCATGAACGTTGCGCTTGGATTGCAGAAACAGGTCGACGCAGGCGAGCTCACCAAGGACGCTGCGATCAAGGAGTTTGCGCGCCGCGCCCAGAACATGACCTACGACAAGGGCACCGGTTATGTGTTCGTCTACACCATGGACGGCGTGACACTGGCGACGCCCGACACCAAGACCATCGGCACCAATCGTCTCGATGTGAAAACCAATGGCCGGGCGCTGACCCGCGAGCTGCGCGACGGCGTGGCCGCCAAGGGCGACGTTACGCTGCGCTATGAATACGTCAAGCCGGGCGAGACCGAGCCGGTGCGCAAGCTGGGCTATGCCGTGGCCATTCCCGGCTGGGATATGTTCGTCGGGACAGGTGCTTATCTTGATGATCTCGACGCCAAGCTGAAGCCGATCATCTGGTCGCTGGGACTTGCCATGCTGGCGATTGCCGCGGTGACCGGGCTTGCCGCTTGGCTGACTGCGCGCGGAATCACCGGTCCGCTCGGGCGGCTCGGGGCCAGCATGAAGACGCTGGCCGATGGCGATCTGAAGACGGAAGTTCCCGGCGCCGATCGGCGCGATGAAATCGGAACGATGGCTGTGACCGTGCAGGTCTTCAAGGACAATGCCATCCGGATCCGTGGCCTTGAGCAGACCGCCATGGAAACGCAGCACCAGGCCGCGGCCGAGCGCAAGGCGGCGATGACCGCGCTGGCCGACGGTTTTGAAAGCAGTGTCAACGGCGTGGTGCGCTCGGTGGCCGCATCCGCCGTCGAGATGCAGACGGCGGCGCAATCCATGACCGCGACCGCCGGCGACACCAGCCAGCGTGCCGCGACGGTGGGCGAAGCGTCGGAAAAGGCGCTGAACAACGTCCAGACCGTTGCCGCGGCAGCCGAAGAGCTGTCGGCGTCGGTGGCCGAGATCTCCCGCCAGGTGGCGCAGTCCAACGAGATCGCGCGCCGCGCCGTCGGCGAGGCGGAGCAGACCAACTCCACGGTCCGGCTGCTGTCGGGCGGGGCGGAGAAAATCGGCGCGGTGGTTCAGCTCATTCAAACGATCGCCGAACAGACCAATCTGCTGGCGCTGAACGCCACCATCGAGGCGGCCCGTGCGGGCGAAGCCGGCCGCGGCTTCGCGGTGGTTGCATCGGAGGTCAAGGCGCTGGCCACCCAGACCGCCAAGGCCACCGAGGAGATTTCCGCCCAGGTCGCCAACATGCAGGCGACCACCAGTGATGCGGTGGCCGCGATCAATGGAATCGCCGGCACCATCGGCAAGATGAGCGAGATCGCGGTGACCATCTCGTCGGCCGTGGAAGAGCAGGGCGCGGCGACGCAGGAGATCGCCCGCAACATCCAGGCCGCCGCCCAGGGCTCAAGCGACATCACCAGCCATATCGGTGGTGTCGGCAAGGCCGCCTCGGCGACGGGAACTGCCGCCTCGGACGTGCTGCGGAGTGCGCGGGAACTCGACCAGCAGGCCGGCATGCTGCGCGTGGCGGTGGATGAGTTCCTCGCCCAGGTGCGCGCGGCGTAACGCATTTTCCTGATCAGTCGACGATGCCCCGGCCGGGTTTTCCGGGGCATTGCGGCCGATCCGCAGCTTCGCTATGGCTGGGGAAGGATGGCGTCGTCGGGATACGGCGCCAGTTGTCGCCTGGGCGGGCGGCACCTGACGTGACTGCGGGACATGAAAAACGGACTGTATTCAATTCGCATCGAGATGCTCGATGGCGTGCGCGGCGTGAACACCGGCGTCATGGTGCTGCGCGACGGCGAAATCCTCGGCGGGGATGCGTTCTTCTTCTACGTCGGAAGCTACAGTTTCAGCGACGGCAAATGGAAGGGCGAGATCATCAACCGCGAGCACACCAAGACCTTCGGCGAGCGGCCGGTGTTCGGCGGCAAGGAGGTCTCGATCGGCTTCTCGGGCACCTATACTGACGATGCTGCGGAAGGCTCGGCCACCGCGCTCGCCGGCAAGCTCAGCATCCGCTTCAAGGCCGAGTTGCGGTTTTTGGCGGACGCGTAATCGGGCGCGAGAGGCAGGGTCTGCGCGGTAACGCAGACCCTCGTATTCGCCTGATCAGGCCACCTTCGCCGCGGCCTGCGCCGGGCGGTTGAGGAAGCCCGCAAGGCGGCCGAGGATCAGTTGCTCGGCCTCGCTCATGATGCGGTCGATCAGTTCCTTGACCGTCGGGATGTCGTGGATCAGGCCGACCACCATGCCGCAGCTCCAAGCGCCCGCATCCATCTCGCCGTCGATCATGACCTTAGGATAGACGCCCGCGACCTGGTCCATGATGTCCTCGATCTTGAGCGCGGGGCCCTTTTCGCGTTCGATCTGGATCAGCTTTTCGACATTGGCGTTAGTCAGCACGCGCTCGGTGTTGCGCAGCGCGCGCATCACCAGGCGGGTGTCGAGTTCGGTCGCGGCCACCAGCGCCTTCTTCACATTGTCATGAACCGGCGCTTCCTTGGTCGCGATGAAGCGCGTGCCCATGTTCATGCCTTCGGCGCCCATCGCCAGCGCCGCGACCAGGCTGCGGGCGTCGGCCATGCCGCCGGATGCGACGAAGGGGATCTTCAGCTCTTCGGCGGCGCGCGGCAGCAGGATCATGTTGGGCATGTCGTCTTCGCCCGGATGGCCACCGCATTCAAAGCCGTCGACGCTGACGGCGTCGCAGCCGATGCTCTCCGCCTTCAGCGAATGGCGGACAGAGGTGCACTTGTGAATGACCTTGATGCCCGCGGCCTTGAGCGCCGGCATGTACTGCTCGGGACTGCGGCCGGCGGTCTCGACCGCCTTGATGCCGCCCTCCTTGATGGCGGCGATGTATTCGGGGTAGGGGGGCGCGGCGAACGTCGGCAGGAAGGTGAGGTTCACGCCGAACGGCTTGTCGGTCAGGTCGTGGCAGCGCGCGATTTCCTTGGCGAGCAGCTCCGGCGTCTTCTGCGTCAGCCCGGTGATGATGCCGAGACCGCCGGCATTCGAGACGGCGGCGGCGAGCTCGGCGAAGCCGACATAATGCATCCCACCCTGGATGATCGGGTGTTCGATGCCGAAAAGGTCCGTGATCCGTGTCTTCATCCCTGTCTCCCTGCCGTCCGATTGTTGTTTGTCACCAGTGGCCTGCGCGTAGCTTGGACATGAAACCAAGCGACTTGCAAACATTCAGAAATGTTCGTGCCAGCGTCTCGACGCAATCATTCCGGAAGCTGGCGCCGAACCGGGCTGCGATCTTAAGTTCTAAAAAGGAACTTGATACTGCGCTGCCGCATCGCCCGGGTCAAGCCGGATTGCGGTGGAATGCCTCGCAGAGCAGGATTGAATTATGGTTATAATTTCTTATGATGACCAGTGTACCGAATTCGAAGTTCGCATCACTCGGCAGCTCTCTCTGAGCGAACTTCGAATTCGATCAGGACACTGGAAAACCTAAACCTCTAGTGTAGCTTGTGTTTCCGAAATTCCCTCGAAGAGGTCGCCGAGATGGGAGGGGAATTTCGGAAACGCTACACTAGCCCTGCGGAAGAAACCGATTACGGTCGCCGCCATACAAAATGAGGGAATGATGCGCTACGAGAAGGGCCACAAGGACACCACCCGCCAGCATATCATCGACGTCGCCGCCCGGCGGTTTCGCCAGGACGGCGTTGCGGCGGCCGGGCTTGCCGGCATCATGACCGATGCCGGCCTGACCAATGGAGCCTTCTACACCCACTTCAAATCGAAGGACGATCTGGTCTGTGAAACCCTGATGAATTCGCTGGATACGATCCGGGAGCGGATCCTGGCCGCGGGACAAGGGGATGGTGCCATTCGCGAGTATCTCAGCGTCAAGCATCGCGATCGCCCGGATACCGGTTGTCCGACCCCCGCACTGGTCGCGGAGATCGCCCGGTTGCCGAAAAAGACTCGGACCGCCTACACCGAACGGGTGAATGGGCTGATCGACCTGATCGCCAGCCGCTTTCGCAACGGCTCCGATGAGGAGCGGCGACGGCGCGCCATGGCGCTCTATGGCCTGATGATCGGGACGGTGCAACTGGCCCGCGCCGTCAACGACAAGAAACTCTCCGACCAGATCCTCGAGGGGGGACTCGAGCTCGCGCTCGCGGTTGCCGACCGCTCGTCGAGCATTCCGATGCCGCCTCCGGAAGACTAAGGCCTGCCGTACAGCCGGTCAGCCATGCAAGCGTGCGCCGAGGTGCTTCGATGGACCGGCCGGCGGTAAATTGCATCGCAGAACCAAGGCGATAGCCGTCCCCCGGCGGGACCTGCCGCAGGCTCCCGCGCCACACTTTCCGCTATTTAAAGTATGAACGTACTGCAATAGTATGGTCGTACGACGAAGAGGCGGAGATGAGCCAGGTTGCAAGCACGCCGTGTGTGATTGCGCCGCAGGTGTCGAACGTCCGGCTCGCGACCGATCGCTGCGCGGATGGTCTCAAGGCTGCGGCCCGGACCGACATCCTGACTGCCCCGGTGTTTCGCACGATGCTGAGACTGGCGCTGCCGACCACCGTCGTGCTGGTCGCCCAGACCGCTGTGAGCGTCGTCGAGGCGTTCTATGTCGGGTTCCTTGGCACCGAGTCCCTGGCCGGTGTGGCGCTGGTGTTTCCGGTCTTCATGCTGATGATGACGATGTCGCACGCCGGCATCGGCAGCGGCGTCGCCTCGGCCGTAGCGCGCGCGATCGGCGCCGGCCGCAAGGATGATGCGGATGCGCTGGTGTGGCACGCGGTCGTGCTGGCCGTGGTGTTCGGGCTGATCTTCACCGTCGCGGCCGTGGTGTTCGGAGGCGCGCTCTACGGCGCCATGGGCGGGGAAGCCGAAGCGCTCGACGCGGCGACGACCTATTCGAGCTATCTGTTCGCCGGTGCGATTCCGATCTGGATCGTCAATCTGCTGGCCGCCGCGCTGCGCGGATCGGGCAACGTTCGCGTCCCGGCGCTGGTGACCCTGATCGGCGCGATGATCCTGATTCCGGCGTCGCCGGCGCTGATCTTCGGCTTCGGGCCGATACCGCCGCTCGGCATCGCCGGTGCGGGCTTGGCGTTCGCGCTCTATTACGGCGGCGCGTTGCTGGTGCTGACGATCTACATGAGGACGGGACGTGCGGGTCTGCGGCTCAAGCGCGGCCCGCTGCAGCGTCGGCTGCTGGTGGATATGCTGGGCGTCGGCGTGCCGGCCGCTGTGACCACGGTGCTGACCAATTTCACCGTCGTCATCGTCACCAGCCTGTTCGGTGAGTTCGGGGTGCATGCGCTGGCGGGCTATGGCGCGGCATCGCGGCTCGACTATGTGATGATCCCGTTGTTGTTCGGTGTCGCGTCGGCGGTTCTGACCATGGTCGGGGTCAACATGGGGGCCGGGCAGGTCGCCCGCGCCAGGCGTATCGGCTGGATCGGCGCCGCCACCGGGGCTGCGATGATCGGCGGGATCGGCGCCCTTGCCGCGCTGTTTCCCGAGCATGCGTGGCTGCTGTTGTTCAGCGACGATCCGCAGGTGCTGGCGCCCGGGGTGACCTATCTCCAGATTGTCGCGCCGTTCTATGGCCTGTTCGGCCTGTCCTTCATCATCGGTTTTGCGGCCCAGGGGGCGGGCAAGGCGGTGTGGCCGTTCTTGTGCGTGACGGCGCGCATGGCGGTGGCCGCCGGACTGGGATGGCTCGCAGTGGTGGAGTTCGAAGCCGGCCTCACAGCGCTTTCGGTGATCGTCGCGATCTCGCTCGTTGCCTCGGCGGCGATCGCCCTGGTGGCGATGCTGTCCCGCTCGGTCTGGGACGACAATCAACTGGTGACAACGGCGGGCAGGTCGGACAACGCCCGGATGCGGTGATCGGGGGCAAAGCCCAGTTCATCCAGCTGCGTCCGCAACATCTTGAACAGCGTCAGCGGGGCGATCCGTTTCACGTCTGCAAGCTCGCTTGCTAGCGCCGTGGGCGTCACGCGCTCGATCCAGGCCACGTTTAGCCCGAACGACTTTGCACCGGCGACGTCGAACGGGTTGGACGAGACGAACAGCACCTCGGACGGAACAACGCCAAGCATCGCTTCGATCAGGCTGTAGGTCTCGGGGCTCGGCTTGAACACCTTCCGCTGATCGATGCTGATGGTGGCGTCCAGCACTCGGTCCAGCCCGGTGTTGGAGACCAGAGCGTTCAGCATGTCCGTGCTACCGTTGGACAGGATCGCAAGCTTGCGGCCCTTGAGGGCGGCCAGCGCGTCCCTGGCATCGGGGTAGAGATCGAGATGGACATATTTGTCCATGATCCGCTCGAAGCCTGCGTCATCGTGGGTCAAGCCAAGGCCGCGCAGCGTGAAGGCGAGGGAGTCGCGGGTGATGACCGAAAAATCCTCGTAGCGCCGCATCAGCGACCGCAGCCAGGTGTATTCGAGCTGCTTCAGCCGCCAGACCTGGGTGATGATGTCGCCATATCCGGGGAAAACCTCCTCGGTGACGGCCGCGACCGACTGGATGTCATACAGCGTGCCATAGGCATCGAATACAACGGCTTTGATCGTCACGGTATATCTCGTCTGTCGCGGCGGAGCGGCCATGAGCATGAAAGTTTTATGTCAGGCGGTCAAACAGAACCGCAGTTTCCCTTCGCGCGGAAACGCGATAAGTGCAAACAAACAGATCTTGATCAACATGTGATCCGGCGCGGGCATGCTGAAGAATAGTACCTGGTGGCAATCCGGCGTCCTCTATCAGATCTATCCGCGTTCGTTCCAGGATTCCGATGGCGACGGCGTCGGCGACCTCCGTGGCATCGTCCAGCGGCTGCCGTATCTGCGCGAGCTCGGTGTTGACGCGCTGTGGCTGTCGCCGATCTTTCCCTCGCCGATGGTGGATTTCGGCTACGATATTTCCGACTATGTCGGGATCGATCCGCTGTTCGGCACGCTCGACGATTTCGATGCGCTGGTGGCGGCCGCGCACGCCAACGAGCTAAAGCTCATTCTCGATCTGGTTCCCAATCACACCTCGGACCAGCATCCCTGGTTCATCGAAAGCCGCAGTGCGAGGGATAATCCGAAACGCGATTGGTACATCTGGCGTGATGGCCGTCCGGACGGCGGCCCGCCGACCAACTGGATCTCCGAGTTCGGTGGCAGTTCCTGGCAGTTCGATGACGAGAGTGGCCAGTATTATTACCATGCGTTCCTGCGCCAGCAGCCGGACCTGAACTGGCGAAACCCGCAGGTGCGCCGGGCGATCGCGGACGTGATGCGGTTCTGGCTGCGGCGCGGTGTCGACGGTTTTCGCGTCGACGTGATGTGGCATCTCATCAAGGACGAACTTTATCGCGACAACCCGCCCAATCCGGATTTTATATCCGGGCGGCAGCCTTATGAGCGACTGCTTCCGCTGTATTCCACCGACCGGCCCGAGGTTCACGCGGTGGTAGCCGAGCTGCGGCAGGTCATGGACGAATTCGACGACCGCGTCCTGATCGGCGAAATCTACCTGCCGCCGGACAAGCTGGTGGCCTATTACGGCGACGATCTCAGGGGCGCCCATCTGCCGTTCAATTTCGCCCTGATCTCGACGCCATGGCGCGTGACGGCGATTGCGAAGTTGATTGAAGGATATGAGGCAGCGCTGCCGCGTGGCGCCTGGCCGAACTGGGTGCTGGGCAATCATGATCGTGCGCGGGTGGCGAGCCGGGTCGGTGCGGACCAGGCGCGCGTCGCGGCAATGCTGCTGCTGACACTGCGGGGCACGCCGACGCTGTATTATGGCGACGAGATCGGCCTGCAACAGGTGGCGATCGCGCCGGAGCAGGTGAGGGATCCGTTCGAAAAGAACGTGCCGGGTTTCGGCGTTGGCCGTGACGGCTGCCGGACACCGATGCAGTGGGATCATTCGATGTACGCCGGCTTCAGCGCTGTGGAGCCCTGGTTGCCGCAGGCTGACAACGCCCTGGATGACAACGTGGCCGCGCAAAGTCGCGAGACCGGTTCGATCCTCAATCTCTATCGCACGCTGCTCGAACTGCGCCGGGCGCGGCCCGAGCTCGCCATTGGGGACTACAGTCTCGTGACGGTCGCAGGCGACGTGCTCGTGTTCCAGCGCGCGCATGCGGGGCGCCGCCTGGTGATCGCGCTCAATCTCGGCGCGAAAGCCGTGGCGTTGGCGCCCGAGACAGTCAACATCAAAGGATGCATTTTACTGTCGACGCTGCCGGACCGGACGTCCGAGATCGTCGACGGCCCACTCGCACTGCACGGGTCGGAGGGGATTATTCTCCAACCGCTCACCTGATGGTCGGAGCTACCCCACCAGCAGTCCGAGCTTGCTTACGACCTTGAGCGATCGTTCCACGCCGTCGCTGGTTGACAGCACGGGCGTGCCGCCCGGCGGCGGTGCCTCATCTTCTTCGACCTCGGCGGTCTCCCCGAACAAGCGGGTCATCTCCGCGATGATCTGCGCGACCGTCCGCGTCCCGTCCAGCAACTGCAGGAAACTGCGGGTGCGGTCATCTTTCAGCCGCACCGCCTGGTGCAGCACGTTGGTGACCAGCGTGCCGCTTTCCGACTGCTTGCGCGCCAGCGGGCTTGCTTCCGGCCGATCGCTGATCGCCTTCATGACAAAAGGCCGGTTGATCCGGAACGACACCTCGCCGCTGCACGCCAGGATGTGCATGGCCTCGACCAGTGTCTGCACGTCATTGTCGGACACCGGCGTTGATCCCCCGAGCAAGTCGCGGGAACGCTCCAGCAGCTCGGTGAAGGAAAGCGCCTGGGGCCACGCCTTGCCGAGGGCATAATAGGCGGCTTTCAGCAGCGGCTTCGACACCGTCAGCGAACTGCCGGACTGGGTCTCGAACCCGAGCGGCGAATCGTCGGTCAGGCTCCATGTCGCTTCGACCGGCTCAGTCGTGCTCAGCAGGTAGAACTGCTTGACGAAATCCATCTCGATCTTGCGATTGAGCGTAATGTTGTCATGGCAGAGCAGGGTTCGCCGGAAGCCGTTGCCGTCGATAAAGTCCTGGTACTGGTCGCGTGCCATAAACTCGCTGTCGGGGAAACGCTGCAGGGTGGCGCGGACCTCTTCCGAATAAGTGGCGATGCTGCGGCGGGAGAAATCGGCATCGCTGAGATATTGCAGGCCATGGGGGGCGGCGTCTTCGACGACCTGATGCAGCAGGAAGGCGGTCGCGATGTCGTTCAGGTCGTCGTGAAACAGCACCTCCTCCGGCATCTTGGAGACGCGGTTGTACTGGTCGCGCATGATCGCGCCGTGCACGGAGTCCGCCTTCGAGCCGTCGCTGAGGAATTTCATGATCGCGCGGGCCTGCGCGGTCTTTTCTTTCATCCCGCTGAGGTGCCGGGTGTGGAACAGCATCATGTCGCGGGAGAGGTCGCGCAAATGCGAGAATGGGTGGGCGTTGTAGCTGACATAACAAACGCCGTTCGGCGACAGGTTCTGCTTGAAGATGGTCATCATCTTGCGGCGCACCTCCGGCGGCACCCAGGAGTACACGCCGTGCGCAATGATGTAGTCGAACTGGCCGAAGTTGGGATCGACATCCATGATGTCGCGATGCAGCAGCTGGATGTTGCTCAGGCCCAGCGCCGCGACATTGCACTTGCCGCGCTCGATGGTGACGCCGCTGAGATCAACGCCGACGAAGGTGCTGTCCGGATACTGGCAGGCCATCGGCAGCAGGTTGCCGCCGACGCCGCAGCCGAGCTCGAGAACCCGGCAGCGTTCGATCGGTACCGGCGTCATGCCGTAGAGCTTGGCGAGCGTCGCCAACTGGTTGGGATGGGTGTGCTCATAGACATGACCGGGATAGTAGACGTCGTCGTAGAGCGTGTGGGCGGCGGCGGGTGTCGAAGCGCGAACGGCGGTCTGGGCATGCATGGCGGAGGTCTCGTCAGGTCCAGGAGTAGGCGAAGTTGTCATTTTCGATCGCGACCCGGGCCTGCGTGACCTCTTCCTTGGCCAGCGACTTGTTAAGGAACTCGCGCGACAGCTCGGGCAAAAGCGTGTTGGTGATGATGTTGTCGACCATGCGCCCGCCGGAATCTGGATCGTTGCAGCGCGAGACAATGTGCTCGACCACGGCATCGTCGTAGACAAAGGCGGCGTCATGGTTGTCCCGGATGCGCCGGCCGATCCGGTCGAGCTGCAGGCGGACGATGCCGCCGAGCATGTCGTCGGACAGCGGGAAATACGGGATCGAGACGATGCGTCCGAGCAGCGCCGCCGGAAACACCTTCAGCAGTTCGGGCCGCAGCATCTTGGCCAGCTCTTCCGGATCGTTGCGGTATTTCGGATCGCGCGACAGCCCCATGATGACGTCGGTGCCGACATTGGTGGTGAGGATGATCAGGGTGTTCTTGAAGTCGATGCGGCGTCCTGTGCCGTCCTCCATGATGCCCTTGTCGAACACCTGGAAGAAGATCTCGTGCACGTCCGGATGCGCCTTCTCGACCTCGTCGAGCAGGATGACACTGTAGGGCTTGCGCCGCACCGCCTCGGTGAGCCGGCCGCCTTCGCCGTAGCCGACATAGCCGGGAGGGGCGCCCTTTAACGTGGAGACCGTGTGGGCCTCCTGGAATTCCGACATGTTGATGGTGATCATGTTCTGCTCGCCGCCATAGAGCGACTCGGCGAGTGCCAGCGCCGTCTCGGTCTTGCCGACGCCGGAGGGGCCGGCCAGCATGAACACGCCGATCGGCTTGGACGGATTGTCGAGCTTGGCACGGCTGGTCTCGATCCGCTTGGCGATCATCGACAGCCCGTGGGACTGGCCGACGACGCGGCGGTTGAGGATCTCCGGCAGCTTCAGGACCGTCTCGATCTCGTCGCGCACCATGCGGCCGACCGGTATGCCGGTCCAGTCCGAGACGACCGAGGCGACAGACTGCTCGTCGACATGGGCGTAGATCATCCGCTTTTCCGGATTGATCCCTTCCAGGGTTTCGAACTTGCCGCGCAGTTCGGCGCGTTTCGCCGCCGGGTCATCGCCTTCCTTGGGCTCGGCCAGGATGTCGCGGATGCTCCTGATTTCGCCGACCAGGTTTTGCTCGGTGGCCCAATCGGTCTCCAGGCCGGCGAGCTTGTCCTTGAGCGCGGCGATGTCGGTGTCGATTTCGGCGATCCGCTCGGCGTCGTCGACACCCAGGTCGCTGTCGCTGACCAATGCCGACTTCTCGGCCTCGCGGGCGGCGATCGCGACACGGGTGTCCTCGATCATGGCCGGCGTCGCGCTCTGGCTGATGGCGACGCGTGCCGCGGCGGTATCGAGCAGGCTGACCGCCTTGTCCGGCAGCTGGCGCGCGGGAATGTAGCGGTGTGACAGATTGACCGCTGCGGTAATCGCCGCGTCGGAGATCCGCACGCCATGGTGCTTTTCCATCGGGCCCAGGATGCCGCGCAGCATTGTGCAGCAGGTCTCGACGCTGGGCTCATCGATATGGATCGGTTGGAAGCGGCGGGTCAGCGCCGGATCCTTTTCGATGTACTGGCGATACTCGGCCCATGTGGTCGCGGCAATGGTGCGCAGGGTGCCGCGGGCCAGCGCCGGCTTCAGCAGGTTGGCGGCGTCGCCGGTGCCGGCGGTGCCGCCGGCGCCGATCAAGGTGTGGGCTTCATCGATGAACAGGATGATCGGGGTCGGCGAGCTCTGCACCTCGTCGATCACGGAACGCAGTCGCTGCTCGAATTCGCCCTTCATGGAGGCGCCGGCCTGCATCAGGCCGATGTCGAGGGCGCAGAGCCGGACGCTCTTGAGGGGCGGGGGGACGTCGCCGGCGGCGATGCGCTGGGCAAAGCCTTCGACCACGGCGGTCTTGCCGACGCCGGCCTCGCCGGTGAGGATCGGATTGTTCTGCCGCCGGCGCATCAGCACGTCGATCAGCTGGCGGATTTCGTTGTCGCGGCCGAGGATCGGATCCATCTCGCCGGTCTTGGCTTTGGCGGTCAGGTCCTGGGAATAACGATCGAGCGGGGTGGTGCCTTTGGGACCCGCTGCTTGATCGGCGCCCGGGGTGCCGGCGCCGATGGCGCCGGAGCCGTCCATCGGCCGCAGGTTTTCTTCCTCGGAGCCGGCCCAGATGGCGCGGTGTTCCGCGGCCAGCGCGTCGACATTGACCTTGCTGAACTCCTGCGAAATGTTGGTGAGCGCCCGGCGGATATCGGTCGACTTCAGCCCGGCCACCAGCAGATGGCCGGTGCGGATCTGGGTCTCGCCGAAGAACAGCGTGGCGTAGTGCCAGCCGCGATCAAGGATATCGATCACCGGATTGGCCACACCGGGCATATCGGTCTCGTTTTTGCGAAAGCCGTTGATGACGCCGGCGAGGTCGGACAGCAGCTTGCCACGATCGAGCTTGTAGTAGTCGGCGGAGAGGCTCAGGTCGGTGTGATCCTGCTGCAGGATATGGAACAGCCAGTGCGCCAGCTCGATGTTGCGATTGCCTGCGCTCTTGGCGTGGCGCAGGGCCTGGATGAAGGCATCGTAGCCGGCCCGGTTGAGCTTGCCCGTTACGGACTCTAGGCTGATGTCGGTCACTGCGCCCCTCCCAATGAATTTCCTGCAATCTCAATCGAACGGTCGATAGAAACGCGCCGCAGCCCGGCCGGTCAGCGCCACTGAGGCGGCTCACTCGCGAACGCACAGCCGCGGGCGTGCCTCGATTCTGCTTATCGTTAGACGGTCCGGGGGCCTGCGTGGTTCAACCGGCGGTCGGACCGCTCGCGGCGCTGCCGTCTGATCTGTGCAATCGCTCGCTCAAATGGAACCGGGCATCGCAACGGTATTCCTCGGTCGAGGTCCAGTTCGGCGAGACCCAGGTGGTCCAGCCGAGCCGCCCGCTTTTCCCAAGGGTCACCGGCGCCACCGCGCCGGAGGGAATGGCGAGTTCGACCTCCCAGTCGAGCTCCTCGCCGATGTAAAAGAACACGGCGTCGGCCAGCGGCTTGGCCAGGGTGCTGGCGCCGGTTGGCAGAAACTGCTCGTACTGCGCGAAATCCCGCACAAAGACCCGAACCCTGATCTTGTCCTCGACACTGAAGACGCTTGAGCCCAGCAGCATGTCCTTGCCGAGGCCCGCGTGCTTTTGCCCGAGCCGGGTGCGGTCCTCCGGTTCGAACACCAGCCACGAGCCGACGAACTCGTCGATTTCGACCTTCACGCCGAACAGGCCTTGCAGGAAACTGGACAGCCGTGATGCGCATTTCGCCTTGGGCGCGACAAGGCCGGAATAGGCCAGCTTGGCCATGTCAGGGACACTGTCGAGATCGGAGAACGTCCCGGTCCCCAGACCCATGAACGAGCCGATATAGGCGAAGAACCGGTCTTGTGAAGGGCGATCATGCTGCCCGATCGGGCGGGCGTCGGACCAGGCGCGAAAGAACAGCTGCAGGAAACGGTTGTTGATGAGATCGAGAAAGCGCGGAAACGCGTCGTCGCGCATCAACAGCCAGCCGAGGCTTTCATCGGTGGTGGCCAGCGGCAATGCCCCTTGCGGCCCCAGCAGTCCAAGGAATTTGACCAGAATTCGCAGCCGGCCGTTCTGCTCGTCGACGGAGCTCAGATTGGAGGCCGGAAACTCCAGATAAGGATCCTGCCCGAGGTCGACATACTCCTCGCGCCGGGCCGCGCTGTCGCCGATCCGGGGGCTGTTGACATGCGCGCGCTCGAGCTGGCGAAGCGTGTGATAGAAATCGAACCGCCACGGCTCGGCCTTCATCTGGTCGAGCAGGGTCACAGCGGCCTCCGTGTGCCCATGCGGGCCGGCCATCGCATGATCTGGCCGCGTTCCGGCGTCGAGATTACGGTCTGGGTAAAGTAGTTTAGGCCGGAATAGTCGGCGAAGAAGCGCTCCAGCACCGCGCCGAGCAGGAACACACCGCTGCCTTCGAACGCCTTTTCATCGAGTGTGATCGAGATCTCCTGTCCGCGCGCGGCGCCGCTGCCGGCGCGCTCACGCACCCGTCGGACCACCGGCCGGCTTTCGACGCTGCGGATGCCGCGGATCTTGCGTTCGGTGGCATCGTCGAACAGGTCGGCGAACAGCGACAGCATCTCTCGCAGCGCGGCCGCGTTCTTGCCGGCGCCGCGCTCCACCAGCCCAAGATAGTTCAGGCTCAGCATGTTGATGAGACGCCATGTGATGACGCCGAGACTGGCGATCTCGCTGCGGGTGCGCATTTGCGAGATCACCGGCTCGCGCGGCCGAGTGGGGCCCGCGACGCAAACCAGATTGAGCGAGGTGTCGTCGAGCAGCCGGAAATCGGCGCCGCCCTGGCCAACCGGCAAATGCTCGGTCAGGTGCCGGTTGGAACACAGCGCGCGGACGCTGAGTTCGGCGGCGGATTTCTTGCCGTTCAGCTCACCCGGCTCCAGCAGCGAGATGAACATGTCGGTGCCGGTATAGTCCGACGCCGTGCCATAGGCCTTCTCCTCGACCGTTCGCCGCCGGGGCAGGCGGCGCACCGTGAAATACAGGCCCTCGACCGACGCGGTGGTTCGATCCACCGCTGCCGAATAGAGCGGGCGCACTGGCTGCTTGTCCTTCTCCGCGGGAAAATGCGCGTAGACGTCAAGTACGCGATGGGGCTCGTACTCGAGATAGCGGCTGCGATCCGGGACGATGTGATATTCGTGGGTGTTGGATTTGATGGGAATGCGGTCGCTGGTCTTCTCGAACAGGTTGATCGCCGGCGCCGTGTACAGGCTGAACGTGTCGGCGCGGACCGAGGCCGCGAGCCGCGAATTGTGTTCGTCGAACGCGAACACGATGTCGACCGATTTGCTGCGCAGCCGGGGCATGACATCGCGCAGCTTGACCAGGTTGAAGGCCAGAAACTTGCGCGGAAACACGAAGTATTCCCGCAGCAGCTCGGAGCCGCGAAACACCCGATGGTCGGTCGGGAACAGGGACTCGGTTTCGTCAAACCCGATCTGCTGGATGCAGTCCACCGGCGCCCGGATTACCACGGGATCGCCGAAATCGTCGAGATAGCGGTAATAGACCCCGACGCAATTCGAAATGATCTGTTCGTAGAGCGCGATGGCATCGGGCTCCGCTCCCAGCAGATGGATCGGGAGTTCGGTCGTCCGGCAACCGGCGAACCAGTTTTCCGGCTTGGAGCGCGCGTCGGGGTCGGCATCCTCCTCGTCGATCCGTGCGGCGACCCGGTGGGTTAGCGAGATGCGCAGACCGGCAATCACGTCGCTGCCGATCGGGATGCCCATCGCTTGCAGAGCACCGGCGGTGGAAAAGTATTCGGCGCTGGTGACATCGAACGGCCATAGCACGATGTCGCGGCACAGCCGAAACCGGCAGGCCAGACTGCGTTCGCGCTCGCGGTAGGTCGCATCGAAATAGGCGTCGCGGGCGATCTTCTTGCCGTCGCGCAACACGGCATCGGAGTAGGGTGGCAGCGCCTTGACCAGCATGGCCGAGGGCGTGGGCGCCAGATAGTTCGGAACCAGCTGTTCCAGCAGGTTCGCCGTGAACTCCGGAAATTCGTGCTTGAGCTTCAGTTGTACCCGTGCGGCGAGGAAAGCAGCGCCTTCGAGCAGTCCGGTGATCATCGGATCCGACCGCTCGCGGACCAGTCCGCCCAGACGTTCGGCGATGCCCGGATACTGTTCGGCAAAGTCTCCCGCCTGTTCGTACAGCAGGGACAGCTCGCGATTGTAAAAATCCAGGAACTCGCGATCCATGTTGCCTAGAGCCCCATGTCGCCTAAAGCCGGTTGATCTGAATGTCGCCGTTGTCGAGATCGACATCGGCGATGAATTCTACGGGAACGTTCAGAGGCTCGCACCGCAGGTCGGCGTGGACGACGAAACGCAACTTCAATTGTTCCGCGGTGACGGACTTGTCCCGGCGCGCCCGGATGGTTTCGCGGTCAAGCCGCGGCTCGTAGGTCATCAGGACCGTCGCGATCTCGTCCTTGAGATCGTCGACCGAGATTTCGTCGATCGAGCGGTGGGCAATGTCGGGAAAGCCGTAATTCAGGATGGAGGACCGGACGCTGGCATGGTTGGTCAGGTCCTGGGTGGATTCAAGCGCGATGGTGTTGAGCAGGGCTTCGAGGTCGCGCGCCACCTCGCGGCGCAGCAAGGCCTCCGAGATCGGGAAACGTCCGGAATTGCGGCGGCCGGCAATCACCCGTTCGCCGAACTCGTCGCGCAGATCGATTTTCTTCCTCGCATCGCGCGCTGTGTGGGCGCTGCGGAACGCCAGCATCAGCGGCGGGCTTAGTCGGTCTTTCTTGGCCGTAACAGACATGACCGGTCCCCACCGCGTCTCAAACTCTCAAATGATTTGGCGCCGCACCGGATGTGAAAGGCATAAATCTCGGGCGCGGCGCCAAACCTGGATGATGTCGGAAGCCGGGTATCAGGCTTCCTCGTTGGCCGGGATGTCCCACTTGAACTCGGACGCCGTGCCGGCGGCGCCCTGGGCGGTCTGCGGGGTGTACTCGACCTTGAACTTGCGGAAGTTCAGACTCACGTTTTCGACCAGACGATCGTCGCCATGGGAGCCGCCGGTCGAGACGCTGCTGACCAGGATCTCTTCCATCGAGATCTTGACATACTCCAGGGCATTGCCGCCGGCCTTGCGGACGGTGAGCAATCCCTTCGCGACGTGGGTGCCCTTGGCGCAGGCCTGGAACAGATAGGTCGTGGCCTTGTCCACCCAATGGGTGAAGTGAAGGTCCTGGACACTGACCTTGCCCGCGCCGCCGCCCGAGCCGCTGTGGAATGTGCCGCTCTGGCTCATTCCCCAGGACCAGCTCAGGACGTCGATCTGGTCCTTGTGGGTCTTATCGATCGACTCGCCCTTGATGGGATCGAGTTTGAGAAAAATATCGACAGCCATAACACTTTACCTTTCAGGAAAAATGGTTGGGGGTTCGGTGCTCTTTACTCAACGCCCCTTAAGAACTTGGGCCCGGCAGGCGGGAGACAAGACTTAAGCCCACGTCCATGGCCTCGAGCTGGAAGTGAGGCCGGAGGAAGAAGCGGGCATTGTAGTAGCCCGGGTTCTCCTCGTTCGGGATCACTTCCACCTTCGCGGCAGCTAGCGGTTTGCGCGCCTTCTGCGCTTCCGACGACATGGCGGGATTGGCATCAACGTATTCGTTGATCCAGGTCTGCAGCCAGATCGTCAGTTCTTCCTTCTCCTTCATGGAGCCGATCTTGTCGCGCACCATGCACTTCAGGTAGTGCGCGAAACGCGAGACGGCGAACATGTAGGGAAGGCGCGATGACAGGTTGTCCGATGCGGTGGCATCGACGCCCTTTTCACCAAAGTACTTCTTGGGTTTGTACAGCGACTGCGCGCCGATGAAGGCCGCCTTGTCGGTGTTCTTGCGATGGATCAGCGGAATGAGGCCGGCCTTCGCGAGTTCGTGTTCACGCCGATCGCTGATCGCGATCTCCGTCGGACACTTCAGGTCGACACCGCCGTCGTCGGTCGGGAACGTATGGGTCGGCAAGTTGATGACTTCGCCGCCGGACTGGACGCCGCGAATGCGGGTGCACCAGCCGAATTCCTTGAAGGCCCGATTGACATTGACCGCCATGGCGTAGGCTGCGTTCATCCAGCCGTACTTCTCGCCGGTATGACCATCGGTCTCTTCTTCGAAGGCGAATTCCTCTACCGGCTCCGATTTCGCGCCGTAGGGCAGTCGTCCGAGCACGCGCGGCATGCACAGCCCGAGATAGCGGGAGTCGTCCTGGTCGCGCAGGCCCTTCCACGCGGCGTATTCAGGGGTGTCGAACACCTTGCTGAGATCGCGCGGATTGGACAGTTCGGTCCAGGAGTCCATGCCCATCAGCGTCGGTTCGGCGCCGGTGAAGAAGGGCGCGTGGGCGGCGCCGGCGATCTTGCTGAGATCGCGCAGCAGTTGAACGTCGGTCGGCAGGTGACTGAAATAATAGTCGCCGATCAGGCAACCAAAGGGCTCGCCGCCGAGCTGGCCGAACTCGTATTCGTAGACCTGTTTGAACAGCGGGCTCTGGTCCCAGCGGGCATCCGGATAGAGCCGCAGGTTCCGGTAGAGCTCGGTCTTCGAGACGTTCAGCACGCGGATCTTGAGATTGGCGTCGGTTTCCGAATTGAAGCAGAGATAATGAAGACCCCGCCAGGCGCTCTCGATAGCCTGGAATTCCGGTGCGTGCAGCACCTCGTTCATCTGCTCGGTCAGTTTCTGATCGATCCGGGCGATCATGCTCTCGACAGTGTCGAGCACATCCGACTTGATGACAGAGGTGTCCTTCAATGCCTCGCGGACCAGAGTGGACACCGCATTTTCGACTTCCGTCGCGGCCCGTTCGGTCCGCGGCTTGAAACTCTGCTTGAGGAGAGCGGAAAACTCGTCGACCTCGACGGTTCCGACCTGAGCAGCGACCTCTTTATGACCAGCTTCTTTTGCCATGGTCCCCATTCCCTGTTACTTTTCGGAATCCGTTTCGGTGGAGGGTGCGGCTGCGCGTTCCTGGAGCGACGCCATTAGCTGCGGATCGGCCAGGAGCTTTTTCAACTGATCTTCGGCTGCGACCTTGCCGTCCATGTAGCGCAGCAGATTGGCGAGCTGTTCGCGGGCTTCCAGCAGCTTCGCGGTGGCCGGGATCTGGCGGGCGAGGGCGACGGGGGTGAAATCCGCCATCTTCTCGAACCGCAGATTGACCGACATCTTTTCGTTGGTGTCGGAGTCTTCGCCGAGCTTGTTGGCGACCCGCATCGTGATGCCGGGCTGGATCGCGGCCATGCGGTTGTCGAAATTGTCCATGTCGAACTCGAGAAACTTGCGTTCCTCGACCTTGCCCTTTTCGACCCCGGCATTGTTGCCGGACAGGTCGGAGAGAACACCCATGACGAAGGGCAGCTCGATCAGCCGTTCGGCGTCGTAGGGATCTTCGTAGGTGATGTGAACGCGTGGTGCGCGATTGCGCCGGATGAATTTTTGTCCGCTGTCCGTTGCCATGATCCGCCCTCGTCATGAAAAACATATCGAAGAAAAAAAGCCGCAACTCGAACAGAGAAGGTATTCGGCCTTGCGGCGAAGCGACTTCCGTCTGTTCAGGTTAGTCAGGCCGACTTCAATTCCGGTTCAAGCTACTTATCGAATGTTTTGAGTGCGCCTTCGGGCAACACATCGTGCAGCAGGCTAAGGAAATCGCGCTGCGCCAGTTCGCGGGCCCGATCGACCAGAAAGGGGATCGGGCTCGAAGGTTCCGAGACCCTGAAGAAGTTCGCGGCCTGGCCCAGCAGTGCGAGCGCCTGGCCACGGCTTTCCGCAGAAAGGACAACGGGTTGGCCGGTCTCCTCCGCAGCGGGCGCGGGCGGATCGGCGGCCGGCAGGGCGGCCATCCGTTCGATCGGAAGGTCAAAGAACTTGTCGCGCCCTATATTGATGGCTGCGGTTTCGGCGTAGGCCGGGACCATCATTCGGATGACCTCCACGAACGACTTGCCGACCATCTCCTGCGCCTGTCGAATGAGCAGCAGCGCGGGGTTCGAAGGCTCCGATCGTGCGAAGTACTCGGCAGCGGCGTTGAGGGCCGCGGCGGCGACGGCGCTTGATGTCATCTTCGGAAGTTCGGTGGCGGAGGTCGTCGTGGCCTGCTCGTCTCCGCCCGCCGTATCGGTCTCCGGCGCGACCTCCACAATCGCATCCGGATCGCGAAGCCTGGCGGTGTCCCTGAGCCAGGTCGACATCGCTGTCACGACACCCGTGAGCTTGTCGAGGTTCAGGCCTTCACCGGTTCCGGACTTGTCGCGCCAGATCGTCTTGATCTCGGCGAGCACCGCCGCGAGCTCCGCGAAGGTCGCGCTGAGGGTTTTGAGCTGCGCCAGATCCGTTTCGGCGATGATCCGCTCGATGGTGGCGAGATCGAGCTTGTCCGCCTCGTCGTCGGTTGCCGGGAGCTCGCCCTTGGCGATCAGGTAGCTGCGAAAATTGAGAGTGCCGTGACGACGATTTTCAATCAGCGGCTGGAACTGCAACGGGTTGATGACAGTGGGAAATACGTCAATGGATTCGACGGTGACGCCGCGATAGGCGAAGTCTCCGTCCTCGCCGCGCGGGTGCACCGCATCCCATTGCTCTTGAAGCAGAAATGCAATTGCCTTTAGGCATTTAATGAAATCATCGAGATTCCGGCTGAGGATCGAGAACTTCGCCAGCAGGATCAGCAGCCGCAAGTCATGCGTGCGTGCCAAGAGCGGCTTGGCCGCATCGAACTGGGTCTCGAAATCGATCGACTTGGGGTCGAACCGTCCGCGTTCGCCGGTCGGTTTGACGACCTCGAAATATGACATCGGCAGCAGCGGCTCGGCGCCGGCGAAGAAGTTGAGATATTGAACGTCGCCGGCGGAATCGAGATCGAGACCGCAGGGATCGTCGGCGGCCACGGGCTGCGTCAGGGTCTCGAAGTCGAGCATTTTATTGCGTCCAGTCTCTGGAGCATGTCTCGTGCGCCTCTCGGGTAAGTATCCGGCAGCACGACATCAAACAATCTCCCGAACGAGAGACGCCCACGTTCGGCAATACAGGTCTTTGATAATCCAACGATCATGACATTTCTTAGTGAACCGGCAAGCCCTTAGGTTCGACTAAAAGTACGACCCGGACAGGTTTTTGGGGCGTGCGCGCGTGCGGGTGCACATCAGAAAGCCGGTTCGGTTGGCGTTTACCGATCGTTGGTCGTGCCGTTGCGGTCGATGGATGGCCCGAACAGGTTGCGTTGCGAACTCGCCTCACCATCGTTCCGCCGTCACGCGCACATGACGGTCTGATACGGAGCCTGACGCTCACATGGGCCAGCTTACCCAGGATACGCGCCTCTGCGAACTTACGACGCCGCTCGGCAAGGACGTCCTCGTTTTCGTTCGCCTCGATGCGTCGGAAGGGCTGAGCGAGCTGTTCGAGTACCGGATCGAATGCCTGAGCGAGCAGGCCGACATCAATTTCGACCAGGCGATCGGCAAGCAATGCACGCTAAAGGTCAAGCTGCACGGCAAGGAGCGCGAATTCAGCGGTATCCTGGTGGAAGCCCAGTGGCTGGGCTTGAAGGGTGGCTATTTCAACTACCGGATTGTGCTCAAGCCCTGGCTCTGGCTGCTGTCGCGTACGACGGATTGTCGCATCTGGCAGGACAAGAAGGCCCCGGACATCATCAAGGAAGTGTTCAAGGACCGCGGTTTCACCGATTTCGAATCCAAGCTGACGGAAGAGGGGTCCTGTCCGCAGCTCGAATACTGTGTCCAATACCGGGAAACCGACCTGAACTTCGTCAGCCGGCTGATGGAGCAGCATGGAATCTACTATTTCTTCAAGCATGAGGGCAGCAAGCACACCCTGGTACTGGCAGATTCCAAATCATCCCATTCGCCGGTCAGCGGTCTGGCGACGATTCCCTATCTGCCGCTGACCGGCAGCGACCGCCGCAAGGAACAGCACCTCTATGACTGGATCGCGGAGCGCCGCTTCCGGACCGGCAAGATCGAGCTTAACGATTACAACTATCAGAAGCCGAATGCGAAAATGATCAGTGATGCGAAGGGCTCGGAGAGCTACGCACATTCGGAGATGGAGATCTACGATTACCCGGGAAAGTACAAGGAAAAGTCCGACGGCGAGCGGTATGCCAAGATCCATCTGCAGTCCGAGCAGGCGCTGGACCATCGGCGGCATGGCAATGGCGATGCGGTCAGCCTGTTTCCCGGCGGCCTGACCAAGCTCGAGAAACACCAGAAGGATTCGCAGAACGTCGAATATCTGGTTGTCCGCGCCACCCATTCGTTCGTGAACGAAGCCTATCGGTCCGGAAGCTCCGGCGACGGCGGCCAGCACGTGTATTTCGGCAGTTTTGAATTCCTGTCCAGCGACAAGCCGTTCCGAGCGCCGATCGTGACGCCGAAGCCGCTGATCAACGGCGTGCAGACAGCGAAGGTCGTCACCAAGGACGACAACTCCAGCGAGGAGATCGATGTCGAGTCGCTCGGCGAGATTTATGTCCGGTTCTTCTGGGACCGGAAGAAGAAACGGTCGTGCCGGCTGCGCGTGGCGCAGGTCTGGTCCGGCAAGCGCTGGGGCGGTCAGATCATACCCCGCGTCGGTCAGGAGGTGGTGGTCGAGTTCCTGGAAGGTGACCCGGACCGTCCGCTGGTGATCGGCACTGTCTATAATGACGAATATAAATTGCCCTACGATCTGCCGTCCAAGAAGACCATCGCCGGATTGAAGTCGGATTCCACCAAGGGTGGCGGCGGTTACAATGAATGGAACTTCGAGGACAAGAAGGGCTCCGAGAAGATCACCGTTCATGCCGAGAAGGACTATGATGTCACGGTTCGCGACACGGAGACGCGGACCATCGGCGAAGCCGCGATGGGCGGCGACACCCGCCAGACCAAGCTGGTCAACGGCAACGACAAGCTGGATATCGTGCTGGGAGGCCAGCATATCACGATGATGATGGATCAGTCGGTCACGGCCGGCATGACCATCACATTGATGGCGAACATCAACATCACGCTGCAGGTGGGACCGAGCCAGATCATCCTGACGCCCGCCGGCATCGTCATCAACTCGCCCACCATCGCCATGACGGCGCAGGGGGCGATCGGAATCACGGCAGGCGGTCCGCTCGCGGCCCACGGCCTGCCGACGGCCGTCGGTTGAGACTCATGAGCCAGACCCGCTTCAGCACGGTTCAGGATCTGTTGGATGCCTATCCGATGGCGCGCCACGACATCGGCAAGGCTGAAAATGCCATGGCGTCGCTGGATTTCCTGCGGGCTGCGGTCAAGGCCGGCAACTGGCACGGGGCGGTTTCCTTTTGCTCCTATCTGCTGCCGCGCCGCGTCGCCGTCGCGTGGGGATGCCGCTCGTTGCGTCGGATGAAGGATCGTTTCGACGCCAGCGAAAACAGGGCTCTTGGCTTTACCGAGGATTGGGTCGCGGAGCCGGACGAGCGTTCCCGCAACAAGGCTTTGGCGTTAGGCAATGCAAACGATCCGGAGCAACCGGCGACATGGCTGGCGCTGGCCGCCGGCTGGTCTGGTGGAAGTGTCGTGCCGCCGGAATTCGATCATGTCGATCCTCAGCCGGAACAGACGGCGCGGGCGGTGCGGGCGGCGCTGTTGATCGGTCTTTGCGGACTTGGTTGGGACAGCAGGGACCGGATAATGACGGCCTGCCTGGAGGATGGTATTCAATTGGCGCGCGGGGAGCCTCGCTCTTCGCGATAGTGGGACGACTTGATGGTGCTTCGTTTCAATATTGAAAACGAGCCGAGCCTCCCGGATGGAGGGCCGGTTGTCTTTACGGTGACGGGCAAGCGTTCGGTCGATATCGGCCGGGACCGGCACCTCGACTGGACGTTGCCCGATCCGGCGCGCATGATCTCGGGCAAGCATTGCGAAGTGCACTATCGCGACGGCGGCTATTGGCTGCACGACGTCTCGACCAACGGCACCTTTCTCAACGGCGCCGATCATAGGTTGCGCGGGCCGCACCGGCTGCGCAACGGCGACCGGCTGGTGATCGGCCACTACATCGTCGGCGTGTCGCTGGACTCCGACGACGGTTTGGCGGACGCCGGTGGCCCGGTGCAGATGTCTGCCCCGGTGTCGCAACAGCATGCGGACTACCGCGAGCTGTGGACCAGCGACCGCGAGGCTCCGCCTCCGATCGATCCGCAGCAACTGAAAATCGCCAGGGAAGCTGCGCGACCGGTCAATCCGGAATTTCTGGATTGGGCGGCCAGCGTTCCCGAGCCGGATGCCGAACGCGTTCGGCGTTCGGCGTTCCGCAGGGGCAACGGTGCTGATGACCACAGCGACATGAGCTGGGCCAGTGGTTCGCCCGCCACCCCGCAAGCGCCGGTCGAACCGCCGCCGGCGATGCCGGCGCCGCGCCGGCCGGTCTGGACCGATGACGACGCCGCCTGGCAGGATGATCGTCCCGCTCCGGTGCGACAGGCGCCGGCTTCGTCTCCGGCCGAACCGCCACCGCGTCCGCCGGTGGATGTGCCGGCTCAACTCATGCCACAGCCTGTGGCTACGCCTTATCAAGCGCCGGCGGCGGCATCTGCCGCAAGCGGCGACACCACCGATTTTTCCCGGCAGGTCGCCCGGGCCGCGGGATTGCCGGATAATTTCTTTGCCAGCAAGACCGACACTGAGTTGGCCGAGCAGCTTGGTGTCATCCTGCGCATGACGGTCGAGAGCCTGATGGCGCTGCTGCAGGCGCGGCATCAGGCGAAGCAGATGGCGCGCAGCACCAATCAGACCACGATCCAGGCCATCGAAAACAACCCGTTGAAATTCTCGCCGACGCCGGAAGAGGCGATGCGCATCCTGTTCGGGCCGCCGACCCGAAGCTACCTCGATGCTCGCAGCGCTTTCGCTCAGGGGTTCGGCGATCTAAAGTCACATCAATTGAAGACCTATATGGCGATGCAGCATGCAGTCAGCGAGCTCGTTGCCAGCATCGATCCGACGCTGATGGCCCGCGAACTCGAACTGCAACGCGGTGCGGGATCATGGCTGGGATCGAACAAGGGCAAACTCTGGGACGCATTTTTACTGCGCTGGAAAGCGCATCTGGGTCGGGACAATAGCGCGCCGATCGATACTTTCATGCTGCACTTTGCCGACTATTACGATCGCGCCGACAAGACCGACAAAAAATAGATGTCTGGCGATCCGTCGCAGGCGGCGGTCGCGAAATCGATTTTTGAGTGGATGGTGGAATGTCCTGGTACAGCAAGGTTTTCTGGTCCGAAGGTCTGTTTCTGCGGCCGCATCATCTGCAGCAGAACGATCGTTATCTCGAGCATCTGCTCGAGAAACGCGTGCGCTATGTCACGCCGTATCCATGGGGCTTCGCGCAGCTCGAAATCGACACGGATCTCACCCAGCAGAGCAAATTCGCCGTTCGTCGCGCCGCCGGTGTGATGCCGGACGGCACGCCGTTCGATATTCCCTCCGACAGCCCGATCCCCGACGCCATCGATATCCCTGAATCCGCGGCCGGCCAGATCGTCTGGCTGATGATGCCGGTGGCGGCGCCGAATACGCGCGAGGTCGACGAGGCCGATGCGGACAGCGCCAGCCGCTACGTTCGCGGCGCCGAGACCTTCATCGATTCCACCTCGGCGCTGCGGGTTGAGGAGGAGATCGATATCGTCTACCCCAGGCTCTCGTTCGAACTGCGCAAGACCAGCAAGCCCGGATACATGGGCATCGGGATCGCGCGGGTGCTCGAGGTCCGCGACAAGAACGTGCTGTTCGACGACAAGTTCGTGCCGCCGCTGCTGTCATGCGCCGCGCATCCCTCGACCGATGGATGGTTGAACAGGATCATCGGCTGGATCGAGACCAAGCTGGACGAGCTGTCGCGTTATGCCGTCGATCCGTCCTCCGGCGGCGGATTGCAGAGCGTCGATTACTTCGTGCTGCAGCTTCTCAACCGCCAGATTCCGGTGCTGCTGCATTTCCAGCGCTCCGGCGCCGTCCATCCGGAGCGGCTTTACGAGGAACTGCTGCGGCTGGCCGGCGAACTCGCCACCTTCGCCACCGCCGAGCGCCGCGCCCGCGATTATCCGGCCTACGACCACGACGATCTGGAAAACGTGTTCACGCCGCTGGTCCGCGACATCCAGGACTTCCTCAGCGCACGGCTCGGACGCCGCGCGATCCGGCTCGAGATCATCGAGCGCGCGCAGAATGCGTTCGTGTCGCCGATCCGCGACCGCTCACTGTTCCGCAATGCGACGCTGGTGCTGGAAGTCGCCGCGCGCCGGCCGCTGGTCGAGATCCAGAACGATTTTCCGCATCTCTTCAAAGTGGGCCCGAACACCAAGATGAACGAGATCGTTCATGCCAACCTGCCGGGCCTGACGCTGGTGCACCTGCCGACGCCGCCGCCGCACATCCGCGCCATCACCGATCACGTCTATTTCTATCTGGATCGCAAATCGCCGCTGTGGCCCGACTTCAGCAATGCGGCGTCGATCGGGATGCACTTCTCCGGCGATTGGCCGGAGCTTGAACTTCACCTGTGGGCGATCCTGGAAGACCGGCCATGAACGACAAGGACAAACCGGTGAATCCTTTCGGCCGAGGCGAGCGGACGATCATCCGTCCGAACCCCGGCGGCCGGTTGCCACCAAGTCCTTTGCCACCAAGTCCACAAGCGAGTCCCATCCCCAATCCGATCCCAACTCCCCAGCCGGGCGCGAACCCGTATGCGCAGCCGGGTGAGCCGCAACAGCCGGCCCCCCGTCCGGCCTTTTCGCCGACACCACTGCCGACGCCGGGTGCCCCGCAGCCGGGAGCCTATTCTCCGGTGCCGCAGCCGCCGGGCTACGCGGCGGCACCCGCGAGCCACGCGCCCGAGGAATGGATCTCGACGCCGAAGCCGCAACCGGTGCCGCAGTTCATGCCAACGGCGGCGGCGCTGCGTGTCGACGAACTGGTGGCGCCCAACGCCAATCCGATCATGCGCGCGGCGGGGCCGCTGCTGCAACTGCTCGGGCGGCTGCGCGTGGCGCTGATGCGCGCGTCGTTCGCGAGCCTGATGGAGCAGGTCGCCGACGCCGTCAAATTCTTCGAGACCGACATCCGCTCCGCCGGCATCTCGGAGCACCAGGCCAACACCGCGAAATACATCCTGTGCGCCACCGCCGACGATATCGTGCAGCATATTCCGACCGAGGACCGTCACGTCTGGACCCAGTACTCGATGCTGAGCCGATTCTTCGGCGAACGGGTCGGCGGTGTGCGCTTTTTCGAGATCCTTGAACACCTCACGAAGGATCCGCTGGTCAATTATCCGGTGCTGGAACTGCAGCATGCCTGCCTGGCGCTGGGTTTCCAGGGCATGCACCGGACCTCGGCCGGCGGAGTTGCAAACCTGCAGGTGATCCAGCGCAACCTCTATGAAACGCTGCGCCGGGTTCGTCCCAAGGCGATGAGCGACCTCTCGCCGAACTGGCGCGGGCAAGCGCTGGCCAACCGCCGGCAGCGCGTCCGTATCCCGGTGTGGATGGTCGCAGCCGTGATGGCGGCGCTGCTGACCGGCGGTTATTTCACGCTGCGGGCTCTGCTGTCGGGGCGCTCGGAAAATGCCGCCGAGGTGGCGCTGGCGCTGCATCCGGCCGATCCCATTGAGCTGAAGCGTCGCATCATCGCGCCGCCGCCGCCACCACCTCCACCGCCGCCTCCGGAACGCATTACGCAATTGCAGCGCATCCGCAACGCGCTCGCCCTGGAGAAAACCGCGTGTGCCATGACGGCCGACCAGACCGCGAGCTTCATCGTGATCCGGGTCTGCGACTTCGCCTTGTTCGCGCCGGGGCAGGCCACCGTGCTGGACGCGTTCAAGCCGGTGGCCGGACGCGTCGCGGCCACGCTCGACAAGGAGCCGGGCAAGATCAAGGTGGTCGGCCATACCGACAGTTCGCCGATCCGCAATGTGCGCTTCCCGTCCAATTTCGAACTGTCGGTGGAGCGCGCCAAGGCCGTCGCCGGTGTGCTGAAGCCCAGCCTGACCGATCCGACCCGTGTCGACATCGAAGGCAAGGGGCCTGATGTGCCGATTGCGAGCAATTCGACCCCGGAGGGGCGCGCCAAGAACCGGCGTGTCGAGATCTTCATCGAACGCAGTGAATAGCAGCCTCGACTGATCGACGACGACCGACTGATTGATATCGCTGACAGACCTCGATTTGGCAGACTGACAACGGACATCGGCAAGATGCTTGGGAAGCAAATTACCCGCACCATTCTCTACGGCATCGGGCTGGGATCACTGGCCTCGGTGATCTATCTGGCGGGTCCGTTCATTGCGTTCGGCGACTTCCGGCCGCTGGAAAATCACATCATCCGGGAGATCCTGATCCTGCTGCTGGTCGCAGGCGCGGCGAGCTTCGGCGGCTTCCAGTTCTATCGCCGGCGCAAGGGCGCGCAGCAGATCGCCGATGGCATCAGCGGCGCCGATCAGCCGGTCAGCGACGAGCCGGTGCTCAAGGAGCGCATGAAGGACGCGCTGGCGACGCTGAAGACCTCCAGCGGCAACAAATCCGGTTATCTCTACGATCTGCCCTGGTACGTCATCATCGGGCCGCCGGGCGCCGGCAAGACCACGGCGCTGGTCAATTCCGGGCTGAAGTTTCCGCTGGCGCGGGGCGCCACGCCGGCGGCGATCGCCGGCGTTGGCGGCACGCGCTATTGCGACTGGTGGTTTACCGAAGAGGCCGTACTGATCGACACCGCCGGGCGTTACACCACCCAGGATTCCGACAGCAAGGCCGACAAGGAGAGCTGGTTCTCCTTCCTCGACCTGCTGAAGAAAAATCGCTCGCGCCAGCCGATCAACGGCGTGCTGGTTGCGATCAGCATCGAGGACATTCTGACGCTGCCGAAGCAGGAACTGGCCGCGCACGCCGACGCCATCCGGATGCGGCTGCTCGATCTGCACCAGCGGCTCAAGGTCAGCTTCCCGGTCTATGCGCTGTTCACCAAGGCCGATCTGGTCGCGGGCTTTACTGAATACTTCAGCTATCTCAACGAGACCGGCCGGCGCCAGGTCTGGGGGGCGACGTTTCAGACCGCGGACAAGAAACAGAACCTGGTCGGACAGATCCCGGACCAGTTCGACCATCTGCTCGAACGGCTGAGCGAAGAGACGCTGGATCGGCTGCAGGACGAGCCGGCGCCGCAGCACCGCGTCCAGCTGTTTGGATTCCCGGCGCAGATGGCGCGGCTGAAGCCGCAGATCCATGATTTCCTCAACCAGATTTTCGAACCCACCCGCTATCACGTCAACGCCAACCTGCGCGGCTTCTATTTCACCTCGGGCACCCAGCAGGGCACGCCGATCGATCAGTTGATCGGGTCGCTGGCGCGGACCTTCGGCGCCGAGGAAGTCAGCGCAGGCGCCTATTCCGGCGCGGGCAAGAGCTTCTTCCTGACCGATCTGATCTCGAAGGTGATCATTGGCGAGGCCGACTGGGTCTCGACCGATCGCGGCGCGGTGCGCCGTGCGCTGATCATCAAGACCGCGGCGCTGTCGCTGATCGGGATCATATCGGTCGGGCTGATGGTCGCCTGGCTGACGAGTTTCAAGAAGAACTCGGACCTGATCGAGCAGAGCCTGCAGGTCGATAACGATTATGCTGCCGCGGGTGAGCCGCTGATCAAGCAGACCCTGATCGCTGACCGCGATCTCGACAAGGTGCTCCCGCTGCTGCATCGGCTGCGCAATGCGCCCGCGGGCTATGCGTCACGTGAAACACCGGTTCCGCTGTCCGCGCGCTACGGCCTCAGCCAGCACGAGCGGCTGCTGTCGGCCTCCAATGCGGCCTACCACACGGCGCTGGAGCGGCTGTTCCGTCCGCGCCTGCTGTACCGGCTGGAAGAGCAGCTCAATGCCCGGCTGACCGAGCCGGCCTTCGTCTATGAGGCGCTGAAGATCTACCTGATGCTCGGCGGACTGCACCCGCCGGAGCGCGAGCTGATCCGGTCCTGGATGCAGCGCGACTGGGCCGACAATCTCTATCCCGGCGCCACCAACACCGAAGGCCGCCGGCTGCTGGAAGAGCACCTGATGGCGATGTTCGACCTGGAGACCGAGCAGCCGCCGCTGGTCGAGCTCGACGGCCGCCTGGTTCAGGAGGCGCAGAAATCGCTCGCACGCCTTAGCGTGTCGCAACGTGCCTATGAATTCCTGAAATCGGAGGCGCGGGCCTCGACCGCCGGGGACTGGATTGCCAGCCGCAGGGGCGGGCCGGATGTCGCCGCGGTGTTCGAGACCACCAACGGACAGCCGCTGGACGCCGTCCGCATTCCGGAGTTCTTCACCTACAGCGGCTTCCACCAGAAGTTCATCGCCCGGCTGCCGGGGCTGGCGGAGCGCATGAAGAACGAACGCTGGGTGCTGGGCGATGCCGGCCAGCAGACGGCGGTGGGGCAGCAGTATGACGCGCTCGCAGGCGATCTGCTCGACGTCTACTCCAATGATTTCGTCAACGCCTGGCGCACGGCACTCGGAAGTCTGCGGTTGAAAAAGCTGCTGGCGGACAAGCCGAAATACGAGGTGCTGCGTGCGCTCTCGGCGCCGACGTCGCCGATGCGGCAGATCCTGGAATCGATCCGCGACGAGACGCTGCTGACCAAGGAGCGCCAGAAGCCGGCGAATGCGGCCGCGACACCCGCCGACGCGCTTGCCGCGGCGTCGCCCGCGCTGTTCAACAATGCGCAGGACGGGCCTCCCGGCGCCAAGATCGAAGCCCAGTTCAAGCCGTATCATGCGGTGCTGGAAGGCGACAGCACGCGCCGCCCGATCGATTCCACCATCGCCAACCTGAACGACATCGCGCAGAACCTGACGCTGATGATCGAGAACCCGCAATTGACGGCGCAGGCGACGCAGTCGCTGCAGACCCAGGTCGCGGCGCTGCGCAACAACGCATCGCGGATGCCGCCGCCGTTCTCCGATATGTTGCGGGCGGCTGCCGCCGAGTTCGAAGGCAATATCGCGGCATCGACGGCCGGGCAGTTGCTGCAGACCCTGCGCGACCAGGTGACGCCGGTGTGCCAGCAGACCGTGACCAACCGGTATCCGTTCGTGCGCGGCAGCGCCCAGGAGGTGCCGCTGGCGGACTTCGCCAAGCTGTTCAGCCCGAACGGCATCATGGACAAGTTCTTCACCCAGTCGCTGGCGCCTTACGCGGACACCTCGCGACCGGACTGGACATGGCGCAAGGAGAGCCCGGTCGGCCGCAATCTGTCGCCCGATACGCTGAAACAGTTCCAGAATGCGGCCTACATCCGCGACGCGTTTTTTCAGACCGGAGGTGCGCAGCCGATGGTGACGCTGTCGATCAAGCCGCCGGGCGCGTCCGCACCTGGTGTCGCGATCAAGACCGAGATCGGCGGCACCGTCATCAACAGTCCGGTGGCGCCGGGCGCCGCCGCGGCCCCGCCGCTGTTCGGCGCGGCTCCGCCGCCGCCACCTCCACCGCCGCAGAGCGATGCGCCGACCACCGTGCAGTGGCCGGGACCATCGACGCGGACGGCGATTTCGGTCAGCAACGAAACCGGGCAGCCCTCGGTGCTGGAGCGGGTCGGTCCCTGGTCGCTGTTCCGCATGCTCGAGGCCGGCTCGCTGTCGGCGAAGGCCGAGACCGCCAGCGCGACCTTCATCGTCGCCGGGCGCGAACTGAGCTATCGGATTACGACCGGCTCCGTTCGCAATCCGCTGAATCTGGTGACGTTGCGGGAGTTCCGCTGCCCGACTGGAATTTGATCATGCGCTGCGGCCTGTTTGGAAAGCTGAGTGCCAAGCGTGACTTCATCGCGCTGGCGACACCGCGCAGCTTTCTCGAAGTCTGGGAGCCATGGCTCCAGGCCTGCTTGTCGGCGAGCCGGCACCAACTCAGGGACAACTGGCAGCAGGCATTCCTGACCACGCCGGTGTGGCGGTTCTGGCTCGGCGCAGCGATCTGCGGCACGCCGGTCGCGGGGGCGATCATGCCGTCGCTGGATGGCGTCGGCCGGTACTATCCACTGACGCTGCATGCCATGGCCGATGCAGGCCAACCGATTGCTCCGCCTGATATCGACATCCAGGACGACTGGTTCGGCAAGGCGGAGAATTTCCTGCTTTCGACGCTGGATCGCGATGCGACATTCGAAGCGATCTCCGCGGCGCTGGACGGCCTGGCGCCGCCGCGCGTCTATGCGCCGGCGGCCGCTGACGGCGAGGCGGCCGTCGTGCCGCTTGGCGACGACATGGCGGGGATGGTGTCGGCCGGCGGGACATTCGTGACCGCGCTTGCACGGCTGCGCGAGGCCCGTCCGGAGATCTATGCGGCGGCGAGCTTCTGGTGGACCGCCGGCGGGGGCGATTTTCCGCCGCTGGCGTTGAGCTGTCGCGGGCTGCCGGATCCGTTCCAGTACACCACATTGCTGACGGGCCGTCTGGCGCAAGCGGGGAGTGCGGTGTGACCGGTCGATCGAGCGATGATGCAGGATTGGACCTTCATGTTTGATGTCGGCAGCGTCACCCATGCCGGTCGGGTGCGACAGCGCAATGAGGATTCATGCCTGGTTCGCACCGATGTGGGACTGTGGGCGGTTGCCGACGGCATGGGCGGTCACGAGGCCGGCGATGTCGCGAGCCAGATCGTGGTGCAGTCGCTCAATGCGATCGCTGCGCCGGCGTCGGCCGCTGACCTGCTGGCCCAATGCGAAAACCAGCTGTTCCATGCCAACCAGCAGATCCTGGCGCTGAGCCGGGAGCGCCGCGGCGCCGTCATCGGCACCACGGCCGCCGTCCTGCTCATTCGCGACGAGCACTATGCCTGCGTCTGGGCCGGCGACAGCCGGGTCTATGTGGTCAAGCGGGCCGCGATCACCCAAGTGTCGCGCGATCACACCGAAGTGGAAGAGCTGGTGGCCGAGGGGACCTTGTCCCGGGACGAGGTGAAGAACTGGCCCAACAACGTCATCACCCGCGCCGTCGGGGTGGCGAAGGATCCCGAACTCGAGGTGGTGATCGGTCCGGTTGAGCCCGGCGACAGTTTCGTGATCTGCAGCGACGGCCTCACCAAGCATCTGCAGGACGAGGAGATCCTGCACTGGGTCACCAGCCGCCATGCGCAGGCGTCCTGCGATGCGATGCTGGAACTGGCGCTGGAACGCGGCGGGCTCGACAACATCACCATCATTGTGGTGCGCGCGCCGGCGGCGGTGCGGACATCGTCCGAGCCGACGCAATCGCCCTTCACCGGCAGTTCGGGGGCGCGATCATGAACCCGAACGAGCCGTTCCGCTCGAGCTACCGCGGCGTGCCTCCGGGAACGCGCCTCAACGGCATCTACGAAATCGACGAGATGATCGGCGCCGGTGGCATGGGCGAAGTCTACAAATGCCGCGAAATCCAGACCGGCGCGCCGGTCGCGATCAAGATGCTGCTGCCCGACATGGCCGAGAACGAGGCGGCGCTGGCGCTGTTCCGGCGCGAAGCGGCGGCGCTGCATAATCTGCCGCACGACGCCATCGTGCGTTATTTTCTGTTCACGGTCGAGCCGGTGCTGCAGCGGCCGTATCTGGCGATGGAGTTTGTCGACGGTCGATCGCTGTCCGATGTGCTGGCGGATGGTCCGCTGACATTCGAGGCGCTGGTCAAATTGATGCGCCGGGTGGCCTCGGGGCTGCAGGCGGCCCATGAGCGCGGCATCATCCACCGCGACGTGTCGCCGGACAACATCATCGTTCCGCTGGGCGACGTGACGCGTGCGAAGATCATCGACTTTGGCATCGCGCGTTCAACCCAGATGGGCGACAAGACGATCATCGGCAACGGATTTGCCGGCAAAGACAACTACGTCTCCCCCGAACAGGTCGGCCTGTTCAACAACGACGTGACGGCGAAATCCGATATCTACAGCCTCGGCCTGGTGCTGTTTCATGCGCTGACCGGGCAGAAGCTGGACATGGGCGGAAGCCAGTTCCAGCTGGTGGAGAAGCGCCGGCGCGTTCCCGACCTCGGCGCCATCGACATGCGGATCCGGCCGCTGCTGGAACAGATGCTGCAGCCCGATCCGGCGCAGCGGCCAGCGAGCATGGCCGACATCGCGAACTGGACGGTCACCAACCCGCGCAGCTTCAACCCGCTGGCACGGCCCGATGAGACACCTGCGCGTCCGGCCGCGCCATCGGCTGCTCCCGCGCGCAGCCGTCGCGGGGTGTGGATGGGCGCCGCCGCAGTGGTCGCGTTGCTGCTGCTTGGGGGTGGGGGATACGGATTTTATCAGTTCGTGTGGTCGACGCCGCCGGCGGTCATTCCGCCGCCACCGCCGGTGCTGGGCCAGAAGATGCCGCCGTCGAGGCCTGACGTGAAGCCCGACATCAAGCTCGACGCCAGGCCGGATGCGAAGCCCGATCCGGCTGCGATCAAGATCGCACCCCCTCCGGTGGCGCCGCCCGGCGACGTTGCCGGACGTGCCGACCGGATCCGCAAATATGTCGAACAGTATGACGGCGGCGACTGCTTCTTCATCCTGCCGGTCGCAATCAGCCAGAGCGCAGCGGTTGTCGAAGGGTTCGGCGCATCGACCGAGCCGTTCGAGACCTTCAGCAAGGCGTTTCGGCGCGACCAGGGATTTGGGCCGGCGATGGGAGTACGGCAGGTCACCCAGGCGCAGTGTCCGGCGCTCAAGTTTCTCAGCCAGCTCGGCAACAACCAGGCGCGCGCGCCGCGCATCAATCTTGCGACCACGGAGCTCGGCAGCGGCGAAACATTGAACGGCACCATCGAGAATTTCGCCAATCGCGTGGTCGAGCTGCTGCTGGTGTCGGATCGCGGCGAGGTACAGAGCCTCTCGTATCTCCTGAAACCCGGCATCGACTCGCTGTCATTTTCGATTCCCGGACAGCGGGGCGGCAGCGGCACCGGCCCTCAGCTCCTGATGGCGATCACCACACCGCGCGTGCTGGATTCCCTGCGCCAGCCTCGGCCGCTGGCGGCCGACATGTTCTTCCTTCAGGCGCTGAGCGAGGCGCAGCGTAACAACGTGACGATGGCGACATCGGCGCGGTATTTCCGGCTCAAGAACTGAGCTCTGGCCGCGGGATGCCGGATGATCAGAACTTGCCGATGATCAGGATATTGAGGTCGCGGTCGGGCTTGAAATCCGTCGCGGTGAATTCGTTGCCGGTGGGAGAGGCGGCTTTCAGCGGGTCGGCACAGAAGCTGATCAGGCGATCCCCGCCGGCATCGATTGTCAATTTGAAGGACTTGATCGGGCCCGCCCAGTTGGCGCCGGTTTTCAGCACGTAGCTGATACGCCGCTCCTGCAGCGCCACGGCGCTGGCTTCAGCGGTTCCGGCGCGTTTGTCGAGTTCGGCAAGGAAGGCGTCGGAAATGCAGTAATCCTTGCGGTAGCGTTCGATCTCCGAAGCCAGGCCCTGGCTGCGGCGCAGCGGCGCGCGCAGGATGGTGTCGGGTGAGGAGCCAACGCTCGGATGGTACTGGTGCTCGACCACGGTCTTGCGATCTGCCGGAAAGGTTTGCTGGCGCACCGCGGATGTCCTGGTGGTCCACGCGGCCGCGTATTCCTCCCGACCCTTTTGGTCGAGGTTTCCGTTCGACAACACCAGCTTTTCAGCCAGCAGCTGGCTGCGGGCGGCGGCCGGCAGGGTGTCGAGCGGGATCTCGAGGTCGCCGATCGGGAGCAGCGGGAGCTTGAGCTCTTTGAGCAGGGCGGTGAAATCCTTGTCTCCGACCATGGCCCGCTGGTCCATCGTGAACTGCACCGGGCTGCCGTCGACCTTGGTTTCGAAGCCGACAAAATTGATGCGGTCAGTTGTCGGCAGCACGAGGCTGTCGGCATCGACGAGATCAATATCGGGGAGGGGGAAAGCCACCGTCAGGGTGACGGGCTTGCCGGTGGTGTTGGCGAACAGGTAACGGACGCTCACCCGATCGAGGGAGATGCGCAGATCCTCGCTCTCCATCGCGATATCATTAGTCTGGACGAACTGCAGGCCGCCGATCGACAGTTCGGCGCTGGTATCGTTGGCGTGCGCCGGGACGGACGCGGCGAACAGGATCGCGGCCGTCGCGATCAAATAATGATGATACGTCCATCTCTTCATGGCGCTTCCTTCCATGTCGCAACGCCACATACCTAGGCGGACCCGGCGGCGGGCTCAATCTATCGGATGATAGAGGTCGCCCCAGTCGGGCTTCCAGACCCCATCCGGATCGCACACCACGATCGCGAGCTTCATGTCGTTGGCGAGACGGATTGCGCCGCGATAGGCGTCCTGGGCGGCGATCGGCGTGCTGATCTGGTCGGTGCTCAGTCGGCCGCGGCTCGCGGTGGCGGGGAATACCACGGAGCCGGTTTCGCCATCGGAGTCGCGCTTCAGGACCAGGGTGATCGCATCCGGCTGGACCTCGCTGACCTGCTCAAATCGGTTTTTCGCCATGTTTCGCACCGTAAGGCACTGGAGTTGGAATATCGCAGGTGCCGGTGATAAAATTGAACTTTCGCTGATGAACTCGCCACTAATCAGGGTGCCGCGCTGTCGCGCTGCAATGGGTTAGTCGATCCGATCCGGAAATTGGTTCGGACATCATTGAGGCGAACATGCTTCGTCAACATCATATGGTCTGGGCGCTCCTGCTTGGATGCGCAGGTTTTTTCACAAGCCCGGCATTGGCCGATGACGTCGTGGTCCGGAAGTTCGCCAGCGGCGCGTCGCCGACCACGGTCGGCATTGTCGATGCCAGCGAAGACGTTGAGCTGGCAGGACCCCAGGCGCTGGCGGCCGACGGGCAGGGCAACCTGTTCCTGCTCGACCAGATCAATGGCCGGATCCTGCAGTTCGACCCCAAGCAGCCGGGCAACGAGCCGGACGTGCTGCAGATGCCGGCCGACGTGCAACCCACCGACCTTGTGGTCCGCGACAGCAACATCATGGTGTGGGACGGCTCGGTTCGCACCCTGAAGGCTTCCGGGGACACGTCAACCCGCGGCATCGGCGGCAATGTGGTGCGGCTCGAGGAAGTCACGACGCGGGATATCGGTGACCGGTTCGCCGCCTCGGCGTTCTCGCAGATGGGCTCCCAGCCTCCGAGCAGTGCGACTGAACTGCTCGATCAGGGCACCCGCGCCGCGATCATCAAGAAGGTCACCCGCGAGCCCGATCGCCAGTACATCTCATCCCGCGGCAAGGGATCGGTGACCGCGGACGTCATTCCCGACAAGGGCGACAACAGCGTGCGTGTCGAAGTGCGCACCATGACCACCGAAGAGACCATCGCCCAGCTCGAACTGAAGGTGCGCAACCAGCTCGGCACGGTGGAATTCCTGGAGATCGACAACAACGATCGGTTCTATGTGCTGGGCGAGGACATTTCCAAGGCGGGCAAAGGCGCAGCCGCGACTTTTGTCGCGCGTTATGCCTCCAACGGCCAGCTCGAGGGCATCTATGAGTTGCCGCTGGAGAACACGCCGCTGACGCGGCGTTTTGTCACCATCTCCGGCGACGGCGACGTCTATTTCCTCCGCACCAAGGAGGACGGCGTCGATGTCGTCGGCGTCGGCTTTCGGCCGCTGCGCAATGTCTCGGTGATCGATGTCCGTCCCAAGAAGACGGCGGTCAAGCCGTCGCCCGCGTCCGACGGCAAGTTCAACGGCGTCGCCGCTGTGCGTCCTTCGAACCGCCAGCAGGCGATCGAGACCGCCTTTGCCTTCGAAGGCATTCAGTGGAAGCTGACGCCGGCGAACTACGGCAGCGATCCCGACAATGCGTGCAGCGGCTTCAACCGGATCCGCCGGCCCTGGTACCTGCAGGGCAAGGTCAACCAGGAGGTGCGCGGCGTTCCCTATTGCTGGGGATGCCACGGCTCGCTGGCGAATTTCCGTCAGCGGATCGAGGCTGGAACCATGGCCGGCAACGTCTGCACCCGCAACGACCCGAGGAGCGATGTCGCCGGCGTGGACTGCTCGGCCTTCGTCAGCGCGGCCTGGGGGCTGTCGGTGCACTACACCACCGCCGCCATTCCGGCGATCGCCAAGCCGGTGGAAAATCCGTGGGACCTGAAGCCCGGCGATGCGCTGAACAAGCCGGGATCCCATGTCATGCTGTTCCTGCGCTTCACACCGGACCGCAAGGCCGAGGTGATGGAGGCCTCGACCGGCGGCTGCAACGGGCGCGTGTGCCGCAACGTCTACCCGCTGGCCGGGTTGCTGGAGCGAGGCTACCAGCCGGTTCGTTTCCGCGCTTTTGCCGAGGATCAGACCACGGTGTCCGCGAACACCTATCAAGAAGACTCCCCGACCGGACGTGAACAGAAGCAAGCCAAGCGCAAGCGATGAACCTGTGACGGCCTCGGCAAGACAGATGAGTGTCAGCCGGCATTTTCCGCCGCTCAGGATGTGCGAAGCGCAATCCTGATGTCGGTTCCATTGAGCGACGCAAATCATTGAGGTGGTCGGCCATGCCCGCGCTTCGGAGGTATTTTGGGATTGCCGCACTGGTGGCGCTCTCCAGCCTTGCCGGTCTCAGCCCGCGCAGCGCGCAGGCGGCCGGAGAATTCGTGATCAGCAATCCCGACGGCGGCGAGGTGCGGGGCCTGGTGATCGGCATCGACGACTATCAGCATGTTCGCAAGCTGAAGGGCGCCGTGGCCGATGCGCGCGACCTGACATCGACCCTCAAGGAGATGGGCGTCCGCGACGTGACCTCGCTGATCGACGCCGGCGCCGACCGCGCCTCGGTGGTGCGCGAGATCAGCGCGCTGGTCGAGCGCACCAAGCCCAATGACCTGATCTTCCTGTCGATCGCGGGGCACGGCACCCAGGAGCCCGAGCGGATCAAGGGATCCGAACCCGACGGCATGGAAAATGTGTTCCTGCTGCCGGGTTTCGAGCCGACCGCGACCGGATCGCAGCAGCGCGTCCTCGGCGGCGAGTTCAACCACTTCATCAAGCAATTCGAATTGCGCGGCGCCAAGGTGATCTTTGTCGCTGACACCTGCCACGGCGGCGGCATGGCGCGGGACATCGACCCGCGCGCCAGCGAAATGAGTTTCCGGCAGGTTCCGAAATATACCCTGTTGCAGGACACGCTGCAGCCGATCGGGGACAAGAGCGACCCGCGGACCGAACTGGACTTCGATCACACTGCGTTTCTGGCTGCGGTCGACCGCAGCACCAAGGCGCCGGAAGTCCGGATTCCCGGTATTGACGGCCTGCGTGGCGCGCTGAGCTACGCCGTTGCCCGCGCGATGGAGGGCAATGCGGATGCCGATCACGACGGCAAGGTGACGCTCAAGGAGCTGTTCGCCAACGTCCGGCAGGTGGTCTATCAGCTCTCCGACCAGCGCCAGAACGTGGTGACGATGGCGTCGCCGAGCCTGTCGCCGGATACCAATGTGGCGTTCGGGCTGACACGCGGGGTGGTGCTGATCCAGGGCGCCAACCAGGCGCCGGCCGAGGCCACCAAGACGGCGGCGCCGGCAAATGGACCAGGTCCGGCTCTGACGACCACGGCGACTGCGCCGGCGAGCCCCACGCCATCGGTGAACCCGACAGCGGCATCGGCCAAGATCACGGCGCCGATCCGCCTGGCCGCGCTCGACGGGCAGACCAGCTTTCCCAATCTCAAACCCCGCGATACCGCGATCGAGGCGGTGCAGCCGACCGACAATCCCGACCTGATCTGGGATCCGGCGTCGCACGACGTGATCGCCTGGGGCGACGTGATCGCCTATGGCGTCGATGCGCCGGATCTTTCGACGGTGGTCGACCGCACCGCGGCGATCCGCGAACTCAAGCGGATGGCGACGCAATCGCCGCAAGTCATGCGGGTGTCGCCGGACGATCGCCAGCACCGCAACGACCAGACCGTCGAGATCGATTTGTCCGACGTGGCGGCGCGGTCCGTCGTGCTGTTCAATGTCTCCGGCGACGGCACTATCCAGATGCTGTATCCGATTGGCTCCGATGCGTCGCCGGCGCAGTCAGCGAATTTGAAACTGCCGCTGCGCGTGCGTGAGCCGTTCGGGGCTGAACAGATTGTGGCCGTGACGTCCCAGCAGCGGATGGTCGACCTCGAGAAGGTGCTGCTGCAATTGAACCGGCGGCGTGCGCCGGGGCAGGTCATCAAGAGCCTGGAGCGCTACGCGCCGCCGGACGCCCGCATCGGCTCGATCGGGTTTTTCACCGTTCCCTGACATCTTGCGAAGAGGCGGTGATGCGTTGCTTCAGGCTGCTTGTTCTTGCTCCGGTCTGCCTGGCTCTGTCGCTGCCTGCGGTCGCCGCGGCCCAGAGTGCGAATCCAGCAAACGTGACACTGCGGATGACGCCGGAGAACGCGGTCGACGTCGGCGGCAAGGTGTCTTTTCGTGTCACGGCGAAACGCGCCGGCTATGTGGTGCTCGTGGATGTCGACGCCACCGGCAAGATGTCGCAGATCTTCCCCAGTCCCGAACTGTTGGCGCAGTCGGGGGGACGGGATGTCAACTTCATCAAGCCCGGCGATGAGCTGCAGGTGCCCAATGCGGCGGCCAGGCAAAAGGGGTTCGAGTACGTCATCACGCCGCCGAAGGGATCCGCGGCCGTGATCGCCATCCTGAGCGAACGGCGCGTGCAGATCCTGGATCTTCCCGATCTTCCGCGAAAGCTGCAGACCCAGGCGGACGCGGTCAGTTATCTGACGACTTGGACCAATGAGCTGCGGATTCCGGATTACGACAGCGGAAAGTTGTTGCAGAACAGCTGGTCGTTCGACGTCAAGCCGTATGCGATCCAGTAGGCCGCGCGACACCGGCTCTCTGAATGCTTTGGTGAAGTCATGTGGCCTGCGATCTCATCGCGAGATCGCCAGACTCTCGCGCAATCGCATGACCTGCGGGCGCAGCTGCTCGCAGGTCATCTCGCGTTCGAAGCGAATAACCTCGTCGCGGGACTGGCTGCTGCGCAGCCGTGCCAGCGTCGCGCGATCCTGTTCGCAGGCCTGCTGCGGCGAGACCGGCGGCGCCGCGCGGCTCAACGATGCCGCATCCGCGGTGCTCGCGGTGAGCTGATCCACAGCGGAGCCGGAGGATGAACCGGCAGGAGCCAGGCTCTCCCGCAGCCGCGTCAGTTGCGGACGCAGTTTGTCACATCGCAGCTCGCGCTCGAAGGTGACCACATCCGTGTACGAGGGATCGGCACGGAGTTTGGCCAGCCGGGCCTCGTCCTGCTTGCAGGCGAGCGTCTGGTCGACAGCGACAGACGGAGCAGGCCGGGGCGCGGGCGAGCTGTTCAGGCTGGCCTGCTGCTCCGGCTGCTTCTGCGGTTCAGGTTTTTGCGGCGCGACCGGTGGTGGCGCAGGCCTGACCGGATCCGCATTGGCTGACACGATCGGAGGCGGAGCGGTGGGCGACAGGCTTTCCCGCAACCGCACGATCTGCGGACGCAGCCGTTCACAGCCGAGTTCGCGCTCGAACTGCACGATCTCGTTGTACGCGGGGTTGCTGCGCAGGCGCGCCAGTCGGGCGCTGTCCTGCTCGCACGACTGGCTGGACGAGACCGGCGGTGGCGCCGGAACGATCTTGGCCTCGGGGCGGGTGTCCGGAATCGTCACGTCCTGCCGCTCAACGGCGGCGACCTTCTGCCGAGTGTCTTGTGGCGGCGTGCGCGACGCATCCGGCACTGCAGCGGGAGGATCAAGCCTTGGCGATTCAAGCCTTGGCGGATTGAGATTGGCCGTCTGGGTGCGCTGCTGGTCCTGCAGGCGCTGCGCGGCTTCGCGCTCGATGCGGGCGCGCTCGGCTTCTGCGGCGGCGGCCTTCGCGCGCTGTTCGTCCTGCCGGCGCTGCTCCTCCAGTTGCCGCGCCACATCCTGCTGCCGCGCCTGTTGCAGCTGCTTCTCCTGCGCCTGCAGTTCGATGCGTTGAATGCGATATCTGGCGTCGGTGACAAAGCTCGACGACGGAAACTTGTCGATGAAATCGCGCAGTGCAGCGGGATCGGCCGCATCCTTGACGTTGTCGAAGGCGATCCGGTCGGTCTGGTTCAGGTAGTAGTCGCTCAGCAGCGAGACATAGGTCTCGGGCCGCTGCCGTCCACCGGTCTCGGAATTGACATCGGCGGCCACGCGGCGGAACAACTGCTCGATTTCCAGCCCCGGTTCCTTGAGGCGTTTGAGGAAGGCGCGGGTGAACGGGCTGTTGCGGCCGCGCCCATCGGCGGCGACCTCGTCCGCCGCGGTGGAATAGGCGATCACCATGCCCTGGGTCTTGTCGATCCGGGCCAGTCCACGCGTGCCGCTGCCGACATTGCGGGTTTCGCCGCTCGCCCGGCGGCGGATCGATTCGACGATGGGATTGTTCCGGCAGGCGTCCAGGATCATGACCTTGACGCCGGTCGCGCGGTCGAGCGCGGCGCGGACATCGTCGATCGCCATCAGTTGGTAACGCAGGCTGATCTCGTCCTCGACCTCGGCATCGGTCGGGATCAGGTAGTTGCGCCCCTGATATTGCAGCGCGTGGCCAGCATAGAAAAACAGCGCGGCATCGGAATCCGTTGCCAGGCGTGCGAATTTCGCCATGGCGAGGTCCATGTCGCGCTTGTTGGCATCGACCGCCTGCAGCACTTCGAAGCCGACCGAGCGGAGCGCTGTCGCGACGTCCTCCGCGTCGTTCTTCGGGTTGGTCAGAGCCAGGCTCGGATTGCCGTAATGCGCATTGCCGACCACGAGCGCAATCCGCCGTTCGGCGTGTGCGGTGCCGATGGATATCAGCAACAGCACGACGCCACACAGCGTGCCGATCCAGCGTGGCAGATGTTTGCTCATGCTAGGGTGCAGATCGCATCTGGCTCATTCGTAGCGATACCTCCAGCGATAGCGCTTCTTCTTGCGGACCGGCGGCTTTTTGCCGCTTGCCGTCACCGTCACCTCGATCGGTGCCGAGAAGATCGGCGGATCGTGCGGAATGTGATTTTCATCCGCGAGCAGCAACTGCAGTTTGTGCTTGCCCGGCGTCAGCGTGACCTTGGCCTCGGTCTGTCCGGCGCCGAAGTGCAGGTGGTTGAAGTCGTTCGGGATCGGCTGATCGAACGGCGGCATCTCGGTATCGACCAGCAGATGGTGATGGCCGGTGTTGACCTTCTCGAAACCGGCCGGCGCGACGCCCATGCCGATCAGGCCGAAACGGATCACCGGGGTCGGTGTCACATAGGCGCCATCGGTCGGATAGACGAAGTACACTTTCGCCCCGGGAGGCGAGGGATGGCGACCACCGCGTGTGCCGGTGGCTGGGGCCTGCGCTGCGGCGGGTGCCGTCGCGCCGTCGGCCACATGGATGCGAATCCGCTCGGAGATCACCGGCGGCGAGTTCGGGATGTGGCTCTTGTCGCCGAGCAAGAGCTGCAGGGTGTGATCGCCCGGCGGCAGCGTCAGTTCGGCTTCGGTCTGGCCTGCACCGTAATGCAGATGGTTGAAGTCGTTGGGGATGGGCTGATCCATCGGCGGCGGATCGGTATCGATCAACAGATGATGGTGGCCGGAGTTTTCTTTATCGGAGCCGGCGGGCGCGACACCCATGCCGCGAAGGCCGAAGTGCACCGTGAATTTGGTCGGAACGGTCTGTCCATCTTTGAGATCGATGAAATAGACCGCGGCTCCCGCAGGTGACGGTGTGGGGCCTCCTTGAGCGCTTTGTGCATTGGCGCTCCCGATCATTCCAAACATCATCAGGAGCGAGACCGACCCAGCGGCCACTGCGTTTGAGAACACGAGTTCCTCCATAATAAATGCTGCGCTTGGCGCAATATTGCCAAACGCCCAAATAATTTAAGGACCTGGTCCCTCGCAGGTTCGAGAATGATACACTGGAATCGTGAAGATGAATACGTTCTCGAAAAATGACATCGGTGGTCTCGTCTGGTCGACGGATGCCGGCGTCTTCCGGGGTCCGGCAGTCATCCGATCAGTTGATAAATCAAGGTATTATTTTACCACAATTGAATTTGAACCTATTTGCGCTTGCCCGAACTCCCTAACAGCATGCGACTTTTTGATTTCTACCGGAATCTGCAAGCAGCATAGATAGTGCGGCTCAGCGCGCATCCACTGCGGTGAGAGTCACGTCGACAGGAATGAGATGATCAGGCTCGTGGTTTTTTTTGCAGTGGTGGGTGTTGTCACCAGCGCGGGCGCTATGCCGCTCGATCCAGGGCTAAGTGCCCAACAAGGACTCGCACAGAGATCTGAAATCCGGGCGGCTGCGCCCAACGATATGCGTGCAGCACGCGAGTTGCGCGGTGATGTCATCCTGGTTCAGGCCCAGTCCGCGGCTCCCGAACCCGGCGAAGTGTTTCGCGATTGTCCGGATTGTCCGGAAATGGTGGTGGTGCCGCCGGGTGATTTCGAGATGGGCAGCCGTGACTCGCCCTACGAGTCACCACCACACAAGGTCACCATCGGAAATCCCTTTGCCATTGCCCGGCGCGAGACGACATTCAGCGAATGGGATGCCTGCGTTGCCGGCGGCGGCTGCAAGTATCGGCCGGACGACCATGGCTGGGGCCGCGGCAGCCAACCCGTCATCGATGTGAGTTGGGAAGACGCCAAGGCCTTTGCCGCGTGGCTCAGCCAGAAAACCGGCCGCAAATACCGGCTGCCGAGTGAAGCGGAGTGGGAGTATTCGGCACGGGCCGGCACCACCTCGAAATTCTGGTGGGGCAAGGATGTCGGAAAGGCCAACGCGAATTGCGACGGATGCGGCGATGCGCCGGTCCACAAGACCATGCCGGTCGGATCTTTCCGGCCCAACGGGTTCGGCCTCTACGACACCTCCGGAAATGCCTACGAGTGGGTCGAAGACTGCTGGAACGACAATTTCACCAAGGCGCCGAAGGACGGATCCGCCTGGTCCACGGGGCAATGCGGCCAGCACGTCCTGCGTGGCGGCTCGTTCGCCAACAAGTTCACCGCGGCAACATCGGCGGCGCGCTTCCGCTACGATCTCGATGTCCGCTATTACGCCAACGGATTTCGCATCCTGCGCGATCTGCAGTGAGCGGCATTTCTCCTGGCTGAGCGGCGGAGGGACGTCGTGGCGCGCCACGCCATGAAGATCGCCACTTTCAATATCAACAATGTGGTGCGCCGGCTGCCGAACCTGCTGGCATGGCTTCGCACGGCGAAACCGGACGTGGTTTGCCTGCAGGAGCTGAAATGCGACGATGGCGCATTTCCGGCGGCGGCGCTTGCCAAGGCGGGGTACGGCGCGGTCTGGCGGGGGCAGCGCACTTGGAACGGCGTCGCCATCCTCGCTCGCAATACGGAGCCGGTGCTGATCCGCAACGCGTTGCCCGGCGACGCTGGCGACGACCAGAGCCGTTACATCGAAGCGGCCGTCAGCGGCATCGTAGTGACGTCGCTCTATGCACCGAACGGCAATCCACAGCCGGGGCCGAAATTCGACTACAAGCTGACATGGCTGGCGCGGTTGCAGCGCCATGCCCGCAAGCTGCTGGCTGCGGGTGTCCCGGTCGTGCTCGCCGGCGACTACAATGTCGCGCCGACGCCGTTCGACATCTATCCGACGCGCTCCTGGGACAAGGACGCATTGATCCAGCCGAAGAGCCGTGCCGCCTTCGCGAGACTGACCGGGCAAGGCTGGACCGACGCGCTGCGTGTCATGCATCCCGACCAGCCGATGTTCACGTTCTGGGACTACATGCGCAACCGGTGGGCCCGCGATGCCGGCTTGCGGCTCGACCATCTGCTGCTGTCGCCAGACCTCGCGGAACGTTTGACCCGCGCCGGTGTCGATCGGGAGGTTCGGGGGATGAAGGAGGCCAGCGATCACGCGCCGGCCTGGATCAAGCTGAAATGACCGGAATTTGAGCCGCCGATCTCGAGGGTCTGGGAAGGTGAGGGGCGCGATCTGCCAGTAGCCACTCAACACAAGACGCCCATTGGGCTGCCGTCTCAACTACGGCAAAAAAATGCGTGAAAACAAGGACGAACGATATAGTCTTCGGCCTGACGCAGCCGCGGCGCAAGACCGTCGGGAGATCGAGGAGGGACCATGCCGGTTCGGTATTACGACTGGATCGCTCACTATGCCCGCCGCACACCGGCGAAGATCGCCCTGATCGATCTCGCCAGCGAGCGCCGGTTGTCCTATGCCACGCTGGATGACCGCATCGCGCGGCTTGCCCGGTTTCTGCGTGATCGGCTCCAGGTCGCCCGCGGCGACCGCGTCGCCGTGCTGGCCCTCAACACCACCGATACGCTCGAGGTGCAGTTTGCCTGCGGGCGGCTGGGGGCGATTTTTGTGCCGCTGAATACGCGGCTGACCGTCCCCGAGTTGCACTTCATCGTCGGCGATGCCGCGCCGGCGGTCCTGATCCACGACCAGGATCTCGCCGAGACGGCGCTCGCGGTGGCGCGTCTGTGCCGTACGCCGGCGACGCTGTTGCTCGGCGCCGGCAACTCCTACGAGGCCGCGATCGCCACCGCGGAGCGGCTGGATACACCGGAGATCGCGACGCTCGATGACATGTCGACGATCATGTACACCTCCGGCACCACCGGCCAGCCGAAGGGCGCGATCATCACCCACGGCATGACGCTGTGGAATTGCATCAATCTTGGCGGGCCGGCCTACATCACGCCGTCCTCGGTGCTGCTGACCGTGCTGCCGCTGTTTCACACCGGCGGGCTCAATTGCTACACCAATCCGGTGCTGCACGCTGGAGGCACAGCGATCATCATGCGCGCGTTCGAGCCCGGGCTGGCGCTCAAGCTGATCAGCGATCCAGCCTGGGGCATCAATGTCTTTTTCGGCGTGCCGGCGATCTACCAGTTCATGGCGCAGCATCCGACCTTCGTGGAGGCTGATTTCAGCCGGCTGATCATCGGCGGCGTCGGCGGCGCGGCGATGCCGGTGCCGCTGCTGAAGATCTGGGAGGAGCGTGGCGTCGCGCTGCAGCAGGGCTACGGCATGACCGAGACCAGCCCGGCGGTGCTGGCGCTGGATCGCGAGGATGCGGCGCGCAAGGCCGGCTCCGCCGGCAAGCCGGTGCTGCACACCGAAGTCAGGATCGTGCGGCCCGACGGCACCGACGCCGACGTCGGCGAGCTCGGCGAACTCTGGGTCAAGGGGCCGAACATCACGCCCGGTTACTGGAACAGGCCGGATGCGAACCGCGCCTCGTTCACCGACGGCTGGCTGCACACCGGCGACGCCACCCGCGTCGACGATGAAGGCTTCTACTACATCGTTGACCGCTGGAAGGACATGTACATTTCCGGTGGCGAGAACGTCTATCCGGCCGAGGTCGAGAATGTGCTGTACCAGTTGCCTGGTATCGCCGAGGCGGCGGTGATCGGCGTGTCCGACGAGCGGTGGGGAGAGGTTGGCGTGGCGATCGTGGCCGTGAAGTCCGGCCAGGTCGTCAGCGAGAGCGATATCCATGCGCATTGCCGCGCCAACCTGGCGCGGTTCAAATGCCCGCAGACAATCCATTTTGTCGAGGCGTTGCCGCGCAATGCCACCGGCAAGGTGCACAAGCCGACGCTGCGTGAAAAATTCGGCGCCCCGACGGCCATCGATCTCGCCAAGGTGGCATCCTGATTGCGGGGATGATGATCACAAGGAAGATCTGCAGGTTCACGATCCCAAGGAATGAGCAGGGAACGATCCCAAGGAGGGGACTTTGATGACAACCGGACGATTGCCTTCGCCGACCGCGCGATTGATCGCGGCAACCACCATCATGGCGCTCGGAAGCCTGATCACGGCACAGGATGCGCTGGCGCAGAAGAGATACGATCCCGGCGCGACCGACACCGAGATCAAGATCGGCAACATCGAAGCCTACAGCGGCCCGGCATCGGCCTACGGCATCATCGGCAAGACCGAAGACGCCTACTTCAAGATGGTCAACGACCAGGGCGGCATCAACGGCCGCAAGATCAACTTCATTTCCTATGACGACGCCTACAGCCCGCCCAAGACGGTGGAGCAGGCGCGCAAGCTGATCGAGAGCGACGAGGTGCTGCTGATCTTCAACGCGCTGGGAACGCCACCCAACAACGCGATCCAGAAATATCACAACAGCAAGAAGGTGCCGCAGCTGTTCGTCGCCACCGGCGCCAGCAAATGGGACGACGCCAAGCAGTTTCCTTGGACCATGGGATTCCAGCCGAGTTATCGCTCGGAGGCGCGGATTTTCGCGAAATACATCCTGAAGGCCAAGCCGGATGCCAAGATCGCGGTGTTCTACCAGAATGACGATTTCGGCAAGGACTACCTCGCCGGGTTCAAGGACATCTTCGGCGACAAGTACGCGCAAATGGTCGTGGCCGAGGAAAGCTACGAGATTTCCGAGCCGACGATCGACTCGCACATCGTCAAGTTGAAGGCGACCGGCGCCGATGTCCTGTTTGATATCGCCACGCCGAAATTCGCGGCCCAGGCGATCAAGAAGGCCGCCGAGCTCGACTGGCGGCCGATCCATCTGCTGACCGACGTCAGCGTATCGATCGGGGCGGTGATGAAGCCCGCCGGCCTTGAGAATTCCGAGGGCGTGCTGTCTGCCACCTATCTCAAGGATCCCTCGGACTCGCAGTGGGCGAACGACGCCGGCATGAAGAAGTTCGATGCGTTCCTTGAGAAGTACATGCCGGGCGCCAACCGGTCCGACCTCAATCTCGCCTATGGATATGCCGCGGCGCAGACCATGGCCCATGTGCTGCAGCAATCCGGCGACAACCTGACCCGCGAGAACGTGATGAAGCAGGCCGCCAGCCTGAAGGATTTCGTGGCGGATACGCTTATTCCCGGCATCCGGATCAACACCAGCGCCACCGACTTCGCGCCTCTCGAGCAGTTGCAGATGATGCGCTTCAAGGGCGGCAAGTGGGAAATGTTCGGCGACGTGATCAGCGCGGAGACCGGCGGCTGAACCTGCGCGACCGATCGGACGTGACTAGCGCCGGCGATCTCACACGATCGCCGGCGTTGTCCGGTGTGAGGTTGACCGGGTGATCCAGGGATTGAATTTCAGGTGACGCGGTCGCAGCGCCGGATCGCTGCAGCGCGAAAGGGCCGTCCGTTTTGGGCGGCCTTTTCATTTGTCTCGCGAGCAAGTCGCGGCCGGCAGATTGACAGACAACTGACATATTACTAACGTATCAGAACTCAAAGTCCTGAAATGCACGACGACACAAGCAGGAGCGCCGGCGCGAACCGACGCCCGTTGCAAGGGGAGGACTCCGACATGACCAGCCTTGACGCGGCCCGCGGACTGGCCGCCGAGACGTCGTTCGCTGAGCGCCGCGCGCAGGCCATTCAGGTTGCCGATATCGCCGCGCGGCTCGAGCGATTGCCGCTGACGTCCTACCAGCGCGGGATTTTCGGCATCATCGCCACGGCATGGTTCTTTGACAGCATGGACCTGGCGGCACTGACCTTCGTGCTGGGCTCGATCCGGCAAACCTTTCAATTGTCGACGGCCGAGGCGGGGCTGCTGTCGAGCATGAGCTTCCTCGGCATGTTTCTCGGTGCGGCATCGGCCGGCCTGCTGGCGGACCGGTTCGGCCGCGCCCGCGTGTTTCAGGTCAGTATGATCTTCTGGGGCCTGGGCAGCCTGTTCTGCGGCTTGTCGTCGACCGTCACCATGTTCGGCGCCTCGCGGCTGCTGCTGGGGTTCGGGATGGGCATGGAGTTTCCGGTCGCGCAATCGATGGTCTCGGAGATTATGCCGGCGGCCAATCGCGGCCGCTACATTGCCCTGCTGGAAGGCTTCTGGCCGATCGGCTTCATCGTCTCGGGCCTGCTGAGCTATTGGGTGCTCTCCGTCGCCGACTGGCACTGGGTGTTCATCCTGCAGGCGATTCCGGCGCTGTTCGTCCTGGTGATCCGGCGCTACGTGCCGGAGTCGCCGCGCTGGCTGGCCTCCCACGGGCTCTCTGAACGCGCCGACGCGACCATCCGCGAGATCGAGCGCAAGGTCTCGGAGCGTCTCGACGACAAAGCGCTGCCGCCGGTGCCACCGCAGCAAGCCGCAGCGATATCCGACGGCGGCGGCGGAATCGCATCGCTGTTTACGGGCATCTATGCCCGGCGCACCACCATGCTGTGGGCGCTGTGGTTCTTCGCGCTGCTCGGCTTTTACGGGCTGACCACCTGGCTCGGCGCATTGCTGCAGGCCAAGGGATTCCCGGTCACCAAGTCGGTGTTCTACACCATCCTGATTTCGCTGGCGGGCATTCCCGGTTTCCTGTTCTCGGCCTGGCTGGTGGAGGCTTGGGGACGCAAGGCCACGCTCATCCTCAACCTGCTTGCGGGGGCCGCCGCCTGCTATGTCTACGGCTCGGCCGCCGACCAGACGCAATTGATCGTGGCCGGCCTGTGCATGCAGTTCTTCCTGTTCGGGATGTGGTCGGCGCTCTACGCCTACACACCGGAGCTTTATCCGACGCGGATTCGCGCCACCGGAACCGGGTTCGCCTCGGCGATCGGTCGCGTCGGCTCGCTGATCGGCCCCTATGTCATCGGCATCATCCTGCCGACGGCGGGGCAAGCCGGCGTGTTCGCGTTGGGGGCCGGTGCGTTCGTTATCGCGGCGCTCGCGGTGCTGATCCTCGGCGAGGAGACGCGCGGCCGGACGCTGGAGAGTATTTCGCACTAGTGTGCTGAATGCGAAGTTCGTGCGATTTCGCGGCAGACGCTTTCACGAACTTCGCATTCATAAAGCACACTAGAATCATATGTTTGCTGGTGTCCTTATCGAATCCGAAGTTCGCTCAGAGGGGCGGCTAAATGATGCGAACTTCGGATTCGGGACACTAGCTTCGGAGTTCGAACGAAATAGGGGGACGGCTTGACGCCGTCCCTTATCATTTGCGTAACAAAACCCGTGCGACGATCGCTGTTGCTCATGTCGAATGTGAGATATCTGTTGCCGACAACTGATTTGCGATCGAGAGTCGAAAGTTCATGAGTGACAGAGCAAAGCGCGCGGCGCTGCCGCGGGCACCCAAGGCCGCCCCAGCCAAGCGTGCGCGTGCCGCGGCGGGATCCATTGCACAGAACCGCAAAACCGGCCGGCCGGAGGCCTTGCCGGGAGATGCGACCATGACAGACAAGGCCTATGCCTTGCTGGAAGAACTGATCGTCACCCTGCAACTGCCGCCTGGCGCCGTGCTCTCCGAGATCGTGCTGGCCAAGCGGCTCGCGACCGGGCGCACCCCGATCCGGGAGGCTCTGCAGCGGCTGTCGCGCGACGGCCTGGTGAATATCCTGCCGCGCCGTGGCGTGCTGGTCTCCGACATCGATCTGAGCGCGCAGTTGCGGCTGCTCGAGGTGCGCCGGGAGCTGGAGCGACTGATGGCGCGCGGCGCGGCGAAGCGCGCCACAGCGGACGAACGCAAGGAGTTCGCCGATATCGGGCGTGGCATGCGCGTGGCGGCGGACAAGGAGGACGACCTCGCGTTCATGCGGCTCGATCAGCAGTTCAACATGTTGATCGCAGCCAGTTCGCGCAACGAGTTCGCGATGCGGGCGATGGGGGTGATGCACGGGCTGTCGCGCCGTTTCTGGTACCAGCACTACAAGGAGGCCGCCGACCTTCCGCTGGCGGCACGGCTGCATGCGGAAGTGGCCGAGGCGGTCGCCGCGCAGGATATCAAGCAGGCGGGGGCCGCGTCCGATGCGCTGATGAACTATATCGAGAGTTTTGCGCGCTCGACGCTGTGACGATCAGGCCGGCTCGGCGCTGTCGCGCAGTATAGTGACGGCGTCGTCGAGATCGGCCGAGGTCAATTCCCACTCATTGTCGAAATTGGCGACGACGCGTTCCATGAACGCCTTGTGCAGGCTTTTCGCCGCCGTGGCGTCGGCCAGATGGTCATACAGCAGGGCAAACGCCAGTTGCGCCGGCTCCGGCCCCTCGTAACTCCACTCGAATCCATAGTCCGTCAGCCGCAACTGATCGGTGGACGGGGACAATCGTTGCCCGTCGACGGTCACGACGATGCCGTCGATCGTTCGGTCACCGGCATAACGTTTCATGGCGTCTCTCTCCGGTGCTGTTGCGGCGGCCTAATTCTGCGGCGCGCCTGACTTGATGTCCTTCTTGACCACTTCCGGAAACACCCACATCGCGGCGGTGGCGAACACTCCGAGAAAGGCGACGGCGTAACTCGGACCCGACTGGCCGAGATGGACCATGAAGGCATAGCCGGCTGCCGCCGTTGCGAGACAGGCTACCGACAGCAGGGCTTTGATGTGAGGGGGCATGACGGTCTCCTTGTCAGCCGGCGAGATGGTTCGCAAGCAGCAGCAAAGCAAAAGCAAAGGCGGAGGTCGAGAGGGCCAGTCCCTGCCGTCCGTCGCGCAGCCGGCGTGGCAGCGCCTGGACGGCTTCCGGCACGAACAGGAACAGCACGGCGGCCATGATCACAATGCTGGTCCAGCGCAATTCACTGACGGCAAAGCATAGCGTCGCGGTCAGGAGGATGAGCCACAGCGCGGTGCTGGTCAGCACCAGCATCGTCGATGCCTGCGCCGGTCCGGGACGGCGGCGCAGCGGATACATCCCGGCCAACTGGAAGAAACCGACGCAGCACATGCTCCAGAGCGCGATGAAACAGGCCAGCGCTGGTATGTTCGGCTCGATCTGGTTCATCAGGCTCTCCTGGTCATCGTGCGGGCGTCGCGCCGGCTTATTCGGCCGGCACCGACGTCGCCGACAGGCGTGGTGTTTTTGCCGTCCGGCGCATGTCGGTTTTGACATAACGCGTGTTGTAACCATTGAAGACATGGCCGAGCAGGCCGCGGTCGAGGTCGGAGGTGCCAAACAGATAGTCCATCACAGGAAATGTGAGGTTCATGTTGCGCTCCATCATGATCGACTGGTTGTGGTGCGCGGTGTGATGCCGGCGGATGGTGTTGACGAACGGCATGGTGCGGACGAACCAGTTCTCCTCGACATGGCAGCAGAAGTGCATGAACTCGTAGATCAGGTACATCGATGTGGTGGTCGAGATCAGCAACCAGCCGACATTGGGCGAAATCACCAGCCCGGCGACAATGGCGGCCGGGATCGACATGAAGGTGAAGACCACAAGCGCATAGGGCGGAAAGAACGTCACGCGCCAGTCATGGTGATCGGCGAACCGCATCTCCTGCTCGGTGAAGAACTGGTGATGCATCAGGGTGTGGCGGCTGTAGATGGCGCGCAGCAGTGCGATGTTGGAGGGCCGGTGCATCACATAACGATGCACCGCCCATTCGAAGAAATTGGCGATCAGGAACACCGCCGGCACCGTCAGCCATTCCCACCAGCGGACATCGTGGATGTTGGCCGTGTAGACGTAGAGCGCGGTGAAGCCGATGGTGTAGATCAGCACCACATGGAGCCAGCCATTGTACCAGCCGGCCACGCGCTGGCGATACGTCGCCCGGTAGTTGCGTTGCCGTTGCGTCATCGGGGTGGCGATGAGTTCCATGGGAAGCCTCCGGGCGATTTGCGGACGGTCTGAGTGCGTCGCTTCATCTGACATATTAGTGCCATATCAGGTAAAAGCAAGGCCGGTTCGACCGGCCCGGGCGGGGGTGTTTTGCCGTGTCGAGTTGTGAACAGGGCCGTTGATTGAGGCGAGGCCGGGGCCCATCTGATAGGATGGATTCGGCCGGCAGACCGTTGGTCCGGCAGCTTGAAGTGGGTTGGGAATGCGATCGAAACAAGACATCGTCGAAAACTGGCTGCCGCGTTACACCGGCACGCCGCTCGAGGACTTCGGCGACTATGTGTTGCTGACCAATTTCGACAATTACGTCGCGTGGTTCGCGGCGCAGCATGCCGTTCCCGTCAAGGGCGAGGACCGGCCGATGCCCAATGTGACCGCCGACGGCATCACCTTGATCAATTTCGGCATGGGCAGCCCCAATGCGGCGACGGTGATGGACCTGCTCAGCGCGATTGCGCCAAAAGCCGTGCTGTTTCTTGGCAAGTGCGGCGGTCTGAAGCGCAAGAGCCATATCGGCGACCTGATCCTGCCGATCGCCGCCATTCGCGGCGAGGGCACCTCGAATGAATACCTGCCGCCTGAGGTTCCGGCGCTGCCGGCCTTTCAGTTGCAGCGCGCGGTGTCGTCGTCGATCCGTGATGCCGGGCGCGATTACTGGACCGGGACGGTCTATACGACCAACCGCCGGGTCTGGGAGCACGACGAGGCCTTCAAGGAGCGGCTGCGCGGCACCCGCAGCATGGCCATCGACATGGAGACCGCGACCATCTTCGCCGCCGGTTTTGCCAACCATATCCCGACCGGCGCGCTGCTGCTGGTGTCCGACCAGCCGATGGTGCCCGAAGGGGTGAAGACCGAAGCCTCGGACCGGCTGGTGACCGCGAATTTTGTCGAGATGCACATCCGGATCGGGATCGAGGCGCTGAAACATGTGCGCAGCCGCGGCCAGAGCGTGAAGCACCTGCGCTTCGAGGACGACGCGGATGGCGGGCATGTCGTGTAATGGGGGCCGGCCGCGGACGTGACCTCGGTTTCGACATGAGCGGCGCATAATGGATACCGGCTCGCCGCCGCCGACCAGATAAATCAGATATTACATTTGGAGACCCCATGAAGCCACACGTCACATGCCACATGGCCGCCAGCGTCGATGGGCGCACGCTGCATAGCCGCTGGAGTCCCAACGGCAAACTGGCGAGCGACCTGTTCGAGCGCCTGCACGATGAACTCGGCGGTGACGCCTAGCTGATCGGGCGGGTGACCGGGCAGGAGTTCGCCAAGACAAAAGAGGGAACGGTCTATCCCGCCGGCGGCGGCCAGACATTTCCGCGGGAGGCGTGGTTTTCCCGGCGTGATGCGAAAGCCTACGGCGTGGTGCTCGATGTCCATGGCAAGATCGTCTGGGGTCGTTCTGATATCGGCGGCGATCCGATCGTTGTCGTGCTGTCGGAGCGGGTGTCCGATGCGCACCTGGCGGGCCTGCGCAGCGAGGGGATCTCCTACATCTTCGCCGGCAAGACCGACCTCGATCTGGGGCTGACCCTGGAGATCCTGAACCGCGAGCTGGGGGTGAAGCGCCTGCTGCTGGAGGGCGGTGGTGTGGCCAACGGAGCCTTCCTGCGCGCGGGTCTGGTGGACGAGATCAGCCTGATCCTGTGCCCGGCCGTGGATGGTGCAAAGGGCGCACCGAGTATCTTCGACTCCATCGCAACCGAGCCGGCAAAGTCGGCGCCTGTCGAAGCGATGACCCTGGAAAGCAGCCAGGTGCTCGATGGCGGCGCGGTGTGGCTCAGGTACCGGGTCCGGAATCGCTGATTCTTCTTTGTTGAGAGAATCCAAGCGGTGCGATGGAGTGTCGCGCCCATGGCCGATATCGGGCGAAAACCGGGAGCGCCGAGGTGACGCAAGACTTCACCCGTCGCGATGACATGTCATTGTAACAAAGCCTGCCTAGGGTCGGTGCCAGCGTGACAATTCTGTAAAGCCTGATCATTCCTATGCCGATGCCAAGGGTGCCGCCGCCTTCGCATGCCGCGAGACGCCGGGCCGGCTATGCCCTGTGCACAGGAGTGGGCGTCGCTTTGTGCGCCGGCGTGGCTGCGGCCATGGTGACGAGCCCGCTGCGGGCACAGCCAACGCCGGCAGCCGAAATCAGTTTCGATATCCCGGCACAGCCGATCGCCAGCGCGCTCGAAGCTTATAGTTTGGCCACCGGGATTGAGCTGTTCTACGACGGCGCGCTCGCGGCCGGCCGATCGTCCCAGGCCGTCATCGGCCGTTTGACACCGGATGCGGCGCTGTTGGCGCTGCTCGCAGGCACCGGTCTTGTCGCCCGCGTCACCGGCCGCACCAGCCTGTCGCTGGTGCAGAGCGTGCCGTCGCGCGGGCCGAGCACGGCGGATCAATCCTACTTTGCCGTCGTCCAGAAGCGCCTCGCACCGGTGCTGTGCGAGCGTGCCGAGACCCGGCCAGGCGCCTCCGATCGGTTGCTGCGCATCTGGATAACGGCATCGGGGACCGTCACACGCGCGCAACTCGTCGACCTCGTCGACAGCTCATCCGTGACCGACGCTGCGGCGCTGCAGGGGCTGATGCTCGGCGCGCCGCCATCCGATATGCCGCAGCCGGTGACGCTCGCGATCCTGGCGCGCGGCACGGGCGGGCGCAGTGGTTGCGAGGCGCGCTGAGCATGTCAGCCTCTAACCGCGACTTGCTGCGACGCTTCTTTGTGCATGGCTATGACGAGCTGCGGACGCGGCTGACCCGGCGTCTGGGTTCGGCGGAGCTCGCAAGCGACGTGCTGCACGACACCTGGCTTCGGATCGAGCGTGCAGTCCCGGTCGGCGAGGTGCGCAGTCCCAAGCAGTATCTGCTGCAGATGGCTTTTCATGCGGCGCTGACGCACTGGCGCGGCGACAAGCGGTTCGTCACCCTGTCCGATGCCAAGGCGGCGATCGACCTTCCCGACGAGGAGCCCGGTCCGGAGCGTGCGGCCGCGGCGCGGTCCGAGGTGGCGACACTGACACGGGCGCTCGCCGAACTGACGCCGCGCCGGCGCGACATTCTGCTGGCATCCCGGCTCGATGGGGTGGCGCTGCGCGACATCGCGTCGCGGCTTGGGGTCTCGCAGCGGCTGGTGGAACTGGAGTTGAAGCATGCACTCGCCCATTGCGCGCTGCGGCTCAATCGCGAGGTGACCCAAAGATTCGGTCCGAGGCCCGCCAAACACTCTCAGGGAGAGACCGGTCATCGCGAGGAAGATGTGGCCGACCATGGCGGGGAGGCGGAGCGATGAGCGGCGGTGCTGATCATCCGGTGATGCAGCTCGACGCGATCGATCGCGAAGCGCAGCATTGGGTGACGCGTTTTGCCGGCGGCGATGCCGTGGCCGAGGAACTGGCGACGTTCCGCTTATGGGCGGCACGCGATCCCGCGCATGCGCAGGCTTTTGCCCGTGCCTGCCGGTTATGGGAGGCGGTCGGTCCGGCGGCCAAGATGTTCGCGGACGCCGACACGCGCGCAGCGTTCGTGGCGGCTGTCCCGGCGGTTTCGCGGTCATCGCCGCGACCGCAACTGGCGCGGCGCGCATTCATCGGCGGCGCGCTGGCGGCGTCGGCGGCTGCCGTTGGCTATGTTGCGATTCGGCCACCGCTGGGATTGTGGCCGTCGGTGGTGGAACTCGCCGCGGACTATCGCACGGCGGTGGGCGAGCAGCGCGTCATCGCGCTCGCCGGCGGGCCGTCGATCGATCTCAACACCCGCACCAGCATCGCGTTGCGCCCGGTGGCCGATGGTACCGAGAGTATCGAACTGATCGCCGGCGAGGCGGCGGTCACGGCGCGCGGCGCGCAGCGCCGTGTCGAGGTGATCGCGATCGGTGGCCGCGTCAGCGCGGCGGATGCCAGCTTCAATATCCGCTGCGACGGGCCGCTGGTGCAAACCACCTGCGTCGCCGGCGAGATCGAGGTTGCCTATCGCGCACAATCGGTCCGGCTCGGTGTGGGGCAGCAGGTGAGCTATTCCGACACCGGAATTGGTGCGGCGAGCGCGGTGGATGCGGCGGCGGTGACCGCATGGAGGGATGGCGTGCTGCTGTTTCATGCCACGCCGCTTGCAGACGCGGTCGCCGAGATCAACCGCTATCGGACGGGCCGGATCATTCTCACCAATGCGGCGCTGGGGCAGCGGCTGTTCAATGCCCGGTTCCGGATCGCCAACATCGATGGCGTGGTGGAGCAGATCCAGCGCATTTTTGACACCTCGGTGACAAGGCTGCCGGGCGGTATCGTGCTGCTCGGCTGACGACGGGCGCACAACAATTTTTTCGGTCGCGCGCGATGCGGCGACTCTGGAGAGAGACCGCGATCTTTTGAGGAAGCCCGCGGTCGGTTCCCTGTCCGTGTCGTGAAAGAAATCCCATGTCCCGCCATTCGCGCTTCCGCCACGCCCGCAGCTTCGGGGCCGCCGCCTCGATGACGACCGATTGCACCGGCGGCGCCCGGTCGCGAGGGGGGCAGGGGTTGCCGCGCCGCTCATGGCTGGTCGGCACCAGTGCACTGGCGCTGCTGGTGCTGGGAGGAGCGAGTGGGGCATTGGCGCGGCCGTTCGGCAGCAGCGCCGCGGTGACGTCGGCGCCTGCCGTCGCCGGTGACGCGGCATCGGCCGCCTCGCAGCAGGCCGCCGCCGTGGCCAAGCAGAGTGCGACTGCGCTTGCGCGCGCGACGCAAGCGATTCAGGCGTTGCAGGCGGCACAGAGCGCCGCGCGCAGCGCCGCTGCCGCATCACAACGCTCAATCGCATTGCCGCAGGTGGTGGTGCCGAACGGGCTGGCGCCGGGCGGGCTGCAGATGGCGCCCGGTGCAGTGCCGGGCTCCGATCTGTGGAAGGGCGCCAATGCGCCGACCCAGACGCTCAATGGCGAGCAAGCCAATGTCAACATCAAGCAGACGTCGGCGCAGGCGATCCTCAACTGGCAGACCTTCAACGTTGGTGCGCGCACCACGTTGACCTTCGACCAGCAGGGCAATTCCTCCTGGACCGCGCTCAACCGCGTCACCGGCAATTTCGGCCCGAGCCAGATCCTCGGCAACATCAAGGCCGACGGCCAGGTGCTGGTGATCAACCAGAACGGCATCATTTTTGGCGGTGCCAGCCAGGTCAATGTCGGTTCGCTGATCGCTTCGAGTGCTGGCATCACCGACGCCCAGTTCCTCGCCAAGGGCATCTACAGTACGCAAAGCGGCAGCAATTATCTGCCGAGCTTTAACGGCGCCGGCGGAAAAATCGTTGTCGAGAATGGTGCGCTGATCACCACCCGCGCGCCCGCGTCGGTGACCTCTGGCGGCGGTTTTGTGGCGCTGCTGGGCACCGGCGTGGACAATGCCGGCACCATTATCACGCCCAAGGGGCAGGCGCTGCTGGCGGCCGGCGACGACTTCGTCCTGCGTCCCGGTTACGGCACCACCTTCAATCAGGCGTCGACCACGCGTGGCAGCGAGGTGGCGTCGCTGTTCGCCACCGGCAGCACGAGCGGCGCTGTCAGCAACTCCGGGCTGATCTTTGCGCAGCAGGGCGACATCACGCTGGCCGGCAGAAGCCTTGTCCAGGACGGCCTGCTGATGTCCACCACCTCGGTGAACCAGCGCGGCACCATCCATCTGCTGAACTCGGCAACCGACGCGGTCGGTAGCGTGACGCTGACACAGAACAGCATCGCGCTGATTTTGCCTGAACTCGAATCCACCGACACCGCGCTGAACTCCCAGCGTGATGCGTTGGTCGCAGCGTCCGGCGTGAATATTCTGGCGATCGGCCAGTTCAACAATCTCAGCACGCTCAGTGATCGCAAGGACCGGTCCCGCGTCGAGATCGTCACCGGCGGTGTCGTCGATTTCCAGAGCGGCTCGCTGACCATGGCCCAGGGCGGTCAGGTAGCGGTCTCCGCCGGCAAGCGGGTCTTCACCGAGCGCGGATCGAGCATCGATGTCTCCGGCACCAATGGCACGGTGCTGGCGATGTCGGCCAACGCCATCAAGGTCAACATCCAGGGTAACGAGCTGCGGGACAGTCCGCAGAACCGCGACAGCGGGACGCTGTTCAACGCCAATGTCTGGATCGATCCGCGCAGCCTGATCCTGGTGCCGGCCGGCACCGGCGGTTACGCCTCCGATCGTTATTACACCGCGGGCGGCCTGCTTGAAGTCGGCGGTTATCTCGCCAACACCGGCCACAGGATTGGGGAGTGGACCGCGGTTGGCGGCACCATCACGCTGTCGGCGCGGGAAGTGATCGCCCAGCAGGGCTCCACCTTCAACCTCTCCGGTGGTTCTGTGCAATATCAGAGCGGCTATATGCAGCAGACCTTTCTGGTCGGCAGCGATGGCCGCACTTACAACATCAACAATGCGCCGGCCAATCTCACTTACGTCGCGGTGGCCAACGGCTTTGTGGTGCAGCACAAGCAGGGCGGCAAGGTCGATAGCCGGCTGACCGAGGTTTATCTCAGTCCGTTCGGCAAGGGGGCGGTGCGCTGGGAGGACGGCTACACGGTGGGCCGTGACGCCGGCAGCCTGATCCTCTCCACCCCGACGCCGATCTTCGAGGGCACCATCCTGGCCGACGTCGTCACTGGCGAACGGCAGCTCAAGGCGAGGCCGGCCGGTGTCACTGACGGCTACAAGCTGACCCAGGACACCGTCGCACTCAACGGCCAGCTGCGGCTTGGCGCCTATGGCGTGGTGAATGGAAACGGCTTCTTCAATTCGGACGTCAGGTTCGGGGATGTGGCGTCGATCACCTCCGGCCTGTCCGCCAATGCGGCGCTGCCGTCGGCGCGCGCCAACACCGCCTGGTTCGACACGTCGCTTCTCAACGCGCAAAAGCTCGGCGGGCTCGACATCGTCACCGGCGACACCATCACGGTCCAGCGCACGCTGACGCTGGCCGATGGCGGTCAGGTCAGTTTCATGGCTCCTGTCGTCGACTTCAAGGCCGGCATGACCGCGCGCAGTGGTTTGCTCACCGTGGACAATTACTTCAAAGGTGGCAGTGATCGCGGCAACGCGCAGTTTCTGTTCAAGAACGGGTCCTCATCGATCAACCTGCATGACGGCGCGACGCTTGACCTTCGCGGGATCTGGGTCAACGCACTCCTGAATCCGCTCGACACCGGCAAGCTCGCCTACCTGAACGGCGGGTCGGTGCAGCTGAAATCGACTTATAACGTTACATTGACGGCCGGCAGCCTGATCGACGTCTCCTCGGGGGGAGCAGTCCTCCGCACCGGCAAGACGGCGGGCGGCCGCGGCGGCAACGTCACGCTGATCACCGAGGACACGACCAGCGTCCTCAAGCTTGACGGCGGTATCCGCGGTTATGGTGTCAATGGTGGCGGCACACTGACCGTGAACGGCGGCGCCGCCATCGGGATCGGTGGAAAACTACTCGCTGCCGATGGCGTGCTCGGCGCCGGCGAGAAAGCGCCGACCGATCTGGTGCTGTTGCAGGATTATGAGGTCAAGGCCGGCAGCGTGTTGCCGGTCGACTACAGTTATGTGACCAGGGTTGCGCTGCCAGGTGAGGCGATCGGCACCAGCAATTCGTCCATCACCAACGTGACGCTCGCTGCCGACTGGGTTCCGCCACGCCCGGCGGCCGGAAGCATCGGGTACGTTATCAGCACCAATATCGGAACTTTTGGCATTGGGCCGAGCAATTCACTGCCGGTCATCCCGGCCGGGACCGTCATCACCGGTATTCCGGATCGCGCCTTCCCGTCCTCTTATGTCGTGCCGGGCAATGTGTTTCCGAACGGTCTTCCCATCCTGGACAAGACCGTCACGATAGCGGCGGGCAACATGTCGCCGGTGGATTTTACGGTCGCGCGGGGAACGCGTCTTGCGGCCGGGACGAACTTCAATTCGGCTGTCACTGTTGGGCCAACCACGACAATCAACCCATCGCTGATGCAATCGGGCTTCTCCAGCTACGACATCAATGGCGGTCTCGGCCTGGTTGTGGCCGCCGGCACCAAACTCGACGTCACCATGCCGGTCTATCGCTTCACGGACGCATCGTTCGGCGTGGCGACAGGGGCGGATCCAGTCGCCAGCCTGGCATTGTGGACACCGCCGCTCTATCAGGAGGACGCGGTCAACAGCCGGTTGATCCAGCGCGCCGGTGCCAGCCTGACGTTGCGCTCCACCCAGGGGGTGGATGCCGGACTCTTCGGGAGCGGTCTGGTTGACGTGCGCGCGGGCGCGATGATCGGGGTCGATCCCGGCCGGTCGATCGGTCTGCAGGCAGCAGACTTCACGATCGATGGGACGCTGACTGCACCGAGCGGCACCATCGCCCTGACTCAGCCCGGGAGAACCGACGTCGGAAGTGGTCCTGCTGGCCTGATCTGGATCGGCGATCGCGCCGTGCTCGATGTCGCGGCGCGCGCTGCGACCGCGACCAGCGCGAGCGGCCAGACCTACGGTGTGGTCACCGATGGCGGCTCGATCCTGATTGGCGGCGCAATGGACTGGGAGAAGACGGGGCAATCCGCCGCTCCGAATGCCTTTGTCGTCATCCGGCCGGGCGCGCTGCTCGATGCTTCGGGCGCAAGCGCTATTCTGAGTAGTCCCGCGTCAGGCCTCGTGACAAACAGCATACCGCTGGCGGTCGCCAGCAACGGCGGTGTGATTGTCGTGAAGTCCAGCAACGGGCTGTATCTCGACGGGACGTTGCGCGCGGCCGCGGGGGGCGCAAACGCAGCCGGTGGCACGCTTGCGCTGGCGCTCGAGACCCTCAATTATCCTGACGTGACCTACGGCGACGTGTTGCGGCATCGCGAGTTTGTCCTCTCCAGCATTCAGGGCGATAGCGCCCTTGCTGGAGCGGCCTCGATAGCCGAGACGAGGGCCGGTCTTATCACGGGCACTGCACGGCTCGGCGTCGATCGCGTTCACAAAGGCGGTTTTGACAATCTTTCGCTGCTGGTCGACGGCCTACTTGCGTTCGATGGCAGTGTTACGCTCGCGATGAATCAGAGCTTGCGGCTTTATGCCGGGGCGTTTGCCCTCAGCGAGAGCGCGGGCCCTCACACGCAGGTATCGCTGTCGGCCCCCTACGTCCGGCTGGCAGGTGTTACCCGCGTCCGTGGGGACCATCGCCTCTTTTCCGCGGTGAGATGGGGCGATGGTTACGGCGATCCAACGCAACAGGCCAGCGACGCCGTCTTCTCCGTCACTGCCGATCTGATCGATCTCCGTGATAGCGTTGTTTTCGGCGTGCGTCAGGACGTCAGCACCAGGACGTCGCTCTACACGGTCGATCGTCGCGGCTTCGCATTGCTCGATCTCACGAGTCGCGGCGACATCCGTGTGATCGGCAACAACACTGCATTCGCCACGCCCGGCGACATCATGCTGACCGCCGCACAAATCTATCCGGCGACGGGCGCCGGTGGGACGATCACCGCCGGTTACACCAAAGCCGTCCGTAAAGTCCTTCCGGGCAGCGTGCTTACGATCCGTCGTTACGACGACACCATCCCCGACATGCCATTTTCCGCCTTCGGGTCGCTAGGTCTCGCCGCTGATACCGTCAACCAGGGCGGCATCGTGCGCGCACCGCTTGGAATGATAACGCTCGGTATCACAGGAGGCGACGGCAGACCCCACGGCGATGCGGTGAACCTTCTGCCGGGCAGCATCACATCGGTGAGCGGCGCCGGGCTGGTGATGCCCTATGGCGGTACCCTGGATGGGCTGGTCTATCGTTATGACGGGCTCGCGATCGTGCTCGATGGGGCCGGCGGCATGTACAACACCGGCCCGAAGCGCGGCATTCAGCTTTCGACCACCCATCTGAACGTGGAGGCTGGCGCGGTCCTCGACCTGTCGGGTGGCGGCGAACTGACCGGCGCGGGCTTTGTGTCGGGCCGTGGCGGCTCGGTGGATATCCTGACCACGCCGCTGGTCAATTCCAATCCCGGCTACACTTTCAGCAGCAATGGCAACGCGGTCTATGCGATCGTGCCGGGCAGTGCGGGGGCGTATGCACCGGTGGTGCAGGAGGCGGGCTATGGCGCGCCGCTCACGGGCCAACGGATCACGATTCCTGCCGGCGTGCCGGGTCTGCCGGCCGGCACCTACACGCTGATGCCGTCCAGCTATGCGCTGCTGCCGGGCGCCTTTCGGGTGGAGTTGGGCGGCAATGTCAGCCCTGCGATGAGCGGTGCTGTTGCGGCAGGCAACGGCTCCTATGTTACGAACGCTTATCTCGGCATCGCCAACACATCGATCCGCTCGTCGCTGCCGAACCAGGTCATCATTACGTCGGCAAACGCTGTCCGTCAGTATTCGTCCCACAACGAGATGGGCTACAACGCATTTGCACGGGCCGATGCGGCGCGCATCGGCGTGCCGCGCGCGATGCTGACGGTCGACGCGAAAGCACTGGACATTCTGCTGGCCAAGCCGGAGATGGCCGACGTCCGCTCGCAACTGCGTTTCGACGGCGACTTGCGCATGAGCCCTGCGGCCGGCAGTGACGGCTTCGGCGGCACCGTCAATGCCCGGGGCCTTGGCGAAATTCTCGCCGCAGGCCAGAGCGCCGATCCCGGCCTGCAATTCGCATCCGTCTATGCCGACGAACTCAGCAAGCTCGACGCGCCGCGCCTGGTGTTGAACGGCACCATTTCCGTGGGTTACGGCCAGACCGGTCGTTTTGCCAACATCGGCGGTAGCGGCAATCTCATTGTGCGCAGCGGCGCCCGCATTGCGGCGGCGGAGGTGATCCTGACCGGAAGCGGCATCACGATCGAAGAGGGTGCATCGATCAGCACGGTGGGGCGTGGTCCGGCCAGTTATGATTCAAGCGACGGGTTCGTTTTCAGCGTCGATGGCGGGGTTCTTGCGCTGTCCAATGGCTGGATCAACTTGTTGCAAACGTCAGCAATCGGCTCCGGGCCGGGCGCCAGCATCACGGTCGGCGGCTGCGTCACCGTGAGTTGCAATCGCACCACGACACTGGTTTCCGAAGGAACCCTTGCCGTCGCAACATCCGGCGCATTCAGCATCGCCAGCAACGTGTCTTACGGCACACGCAATCTGGTGCTTGGCCTGTCGACGATCAATCTCGGCGAGAACGCGGCTCTCGCCACGGCCGCGGCATCGGGCCATTTGCCAACCGGCCTTGGGCTCAATCAGGGCGTGTTGGCGCAGTTGCTGGCAGGCAATACCGCGACGGGCGCTCCAGCGCTGGAGACGCTCGTGCTCAATGCAAGGGACGCGGTGAATATCTTTGGCGCTGTGACTCTCGATGCATCGAAGGTGGGGCGGCTCGTGCTGGGGACGCCGGCGATCTACGGCTATGGCCGGGAAGGCGACACCGCGACCATCCGCGCGGGTGAGTTCATCTGGACCGGTTCGGCCGCGGCGCCGGGGGCGGCGATGGCCGATATACTCGGCGGCGGCACGCTCGACATTGCGGCGAAGCGCGTTGTATTCGGCTATGCTCCGAATTCCCGGCCGAGCAGCACCGCCGTCGACAACCGTCTCGCGCTTGGCTTTGCGAACGTCAGCATTGCCGCGAGCGAACTCGTCACGTCGAACGGCAAGGGAACGCTCAGCGTCTATCAAACGCAAGGCGTTTACACCCCCGGTGCCGGTTATCAATACACGGGCGGCGACCTCACGATCACGGCACCGCTGCTCACCGGAGAGTCCGGCTCGGTCAACCGCATCACCGCGGGCGGCGATATCAGCGTCATGGGGGCGGGCCGGGTGGCGTTGCCGAAGGTCGATGCCCTCGGTGCTCAGATCGATTTGACGGGCTTCAGTATCAGGGTCGATACAAGTGTCGTCCTGCCATCCGGCCGGCTGGTGTTGACGGCAACGGGCGAAATCGCGCTCGGCGATGATTCACGCCTCGACCTGTCGGGCCGCGCGGTGCAGATGTTCGACGTCACCAAATACAGCTGGGGCGGCGACCTGGTACTGACCAGCACTGCGGGGAATGTTCGCCAGTCGTCGGGGGCGATCATCGACCTGTCGGCGCAGCAGAACCGCGGCGGTACGATGGTCGTGACGGCGCTCGACGCTGGCGCGGGTCATGTCGATCTCGCTGGCACGATCCGTGGCGGCGCAACCGGGCAATACGACGCCGGCGGCACGCTGGTGCCTTTCGATGCGGCTGAACTCACCGTGCGCGCGCAGATACTCTCCGATTTTGCCGGGCTCAACCAACGGCTCAACACGGGCAGCGTGTTCGGCGCACGCAGATTCCAGATCAAGCAGGGCGATCTGGTGATCGGCGACGAAGTCAAGGCTCGCAATGTCGAGGTCACGCTGGACGGCGGCAACCTGACCGTCAACGGCACGATCGACGCCAGCGGTTTCCAGGTCGGCGCGATCCGGCTCGCCGCCATGGGCGACCTGACGGTGAACGGCAAACTCGATGCGCACGGCACCGGACTGCGCTTCGACAGCTATGGCAAGATCATCGATGCTCCGAACCGGGCCATCGTCGATCTCACCACGCGCAAAGGCATGGTGACGCTGACAGGCAACGCCGCAATCGACCTGCGCGCCGGCACCGAGGTCGCATACGGCAGCGGCCCCGGCCAGAACGACGGTGTTTCGCGCGGCTCGCTCAACCTCAATGCGCCGCGTCTTGGCGGTAGCGGCGGGCAGGGCGGTGTCGACAGCGCCGGCAACGGCGCCAACGATGTCGCGGTCAATGTGATCGGAACGCCGCAAATCCGTGGGGCCAAGATCATCACGGTCAATGCCTTCCGCATCTATGATGACGCCCCGCTCGCCGACGCGCCTGATGTGACGGGTCACAGGCCACAGGAGATCACGCAGGATTATCTTGATGGGATCGTGAGACAAGATGGTCCGATGATCGGCGGTGTCGATCCTCACAATACCGCCTTCATCGACGCGGCGCTCGCGAACAGATCCTTGAGCAACAAGCTGGCCGGACTCGGTAACTATCACCTGCGGCCCGGAGTCGAGATCGTCAGCAAGGTCAGCGCGGACAATCCGAACGGCGACCTCACCGTCGCCGGCGATATCGATCTGTCCCGTTATCGTTATGGCCCCGGTTCGAACCGCAACGATCCGGCGCTGTACGGTTTTGGCGAGCCGGGCACGCTGGCGATCCGCGCTGCTGGCGATCTCAATATCCGCGGCTCGATCAACGACGGCTTCGCGCCGCCCGCGGTCACGCCCGACGACAACAGCTGGCTGCTCAACAATGGCGTGGTGCCGTTCGGTGGCGATCTCGTGCTGCCCACTGCGATCACGCTCGACGGCGGGACCCTGTTCAGGAAAGGTGTGACGCTGAATTACGATCTGCCAGCGACGTTTAATCCGCCCGCTGGCACCGTTCTGCCGGTGCGGGCGACATTGGCTGGCCCTCTCACTCTGTCTGCTGGCACAGTGGTTGGCGCGGCCATCTATAACGCCGACGGCAGCGTGGCATATGCCGCCGGCGCAGTTCTGCCCAGTGCAGTGACACTCACCGCGGGCATGCAACTCGGCGCCGGGACGGTGCTGCGCAGCGCCGCCAATATTGCGGCGCTGATCTGGCCGAAGGGCATCCCGTTGCCGTCGGACATGACGTCCACCGGACCACTGACACTCGCGGCCGGATCGCTGATTCCATCCATGACCGATGTCAGGCTCCTGGGTGGCCATCCAGTCAATCTGCGGCCCATGGTGGCGGGCCGTCAGGGCCGCAACTGGGCGGTGGCACCGATGCTGGGTGCAGGTGCGACGTCATGGGGACTGCAGATGGTGGCGGGCGCCGACCTCGGATCGGCGGATCGGCGCGCGGTCAATCCCGCCTCGAAGGGTGCGATCAGGCTCGCCGACACACACTACGTGATGGGCTTTGTCATCAAGAGCGGGGACATTTACACATGGACCCCCGAGAGCCCCTTCTATGGTGATCCGACCGTCCCTCCCGACGAAGGCTTGTGTGGGATAGATCCCAGTTGGTGTATCGTGACCTCCGGCGGTCCGGCCACGGTCGTCGACAGCCAGATCGCGGCACCTGCCTTCAGTGTGATCCGCACAGGTATCGGCGATCTCGATCTCGTCGCAGCCGGCGACATTCGAATGAATTCGCTCTATGGCGTCTATACCGCCGGCACGGCGTCATCGGTCGATCCAGCTTATAATGGTGCGCGCGCGCCACTGGCCGACGGCACGCTGATCGGGGCGCTGCCGCCGGAGCTCGACTATAGTACGGCACTCGCATCCTATCGAGCCTGGTATCCGGACCACGGCGGCAATGTGTTGATCGCGGCGGGCGGCGATCTGGTCGGTGATGTCACCGGCCAGGTCCAGCTGCGGGGCCCGGCGAGTGTCATCACCGGCAACTGGTTGTGGCGGCAGGGCTCAGGTACCGCGGCGGTCGATGCGGCGATTCCGACCGCCTGGTGGATTAATTTCGGCACCTATGCGGCCAATACATCGCTCACCAACGCGCTTGCTCCCAATCTGGTCGGCTTCACCGGCATCGGTGCACTAGGCGGCGGTAACGTCGCGATCCGCGTTGACGGCGAGGCCGGCGCGATCGCGCTTCGCGGAGATCAGACATCAACGGGGCAACGCAGGAGCCAGGGACTGGTCGTTGCGGTCGGCAGTACCGGCCGTGTCGGTGCCGACGGATCGCTTGCGCTGACGGGCGGTGGCGACATCGACATGCGGATCGCCGGTGCGCTCAACCCGAACCTGGAGCTCACCAGCGGCACCGAAATCCACGCGCTTCCCGGGGCCTTGATCAACCTCCGTGGCGCCTTGCATGTGGCGGCCGAATCGATCGGCGGCATCAAGCTCATTTATCGAGTGGGGGGCGGACTGAACGACGCCTTCGATCCACGCGGCATCGATCCATTTACGGCGATGTCGTCGGACGCGCGGTCCGGCATCACCCTGGTGCCCGGCGATTCGGCGGTCTACCTGGAGACGCGGGGCGATCTCGTGCTCGGCGGCGCCGGCGATCCCGGCCGTTCCCAGTCGCCAAACCGCTCCGCCATCTCCATTGGCGGAGCTCCCGGTGCCGGAGAGAGCTGGTTCACGCTCTGGACCGATCACACCGCGATCAACCTGATGTCCGCCGGTGGCAATCTCACGCCCACCACGTCGTCGTCGGAGAACCCCAAACGGAACAGCGACCAGAACATGGCGGACGGGTCGTTCCTCTATCCATCGATCCTGCGCGCGGCGGCGTTGGGCGGCAGCATGTATTATGGCGTCAGCGCATTGTCCTACATGCGCAGCTATCCCGATGACGTACCCCCCTTCGTCACCCTTGCGCCGTCCTCTCATGGTTCGCTGGAGATGCTGGCCCGGGATTCGATCTATGGCGGGCAATACGCGTTCAGCATGTCCGGTTCTGACGTGCCGTTGCCGACCCCGTTCAATCCAGCCTTCGTGGGAAGCGATCCGGACGTCATAGGAAGCCTCCAGATTCCAATCCTTAGAGTGACCAACACGGCATTCTCTACGGTGGCGTTGTCGCTGTTTGCCTTCGGCCCGAACACCGCCACGCTCGGTCTCGATCGCGCACCAGATGCCGATCCCGTCCGCTTCTATGCGCGCGACGGCGACGTTGTCGGGCTGCGCACCGGTGAGACGCTCACATCGTCCAATGGTCTGACGACATGGTACAGCGCGGCGGCACCCCTGATGGTGCGTGCAGGTCGCGACATCGTCGGCGCCGGCCTTGCACCTGGTGTCACAACGTCAAATTCTCAGCTGGCGGCGAGGTCGCGGGGTAACCTGATCGTGCACAGCAATCCCGACGACGTCTCGATCGTCTCCGCTGGCCGCGACATCATCTATGCCAATTTCGATATCGCGGGGCCCGGCACGCTCGAAGTTTCTGCCGGGCGCAATCTCTATCAGGCCGACAAGGGGGCGATCACAAGCATCGGTCCGATCGCCATCGGCGACAATCGTCCGGGCGCGAGCATCATGATGCAGGCGGGCGTCGGGGCATCCGGCCCGAACTATACCGCGCTGCTGCGATATCTCGATCCGGCCAATCTGTTGCCCGCGGGTACGCCGCTTGACGGCTCCGGCAAGGTCGCCAAGACCTATGAGAAGGAACTGGCCTCCTGGCTGAAGGCGCTTGATGGTTTCGAGGGAACGCCGGAGGAGGTGCGGGCGCATTTCGATACGCTCACGCCGGATGTGCAGCACGCGTTCCTGCGCACCATTTATTTCGCCGAACTGACGGCCGGCGGCCGCGAATACAATGATCCGGACAGTTCGCGTCATGGCTCTTATCTGCGCGGCCGCAATGCCATCGCGGCACTGTTCCCGGACACGGATGCGGATGGCAAACCGATCGTGCGCCAGGGCGACATCACGATGTTCGATGCGTCCGGCGTCCGGACCATTGCGGGTGGTGACATCCAGATGTTCGCGCCCGGCGGCAAGCTGATCATCGGTGTGGAAGGGCAGGTGCCGCCGGCGTCTTCAGGTCTGGTCACACAGGGCGATGGCGACATCCAGCTCTATGCCAAGGGCAGCGTGCTGCTCGGCCTGTCGCGCATCATGACGACCTTCGGCGGCAACATTGTCGCCTGGTCGGCTGAGGGCGACATCAACGCGGGCCGTGGTTCGAAGACCACGCAAATCTATACGCCGCCGAAGCGTGAGTACGACAATTACGGGCGGGTGAAATTGTCGCCGCAGGCGCCGGTGTCGGGCGCCGGCATTGCGTCGCTCAATCCAATCCCCGAAGTTCCACCCGGCGATATCGATCTGATCGCGCCGCTCGGCACCATCGATGTGGGCGAGGCGGGAATCCGGGTGTCCGGCAATCTCAACCTTGCCGCGTTGCAGATCGTCAATGCCGCCAACATCCAGGCCCAGGGCACGGTCACCGGCGTTCCCACTGTGCAGGCGCCGCCAACGGCAACCCTCACGGCGGCCTCAAACGCCACCGCAGCCACGCAGGTCGCAACGCCCCCACAGGCGAACAAGGGCGGGGCGGCGTCGGTAATCATTGTCGAGGTGCTCGGTTACGGCGGCGGGGATGGATCGCGACAATCCGATCCGAACGACGACGGCCGGCGCGGCGGCACCGACCAGCGCAGCCAGTCTCAGGACAGCGCTTATCAGGTGCTGGGCGCCGGCGAGATGACGGTCGAACAGGCGAAGCAGGTGATCGCGGAGCGGCGCAGGCAGATGCCGTAACCGGGGGAAGTCCTGGGCGACGGCCCTCTTGCCGATGCCCCGCCCGGGAACCATATCAGTCGCCCATGACTGACTTCAGCTCGCTTCAAGATTTCGTCGATCGGCACCGGCGTCTTTTCGTCCTGACCGGGGCGGGGTGCAGCACGAATTCCGGCATTCCCGATTATCGGGATTCGAACGGCAACTGGAAGCGCCAGCCGCCGGTGAGCTATCAGGCGTTCATGGGCGAGGAGGCGACGCGCCGGCGCTATTGGGCGCGCAGCCTGATCGGCTGGCGGCGGTTCGGCCGGGCCCGGCCCAACGCGGCGCATCGGGCGCTGGCCCGGCTCGAAGCCATGGGGCGATCCGAGCTCGTCCTCACACAAAACGTCGATCGGCTGCATCAGGCCGCCGGCAACGAACGGGTGATCGACCTGCATGGCCGGCTCGATCTCGTCCGTTGCATGGGCTGCGGACACAAGACGGCGCGCGACGAATTTCAGGATGAACTCAGCCGCTTGAACGCCGACTGGCTCAACCTCGAGGCGACCGATGCCCCCGACGGGGACGCCGATCTCGACATCAACGACTTTTCCACCTTCGTCGTGCCGGCCTGCCGGGATTGCGGCGGCATCCTCAAACCCGACGTGGTCTTTTTCGGCGAGAATGTTCCCCGCAGCTTTGTCGAGGCCGCAACAGGGCATCTGCAACAGGCCGACGGCATGCTGATCGTAGGGTCGTCGCTGATGGTCTATTCGGGCTTTCGGTTCGTGCAGATGGCGGTCCGCGCCGGACTGCCGATCGCGGCGGTCAATCTCGGCCGAACCCGGGCCGACGATATGCTGGCCCTGAAGGTGGAAGAGGCCTGTGAAACAGCGCTGGGCTTTCTGCTCTGATCACGGCCCGGACATATTCAGCAAAGACTCCATCAGCTTGGTGACTGCGATGAGTTTCTGCATGGTTGTCACCTGATCCCTACCGTTCCCGCGCCTGCGATTTCACGATATCTGCAGCGTCAGCCAACGAAAACCGGTTCCATCCTGCTGCAGGATCCCGCATGCGAGCCTCTGTATCGATCCCCCGACCGCGACGGGCCGGCAGTGCTGGCTGGGGCGTCATGCTTGCCCTGGTCATCGGCATCCTCACCACGTCGCCGGCCACAGCGGCGACCAGCGACAGCAACCGGGACGTCTGCGCCATCATCTCCGCCGATGATGCCTTGCACCTGATCACGTCGGAGACGGCGGAGATCCGCAGCACGCCTGGCCATCCCGCACCCGGAGAGACCACCTGCGTCTGGTCCGCTCACCAGGCGGGGCTGACCGCGGACGCGCCGCCGATCGGCAGCGTCTCGCTCGCCCTCTACGTCTTCGCAAACGCCGACAAGGCCAAAGCGCAGATGCACCGGCTCGCCGGTGGCGTGGTGCAGCCGCCGAGCCTGGTGCGCACGCCGGACGCCGATGATCAGATCGTCCGGCCCAATCCGGACGGCGTGATCGCACGCCATGGTGCGGCGATCGCGGTGGTTGACGCAAGCGAAGCGCGTGACTTTGCCCGGCAACACGCCGGCTGGATCTATCGCCTCGAGGTGCTGGCCTTGCAAGCGGTCGGCGCGCAGGCGCAGGGACCGGCCAGTGATCGTGCGGTGGCGGCGGTCTGCGATCTCATCGCGCCGGAGCGGGTGTTGCCGCTGCTGACCCTGACACGCTCCGCGCTCAAGCCGATGGGAGGCGGTTATGATGACGGCAAGCGCTGCAGTTTCTCGGTCAAGGACGCGTCCAGCAAGATCGCCGGCTGGGTGAACAATCACGGCGACGCGAGTTTCACGCGGGAGGATTTGGGGACCAACGCTGAGGCTCTCGCGCGCCAGCATCGGGACTGGCCGTTCTTTCCGCCGAGCAACCTTGTGCCGACGGCGGATGCCACCGATCGCGTGGTGGCCAATCCGGAGCATCCGGAGGAGGTCGAAGCGGTTCACGGACCGTTCCTGATCACGCTCCATCTCACCGGCGTCACGCCGGAGGCACAGGCCCATCCGAGCTGGACCTATCGCGTGCAGCGCACGGCATTGGAAGCCGCGGGCGCAACCATTGTCGCGCGCGCCGACCTGCCGCCCGATCCGGTGGTCGCCGGCCCGATCCCGCCGCCGCCGCCCGTGGTCTGGCAACCCCTGATGCGCGGCGCTCCGGCCGGCAATGCGTTGATCGATCCGCTTCTGCATGCCAGCACGTGGTTGGCGCGATGGCGTTTCCTGGCGCTGCCGGTCGCAATCGTTCTGCCGCTTCTGTTGCGGGGCCTCGGCCTGTTTCGTTTCGTCTGGCCCATCCCGCTCTTCATCCTGCTCGGAGTTGCCAATCTGCTGTTCGGGACGGAACTGAATTCGCTGCTGATTTACCGGTTCGGCGCCGCCGGGCGTGCGACCATCACCGGCTCCTATGCCACCAGCACGCAGTACAACAACCACAATGTGCGCGGCCACAATGTGCTGATCCGCACCGCCGACGGGCAGGTGGTGGAGACGAGTTTCGAGGACGACGATTTCAACATCTATCCGCCGCACAACCGCGTGACGTACCCGGGGCAGGGTGATGAGTTCAGCGTGCGTTATGTGCAGACCTGGCCGAAGGATTTCATCATTGTCGCTGATGACGACAGCCCATGGGCTCACGGCCTGCGCTGCGCGCAGTTGCGTCGCGACGTGGCCGAGGCCGGCGATAAGCGTGGCTTTGCGCCGGATTCTCCCGACTATCGCAAGGCCTACACGGCTGCCGTTGCCGCCGCGCGCGCCGGCGGCTGCGAGGTGCGCAGCGATGATGACTGAGCATTGCCGTCATAAGCGCTTCATGATCCTGCAATGCGATGCATGAAACGCCGGTCGACCTGCACGCGTTGACAAATGTTGGTCCTGCGAGCACCCTGATGCGATAGTTTATGCATCAGCGAACGGACCGATTCATGTTGAGAATGGTCTTGTTGAGGGCGATTTTCGCCTCCAGTTGCCTGCTGTGGTGTTTGTCTCCCACTGCATCGCTGGCCTGGGGCTACCAAGGCCACAGGGTGGTCGGATCGATCGCGGATCATTTGTTGACCACGAACGCGAAGCAGCAGGTGGCGAGGATCCTAGGATTCGATTTGCGCACCGCTGCCCCTTGGGCGGATTGCGCGCGCAGTGTGGCCCGGCATGCGGACGATACCTACAAATATGAAGTCGATCCCGATCATCTGGAGTACGAAGTTCCCTGCACGCCATTCGACTCGCGCAGCGAGCGGGCGCGGCTCGTCGACTATGTCAAACGCAACTGGTTAACCTGCAACAACACGCCGGATGGGGTCCATCAGCACGGCTGCCACGAAACCTATCATTTCGAGGATATCGCCACCCAGCGCACAGGTTTCGACCGCACATTGGTGGGCCAGAACGAACATGATCTCGTGGCGGTGATCGGTGCGGCGATCGCCGTTCTCACCGACAAGCCGCCGGCGTCGCCGTTCTCGATCAGGGACAAGAAGGAAGCCCTGTTCATGCTCGCCCACTTCGTCGGTGACCTGCACCAGCCGCTGCATGTCGGCGTGGTCTATCTCGATGCCAACGGTGCGCGCGTCGATCCGGATGCCGCGCACAAGGTCGATCCGGCCACCGAGACCGCAGGCGGCAACTTCATCCAGGATCAGAACCTCAGCCTGCATCACGAGTGGGACGATATCCCGACCGACATCGGCGAGGCCGCGACAATCGAACTTTTGGCGGCGGCACGGTCGGTGCCGCCGAGCGCGGGTCAAATCGCCGATTGGCCGGCGGCCTGGGCGTCCGACACCATCGTGGTGTCGCACGATGCGTTCGCCGGCCTCAATTTCAGCAAGACGGACAGGGGCTGGACCGTCGCCTTCGACGACCGTGCGGCCTATCTTCAGCGCCAGGATGCGATCAAGCGCGCGCAACTGGCCAAGGGCGGCGCAAGGCTGGCCGAGATCCTCAACACGATCTGGCCGTGAGGATGCTTCGGGAGTGGAGTTGATTCAGCGGACAGTCATCGCAAGCTAGCGATAATCCTTGTTGTCGATCACCTTGCCGCCCTTGCCTTCGCCGGCGTCGGTCGGCGTGCACTCGACCTGGACGAGGTCGGGATAGAGCTCCCAGGATCGCACCAGGAACTTCTTGCGGACGCCGTAGGAGGTGATGACGCAGCGGTTCAGCACCGGGCTCACGGCCGCGGCGACATAACCGGGATAGAACAGCGAGCCGTGATGGAGGATGCTCCAGACCTCGTTGAACCAGGTCGCGCGCACTCGGAAGGTCACCGTGTTCTGCTCCGTGCAGGGTAGCGTCTCGCAGCCATAAACCTCGTGGATCTCATGGCCGTCGGTCTGGGATCCGGAGATGTTTTGTGAATTGGAGAGATACAGCTGTTCGTCGCGCCGCACCGTCGCAAGGTACCAGGGCAGCGTCGCGGCCACGGCGGCGACGCCGTAGATGATGTAGCAGGCGACGAGAGTGGCGAGGATCATGACGCCGCCGCGCGCCTTGCTGAATTCGGGATCGCCATAGGCATCCTTGCGATAGACGCAGCGCGCCCAGAGCGCGCGGTAGCGGCCGAACAGCCATCGTCCGGCGCGGTAGATTCGCCAGGTCACAGGCGCGATCAGGCGCATGTAGATCCAGCCGCAGGAACTGACGAACTGCGCCCAGAACCGGCCGAGCGCGGTCAGTTCGCGCTGGGTGCGCCCGAGATCGGACTGGTCGTAGGCCTTCTTCGCCTCGTAGGTCCTGGTCTTGAAGTCGGACAGCGTCTTGTCGATGCCGTCCAGCAACGCATTGGCGTCGTCACGCGGCTTTTCTGTCATGGGGGATCCAGTTCGACGTGAAATTGCGGCCCGTGGCATCGAAGCCGATGTCGAGGGTGCCGCCGAAGGCCGCGTCCACCATCGTTTTCTCGACGATCATGGCTTCGATCCGTTTGATGCGGCCGGGCAGGCCGCGGGCGCCGATCTCGGGCGAGTAGGTCTTGTTGCAGAACTCCCGCAGCTGCGCCTCGGGGAAACGCACCGCGATCGACTGCGGCGCGTAGAAGGCGTTGATGCGCGAGATCTCGCGGAACACGATCTTCTCGATCGTATCCATGTTGAGCTTGCGGAACAGGATGATGTTCTCGCGCCCCTCGAAACGGTTGAGGAATTCCGTCCGGAACGCCTTCTTCAGGTCGCGGATGGTGAGCTCGTAGGCCTCGTCCTCGGTCAGGTCGCCGGGCTCGGTGCCCACCCGCAGCGCATGGTCGGCGCCGATATTGGTGGTCATCGGCATCACCACGTCGCCGAACTCGACCTTGCGGCCGAGATTGTCGCGGCAGCGCCCGTCGTCGAGGATATTGAGGCAGATGTTGAAGATGTCGGGATGCGCCTTCTCGATCTCGTCCCACAGCATGACCTGGTAGGGATTGGCCCGCACCGAGTTGGTCATCTCGCCGCCCGCGGCGAAACCGTCGTAGCCGGGCGGGGCGCCGATCAGCTTGGTGAGGTCGTTCTTCTCCATGAACTCGCCCATGTCGTAGCGGTTCAGCGCTTTGTCTGTGTCGAACAGGGCCTCGGCCAAACCTTTCGCGACCTCGGTCTTGCCGACGCCGCTGGCGCCGCAGAACAGGAACGGCAGCGGCTTGTCGGTGCGCCGGCCGCGGCGCCAGACCTTGACCGCGCGATCGACGTGCTCGAGCGCATCGTCCTGGCCGAACACGCGCCGCGTCAGCGAGCCATGAAGGTTGAGCAGCTTGACCGCGTCGTTCTGCTTGAGCTTGGAGGCATCGATGCCCGAGATCACCGAGAACTCGTCGATCACCATGTCGGCGGTGAACAGCAGCCGGGCGTTGATTTCCTGGGTGACAGCTTTGTATTTCACCCGGTTGTCGTCGACCGCCGCCTGGGTCAGCGCGATATCGTTGCGCAGCTTGAGGATCTCCGGCGTTGCGTAGCCGGAGGCGCGAGCGATCAGGTCGAAGTCGGCGTCATCGTGGGAGGGCTTGCCGGAGGGATTGTCGAGGTGGCGTTTTTTCTCCTCCTCTTCGAGCTCGCGCAGCTGGACCTCCATATGCGCGATCGATTTCTCGCCCTCGCGCTGCGCCGCGTAGTAACTCTTGATCTTGACCTGGTAGTCGGCGAACTCGGCCTTGTGGCGGGTGATGGCGGCGCGCACGGTCGCGATCTTGCCTTCGTTTGCGCCGGACGTGCCCTCGGCGATGAGGCGTGCCAGCTCCGCTTCCAGTTCGGCGAGCATTGGCGGCGTCGCATGGGCCCGCAGCAGGTAGCGCGCCATGCCTCGGTCGAGCAGGGTGCGGGTCCGTGCCGGCTGCGCCGCGGAGAGGCCGGTGTCGAGCGAGCGGTATTTGCTGGTCATGTCGATGGCGGCCTTGACCGCCTTCGGATCGATCCGCACGCCGTAGTTTTCTTCGAGATCCTTGGCGCCGTGCAACGCGATCTCCTCGAGTTCGGCGCCGACCGGCTCGGTCAGGTCCATCAGCGTGAAGTGGTCGCGAAAGTCGGAATGGCACTTGAGCACCTGGGTCAGGTCGGCTTCGCGCACCTCCAGGAACACCTGCGTCTTCTTCGCCTTCACCATCGCGGTCAGGGCGTTGACGATGTGCATCAGTCCGCTGTTGCGCAGCGCATCGATCAGGTCGAGCGTGTCCTCTACGATGAGGACGCTGTCGGGGGTACGGTTCAGGATCGCGAAGATGCTCTTGAACTGCTTGACGATGGCGTCGTTGTCGCCGAGGCCGAACAGGCCGTCGGTATCCAGCCAGAACAGCCGCTTGTTAACGATGTCGAAGGGGGCATCGGGATCGGCCTTGCGCGCCTGCAGCGCCAGCGCCAGCGTCGTGATGCCGACGCCGCTCGGGCCGGAGACGATGGCGCT